>NZ_JAPZBC010000001.1:6560000-7160000 GCF_027460265.1 Streptomyces sp. WMMC940
TGAATCTGGCGGGACCACCCGCTAAGCCTAAATATTCCCTGGTGACCGATAGCGGATAGTACCGTGAGGGAATGGTGAAAAGTACCGCGGGAGCGGAGTGAAATAGTACCTGAAACCGTGTGCCTACAAGCCGTGGGAGCGTCGGGCGTGCCTTTGGGTGCGTCTCGTGACTGCGTGCCTTTTGAAGAATGAGCCTGCGAGTTAGCGGTGTGTAGCGAGGTTAACCCGTGTGGGGAAGCCGTAGCGAAAGCGAGTCCGAACAGGGCGGTTGAGTTGCACGCTCTAGACCCGAAGCGGAGTGATCTAGCCATGGGCAGGTTGAAGCGGAGGTAAGACTTCGTGGAGGACCGAACCCACCAGGGTTGAAAACCTGGGGGATGACCTGTGGTTAGGGGTGAAAGGCCAATCAAACTCCGTGATAGCTGGTTCTCCCCGAAATGCATTTAGGTGCAGCGTCGTGTGTTTCTTGCCGGAGGTAGAGCACTGGATAGGCGATGGGCCCTACCGGGTTACTGACCTTAGCCAAACTCCGAATGCCGGTAAGTGAGAGCGCGGCAGTGAGACTGTGGGGGATAAGCTCCATGGTCGAGAGGGAAACAGCCCAGAGCATCGACTAAGGCCCCTAAGCGTACGCTAAGTGGGAAAGGATGTGGAGTCGCAGAGACAACCAGGAGGTTGGCTTAGAAGCAGCCACCCTTGAAAGAGTGCGTAATAGCTCACTGGTCAAGTGATTCCGCGCCGACAATGTAGCGGGGCTCAAGCGTACCGCCGAAGTCGTGTCATTGCGATATGTACCCCCAACGGGGATCGTGATGGGTAGGGGAGCGTCGTGTGCCGGGTGAAGCAGCCGTGGAAGCGAGTTGTGGACGGTTCACGAGTGAGAATGCAGGCATGAGTAGCGATACACACGTGGGAAACGTGTGCGCCGATTGACTAAGGGTTCCTGGGTCAAGCTGATCTGCCCAGGGTAAGTCGGGACCTAAGGCGAGGCCGACAGGCGTAGTCGATGGACAACCGGTTGATATTCCGGTACCCGCTTTGAAACGCCCAGTATCGAGCCCATTAATGCTAAGGCCGTGAAGCCGTCGGCTGAGTCTTCGGACGAGGTCGGAGTGGTGGAGCCGCTGACCCAAGGTGGTAGTAGGTAAGTGATGGGGTGACGCAGGAAGGTAGTCCAGCCCGGGCGGTGGTTGTCCCGGGGTAAGGGTGTAGGACGTCGCGTAGGCAAATCCGCGTGACATGTGTCTGAGACCTGATGCCGAGCCGATTGTGGTGAAGTGGATGATCCTATGCTGTCGAGAAAAGCCTCTAGCGAGTTTCATGGCGGCCCGTACCCTAAACCGACTCAGGTGGTCAGGTAGAGAATACCGAGGCGTTCGGGTGAACTATGGTTAAGGAACTCGGCAAAATGCCCCCGTAACTTCGGGAGAAGGGGGGCCACGTCTGGTGATCACTCTTGCAGTGTGAGCTGGGTGTGGCCGCAGAGACCAGCGAGAAGCGACTGTTTACTAAAAACACAGGTCCGTGCGAAGCCGTAAGGCGATGTATACGGACTGACGCCTGCCCGGTGCTGGAACGTTAAGGGGACCGGTTAGCTCCATTTCGGTGGGGCGAAGCTGAGAACTTAAGCGCCAGTAAACGGCGGTGGTAACTATAACCATCCTAAGGTAGCGAAATTCCTTGTCGGGTAAGTTCCGACCTGCACGAATGGCGTAACGACTTCTCGACTGTCTCAACCATAGGCCCGGTGAAATTGCACTACGAGTAAAGATGCTCGTTTCGCGCAGCAGGACGGAAAGACCCCGGGACCTTTACTACAGTTTGATATTGGTGTTCGGTTCGGCTTGTGTAGGATAGGTGGGAGACTGTGAAGCTTGGACGCCAGTTCAGGTGGAGTCGTCGTTGAAATACCACTCTGGTCGTGCTGAATGTCTAACCTGGGTCCGTGATCCGGATCAGGGACAGTGTCTGATGGGTAGTTTAACTGGGGCGGTTGCCTCCCAAAGGGTAACGGAGGCGCCCAAAGGTTCCCTCAGCCTGGTTGGCAATCAGGTGTTGAGTGTAAGTGCACAAGGGAGCTTGACTGTGAGACCGACGGGTCGAGCAGGGACGAAAGTCGGGACTAGTGATCCGGCGGTGGCTTGTGGAAGCGCCGTCGCTCAACGGATAAAAGGTACCCCGGGGATAACAGGCTGATCTTCCCCAAGAGTCCATATCGACGGGATGGTTTGGCACCTCGATGTCGGCTCGTCGCATCCTGGGGCTGGAGTCGGTCCCAAGGGTTGGGCTGTTCGCCCATTAAAGCGGTACGCGAGCTGGGTTTAGAACGTCGTGAGACAGTTCGGTCCCTATCCGCTGTGCGCGTAGGAGTCTTGAGAAGGGCTGTCCCTAGTACGAGAGGACCGGGACGGACGAACCTCTGGTGTGCCAGTTGTCCTGCCAAGGGCATGGCTGGTTGGCTACGTTCGGGAGGGATAACCGCTGAAAGCATCTAAGCGGGAAGCCTGCTTCGAGATGAGGACTCCCACCCACTTGATGGGGTAAGGCTCCCAGTAGACGACTGGGTTGATAGGCCGGATATGGAAGCCAGGTGACTGGTGGAGTTGACCGGTACTAATAGGCCGAGGGCTTGTCCTCAGTTGCTCGCGTCCACTGTGTCAGTTCTGAAGTAACGAACATGCCGGGACCATGTGGATGGTCGGTCGGGTTCGACATCTTCATAGAGTTTCGGTGGTCATAGCGTTAGGGAAACGCCCGGTTACATTCCGAACCCGGAAGCTAAGCCTTTCAGCGCCGATGGTACTGCAGGGGGGACCCTGTGGGAGAGTAGGACACCGCCGAACAAATTTTACTGGGAAAGCCCCGGGCCGAGACGGTCCGGGGCTTTTCCGCGTTCCGGGGAGGCAGGGGCAGATTGGGCCTGAGCGACCCGACACCCCTGTGTACATCGCTCATCCTGCTGACGGTAAGGTCAGGAGGCATCGTTGGTACGTTCGGCAGGAGGCCCCCGGGTGGAGGTCCAGGAGACCCGCGTTCAGACCGACCGGGTACTCACCATCCCCAACATCCTCAGTATGGCCCGCCTGCTCGGCGTGCCGCTGTTCCTGTGGCTGATCCTCCTGCCGGAGTTCGGTGGCCCGAAGGTCGACGGCTGGGCGCTGCTCGTGCTGGCGCTGAGTGGCGTCAGTGACTATCTCGACGGCAAGCTCGCCCGTCGATGGAACCAGGTCAGCAGCCTGGGCCGGATCCTCGACCCCGCCGCTGACCGGCTCTACATCCTCTCCACCCTCGTGGGCCTGACCTGGCGGGGGATCCTGCCCCTTTGGTTGACCGCGGCACTTTTGGCACGGGACCTGATGCTCCTCGTGATGGTGGGAATCCTGCGCCGGCACGGCTATCCGCCTCCCCAGGTGAACTTTCTGGGCAAGGCGGCTACCTTCAACTTGATGTATGCGTTCCCGCTCCTGCTGCTCAGCGACGGAGAAGGGTGGCTCGCGTCACTCGCCGAAGTCTTCGGATGGGCGTTCGCAGGATGGGGTACAACTCTGTATTGGTGGGCAGGGATCCTCTATGTGGTCCAGGTCCGCCGACTCGTCAAGGCTGACGCCGTGGCCGATTGAGCCGTATGCACAGAGCTGTGCAGAGTCCCACCGGTCCGCATGAGAACTGGAGAGGGGCCTGCCCGGACGGGTGAAGTCGGCTGGACCGTCGTCTCTTCAAGGAGGACGCTTCCGACATGAAGGCCGTCGTGATGGCTGGTGGCGAAGGAACACGACTTCGCCCCATGACCTCGAGCATGCCCAAGCCACTGCTGCCGGTGGTCAACAGGCCGATCATGGAGCATGTGCTGCGCCTGCTCAAGCGGCACGGGCTCACTGAGACGGTCGTTACCGTCCAGTTCCTCGCTTCCCTCGTCAAGAACTACTTCGGCGACGGTGAAGAGCTGGGGATGGAGCTCACATACGCGCACGAGGAGAAGCCACTCGGTACCGCGGGCAGTGTGAAGAATGCGGAAGAGGCGCTCAAGGACGATGCTTTCCTCGTCATTTCCGGAGATGCGCTCACCGACTTCGACCTTTCGGATCTCATCCGGTTCCACAAGGAGAAGGGCGCACTGGTCACGGTGTGCCTGACCCGGGTGCCGAATCCCCTTGAATTCGGCATCACGATCGTGGACGAGCAGGGCAAGGTCGAGCGCTTCCTGGAGAAGCCCACCTGGGGCCAGGTCTTCTCGGACACCGTGAACACCGGCATCTACGTGATGGAGCCGGAGGTCTTCGACTACGTCGAGCCGGATGTCTCGGTGGACTGGTCCGGTGATGTCTTCCCGCAGTTGATGAAGGAAGGCAAGCCGATCTACGGCTATATCGCCGAGGGCTACTGGGAGGACGTCGGCACCCACGAGAGCTATGTGAAAGCGCAGGCCGACGTGCTCGAGGGCAAGGTCGACGTGGACGTCGACGGCTTCGAGATCTCGCCCGGCGTCTGGGTGGCGGAGGGTGCCGAGGTGCATCCGGACGCCGTGCTGCGCGGTCCTCTCTACGTCGGTGACTACGCCAAGGTCGAAGCGGACGTCGAAATCCGCGAACACACCGTGGTCGGGTCCAACGTGGTCGTGAAATCGGGTGCGTTCCTCCACCGGGCCGTCATCCACGACAACGTCTACATCGGACCCCACAGCAATCTGCGCGGTTGCGTCATCGGCAAGAACACCGACATCATGCGCGCCGTGCGGATCGAGGACGGCGCGGTCATCGGTGACGAGTGCCTGATCGGCGAGGAGTCGATCGTCCAGGGCAACGTTCGGGTCTATCCGTTCAAGACCATCGAGGCCGGCGCCTTCGTCAACACCTCGGTGATCTGGGAGTCCCGCGGCCAGGCGCATCTGTTCGGGGCCCGGGGAGTATCGGGAATCCTCAACGTCGAGATCACGCCCGAGCTCGCCGTGCGGCTCGCGGGCGCGTACGCCACCACCCTGAAGAAGGGCGCGACCGTCACCACGGCCCGTGACCACTCACGAGGCGCGCGAGCCCTCAAACGCGCGGTGATCTCAGCACTCCAGGCCAGCGCCATCGACGTACGGGACCTGGAGAACGTCCCCCTGCCGGTCGCCCGGCAGCAGACGGCCCGAGGAAGCGCCGGCGGCATCATGATCCGCACTTCGCCGGGCGTACCCGACTCGGTCGACATCATGTTCTTCGACGAACGAGGCGCGGACCTGTCCCAGGGCGGCCAGCGGAAACTCGACCGCGTGTACGCGCGCCAGGAGTACCGTCGCGCGTTCCCCGGCGAGATCGGAGACCTCTCCTTCCCGGCGAGCATCTACGACTCCTACACGGGCTCGCTTCTGCGCCACGTCGACACCAGCGGGATCGCGGACGCCGGCCTCAAGGTCGTCATCGACGCGTCCAACGGCAGCGCCGGTCTCGTACTGCCGAGCCTCCTCGGCAGGCTCGGCGTGGACGCGCTGACGATCAACCCCGGGCTCGACGAGTCGCGGCCGACCGAGACGCTCGAGCAACGCCGGCAGGGCCTGGTGCGGCTGGGCGAGATCGTGGCGTCCGCGCACGCCGCCTTCGGCGTGCGTTTCGACCCCGTCGGCGAGCGGTTGTCGTTCGTGGACGAGCGTGGGCGGATCGTGGAGGACGACAGGGCGCTGCTCGTCATGCTGGACCTGGTGGCCGCGGAGCGCCGCAGCGGCAAGGTGGCGTTGCCCGTGACGACGACGCGCATCGCCGAGCAGGTCGCCGCGTACCACGGCACTCAGGTGGAGTGGACGACCACGTCGCCCGACGACCTGACCCGGGTGTGCCGGGAGGAGTCCACCATCTTCGGCGGCGACGGCCGCGGCGGCCTCATCATCCCGGAGTTCAGCAGTGTGTTCGACGGTCCGGCGGCGTTCGTGCGGCTCCTCGGCCTGGTGGCCCGTACCCAGCTCACGCTCAGCCAGATCGACGCCCGTATCCCGAGGGCCCATGTGCTCCGCAAGGACATCGCGACGCCGTGGGCGGTCAAGGGCCTGGTGATGCGCCGGGTCGTCGAGGCCGCCGGCGACCGGTCCGTGGACACGACCGACGGTGTCCGCGTCGTGGAGGCCGACGGCCGCTGGGTCCTCGTGCTCCCCGACCCGTCCGAGGCAGTCACCCATCTGTGGGCCGAGGGCCCCGACGACACGTCCGCCCAGGCGCTCCTCGGCGAGTGGTCCGCGGTCGTGGAAAGCGCAGGTGACGACACGAAGCAGTGAGCGTGCCGGCGGTCTGAGGACGAAGTGCCGGGGTGCGGCGCGGTCCGCATCCCGGCACAACCGTGGGGCCATTCGGCGGTAGCGGCTGCGACGTGCGACGATGTGCGGCATGCCGCAGCAGCACCCCGTACCGAGGACAGCCTCACCGCCGCGTCCCGATGCGTCGATGTCGCTGCTGAACAACGTCATGGACCACAGCCTCGACGACGGTTACGCGGAGGCGGCGGCCCGTAGGGACGCGGAGGGCGGACGGCTGCCCCAGACGCTTCGGGCCAAGCTGTGGCTCGCGGCCGGGCTGGTGCTGGCGGCGCTGGTGGTCACCCTCGGGGCTGCGCAGGCGCGGATATCGGCACCCGTCGTGGCGAAGGAACGCGAAGAGCTCATCGACCGTATCGAGGCCGAGACCGCGGCCGCGGACGAACTGGAGCAGGACGTCGACAGCCTCCGTGAGGAGGTCGGCGAACGGCAGCGCAAGGCGCTCCAGCAGCAGGGCGGGCACCAGGGGGACGTGGTGGCGCTGCTCTCCGGAGCGACCGAGGTGACCGGCCGAGGGGTCAAGCTGGTCGTCGACGATGCCAAGGACAGCGAGGCAGGCGGTGGCGGTCCGCGGGAGAGCAGCGGCTTCTCCGACACCGGACGGGTCCGCGACCGCGACATGCAGCGCGTCGTCAACGGACTCTGGGAGTCCGGCGCGGAGGCCGTCGCGATCAACGGACAGCGGCTGACGGCCCTGTCCGCGATCAGGGCCGCCGGCGACGCCATACTCGTCGACAACAGGCCGCTGGTGCCGCCCTACACGGTGCTCGCCGTCGGGGACGGGAAGAAGCTGAGCACCGCTTTCCAGGACAGTGTGGACGGCCAGTACCTCCACGCGCTGCAGGAGAACTTCGGAATCCGGAGCAGCATCTCCGCCCAGGAGCGGGTGCGTCTGCCGGCCGCACCGAGCCTGATCGTACGTACCGCAGAGCCGAGGACCGCCGGTGGCACGCCCGCCGGTCAGGGCACGGCAGAGACAGGGAAGGGCACATCGTGATCGCCGTACTTGGCCTGGTCTTGGGAGTCGTGGCGGGACTGTTGCTCCGCCCCGAGGTGCCGGCGGTGGTCGAGCCCTACCTTCCGATCGCCGTGGTCGCGGCTCTCGACGCGGTGTTCGGCGGCCTGCGGGCCATGCTCGACGGGATCTTCGTCGACAAGGTCTTCGTGGTCTCGTTCCTGTCGAACGTCGTCGTGGCCGCACTGATCGTCTTCCTCGGCGACAAGCTGGGCGTCGGTGCGCAGTTGTCCACGGGTGTGGTGGTGGTCCTCGGCATCCGCATCTTCTCCAACGCGGCCGCGATCCGCCGCCATGTCTTCCGGGCGTGAGGCCGATGAGTGACGACGACAAGACCCTGCGCGAGAAGCCGGACTCCCAGGACGGGCCGCCGAGGACGACGGGCGACCGCGCGCCCGGGGCGACGCCGCCGCAGGGGCCCGGAGGGACACCGCCGACCTCGACGCGCGACCGCGCGCCAGGGGCGACGCCGCCGCAGGGGCCCGGAGGGACACCGCCGACCCCGCCCGTCCTCGCACGCGGGTCCGTGCCCGCCGAGCCGGGGCCGCTTCCCGTCCCGGCCCCCGCGAGGCCGGCGGAATCCGGGAAGGACGGTGCACGGTCCGCCGCTGCCGGGACCGCAGGCTCCCGGACCGACGGGTCGGAGGGGACGGACCGCACCGCCGTCCACGGCACGGGCGCTCCCGCGGAGGAGGGCCCGGAGACGACGACGCCGTCCGGCGACGGGCCGCAGCTGACCGGGCGGCAGCGACTGGCGGCCGGGCTGTGGCCGCCCCGCTTCTCCCGCGCCCAACTCGTCGTGGCCCTCCTGCTGTTCGTCCTCGGTCTGGGTCTGGCCATCCAGGTCCAGTCGACGAGCGACAACAGCGCCCTGCGCGGCGCCCGCCAGGAAGATCTCGTGCGCATCCTCGATGAACTGGATGACCGCACCAAGCGTCTGGAAGATGAGAAGCGGCGTCTCGAGGACCAGCGGACCGAACTGGAGACCAGCTCGGACCAGGCCGAAGAGGCGCGCAGGCAGACACAGGAAAAGGAGCGGCAGCTGGGCATCCTCGCCGGTACCGTGGCGGCACAGGGCCCGGGCATCACGCTGACCATCGGCGACGGTGCCGGAGCGGTCGAGTCGGACATGCTGCTCGACGCGATCCAGGAGCTCCGTGCCGCAGGGGCCGAGGCGATCCAGGTCAACGGGGTGAGGGTCGTCGCGGACTCCTACTTCTCCGACGGCGGTGGTTCCATCGAGGTGGACGGCAAGAGGATCAGCGCTCCGTACCGCTTCAAGGTCATCGGCAAGCCGCAGGACCTCGAGCCGGCGCTGAACATCCCCGGCGGTGTGGTGCAGACCCTGGAGAAGGAGCAGGCCACCGCCTCGGTGACCCGCTCGGAGAAGATCGTCGTGGACGCCTTGCGACCCGTGGAACGGCCTGACTACGCTCGGTCGTCCTCCCAGTGAGACAAGGGCGTACGAGGGAGGCCGGAGATGGACGAGGGGTTGCGGGGGGTCGGCGCATCGTAGGAGTGCTGCGTGGTGGAAACTGTCCGGAGGGTACGGACGTTGTGAGGATGTCCGGGTCGGCAGGTGTGTTCATTCAGGGTTCCTGCCCCACGGGCGGGTCTGTTTTTCGGTCAAGGGGAATCGCCCGTGAAGTTGTTTGGGAAGTTGTTCGGCAAGAGCGCACGCGACGACAGCGGCACCGCCCGCCATCGCGCTCCGCGCCATGGCCACGAGGAGGAGCAGAGCGGCGAGCGTCCGCTCTTCCGGGACGAGATCGCCGGTGACATTCCCGGCGGTCCGGGCGCGTCTGCTGTTGACCCTGCCGGTCCCGGCCGCATAGGTTTCGGGGAACCGTCAACCTCAAGTGCGGGTGGAGGGTTTACGCCCGACCCGTATGCATCCCATGCCCCCGCGGGGCAGCCGCGGCAGGAGGATCCGTCCATGCCGGTGTGTACGCGATGCGGCAATCGCAATGCCGAGACCAGCCGCTTCTGTTCCAACTGCGGCGCGCCACTGCGGTCCGGAGCTCCGGCGGAGCGTGCCTCGGAGACGACCTCGACGATCTCCATCTCGGGGATCGAGGCCTATGAGGCGGAGGCCACCGGCCAGACGCCCATCCCGTCGCTCTCGCCCGAGGCACAGGCGGCCGTCGACGCCCTGCCGCTCGGATCCGCGCTGCTCGTGGTGCGCCGCGGGCCGAACGCGGGCAGCCGCTTCCTCCTGGACAGCGAACTGACCACGGCGGGCCGCCACCCCCAGAGCGACATCTTCCTCGACGACTTCACCGTCTCCCGGCGCCATGTGGAGTTCCGGAGGGCGGCCGACGGCACCTTCACCGTCACCGATGTCGGCAGCCTCAACGGCACGTACGTCAACCGCGAGCCCATCGACTCGGTCGTCCTGGCGAACGGTGACGAAGTTCAGATCGGTAAGTACCGGCTGGTCTTCTACGCGAACCAGCGGGGCATGTGACCTCAGGGACCTCCATGCGGCGAACTCCGACGGGCGGTGCCGGTCACGGCACCGCCGGTGGCGACCGGCTGGTCAGCATCGGCTCGGTGCTGAGTCAGCTGCGCGAAGAGTTCCCCGAGGTCACGATCTCCAAGATCCGGTTCCTGGAGGCCGAGGGGCTCGTCGAGCCGCAGCGCACACCGTCCGGTTATCGCAAGTTCAGCGTCGAGGACGTCCAGCGGCTCGCGCAGGTGCTCCGTATGCAGCGGGACCACTACCTGCCCCTGAAGGTCATCCGCGAGCACCTCGACGCGCCGGCCCGGGGGGAGCGGCCTCCAGTGCCGCCCCCGAGCGGGCCGGCGGACTCCGGTGCGCCAGGCGGGTTCCCCTCCGAGACGGCCACGGCGGCGCGCGTCGGCCGGGCGGAACTGCTCGCCGCCGCTGAAGTGACCGAGGCGGAGCTCGACGAGTGGGAGTCCTACGGTCTGATCACTCCTTCGGCGGAGTCCGCCTATGACGCCGAGTCCGTGACGGTGGCCAAACTGATCGCCGACCTGGGCAGATTCGGTCTGGAGCCGAGGCATCTGCGGGCCATGAAGGCGGCTGCCGACCGCGAGGCCGGCCTGGTCGAACAAGTGGTCGCACCGCTTCGCCGGCACCGCAATCCGCAGACCAGAGCGCATGCCGAAGCGACCACGAAGGAGCTGGCGGCGCTCTCGGTCCGGCTGCACTCCGCGCTGGTCCAGACGGCGCTGGGGGTGCGTCTGCCCTGAACCCCCGGGCGGGCTTGCACCGATCTTGGGGGAACCCGACTACCCAAACCTGCCGGGCACGTCCTAGGGTTGCTGTGTGAACGAGCTCGACGTTGTGGGTGTCCGGGTGGAAATGCCCTCCAACCAGCCGATCGTGCTCCTGCGTGAAGTGGGAGGCGATCGGTACCTCCCCATCTGGATCGGACCGGGTGAGGCGACCGCTATCGCCTTCGCGCAGCAGGGAATGGCGCCGGCCAGGCCGTTGACCCACGACCTGTTCAAGGACGTGCTGGAGGCCGTCGGACAGGAACTCACCGAGGTGCGGATCACGGACCTGCGGGAGGGTGTCTTCTACGCGGAGCTGGTCTTCGCCAGCGGCGTCGAGGTCAGCGCCAGGCCGTCCGACGCCATAGCTCTGGCGCTGCGCACCGGCACGCCGATCTACGGCAGCGACGGCGTTCTGGACGACGCGGGCATCGCGATCCCGGACGAGCAGGAGGACGAGGTCGAGAAGTTCCGCGAGTTCCTCGACCAGATCTCGCCCGAGGACTTCGGCTCCAGCAGCCAGTGATCCGCGGGCCCGGCGCCGCGATCCGTAGGGACGAGCGGCGTCGCGGTCGGGTCGGGACCCGTGCGTCGGACGTCCCACCGGGGATCCGGCCACGTATTCCCCGAAACAGGGCACGCAAAACCACTCTCAGGGTGATTATCACTCGGCGTGCCGAGTGTGGCGATCGTTGACGCACCCGGGGCGACTCCCTACCGTCGAGGAGGCAGGTCAAGGACGGAGGTCGGCGTGAGAAGCAGCGGCGACGGTACGGCAGCGGGTGCTCACGGGCGTGGTCCCGCGGAGGGCTTGCCGTATCCGCTTCACGACAGTGCGCAAGCCGATGTGACGCCCGAGACCGTGGGCTATCGGGGGCCGACCGCCTGCGCGGCGGCGGGCATCACCTACCGGCAGCTCGACTACTGGGCGCGCACCGGTCTGGTCGAACCGAGCGTCCGGTCGGCTCACGGATCGGGCACGCAGCGGCTCTACAGCTTCCGGGACGTGGTGGTCCTCAAGATCGTCAAGCGCTTCCTGGACACGGGCGTGGCCCTGCAGAACATCCGCGCGGCGGTACGGCACCTGCGGGCCCGCGGCTTCGCGGACCTGGAGCGGATGACCCTCATGAGTGACGGCGCGACGGTCTACGAGTGCTCCTCGCCGGACGAGGTCGTCGATCTCCTCCAGGGCGGGCAGGGCGTGTTCGGGATCGCGGTCGGAGTCGTGTGGCGGGACGTCGAGGCGGCGCTCTCGCAGCTGCACGGCGAGCGCATCGACACCGGCGAGACGCTGATCGGCCAGGACCCGGGTGACGAGCTGGCCCGGCGCCGCCGCGAGCGCGCCGGCTGACCCCCGGGGCCGTCGGGACTTCCCGGTCGGCCCGTACGCGCGTACGGGCGATTGTCAGTGCCGTAGGGCAGCATCGGAGCCGTGAGACCCGCGCCCACCATCCTGCATCTGGACATGGATGCGTTCTTCGCCGCCGCGGAGCAGGCGGCGAAGCCGAGTCTGCGCGGGAAGCCGGTGGTCGTCGGTGGGCTGGGGCCGCGCGGAGTGGTCGCCACCGCTTCGTACGAGGCGAGACGGTTCGGTGTGCACTCGGCGATGCCCATGGCGCAGGCGCGGAGGCTGTGCCCCAACGCCGCCTGTCTGGTGCCGCGCTTCTCGCTCTACCGGACGGTCAGCGACCAGGTGATGGAGCTGCTGGGCGGGCTCTCGCCCCTGGTGGAACCGCTGAGCCTGGACGAGGCCTTCGTGGACCTCGAGGCGGGCGGCACGGCGGATGACTCCCGGTCGGCCCGGGAGGCCGGTGAGCGGCTGCGCAGGGACATTTTGATGACCACCGGGCTGACGGGTTCGGTGGGACTGGCGGGTTCCAAGATGCTGGCGAAGATCGCCTCGGAGCAGGCCAAGCCCGACGGGCTGGTGCTCATAGAGCCCGGCACCGAGCGGGAGCTGCTCGCTCCGATGCCGGTGCGGACCCTGCCGGGCGTGGGCCCCGCGACGGGCGAGCATCTGCGGCGGGCCGGCATGACCACGGTCGCGGACCTGGCCGAGGCGGGCGAGGACGAGCTGGTACGGCTGCTGGGGAAGGCGCACGGGGGAGCGATCTTCCGGATGGCCATGGGCCACGACGACCGGCCGGTGGTCGCCGAGCGGGACGCCAAGTCCGTGTCGGTCGAGGACACCTTCGACGTGGACCTGCACGACCGGGTCCGCATCCGGATGGAGGTCGAGCGGTTGGCCGGCCGCTGTGTGCGCCGGCTGAGGGCCTCCGGGCACTCGGGACGGACGATCGTGCTGAAGGTGCGGCGGTTCGACTTCTCGACGCTGACCCGGTCGGAGACGCTGCGCGGGCCCACCGACGATCCCGCGGTGGTACGGGAGGCCGCGGCCCGGCTGCTGGAGGCGGTGGACACCACGGGTGGGGTCCGGCTGCTCGGCGTGGGTGTGAGCGGTCTCGCCGACTACACGCAGGAGGACCTGTTCGCACAGGCCGCCGCGGGGGAGCGACACGACCAGGACGACGAGCCTGCGCCGTCCCGGGAGCCGTCGCCGGGCGAGGAGCAGCCGCCGGGCGGGGGCGTGCGGCCGGTGGTGGACCGGCGCTGGGCCGCCGGTCAGGACGTACACCACGCCGAGTACGGCCCTGGATGGGTCCAGGGCAGCGGGCTGGGGAGGGTCACGGTCCGCTTCGAGGAGCCGTGGTCGGTCGCACCGGGCCGGGTGCGGACGTTCCCGGTGGACGACCCGGGGCTGGAGCCCTCGGAGCCGCTGCCGCTGGTGCGTCCGCCGGAGGATCAGTCGTCGGGGCCGGCCAGCCGCCCGAAGTCGCGGTCCCCGGCGGAGCCGGTGCCGGGCCCTCCGGCCTCGTCGCCGGGGGACGGGGAGGCGGTCGGCCCCTCCGGCGGCGAGGGCAGGTCGAGACCGTAGTGGTGGTACAGCTGCAGTTCCTGCTCGGGGGAGAGATGGCGGCCGACACCGAAGTCGGGCGCGTCCTTGATCAGGGCGCGCTCGAACGGTATGTGGAGGCCGTCGCCCTCCAGCCGGCTGGGTTCCAGCGGTACGAACGCGTCCCGGCTGAACAGGCCGGTCCGCACGGCCGCCCATTCGGGGACGCCCGTGGCGTCGTCGAGGTACACCTCGTCCACGGTCCCGAGCTTGTGGCCCTCGCGGTCGAACGCCTTGCGGCCGATCAGGCTGCGCGGATCGATGTCGGTCTGCACGGTCCCTCCAAACAGGTCGCACGGGTTCGCTGAACACTACGAAAGTGCACATCCGGGGCGTCGTCCACTCGAAGGTCCCAGGTGAGGCCGCGCTGGTACGCTGGCAGCGGCTGCTGACCCCGTGCGGGAGAGTGCCCCGGTGAAAGCCGGAGCCGCCGAAGGAGCAAATCCTCCCCGGAATCTCTCAGGCCCCTGTACCGCACGGACGAGGTCACTCTGGAAAGCAGGGCGGGCGTCGGACGGCATCCGCTCTCACCGACGGTGAAAGCCGGCACGCCCCGGGGCGTGCCGGTGAAGCTCTCAGGTTGAGATGACAGAGGGGGAGGCCGTCCGGGCACCCGCGCCGTGGTGCCCCTCGCAGGTCGTTACGACCAGGAGGCCTCCGCAATGACCGCCAACCGCATTCCGCTCTCCCAGCTGGAGCGAGGCACCCCCTTCGAGCAGCGCCACATCGGCCCCGACACCGAGGCCCAGGCGAAGATGCTGGCGCAGGTCGGCTACGGCTCGCTGGACGAGCTGACCGCCGCCGCCGTGCCGGACGTCATCAAGAGCGCCGAGGCCCTGGGGCTGCCCGGCGCCCGCACCGAGGCCGAGGTGCTCGCCGAGCTCCGGGGCCTCGCCGACCGCAACCAGGTGCTTGCCCCGATGATCGGCCTCGGCTACCACGGGACCTTCACCCCGCCGGTCGTCCTGCGGAACGTGATGGAGAACCCGGCCTGGTACACGGCGTACACGCCGTACCAGCCGGAGATCTCGCAGGGCCGTCTGGAGGCGCTGCTCAACTTCCAGACCATGGTCGCCGACCTGACCGGACTGCCCACGTCCGGCGCCTCGCTGCTCGACGAGGGCACCGCCGCCGCGGAGGCCATGGCGCTGTCCCGGCGGGTCGGCAAGGTCAAGAACGGCGTCTTCCTGATCGACGCCGACGCGCTGCCGCAGACCATCGCCGTGATCGAGACCCGGGCCGAGCCGACCGGTGTGGAGGTCGTCGTGGCCGACCTCGGCGACGGGATCCCGGTGGAGATCGCCGAGCGCGGTGTCTTCGGCGTACTGGTCCAGTACCCGGGTGC
The DNA here is from genome assembly GCF_027460265.1 of Streptomyces sp. WMMC940. Classification (NCBI taxonomy): domain Bacteria; kingdom Bacillati; phylum Actinomycetota; class Actinomycetes; order Kitasatosporales; family Streptomycetaceae; genus Streptomyces; species Streptomyces sp. WMMC940. Next base: position 6,574,837 of record NZ_JAPZBC010000001.1, read on the forward strand.
CTCCGGTGCGGTCCGGGACATCAAGCCGGTCATCGACCAGGCCCACGACCTCGGCGCGATCGTCACCGTCGCCGCCGATCTGCTCGCCCTGACGCTGCTCACCTCGCCCGGTGAGCTCGGAGCGGACATCGCCGTCGGTACGACGCAGCGCTTCGGCGTCCCCATGGGCTTCGGCGGCCCGCACGCCGGCTACATGGCCGTCCAGGAGAAGCACGCCCGCAGCCTGCCCGGACGACTCGTCGGCGTCTCCGTCGACGCCGACGGCAACAAGGCGTACCGTCTCGCCCTGCAGACCCGCGAGCAGCACATCCGCCGCGAGAAGGCCACCAGCAACATCTGCACCGCCCAGGTGCTCCTCGCCGTCATGGCCGGGATGTACGCCGTCTACCACGGCCCCGAGGGCCTGCGGACGATCGCGCGCCGGACCCACCGCTACGCCGCGATCCTCGCCGAGGGGCTGCGCTCGGGCGGCGTCGAGATCGTCCACGGCGCGTTCTTCGACACGCTGACCGCACGCGTCCCGGGCAGGGCCGCCGGTATCGTCGCCGCGGCCCGCGAGGGCGGTGTCAATCTGCACCTCGTGGACGCCGACCACGTGTCGCTCTCCTGCGACGAGACCACGCTGCGCGCCCAGGTCTCCGCCGTCTGGGCCGCGTTCGGCGTCGACGGCGACATCGACGCGCTGGACGCGACGGTCGAGGACACGCTGCCGGCCGCGCTGCTCCGCAGGGACGACTACCTCACCCACCCGGTCTTCCACGCGCACCGCTCCGAGACCGCGATGCTTCGCTATCTGCGCCGGCTCGCGGACCGCGACTACGCGCTGGACCGCGGCATGATCCCGCTCGGCTCCTGCACCATGAAGCTCAACGCGACCACCGAGATGGAGCCGGTCACCTGGCCGGAGTTCGGCCAGATCCACCCCTTCGCCCCCGTCGAGCAGGCCGAGGGCTATCTGACCCTGATCCACGAGCTGGAGGAGCGCCTCGCCGAGGTCACCGGCTACGACAAGGTCTCGATCCAGCCGAATGCCGGATCCCAGGGCGAACTGGCCGGTCTCCTCGCGGTGCGCGCGTACCACCGCGCCAACGGCGACGAGCAGCGCACCGTCTGCCTGATCCCGTCCTCCGCGCACGGCACGAACGCCGCGAGCGCGGTGATGGCCGGGATGAAGGTCGTGGTCGTCCGCACCGCAGACGACGGCGAGATCGACGTCCACGACCTGCGCGCCAAGATCGAGCAGTACCGCGACGAGCTGTCCGTCCTCATGATCACCTACCCGTCCACGCACGGCGTGTTCGAGGAGCACGTCGCCGACATCTGCGCCCAGGTGCACGAGGCCGGCGGCCAGGTGTACGTCGACGGTGCCAACCTGAACGCGCTGGTCGGCCTCGCCAGGCCCGGCAAGTTCGGCGGCGACGTCTCGCACCTCAACCTGCACAAGACGTTCTGCATCCCGCACGGCGGCGGCGGTCCCGGTGTCGGTCCGGTGGGCGTCCGTCAGCACCTCGCCCCGTACCTGCCGAACCACCCGCTCCAGCCCTCGGCCGGGCCCGAGACCGGCGTCGGCCCGATCTCGGCCGCGCCCTGGGGCTCCGCGGGCATCCTGCCCATCTCGTGGGCGTACGTGAGGCTGATGGGCGGCGAGGGCCTCAAGCGCGCCACCCAGGTCGCGGTGCTCGCGGCGAACTACATCGCCAAGCGCCTCGAGCCGCACTACCCGGTGCTGTACACCGGACCGGCGGGCCTGGTCGCGCACGAGTGCATCGTCGACCTGCGGCCGCTGTCCAAGGCGACCGGCGTGAGCGTCGACGACATCGCCAAGCGCCTCATCGACTACGGCTTCCACGCGCCGACGATGTCGTTCCCGGTGGCCGGCACGCTGATGATCGAGCCCACCGAGAGCGAGGACCTGACCGAGATCGACCGGTTCTGCGAGGCGATGATCGCCATTCGTGCGGAGATCGAGAAGGTCGCCTCCGGCGAGTGGCCCGCCGAGGACAACCCGCTGCGCAACGCCCCGCACACCGCGGCCGTACTCGGCGGGGAGTGGCAGCACGCGTACAGCCGCGAGGAGGCCGTCTTCCCCGCCGGTGTCGAGGCGACGGACAAGTACTGGCCGCCGGTGCGCCGGATCGACGGCGCCTTCGGTGACCGTAACCTGGTCTGCTCCTGCCCGCCGCTGGACGAGTACGACAGCTAGGGCGCTCCCGGGGACCCACCCGGAACGCGTCGGGGCCGGCTCGGAGGTCTCTCCGAGCCGGCCCTCTTCGTCCGTGGGTCGGTTGCCCCTCGGTCCGTCGGCACGGAGCGGGGGTGGGTCTCCCGGCCGGGTGGTCCGGCTGACCGGGCGGCGGGCCTCAGGCCGCCGTCACGATCCGCAGTGGTCGGTGCGGGGCGATGATCTGGCCGTCCGGGAGCAGTTCGCCCGTGTCCTCGAAGAGCAGCACTCCGTTGCACAGCAGGCTCCAGCCCTGCTCCGGATGGTGCGCCACGAGGCGGGCCGCCTCCCGGTCGGCGGAGTCTGCTGTCGGGCACGGTGGCTGGTGCTGGCACATGGATGGGTTCTTTCGCTGCGATGTGGTGAGTGTCCCGCGGCTCGATGCGGTGCTCATGGCCGCCCCCCGTATCTGTCGTCGATCCCAGTGTTGCCCCACGGGCGTCAATCCGCAGGGATTTCACGGCAGCTCGTCCTACCTGTTAATGACGTGTCACCCCGGCGGGCGGTTCAGCTCAACTGCACCGTCCCTTCGGGTGGTTCGCACTGGCCGTAGTGGGCTAGTCCGGAAGGGGCATGAACATGCCCCGTGACTCCATGTCACGGGGCAGCGGTGTCCGGTGGCTCCGGTCAGGCCGGGAATCCGAGCAGGGGCGCGGGAGTGACCCTCGAGGTCATCACCGGCAGTAGATCGGCCACCCGGTGCGGCCGGTGGGCGGCGATCCCGGGGGGTGCGGGAGCGAGCGGCACCAGCAGGTCGGCGGGGGCCGGCTTGCCCTTCGCCGGATCCGTCTCGCGGTTGCCGTGCAGCCAGAGAGTGAGCATGTACAGCTCGGGCACGGACAGCAACCGTGGCTGGTAGCTGCCCGGGAGGGCCTCGGCCTGCTGCAGCGCCCGCTCGGTCGACGCGATGTACGGGCCTTCGAAGAAGTGCGAGAAGGCCCAGCCGTCCGGGGTCAGCATGGTGTCGGCGGCGGCGATGGCGCGGTCGCCGCCGCGGATCAGGAACCGCCAGCCCGCCAGCCGGGTGCGGGGCCTGCGGTCGCCCTGCGGCACCACCTGGTCCAGGACGTGGACGGGAAGCGGGAGTTCGGCGGTCACCGCTCCCTGGACGGAACGGAGGGCAGGAGTGCGTGCCTCGCGGACTGCGGAGGGGGATCCGAGTGCCGTGAGGACGCTGCGCAGTGCGGGCGCGGGAGCCGGGGGGACATGCAGCGGCATGGTGGGTCGCCTCTCACTCAAGAGACAGGGGGTGATGCGAGGGCAGATGCGGACGGCTCTGTCGGCGTGGGCCGGAGGGGGCCGGATTTCCGTGGCCGGGCGCCGACTTTCTGCCTCGTTCGCGTGAGTTTATACGACGTGTGTTCACTCAGTGTTTCTGCTAGCTGTCCCCGGCATTGCAGTCAAGGTCGAATCAGGCCTTCAGTGCGCGAAGTTCGAGGGGGTTATTCGTGAACGCAGCGGCGTCACCAGGTGTGTTACCCCACGAGCGGTCGGCCGAATCTCGTCGGAGTTTTTCACCACACCTCGGCAAATGGTAAATGCGCACTGCGCCATGCCGACGGAATGTGCCGGACGGATGGCGCACGGTCGCCGCTTCAGACTAGCGGCCCATCGGTCGTGCGCGAGACGTTACGGATCTCTTCGTCTGGGCATTATCGTCCGTGACACGAGCGGCCCGGCCGTGGACTGCCCACTCGAGGAGGGACCCTTCGATGGGGGAGAAGATCGTGGCAGGCGGGTTCGACCTGTCCGATCGGCAACGCTACCGGAGAAAGCTCCAGCAGTGCCTGGCGGGACTGGGGAGACTTCTGGCGGAGAAGAGGTTCGATCGCCCCAAGAATCTGATGGGGCTGGAGATCGAGCTCAATCTCGCGGGCTCCGACGGCCTGCCCCGGATGATGAATGCCGAGGTACTCGACAGGATTGCCAGCCGTGATTTCCAGACCGAGCTCGGAATGTTCAATCTGGAGGTCAACATAGCGCCGCACCGGCTCGGTGGCCGGGTCCTCGACCAGCTCGCCGAGGAGCTTCGCACTGGTTTGGGATATGCCCATCGCAAAGCCGCGGAGATCGATGCCGGAATCGTGATGATCGGAATTCTTCCGACCCTCGACGGCAAGGATCTGGTTTCTGCGAATCTGTCGGACGTCGACCGCTATGTCCTTCTCAACGACCAGATCGTCGCCGCCCGCGGTGAGGACTTCACCCTCGACATCGAAGGGGTGGAGCACCTCGGCTGCACATCGTCCTCGATCGCCCCGGAGGCGGCCTGTACGTCCGTGCAACTGCACCTCCAGGTGACCCCGGGCCGGTTCGCCCAGGTGTGGAACGCCGCCCAGGCCGTGGCGGCGGTCCAGATCGCCGTCGGCGCGAACTCCCCGTTCCTGTTCGGCAAGGAACTCTGGCGCGAGTCCCGGCCACCGCTCTTCCAGCAGGCGACGGACACCCGGCCGCCCGAGCTCCAGGCCCAGGGCGTGCGGCCCAGGACCTGGTTCGGCGAGCGCTGGGTGGGTTCCGCCTACGAACTCTTCGAGGAGAACCTGCGCTACTTCCCGGCCCTCCTGCCGATCTGCGACGACGAGGAGCCGCTGCGGGTGCTCGACGACGGCGGTGTGCCGCGGCTGCAGGAACTCGTCCTGCACAACGGCACGGTCTACCGCTGGAACCGGCCCGTCTACGGTCTTGCGGACGGCGTGCCCCATCTGCGCGTCGAGAACCGGGTGCTCCCGGCCGGTCCGACCGTCACCGATGTCGTGGCCAACGCGGCCTTCTACTACGGGCTCGTGCGGGCGCTCGCCGAGGAGTCGCGACCGGTGTGGACCCGGATGCCGTTCGAGACCGCCGCGGCGAACTTCGAGACCGCCTGCCGGCACGGCATCGAGGCCGAGGTGGAGTGGCCCCGCCCGGGCCGGGGCGGCGGGCTCACCCGCGTCCCCGCGGTCAAGCTCGTACGGGACGAACTGCTGCCGCTCGCGGCGGCCGGGCTGGACGCCTGGAACGTGGAACCCGCGGACCGGGATTTCTACCTGGGCGTCATCGAGGGGCGGTGCCGGCGCCGGGTGAACGGTGCGTCCTGGCAGGTGGAGGCCTTCCACCGGGCGCTGGACGCCGGGCTCGACCGGCGTGCCGCGCTCGCCGCGGTCACGCGCCGCTACAGCGCGCTGATGCATGCGGACGAGCCCGTGCACACCTGGCCCGCCGGACCGGGCGACTGACCGCCCCCGCAATCGGGTCCCGCCTTCGACCTCGGTCCCGCCGTCGGGCAAGCTGTGACGGCGGGACCGAGGCAACGGGAGGCAGTGTGCAGGCGGAGAAGGGACGGGTGTCCGGATCGGTCCCCGACGGGGGACTGCCGCGCGGGACACTGCGGTCCGAGACCCTGATCGTCCTGGCGCTCTCGCTGGGCGCCAGCGCGGTGTCGTCGCTCATCAGCTTCATCGGGGCGCTGACGAAGCCCGGCGGTCTCGCGGACCAGGCCGCGAACCTCAACAGCTCCTACGCGCCCGGCCGGCCGTGGCTCGACCTCGCGTGGCAGCTGTTCGGGATCGCGACGGCGCTGGTTCCCGTCGTCCTCGTCGGCCATCTGCTGCTCAGGGAGGGCGCCGGCGGGCTGAGGGCCGTCGGATTCGACCGCACCAGGCCGTGGTCCGACCTGGGGCGCGGTGCGCTGGTGGCCGCCGCCATCGGCAGTGCGGGGCTGGCTTTCTACCTGGTGGTCAGGGCAGCGGGTGCCAATCTCACGGTGGTCCCCGAGTCGCTTCCCGACGTGTGGTGGAAGTACCCGGTCCTCATTCTCTCCGCGGTGCAGAACTCCGTCGTCGAGGAGGTCATCGTCGTCGGGTACCTGCTGCGGCGGCTGGACCAACTGGGCTGGAGCCCGGTCGGTGCCCTCGCCGCGAGTTCGGTGCTGCGCGGCTCGTACCACCTCTACCAGGGCATCGGCGGCTTCGTCGGCAACATGGTGATGGGGGTGGTCTTCGTCCTGCTGTACCGCCGCTGGGGCCGGGTGGGGCCGCTCGTGGCCGCCCACGCGCTTCTCGACATCGTCGCCTTCGTGGGCTACGGACTGCTGGCGGGGAAGGTGGGCTGGCTGCCCACGGTGTGAGGCGTGTCGTGGCGGGCCGCGGGCGCGAGGGCACGGAGCGTGGCGCGAGGGGCGTACGGCCGGACTGCCGTACGCCCCTCCCGCATTACCCGCGGCGGGCAGCGGCCGCGTGCCCGCGGTGGCGCCGTGGCCGGCCGTCTCCCGGTCAGGGGGCGAAGAGCAGTTCGCCGTCGACGACGGTCACGGCGCTGCCGGTGAGCAGGACGCGGTCGCCGCGCAGCGCCGTCCGTACCAGGCCGGAGCGGGCGGAGGCCTGCAGCCCGGTCAGCTCCGGCCGGCCCAGCCGCGCCGACCAGAACGGCGCGAGGGCGGTGTGCGCACTGCCGGTGACGGGATCCTCGTCGATGCCGACGTTCGGGAAGAAGCAGCGCGAGACGTAGTCGTACCCCTTCCCCGGGTTCGCGGCCGCCGCCGTGGCGATGATCCCGCGCCGGGAGTGGGCGGCGAGGGCCCGGATGTCCGGGCGCAGACCGCGGACGGCCGCCTCGTCGCCGAGCTCGACCAGCAGATCGCCGATGTGGTCGGAGGTGTCCAGGACCGAGAGCGGAACGGCCCCGAGCGCCTCGGCGATGCCGTCCGGAGAGTCCACCGGGGTCAGCGACGACACGGGGAAGTCCAGGGTGATCGAGCCGTCCTCGCGCACGGTCGTCGTCAGGATCCCGCAGCGCGCCGCGAAGCGCACGGTGCCGCTCGCGGTGCCGGTCCGATGGAGGACGTGGGCCGTCGCGAGTGTCGCGTGCCCGCACATGTCCACCTCGGCGGCCGGTGTGAACCAGCGCAGCGCCCAGTCCGCCTCGCCGCCCGCGGGCAGCGGATGTGCGAAGGCCGTCTCGGAGAGGTTCATCTCCGTCGCCACGTCCTGGAGCCGGCCGTCGTCGGGGAAGGCGTCGGTGTCGAGCAGCACGACCGCGGCGGGGTTTCCCGCGAAGGGCCGGTCGGTGAAGGCGTCCACGATTCGAATCCGCATGGCGTCGACCGTAGATGCCCGGCGAAGCGGCCGGCCAAGGCCAATCCCGGTGATCTGGACCGGTCGGCGATTGCCAATCGAACTGTTCCGATATATCGTTGAGGCATCGCGACAGATCGAAGATGGAGGGAGCGTAGTGATGCGTTCACATGGACACGGCTTCGGACCCGGCCCGGGGCAGGGCGGTTGCGGGCCCGGCCATCACGGTCGGGGTGAGTACGAGGGGCGTCGCGCCGCCTTCGGTCCGTTCGGGCCGGGGTTCGGCGGCCCCCCGTGGGGCGGTGGCCGGGGCCGGGGCCGGGGGAGGGCTCGCCGCGGGGACGTGCGCGCCTCGATCCTGGTCCTGCTGAAGGACCGCCCGATGCACGGTTACGAGATGATCCAGGAGATCGGCGAGCGCAGCGGCGGGGCCTGGAAGCCCAGCCCCGGATCGGTCTATCCCACGCTCCAGTTGCTGGAGGACGAGGGGCTGATCACCAGCGAGAGCGACGGCGGCAAGAAGCTCTTCACGCTCACCGGGACGGGGCGCGCCGAGGCCGAGTCGGTTCCCGACGCGCCCTGGGAGGAGGCCGGCCGCGGGATCGACTGGGAGGCCATGAACGAGATACGTCAGGCCGGATTCGGGCTCATGGAGGCCTTCGGCCAGGTCTGGAAGACCGGTACCCCGGATCAGCGGCAGAAGGCGATCTCGGTGATCGGCGAGGCCCGCAAGAAGCTCTATCTGATCCTGGCCGACGAGGACTGACGGCCCACGGCGCCCGGCCGTCGGCGGACGGCGGTCGGTGCCGGACCCCAACGGCGCCCGCCGGTCCTCGACCGGGCGCGGGCAGGGGCGGGCCGCGCCGTGCTCGGGCAGGGCGGCGCCGTGTGCCGGGTGAGGGGCTCCGCATCGTGCGGAGCCCCTCGCGCGGTGCGCCCAGCATGGGCGATTGCTTGGGGGTGGAAGTCCCCTGGGGGAAGAGGTGGTGCTAACCCCGAGCCGGAGGCAAGGGCGTCATCGTGAGGTGGGGTCTGGAGGAAGCCCGAGGCGAGACCTGGGTACCGAGGAACACGAACCGTGTATGAGGCGTGCTGGTCGGGTGAGTCTGCTGCGGAAGGCGAAGCCCGAGTTGATGCTCTCGAAGGAGAACCTGCTCGTGGCGCTCAACCGTGTCGAGGTGAACCGGGGTGCTCCCGGGGTGGACGGTATGACCACGACCGAACTCAGGTCGTGGGTTGCGGTGCACTGGCCCGAGGTCCGGGCTGAACTCGATGCGGGCATCTACCGGCCGGCGCCGGTCCGTCAGGTGATCATCCCGAAGCCTGGCGGGGGCGAGCGGATGCTGGGGGTGCCGCGGGTGCTGGACCGCTTGATCCAGCAGGCCGTCGCGCAGGTGCTCGTGCCCATCTTCGACCCTGGCTTTTCCGGGTCGTCCTTCGGGTTCCGCCCCGGCCGGTCCGCCCATCAGGCGGTCCGTGTCGCGCGGCGGGCGATCGAGGACGGCAACCGGTGGGTCGTGGACCTTGATCTGGACCGGTTCTTCGACCGGGTTCAGCACGATGTCCTGATGGCACGGGTGGCGCGGAAGGTTAGTGACCGCAGGGTCCTGAAGCTGATCCGGAGGTATCTGGAAGCCGGGATCATGGTGGACGGCGTGAAGATGCCGAGCGTGGAGGGAACCCCGCAGGGGTCGCCGCTCTCGCCGATCTTGTCGAACATCATGCTCGACGATCTGGACCGGGAACTGTTCAGGCGTGGTCACCGGTTCGCACGCTATGCCGACGATCTGCGGATCTTCGTGCGGAGCAAGCGAGCCGCTCAGAGGGTGCTTGACTCGGTCACGGCCGTGGTCGAGCAGCGGCTGAAACTGAAGGTCAACCGGGACAAGTCGAAGGTGGTCCCAGCTTCCGTCATGACGATGCTGGGCTTCGGCTTCTACTTCGTCCGGGGCGGGGAGGTCAGGATCCGGGTCGATCCGAAGGCGCTCGCGCGTTGGAAGGTACGGATCAGGGAACTGACGTCTCGCCGGTGGAGTATCGCGATGGATGGACGCATCGCGAAGATCAACCGCTTCACCACTGGCTGGATGGGCTACTTCCAGCTCGCGAATACCCCCAAGGTGTTCCAGGGGCTGGACAAGTGGCTCCACCGCAGGATGCGGCAGATCCGCTGGAAGGAATGGAAGCGGTACGCGACCAAACGTCGTAACCTGCGGGCGCTCGGGATCGGTGAGCGTGCTGCTCGGGAATGGGCGGCCAGTAGCAAAGGCTACTGGCGGATCGCGGGATCGGCTGTCCTCCAGCGGGCGCTGCCCAACTCTCACTGGGAGGGTCTAGGTCTGCGCACGCTCAAGCCGACCTGGCAACGGTTGAGATCAGCTGGATGAACCGCCGGATGCGTGGCCCGCATGTCCGGTGGTGTGAGAGGAGGGACGGGCGACCCGTCCCTCCTACTCGATTGTGCCCGGCGGTCAGCTCACGAGCCCTCCGAGTCTGCGCAGCGACTCGTTGAGCGCGGCCGTCGCCGATTCCCTGAGCTTGCCCGCCATCAGCGAGACGGCGGCGCCCGTGAACTCGCCGTCGATGCGGAGGGTCGTGGCGTCCCCCTCCGGGGTGAGCGTGTAGCGGGTGCCGACCAGTACGCCCATCGGGCCCTTGCCCCTGATCGCGAGGACCCGCTCGGGCTCCAGTTCCTCCACCGTCCACCGCACTTCCGCGGGAAAGCCCATGAGCTTCATGCTCTCGGCGAAGGTCGCGCCGGTCCTGAGGGCTTCGGGACCGCCCTGCGGGAAGCTCGTGTGCGTGGCGTTCCACCGGCCGTACGAAGCGAAGTCCGTCAGCTGGGCCCACACCTTGCCGGCCGACGCTGGGATGCGTGCGTCCGCGCTGACCTCGGCCATACGGCCAACCCCCTTCTCGTCGGGCTCGCCGCCCTTCGGGTTCCGGTGTTGCGGAACGTAGCCGCGCGCCCTGCGACATTCAATACTGATGAGCTGTCAGATGGGTCGCCTCGCCGCCGATGCGCCGCGGTCTGCGCGGCCGGTGCCCGGCGGACTCCCGCCGGCGGGGGAGCGCCAGGCGCCGCTGGTGAGGGTCGCTTCTCCTCCGCAAGGAGGAGGCGCGGCACGCGGTGCCCACCTTCCGCGGGATGCCCGAATGCTCCCGGGTGGCGATGACCCGGCCGTCCGCTGCTGATGGGGTGGGACCGTGCACTTCCCTGTCCCGCGCGTCCCCCAGCAGCCCGCTCCCGCCCCCACCGGGACCGACGCCGGACTCTCCGAGGAACTGGCCCCGGTCGTCGCCGGTGCGCGCCGGCGTGCGATGCGGGACGGTGACCCCCAGATCGACACGGCCCATCTGCTGCACTCCCTGGTCGAGTCCGGACCCGACGTCCGGGCGGCCTTCGGAGGCCCGGACCAGGTCGCCCGCGTCCTCGGCTACCTCGTCCAGCGCAGCATCGGGTACGGGCTGCGCTGGCAGGCGACGGTCGAGGACTCCGGCGCGGTCCCGGTGGTCCCCGGGGATCGGGACCCCGGACGGACGGGCTGGTCGCCGTCGGCCGCCGCCGCCGTGCTGCGGGCGCGGGAGCGGGCGGCGGAGCGCGGGGAAGGCCGGCCCGACGGCCTCGATCTGCTCGCCGGACTCGCCGCCGACCGCGACTCCAGGGCCGCCGAGGTCCTGGTGCGTGCGGGGGTCGACCCCGACCGGCTGGCGGGCCGGATCGGAGAGCTGTCTCAACAGGTGCGACGGACGTGACGCTCCTGACCCGGGCTGCCATGATGTGCCGATGCACGCGTCTCGGGAAAGGAGCGCCGGGCTGGGACTCGCCCTGGCCTCGGCGTTCGCCTTCGGTGGTTCAGGTGTGGCGGCCAAGCCGCTCATCGAAGCGGGGCTCGACCCCCTGCATGTGGTGTGGCTGCGAGTGGCCGGTGCCGCCCTCGTCATGCTTCCCGTCGCCTGGCGCCACCGCGACCTGCTGATACGCAAACCGGCGCTGCTCGCCGGATTCGGAATGCTCGCCGTCGCCGGTGTCCAGGCCTGCTACTTCGCGGCGATCTCCCGCATCCCCGTGGGCGTGGCGCTGCTCATCGAGTACCTGGCCCCCGCTCTCGTCCTCGCCTGGGTCCGCTTCGTCCAGCGCCGCCCGGTCACCCGCGCCGCCGCCGTCGGTGTCGTCCTCGCCGTCGGTGGACTCGCCTGCGTGGTCGAGGTCTGGTCCGGGCTGGGCTTCGACGTGATCGGCCTGCTGCTCGCCCTCGGGGCGGCCTGCTGCCAGGTCGGCTACTTCGTCCTCTCCGCCGAGGGCGCCGACGGCGACGACGCCGCCGACCCGCTCGGCGTCATCGCGTACGGACTGCTCGTCGGTGCGCTCGTGCTGACCGTCGTCGCCCGCCCGTGGGGGATGGACTGGCAGGTGCTCGGCGGTGGAGCCGCCCTGGCCGGCACGACCGTCCCGGCGGCGCTGCTGCTCGGCTGGATCGTCCTGATCGCCACGGTCCTCGCCTACGTCACCGGGGTCGTGTCCGTCCGCAGGCTCTCGCCGCAGGTCGCGGGAGTCGTCGCCTGTCTGGAGGCCGTGATCGCGACGGTGCTGGCCTGGGTCCTGCTCGGCGAGCATCTCTCCGCGCCCCAGATCGCCGGCGGTGCCGTGGTGCTCGTGGGCGCGTTCATCGCCCAGTCCTCCACGCCGAAGGCAGCATCCGGGCCGGTGGCGGGCGGCTCCGGCACCGTGGCCGGTGCTGCCGACGGCGACTTGGCGGCCGAGCGGGCGGCGGTCTAGGGTAGCGATCATGCATTCGACCGTCCTCCCGCCGCCCGCCGCGTAGCGCGGGCGGTTCTCCGCCGACGAAGACCGGGTCCGGGGTGTGGAGTCCCCCGGACGGTTCGTCGCTGCCCGCGTGTGGAGTCCAGCGGCCAACCGTCCTGTCTTCCGGCCCGTCGTGGGACGCGTTCCCCCACCCTTCGGGGCGGGCCTCCGGGGGCTATCCCCGGACACCCAGCACGGAGTACTCACGTGTCGAATCCTTCTTCGGCTGCCGTCACCGGCCTGCCCGTCGGGCGCAGCCTGTTCTATCTCGTCGTGGCCGGTGTGGCCTGGGGGACCGCGGGGGCGGCCGCCTCACTGGTCTTCGAGGCCAGCGATCTCGGCCCGCTCGCCCTGTCCTTCTGGCGCTGCCTCGGCGGCCTGCTGCTGCTCGCGGGAGCGCTCGCGCTGCGCGGGCGCCGGGCGGCGGGGAGCGGCGGCGCCGCCGTGGCCGGGTCCGAACCGCGCCGCCGCAGGATGCTGCGCATCCTCGGCACCGGCGTCGGTCTGACCGTCTTTCAGAGCTCCTACTTCGCCGCCGTCGAGCAGACCGGGCTGGCGGTCGGCACGGTCGTCGCCCTGGGCGCCGGGCCCGTGCTGATCGCCCTCGGCGCCAGGATCACCATGGGGGAGCGGCTCGGGGGCGGCGGGATCGCCGCCGTCGCCGGAGCGCTGACCGGACTCGTGGTGCTGGTCCTGGGCGGTGGGAGCGCCACCGTGCGGCCGGCGGGCGTGGCGCTGGCGGTGGTCTCGGCGGCGGGCTACGCGGCCGTCACCCTGCTGACCCGGCGGTTCGGCCGGGACGGCGACGGTCCCGATCATCTGTCGACGACGATGTGGACCTTCGTGGTCGGCGCCGTCGGGCTGCTGCCGGCGGCCCTCGCGGAGGGGCTCCTGCCGCACACCGCGGAGCCGCTGCGGGTGCTGGGGATGCTGGTCTACATCGCCGCCGTCCCGACGGCGCTCGCCTACGCGCTCTACTTCGCGGGTGCGGCGGTCGTCCGCGCCGCGACGGTGTCGGTGATCATGCTTCTGGAGCCGGTCAGCGCTGCGGTCCTGGCCGTGATCGCGCTGGACGAGCGGCTGACCTCGGCGACTGTGGCAGGGACGGTGGTCCTGCTCATGGCGGTGGTCGGGCTGGCCTGGCAGGAGGCCCGGCCGGCCGGGCGGCGCGGCGCCGTGGACGCGCCGGCCTGATCCCGCCGCTCATCCGCGTCACGACCAGGACGGGGGCGGAACCGGTGGCCGACGGCCCCGTTCCGCCCCGCCGCGGCCCGTTCGTGCGCCTCCCGGCATCGGACCGTGTGACGCCCTCGGGGCCGCACGGTCCGGCCGGCCTCTTCCGGCGGCCGGCCGCTACAGCGAGGCCAGGTACGGGGGCAGGGCCACCGACGGGTCCAGGTCGTCCGCGGGGACCGGCACGCCGTGGCCCCGGACCAGCGGGACGACGCCGGTCCAGTGCGGAAGTACCAGGTCCTCGGGGTCGTCGTTCGGTCCGCCGGTCCGGACCTTGGCGGAGACCTCGTCCAGATCAAGCCGGAGCACGGCCGTCGCGGCGAGCTCCTTGGCGTTGGCGGGACGCGAGTCGGCGGAACGGCCGGGGACGACGTGGTCGACGAGGGCGTCGAGAGCGGCGCGCTTCTCCTCCGGGTCGGTCACCTGGCGGGCGGTGCCGTGGACCACCACCGACCGGTAGTTGATCGAGTGGTGGAACGCGGAGCGGGCGAGCACCAGGCCGTCGACGTGCGTGACGGTCAGGCAGACCTCCAGGCCGCGATCGACCTGGCCGGCCATGCGCAGCGGACGGGATCCGGTCGAGCCGTGCACGTAGAGCACGTCGCCGACCCGGCCGTACAGCGTCGGCAGCACCACCGGCGCCCCGTCGCGCACGAAGCCGAGATGGCAGACGGAGGTCTCGTCGAGTATCGAGTGCACCAGTGCGCGGTCGTGGGACGCGCGCTCCCGCGCCCTGGTGGGGACGGTCCGGTCGGTGGGCCGGTAGGTCGGCGACTCCTCGGACGGTGCCATATTGCGTTCTCCCATTGCACTAGTGCAAAATATGATTTGTGCTAGGAGAGTATCGGATCGAAGGGCGCGGCGCATCGGACATCGCGGCCAGCATCGAGCGAGGTGTCGCTTCGGGAGAGCTCGGCCCCGGCCAACCGCTGCCCCCCATGCGGGAGCTGGCGGCTTCGTTGGGGGTCAACGCGAACACCGTCGCGGCCGCCTACCGGACGCTGCGCGACCGCGGCGTGATCGAGACGGCCGGCCGCAAGGGCAGTCGTGTGCGGGAACGGCCGGCCAGTACGGCGCGCGGCTCGCTCACGATCGACGCCCCGCCCGGCGTACGGCAGATCTCCGAGGGCAACCCGGACGCCGCGCTGCTGCCCCCGCTCCACGACGCCTTCGCGGCGGCCGCACGCCATCACGACGCCCGGCCGGTGCTCTACGGCCAGGACGCCGTGGACCCCCGACTGGCGCGGCTCGTCCGTGCCGGAATGGACGCGGACGGGGTACCGGAAGGCCCGGTCGCCGTCACCTCCGGGTCGCTCGACGCCATCGAGCGGGTGCTCCACGCCCATCTCCGGCCCGGCGACGCCGTGGCCGTGGAGGACCCCGGCTGGGGGAGCCTGCTGGACCTGGTCCCGGCGCTCGGGCTGCGGCCGGTTCCGGTCGCCGTCGACGACGACGGTCCGCGTCCCGAGGACGTCGAGCGGGCGCTCGGCCGCGGGGCGAGGGCCCTGATCGTGACCGACCGGGCCCAGAACCCCACGGGTGCCGTCGTCTCCGCGTCCCGCGCCCCCGAACTCCGCGACGTGCTCGGCCGGTACCCGAGGACACTGCTCGTCGAGGACGACCACGGCCATGCGATCGTCGACGAGCCACTGCACCCCCTCGCCGGTGTCACGGACCACTGGGTGCTCGTGCGGTCCGTGGCCAAGGCATACGGTCCCGACCTCAGGCTCGCCGTGCTCACCGGTGACCGGGTGACCCTCGACCGGGTCCAGGGGCGGCAGCGACTCGGCCCCGGCTGGGTCAGCCGACTGACCCAGCGCGCCGTCGTGGAGTTGTGGACCTCCGGGGCCGTCGACCCGTCGGCGGTCGCGGCCGCCTACGCGGACCGGCGCGACGCGCTGCTGAGCGCCCTGGCGGAGCGGGGAGTCGAGGCCCGCGGCCGCAGCGGCATGAACGTGTGGGTACCCGTGGCCGACGAGACAGGCACGGTGGCCCGGCTGCTGCACTCCGGCTGGGCCGTGGCGCCGGGTGCCCGCTTCCGCATCTCCTCACCACCGGCGGTGCGGCTCACCGTGTCGGGCCTGACGGCCGACGACATCTCCGTGCTCGCCGACGCGGTGGCCCTGGCGGTCGGCCCGGTACGTGCGCGCAGCTACGGCTGAGTGGCGTGCGGGGCACCCGGCCCGAGCGGCGACCGTCGGGACGGCGAGGAGCCCCGCGGGCACCTCGCCGCTCATGCCGGTCCGCGACCACGCGGTCACGACCGGCCGCCGCGACTGCTCGCCCGTGCCCGCACGCGGTCACGACCGGATCCGAGGCGTCCGTGTCCGTGGCGGGCGGACGCCCTTCCCCACGGGCCCCGGTCCGGACCCGTTCTGGGTGAGCGCGGCGCCCGCCAGCACGATCAGGGCGCCGACGGGCGTGTTCCAGCCCAGCCTCTCGTCGAGCAGCGTGACTCCCGCCGCGGTCGCGATGACCGGGATGAAGTACGTGACCATCGTCGCGGTCGTCGGTCCCACCTCGGCCACCAGTCCGTACTGCAGCAGCATGGCGATTCCGGTGCCCAGTGCGCCCAGGGCGACCACCGCGAGCAGCGGAACCAGCGGGAACGAGCTCGGCAGCGTGGTGAACACAGGGGTCACCACGGCCAGTTGGAGCGTCGCCAGCATCAGCTGCGCCCCGGTCAGGGACAGATGGGAATGGGACGAACCCGCGAGGGTGCGCCGGACGTAGATCCAGCCCACCGGGTAGCTCAGGGCGGCGAGGAGGGCCATCGCCGTGCCGTCGACGTCCAGCCCGGAGAAGCCCTGCCAGGCGCCCAGCACGGTGAGCACACCGATGAAGCCGATGCCCAGACCGGCGACCCGGCGGCGGGTGGGCCGGTCCTCGGAGAGCGCCACCAGCGACAGCGCCATGCCCCACAGCGGGGACGTGGCGTTGCAGATCCCGGCCAGCGTCGAGGGGATGGTCAGCTCCGCATGGGCGAAGAGCGAGAACGGCAGCGCATTGAGGAAGAACGCCGCGACGGTCAGATGCGCCCAGGTGCGCGCCCCGCGGGGCAGCCCCTCGCGCCGCACCGCCATCGCGGTGGCCAGCACGGCCGTACCGAAGAGCAGCCGGCCGAGGGTGACCTGGAACGGCGCGTAGCCCTCCGTGCCGACCTTGATGAGCAGAAAGCTGAAGCCCCAGATCAGGGCGAGCACGGCGAACCTCAGGCGCCAGCCGAATGCCGGGTGGTCGCGCCCGGTGGAGGGTGGGGCCGCGGGGGGCGGGGTGGGCGCGGTGGACGCGGATCCCGTTTCGGGCTCCGTGCGTGACGGCGGCGTGGCGGTGGTCATGGAAACCACCCTGGAGCCAATGTCTTCTTAGGACAAGCGAGACTTCTTTCAGTCATCCGATTAGCATTGCTTACATGTTGAACCTGGAGCGCCTACGGACCCTGGACGCCCTGGCCCGGCACGGTTCCGTCAGTGCCGCGGCCGACGGGCTGCACGTCACGACCTCGGCCGTGTCCCAGCAGATGGCCAAGCTGGAGCGCGAGGTGGGCCAGCAGCTGCTGGCCAGGATCGGGCGCGGGGTGCGGCTCACGGACGCCGGACGCCTGCTCGCCGACCACGCCGCCCGCATCCTGTCTCAGGTCGAGCTGGCTCAGGCCGACATCGAGGCGCAGCGGGGCCAGGTGGTCGGCGAGGTGCGGCTCGGGGCGTTCCCGACGGCCGCCCGCGGCCTCTTCCCCGCCGCGCTCACGGCCCTCCGCGCCGACCACCCCGACCTGCGGGTACGCACGAGCGAACGGGAACCCGAGTACGCCCTGCGCCAGGTGATCAGGGGCGATCTCGACCTGGCGGTGGCACTGGACTGGAGCAACAAGCGGCTCCCGGTCCCGAGCGGGCTCACGCGCGAACCGCTGTTGGACGACGCCGCCGACGTGGCGATGCCCGCCGACCACCCGCTCGCCGGCCGGGCGGACGTGGATCTCGAGGACTTCGCCGACGACGACTGGGTCTCCTGGCCCGAGGGCGAGTTCTGCTACGAGTGGCTGGTGTTCACGCTGCGCGCCAAGGGCATCGAACCCCGCATCGTCCACCTCGCCGGCGAACACCACACCCAGCTGGCACTGATCGCGGCGGGCCTCGGTGTGTGCGTGACCCCGCGGCTGGGCCGGGGCCCCGTCCCGGACGGCGTCCGGCTCGTCCCGGTGCGGCAGAAGGTGTGCCGGCACGTCTACGCGGTCTGGCGGACGGACGCCGACCGCCGGCCGTCGATCCGTGCGGCGTTCGCGGCGCTCCGGTCGGCCGCGGCGACGGCCTGAGGCCCGCCGGACGGAAACCCGGGGCGAGCCTGCTCCGTGCGCGCGCCCGCGGACCTCCCGCGGCCCAGTGGTCCGGGGCCTTCCGAGGCGCCCGCCGGGCCTGCTCGTCGGCGGAGGGGCGCCGGGCTCAGAGCCCGTTCAGCTTGCGGAAGTCCCACGACGCGATCGCCTCCGGCGTCAGCCTGAGCCAGGCGTGCCGGCCGTCGTGCGGCATCGAGTCCAGGCCGAAGTTCTTCCGCGCGAACAACCGCTCGGGGGCCTCGAGTTCCGGGCAGGGTTCGCCGGTGCGCGGGGCCTCGCCGACGAAGACCGCCGTCCCGGAGAGTTCCGCGCCGCGCAGCTCGCCGTACTCCTCCCCGGCGTCCACCACGACCGCGATCCGCGGATCGCGGCGCAGTTCGGACCACCGCCGGCTGCGGGTGATCGAGTACAGCCACAGCGACGTGCCGTCCCACGCGAACCACAGGGCGCTGACGTGCGGCATGCCGTCGGGCGAGACCGTCGCCACCCGGCAGGTGCGCTGCTCGGCGAGGAAGGCGTCCAGTTCGGCGGGCGACATCATGATCCGCCGGCCCCGGCGCTGTGTGACGGCCATCGGCGGCCCCTCCTCCCGCGAGCCGGCGTGCCGCCGGCCGACCGACTGATGTGGTGTCGGAAATCATGGGTGCTCTTCCCCTGAGAGGCAATGCCCGTTACCGTCGCGCGGCCGGACCGGCCCGGATCCTCCGTGACCCGCGAGGCCGTCCGTGACCGGACCGGCCCCACCCGGCGACGCCGGCCGTCCGCGGCCCGGACGACGAGAAAGGCGGGGTGCATGCCCTCGTACGAACGGCTGCGGGCGCAGCTCGACCCGGCCCGCACGGTCCTGCTCACCGTCGAGTGCCAGCAAGGCGTCGTCGGCCGGGACAGCGCCCTTCCGGAACTCGCGGCACAGGCGCGGGCGTCGGGCGCCCTGGAGAACATCGGCCGGCTCGTGGACGTGGCCCACGAAGCGGGCGTGCAGGTCATGCACGCGGTGGCGGAGCGACGTCCCGACGGGCGCGGGGCCGGCAGCAACGCCCGGCTGTTCCGGGCCGCCGAGCGGCTGCCCGTCCAGCAGTACTCCGGCAGCAAGGCGGTCCGCGTCGCCGAACCCATCGAGGTCGCGGACGAGGACATCGTGGTGCGCCGGCTCCACGGCCTGTCACCGATCGCCGGCACGGACGTCGACGCGCTGCTGCGCAATCTGGGCTGCCGCACGCTGGTCGTCACGGGCGTCTCGGCGAATGTGGCGATACCGAACGCCGTCTTCGACGCGGTCAACCTCGGCTACACCGCGGTCGTGCCCGCGGACGCCATCGCGGGGGTGCCCCCCGAGTACACCCCCGCGATGATCAGGAACACGCTCGCTCTCGTCGCCACCGTCATCACCACGGACGACGTGCTCGCGTGCTGGAAGGCGTCCCGCCGGGCCCAACGCACCTGACGTGCGGCCCGGACGGTCGCCGCCTCCCGGATGCTCCTGTGGCTGTCAGGCGAGCTTGATCGAGTCGCCTTCGACGACGATGGCCGCGGCGGGCAACGGCGAGGTCGCCGGGCCGCTCTTCACGCTGCCGTCGCCGGCGTCGAAATTGCTGTTGTGGCACGGGCAGTTGATCATTCCGTCGGCGACGCCCTTCACCGCGCAGCCCTGATGGGTGCACTTCGACGAGAAGGCCTTGAACTCGCCCGCGGTCGGCTGCGTGACCACGATGTCGCCGATGACCTTGCCGCCGCCCTCCGGGATGTCGGCGACGCTCGCGATGACCTTGCCACCGCCTCCGCCCGTGGTGCCACCCGTGCTGCCGCCGGTGGAACCGCCGGTGGAACCGCCGGTGGAACCACCGGTCGTGCCGCCGTCCGCCGGGGACACCGCCCCGCTGCCCGGACTCTCCGAGCCTCCGCACGCCGTCAGTGCCGCGGCGAGCCCGGCACCGCCGGCGGCCGTGAAGACGGTGCGCCGCGCCACGGTGCGCGCCGGTCCCTGCGTTCCGGTCATGCCGCTCCCTTTCCACAGTCGGCCCCGTCCCGGGCCGTTCGTGTTGTTCTACGGGACCGGGCCACCGCTCGTTCAACGGCCACGCCGCAGGACCGCGAAGTAATCTGGCGCAATGCTCTCCGAAGTCACAGCGACCCGCTATGTCACGCCTTTGCGCGAGGGCGGCTCGCTCCCCGGGATCGTCGAGGCCGACGATCTCGGGACGTACGTCATGAAGTTCACGGGGGCCGGACAGGGGCGCAAGACCCTGGTGGCCGAGGTCATCTGCGGGCAGTTGGGGCGCAGGCTCGGGCTGCGCGTGCCCGAACTGGTCCGGATGCAGCTCGACCCGGTCATCGGCCTGTCCGAGCCCGATCAGGAGGTCCAGGAGCTGCTGAAGGCCAGCGGCGGGCTGAACCTCGGGATGGACTTCCTGCCCGGCTCGATCGGCTTCGACCCGCTCGCGTACGCAGTGGACTCCGCGGAGGCAGGTCGCGTCGTCTGGTTCGACGCGCTGATCAACAACGTGGACCGGTCGTGGCGGAACCCCAACATGCTCGTGTGGCACGGGGCCCTGTGGCTGATCGACCACGGTGCCACCATGATCTGGCACCACAGCTGGCCCGGGGCGGCGGCCTCGGCGGCGAAGCCGTACGACGCGTCCGACCACGCCCTCGCGCCGTTCCGGCCGGACATCGCGGGCGCCGCCGCCGTGCTGGCTCCGCTGGTCACCCGCGAGCTGCTGGCCGAGGTCGCCGCGGACGTCCCGGACGAGTGGCTCGTGGACGAGCCCGGGTTCGACACCACCGACGCGGTCCGCCGTGCCTATGTGGAGGCCCTGCTGCCGCGGGCTGCCACGATCCACGAGCGCATCACGCTGGAGGCACCCTCCGGGCCCCGGCCGTCCCAGGCACCGGGCTGGCTCACCGGTCACCTCGGCTCCTGGCCGCACCCCGCCGGGAAGAGCACGAAGGGCGGCGGCCAGTGACCCGGCAGGATCCCCGGCGGGATGTCTTCGAGTACGCGCTGCTGCGCGTCGTCCCGCGCGTCGAGCGCGGTGAGTGCTTCAACGCGGGCGTGGTGGTCTACTGCCGCGCGCGGTCCTTCGTGGCCGCCCGCACGCTGCTGGACGAGGCCAAGCTCAGGGCGCTGGACCCGCGGGCCGACGTCACCGGTGTACGGGCGGCGCTGCACGCCGTGGAGGGTGTCTGCCGCGGCGGCGAGGAGGCCGGACAGGCGGCCCGGGACGACGCGGGCAGGCGCTTCCGCTGGCTGGTCGCGCCTCGCTCCACCGTGGTGCAGCCGGGGCCCGTGCACACGGGTCTCACCGCCGATCCGGAGGCCGAGGTCGAGCGGCTGCTGGACATCCTGGTGCGCTGAACGAGCCCATCGGAGGGGGCACGTGACGGGGGGCACCCGGTGTGCCGTTGACACCGGGTGCCAGGGCTTCTAGCGTCTCGTCTGCTGAAGGTACTAAGCGGTCGCTCACCCTCCCTGGGTGGTGTCGACGGGCCGTGCCGGGCGAGCCGTGTCCAAGGGATCCGAGGCGAGGAGAACGAACCATGTCCAGCAACGAGCAGCGAGTCGCGATCGTGACGGGGGCGGCGCGCGGCATTGGGGCCGCCACCGCCGTGCGCCTGGCGGCCGAGGGCCGTGCCGTGGCCGTACTCGACCTCGACGAGGCGGCCTGCAAGGACACCGTCGAGAAGATCACCTCGGCGGGCGGGAAGGCGATCGCGGTCGGCTGTGACGTCTCGGACTCCGCCCAGGTGGAGGCCGCCGTGGAGCGGGTCGCCGCCGAGCTCGGCGCGCCGACCGTCCTCGTCAACAACGCGGGCGTACTCCGCGACAACCTGCTGTTCAAGATGAGCGAGTCCGACTGGGACATCGTGATGAACGTGCACCTCAAGGGCGCGTTCCTGATGGCCAAGGCGTGCCAGAAGCACATGGTCGACGCGGGCTTCGGCCGTATCGTGTCCCTCTCCTCCAGCTCCGCGCTGGGCAATCGGGGGCAGGCGAACTACTCGGCGGTCAAGGCCGGCCTGCAGGGCTTCACCAAGACCCTCGCCAAGGAACTCGGCAAGTTCGGCGTCACCGCCAACGCCGTCGCTCCCGGCTTCATCGTCACGGAGATGACCGCGCAGACCGCCGCCCGGGTCGGCATGGGCTTCGAGGAGTTCCAGGCCGCGGCCGCCACCCAGATCCCGGTCCAGCGGGTCGGCCGGCCGGAGGACGTCGCGGGCGCGATCGCCTTCTTCACCGGTGACGACGCCGGCTTCGTCTCGGGCCAGGTCATGTACGTGGCCGGCGGCCCGCTCAACTGAACCGGAGGCGACCGACATGACCGCACAGGAGCGAGAGCTTCCCCCGCTGTCCGGCAAGGCGGCCCTGGTGACGGGCGGCAGCCGCGGCATCGGCTACGGCGTCGCCGAGGCGCTCGTCGCCCGCGGCGACCGGGTGTGCATCACCGGCCGCGGCGAGGACGCGCTGAAGGAGGCCGTCGAGAACCTCGGCGCGGACCGGGTGATCGCCGTCGCGGGCAAGGCCCACGACGAGGCGCACCAGGCCATCGCCGTCGAACGCGCCATGGAGGCGTTCGGCCGCGTCGACTTCCTCGTGAACAACGCCGGCACCAACCCGGTGTTCGGCCCCATCGCGGAACTCGACCTCAACGTCGCCCGCAAGGTGTACGAGACGAACGTGATCTCGGCGCTCGGCTTCGCCCAGCAGACCTGGAAGGCCTGGCAGAAGGAGAACGGCGGTGCGATCGTGAACATCGCGTCCGTCGCGGGGCTCTCCGCGTCCCCCTTCATCGGGGCGTACGGCATGAGCAAGGCGGCCATGGTCAATCTGACCCTTCAGCTGGCGCACGAGTTCGCGCCGGCGGTCCGGGTCAATGCGATCGCGCCCGCCGTGATCAAGACGAAGTTCGCCGAGGCGCTGTACGAGGGCCGGGAGGCCGAGGCTGCTGCGGTGTACCCGATGGGCCGGCTCGGCGTCCCGTCGGACATCGGCGGGGCCACCGCGTTCCTCACTTCCGACCAATCGGACTGGATCACGGGGCAGACACTCGTGGTGGACGGCGGTATTTTCCTTAACGCCGGAGTCCACTGAGTCGATTTCTACCTGAATGGCTTGAGATGGCCTCAAGTGCCCCGCCGGACCACCACGTTGTTACGGCGGGGCACTGCGGTATGGTTCGCCGACCCATGGCTGAACGAGGAGCGTGCACGTGTTCAACCGGACGATGCTGCAGGCGGCTGCAGCCCTTGCGTCCATATCCCTGGTGGCGGGATGCGGTCTGTTTTCGGACGACGAGGCCGATGGGGCGCAGCCCATAGTGGTCGGTACGATGAGTGCACCCAGCACACTCGACCCGGCCGCCGCGTGGGACAGCTCCTGGGAGCTGTACCGCAATGTCTTCCAGACCCTTCTGAGCTTCCCGACCGGAAGCACCACCCCCCAGCCGGACGCGGCCGAGAAGTGCAAATTCACCAATCCGGCCAATACCGCATTCCAGTGCACCCTCCGTGAGGGCCTGACCTTCTCCAACGGCCACCCGCTCGACGCGGCCGCGGTCAAGCACTCCATCGACCGCATCCAGAAGATAGACGTGGACAGCGGTCCCAACGGTCTGCTCGGCTCGCTCCGCGAGGTGAAGCAGGACGACGAGCGGACCGTCACCTTCCACTTGACCAAGCCCGACGCCACCTTCCCGTTCATCCTCGCCACGCCCGCGATGTCCCTGGTGGACCCGGCCGAGTACCCCGCGGACAAGCTCCGGGAGGACGGCAAGCTCACCGGCTCCGGCCCGTACGTCCTGGAGTCCTACCAGGAGGGCTCGAAGGCGGAGCTGAAGAAGAACACCCGCTACAACGGGTTCGCGGACCGCAAGAACGACGCCGTCACGATCCGCTACTTCAAGCGGTCGGAAGCCATGGTGGCCGCGCTCAAGAGCAGGGACATCGACGCCACCTACCTCGGCCTGACCGCGGAGGAGGTGGCCGATCTCCAGGAGAAGAAGAAGGCGAACGAGGGTCTCCAGATCGTGGAGAGCCCCGGTGTCGACATCCGCTACCTGGTGTTCAACCCCAAGGACCCCTCCGTCCGCGAGGTCGAGGTCCGTCAGGCGATCGCCCAGCTGATCGACCGCGGCGAGCTCATCAACAAGGTGTACCGGGGCACGGCCGAGCCGCTGTACTCCATGGTCCCCAAGGGCATCGCCGGCCACGCGACCAGCTTCTTCGACAAGTACGGCGACCCCAGTGCGGCGAAGGCACGGGACATCCTCGAGGAAGCGGGCATCGAGACACCGGTGCGGCTCGACCTCTGGTTCACCACCGACCGCTACGGTTCCGCCACCGCCTCCGAGTTCGCCGAGATCAAGCGGCAGCTGGAGCAGTCCAAGCTGTTCGAGGTCTCGATCCAGGGCAAGCCCTGGAAGGACTTCCAGGAGGGCTACCAGAAGGGCAGCTATCCGGTCTTCGGGCGAGGCTGGTTCCCCGACTTCCCGGACCCCGACAACTTCATCGCGCCGTTCGTCGGCAAGGAGAACGTGCTCGGTACGCCCTACGAGAGCCCTGAGATCACCCAGCAGCTGCTGCCGCAGACCCGCCAGCTGAGTGACCGCGGAGCGGTGTCCAAGAAGTTCGAGCGGGCCCAGGCGATCCTGGTGGAGGACGTGCGGCTGCTCCCGCTGTGGCAGGGCAAGATCAACATCGCGTCCCGCGAGGAGATCGCGGGTTCCGAGCGCGCCCTCGACCCGCAGATGATCATGCAGCTCTGGACGCTGCACCGGCAGACCAGCTGGTAGCGCGGATCCGACCTCCGGACGTCCCACCGTCGGGAGGGTTGTCAGTGGCCGCGGGTAGGTTGTGTGGTCGGTAACTGATCGCACACCGGAGGTTGTTGACGTGACCGACACCGACATGCTGCCCGAGTCCTGGCGCGGCGTCCTCGGCGAGGAGCTCCAGAAGCCGTACTTCAAGGAGCTCGTCGACTTCGTCGAGGACGAGCGCGCCAGGGGGCCGGTGTACCCGCCTCGCGAGGAGGTCTTCGCGGCGCTGGAGGCCACGCCCTACGACCGGGTGAAGGTGCTGGTCCTGGGGCAGGACCCGTACCACGGTGAGGGGCAGGGGCACGGCCTCTGCTTCTCCGTGCGCCCCGGTGTGAGGACCCCGCCCTCGCTGCGGAACATCTACAAGGAGATGCAGGAGGAGCTGGGTCTGCCGATGCCGGACAACGGCTATTTGATGCCGTGGGCCGAGCAGGGAGTCCTGCTGCTCAACGCGGTGCTGACCGTCCGCGCCGGAGAGGCGAACTCGCACAAGGGCAAGGGCTGGGAGAAGTTCACCGACGCGGTGATCCGTGCGGTCGCCTCCCGGCCGGACCCGGCGGTCTTCGTGCTGTGGGGCAACTACGCCCAGAAGAAGCTGCCGCTGATCGACGAGACCCGCCATGTCGTGGTGAAGGGCGCGCACCCCTCGCCGCTGTCCGCGAAGCGTTTCCTCGGGTCCCGTCCGTTCACCCGGATCAACGAGGCGGTCGCCGCCCAGGGCCATGACGCCGTCGACTGGCGCATCCCCGACCTGGGCTGACGGTTGGCGCACCTGGCTGACAGGTTCGGGTCACCGCCCGAGCCTGTGCCGGATTGCCGTCGGCGGCGGCTAGCGTCGGGAGGACGGGTCGAGGTGCTGGAGGGCCGCAGTGGTGGAGCAGCAGGGGGCGTCGGGTGACGCGGTCATGACCACCAGGATCGGGCAGGCGATCATGCTGCTCCACGGCGGGGACCGCGAGGAGGCACGCAACCGCTTCTCCGCGCTGTGGGCGCAGCTCGGCCAGGAAGGCGATCCCCTGCACCGCTGCACGCTCGCCCACTATCTGGCGGACACCCAGGACGATCCGGGCGACGAGCTCGCCTGGGACCTCCGGGCGCTCGCCGCCGCCGAGGCGCTCACCGACGAGCGCCCGGAGCGCCACGAGGCCGCCGTCGCCGCGCGGGGGCTCTATCCCTCGCTCCATCTGAATCTGGCCGCCGACTACCTGAAGCTGCATCGCCCCGAGGCCGCCCGGGTCCATCTGGACCGTGCCAGGGCGGCCTCGGCCGCACTCGGCGACGACGGCTACGGCAACGGGGTGCGGGCGGCCATCGACCGGCTGGACCGGCGCTTGTCCGGCCGCTGACGACGCGCCCGCTCTCCGGGGGCGCCGCCTGCCGCGACGGGTGAGGGCGTCTCAGGCCCCCGTGGCCCCGTCGATCCCTCGCTGAGGAGATCGGCGTGTCCGTTGTGCCGGGCGTATTCCTCGATCATGTGGACGTGGATCCAGCGGAGGCTGAACCGCTTGCCGGCCCGCTCCCCCTTGGAGGTGTCGTGCAGGGACCGTGACGCGGCCGGCTCCCGGGCCCGCTCGATCTCGGCACACCAGACGGTCTCCGCCGCCTCGAAGGTGTCGGCCGGCCCGAGGTGGAACTTCCCGTCCGGGTCCTCCTGCCGTCACGAGAAGACGAGGAACATGATGCCGAAGACGGTGGCGAATCCACCGAGCGCGACACAGCCGCGCCCCACGATCCTGAAGGCCCACACGCTGCGTTCGTCACCGGGCATCAGGTTGATCGGCGAGGCCAGGAGACGGTCGGCCAGGCCTCGGTGGTTGCGTACCCACGCCAGCCCGAACAGCAGCCAGCCCAGGCCGAGAAGCAGGGGGACTATACGCATTATCGGTGATCCTTAACTCGGGTCTGCTACGGAAGTGCCAGCACGAAGGACAGACCGAAGAGCATGACGACAAGCCCGACGACTATCCAACCGAGGCCCATCAGCCTGGCCACCACCAGGGGATATCGGTCCATTCGGCTCGCACGTCCCTGGAGGTCGAGAGCGACGGCGCCGCCGAGGGCGAGGAAGCAGATGCCGAGGCCCATGAAGAGCCCTCCGAAGATCCAGGTGAGTGCTGTCATGGGATTTGCTCCTGAGCTCTTCTCGGAAGATCGGGACGACACGCCAGGGACGTTCAAGTGCCCCGCCCGGACGGGCGCCCTCCGGCGGGGTTCTTCCCGCCGGAGGGCGCCAACGCGGCCGGCCGTGTCCGGTTGGCCGATGGGGGTACGGTCAGGGATTGCAGCCTAGTCTGAAACTGCAGGTCCAGGTGTGGTTGAGGCCCACCTCCGCCCCCGCCTCGATGCCGACGCCGGCCCCCGCTGTGACAGCCCAGACGGGCTCGCCCTTACTGTTTCGCACCAGCCCCGGCTCGGGGTGGAGGTTGATGGCATTCTCGTGGTTGACGAAGCCACCGACCTTGTAGTGCAGGGACAGCTCCTTGTCCAGGCCGTAGCCCGCGAGCTGGTCCATGCCGTCGGCGTTGCTGACCAGGAGCCCGCCGTCCAGGGAGGCGCCGGCCCCGGGGCCGGACAGCCCCACGGAGGTGCTGCCGCCCAGGTCCCACCCGTCAGGGCCGTGAGTGACGATGACACACAATTCGCCCGAGGCCATGAGCCATTTTCCGCCCGACGCGCTGCCGCAGTAGCCGAAGGTGTTCGGGACGGTTCCGATGCCGATGATCTCGGTGATCTTGTCGAACCACCCCTTCGGCGGCTCCTTCTTCGCCGGCGGGCCCGGGTCCGGCGGGGCGACCGGGAGCCACCCGGACGGGGCGGGTCCGGGCGGCAGGGTGATGTTGCGGCGGCCGCCGGTGCCACCGCTGGTGTGCAGTCCGGTGGGCCTGCCCTTGCTGTCCACGAGCGGAGGCCGCTTGCCGCACCTGCACGCGCGATTGCCGGAGCTGCTGCTCGGCTCGGCCTGGGGCTTCTTCGACTTCTTCTGACTGACCGGGATGCCGCCCCGGCACGTGATCACGACCGGAGCTTGGACGCACTCCGGCACCGCGAGTCCGCTGGGGTCCGAGAACGTCGTCGGGTTGTTGTTGGCGTATGCGTAGCCGTTCATCGACTGCGGCTGATTCGTGCTCAGGACCGGGTCGATGCTGAGGAACTGTCCGATGCCGGCGTCGTACTGTCGCGCTCCGACGTGAGTGAGACCGGTCGTTGCGTCGTGGGTCTTGCCCAGAAACGCCTTGTCGTCCGGCCACTCGCCGCCGCCTTCGAGGCCCCGCGGGGCGCCGAAGGCGGTCATGCGGCGCTTGACGAACGGCTGCGTGCTGTCCGAACCGATGGTGAGAGTCGACGTGCCGTGATGGTCACTTGCCAGGTAGTGGAGCTTGTTGCTGCCCGTCCGGTTGGTGCGGACGGCGACCTGTAGGTCACCGGCGCCGTAGGAGCGCTGGGCCCAGGTGGTCCCGTCCGCCTTGAGGTGCAGCTCGGTACCGCCGGCGTACAGGACGCGCTCGCCGCCCGTGGTGGCACGGATCAGCAGCTCGCCGTCCGCGTCATAGAGGTACTCGGTCGCCTTCGCGTCCTCGGTCAGCCGCGCGATCTTCCCTTCGTCGGACCATTCGATGCCCTGGGTGCCCGCGGGGCCCGGCCGGCTCGTGGTGTTGCCGGTCGCGTCGTACGCGTAGGAGCGGTCGGGGGATGTGCAGTTGCCGCTGGTACTCGTCCCGGCCAGGGCGTGCGACTGGCCGGCCTTGTAGCAGTACGTGGTCGTGGAGTTGCCGGCAGCCCTGTGCCGGGTCTCGCCGGTGCGCTGTCCCGCCGTGTTGTACGTATAGCTGGTCCAGTACGGGTCGGGCCCGCCCAGGGCGCTCGCGCTGCGTGCGTCCCCGCACGTCTGCGAGGCCGGAGTCCAGGCTTCGGTGAGACGGCGGTGACCGTCGTAGGCGAAGCACTGGGTCTCGGCACTGCTCGTGCCGCCCAGGGTCGTGGGGTCACCGATGGAGGTCAGATTGCCCGCCTGGTCGTAGGTGTAGTTGAGGTCCTGCAGCATGTACGGGTGGGTCTGGTCCGTGACGTGACTGCGGGTCAGCCGACCCGTGCCCTCCTCGTATGTGTTGGTGACGTACGTCTTCCTGAAGGCCTCGGTGTTTCCCGTCCCCAGTACGTACTGCAGGGCCTGGCCGAGTGCCGAGTAGTCGGCGTCGAGCAGGTAACCGGTGGAGCCCCTGATAGCGGTGACCTGGCCAAGGCCGGTGTAGTCGTAATCGACCACCTCCTTGGGGAGACCTCCCAGCGCGGGCTGCGTGCTGCTCCCCAGCGTGCCGTCGATGCGGTAGAAGCTGGCCAGGTCCACGACGGCAGGTGCCCCCGCCTTGACCAGCGGATCGGCGGCGGGCAGGCGGAGCTGAGTACCGGTCGCCCGGTTGAGGCTGTCGTAGGCGGTGACCGACTTCGTGTACGCCAGGCCCGTCTTGCCCCCGACGTAGCGGGTGCTGGAGGCGGGCTGCCCCTTGAGCACGGTGTCGTAGGTGTAGGACGTCAGCAGTTTGGCGTCCGTCTTCTCACCGGACCAGGTCCCGAGGCTCCGGCCGAGCACGTCGTACTCGGTGAGGATGCTGCGGCCCCGCGCGTCCGTTGCCTTGATCACCCGGTCGAGGTCGTCGTAGGCGAGTGTGGACGCTCCCTTGTCCGGATCGTCGGCCGACACCATTCGGCCGTTCAGGTCGTAGGCGCTGTTCCACCGAGCGCCGTCGGGGCCGGTGACCGATTCCTTCTTGCCGTCGAGGCTGTACGTGAACTTCGTCGCGGTGTACGGGGTTCCCAGACCGCCGCCGTACGCGGGGTCTGCCGGGTTCACTCCCGCGTACTCGCGGCTCTCCGTCGTACGGCCGCGGGCGTCCGAAATCGTGCGTTCCGCCGTTCCACCCTGCACGGCCGTGGTGGCGGTGGAGTCACCGGTGTACGTGGTGGTGGTCGACCACTTCTTCACGCCGTACACGTACAGCGTGCTGGTGGTGGACCGCTCGGCACCGTCGTAGGCGGTCTCCGTCTGGGTGGGCGCCTCGCCGTACTCGGCGCGTGTGTAGGTGCCATTCGGTGCCGTGGTGCTGTCGAAGATGTCGGAGTAGGTCTCGTAAGCGAGGCCCCGGGAGTCGTAGCGGGTGTCGGTCAGCAGCCGGCCGCCCTGCGGCGTCGGCGCCTGGTCCTGCAGCTTGCGCAGCAGCGCGTCGTGGATCGCGTAGGTGGTGTTGTAAGTCTCGCCGTCGGCCTTGAGCACGGCCGTCGACACCCAGGACGCTTTGGTGTTGCTGAGGAGGTACCGGAACTTCTGGCTGGGGCTGTAACCCGCGGCTTTGTTCCGGTTGGGCAGCCAGACGTCGGTGAGTCGGCCCAGGGCGTCATAGGACAGCTCGGTCTTCTTCAGGTTGGCGTCGTATATCCGGTTGGCCTGGCCGCGCCGCGGATCGATGAAGCTGATCTTCCTGAACCCCTTGGGGTCGGTGGCGACGGTCTTGGTCAGTGGGCCCGCCTCCACCGGGGTGTAGGCGGTGGAACTGGTCCCCCCGGCGGCGTCGGTGACGGTCAGCGGCCGACCGAGCGCGTCGTAGTCGGTGGAGGAGACGGTCTGCCAGAGGGGGGAGTCGGCGGTGCTGTATCCCTTGGCGCGGCCCGTCCAGGTCGCCAGACCCTTCTGCGGCGACATCGTCGTCGACCAGGCCACACCGTCGAAGGCCACGGCAACGTCGGAAAGGACGTCACCACGGCGGGACGAGTCCGCGGGCAGGTCGAGGGCGGTGTCCGCGACATCGCACTTCCGGGCGACGGTGCGGGTGCGTGAGGCGAGGCCCGTGATGCCCGTGGTGGTGTTGCGGGCGTACCAGGTGCGGGTGCACGTCTCGTCGTCGGACTTGGCGTCGTCGCCGAAGTCATCGACCCGGTACGGCAGTCCGTAGGCGTCGTACCCCGTTTGCACCGTCCGGGAGCGCCAACTGTCGGACGCGGTGAGATAGGTGTAGTCGGTGGTCTTCGCCGTACGGACGTAGCGGGCCACCGCGTCGGCGGCGTCCGGCTGGGTCTGTCGGGCGGTCTCCTGCGACCAGGGCTCGTTGGCCTCCGCCGAGACGGGGGTGGCGCCGTCGTACGTCACCCGCTGGCGCAGCTGCCCGGCGTACTGGTCGCTGTCCGTGAGGGACGCGAGGCCGAGGTCCGGGCTGCTCAGCGGGGCGACGCTCACCGACGTGGTGCTGCCGTCCTTCTTCCTGTCGCCGTGCATGCCCTGCATGTAGAGGGAGACCGTCTTGGAACGGGTCGTGTTCAGCGCGCCGTTGTAGACCGTGACCTGTCGGTAGCCGCGCCAGTCGGACCAGGTCCTCTCGTCCTTGGGAGTGAACGGCGAATCACTGCGGCGCCAGGCGGCGCCGCTGTAGACGTACTGCTGCTCCAGGCCGTCGTTCTGGCCGGCCGGGTCCGAGGTGCTCACCGCGAGGACACGGTACTTGTGGAACCAGTCCACGGACGAGGTGGTGGACCCGTTGACGTTCCAGTACTGCGGGAAGCAGTTGCGGGTGTTGGTGTCCTCCGCGGCGCCGACGACCTGGCTGCGTACGCACTCGGCCGCGGAAAGGGTGACCGTGGTGATCGCGCCCGTCTCCGAGGTGACCGTCGAGACACGGGGACGGGTCAGCGGCAGGATGTCGTCCGTACCGTCCACACGGTTCGGACGCATCTGGTACGTGAACGAGATCGGGTCCATCCCGATGGCCGTGCCCGCCTTGGCGGTCCGCTTGATCGACTGGAGGGTCAGGGTGTGGTCGGAGGTGTCACCGATGTCACCGCCATCAAGGTACTTCTGGGTCAGGGCCCAGGAATCCACCGCGTCGTACGAGCCGCTGGTGGTGTTCCAGGAGAACGTGTTGATCTCGGTGAGCCTCTTGCGCGAGAAGAACGCGGGGCCCGTGCCCAGGCACTCGCTGTCGCCGCTGGAGCAGATGGCGTCGAAGGGGACGTCCGGCCAGTTGTCGGCGGTCTCCTTCGTCAGCGACGTGCAGTCCGCGGCGGTGCAGCGCTCGGCATAGCCGAAGGTGACCTTCGCGTCGGCCGCGTCGGTGAAGAGCGCACCCTTGCGCAGGCCGTACTTGATCTCCTTCAGGTATCCGCCGCGGGTGTAGGCGGCATCGGCCGTGGTGGCCTTGTTCTTCCTGTAGTGGTTGGTTTCCTTCGTGTACCAGTAGGTCGCCGCGTTGCCCCGGGCGTCCTCGACGTAGTCGAGGTTCCACCGCCAGGCCTGCGTCACGGACCGGCCGGCGAAAGACGTGCCGGAGGAGTAGCCGGGCTCGCCGGGGTCGTCACCGAAGACCGGCACGGTCCAGGTCGAGTTCGTGCGCTCGGTGCCGGCACTCTCCAGCTTGTTGAGACCGAAGACGTACTTCGTCCC
Organism: Streptomyces sp. WMMC940; assembly: GCF_027460265.1. Lineage (NCBI taxonomy): Bacteria > Bacillati > Actinomycetota > Actinomycetes > Kitasatosporales > Streptomycetaceae > Streptomyces > Streptomyces sp. WMMC940. Next base: position 6,606,720 of record NZ_JAPZBC010000001.1, read on the forward strand.
GTCCCCGGCGACGACGGTCCAGTACTCACCGTCGTTGTCGCCGTTCTCATTGGTGGAGCTCGTCGAGCGGGTCACCTTCGAGGCGTCGTCCCCCTGGAGCCGCCACTGCCCGGTGGTGTCGTCCTTGACCAGCCGGGTCGCCTTGCCGTTCAGCACCAGGCTGGCGTTGTCGAACTTCCAGCAGCGGTCGTTGAGCTCGTCGTGGCCGTCCTCGTCACAACTGCCGTAGCTGCGCTCGATGTACGACTCGTTGATGGCGAAGCCCTCGCCGATCGCGCTGCCCTGGTTGTTGGTCGCGGCCGTCCGGCCGTCGACGCTTCCGGAGTCGTACGCCAGGGAGAGCTCGGGCGCCGGGCCGGCGGCCGCCGGGGGCATGGTGAGGTCGTACGACCAGGTGAAGGAGCCGGAGCTGCTGCCTGCCTCCCAGGACGAGGACGCCGACAGTCCGGTGGCCGAGTAGTCGCCGCTGCCGTCGGGCGACTCTCCGTCGCCCGCACCCGTGGCGGTCAGCGCCATGACCGTCGTACCGGAGGAGGCGGTGGCGGCGCGAGGGGCGCCGGTGGCGAGCTGAGTGGTGAGACCTCGGGAGGCCCCGGAGCCCTTGAGCGCGAGCTGGGCGGTGACGGTCTGCTTCCGGCTGTCGTTCTGCGAAGCGAGCGGAGTCTGCTTGCGACACTCGGCCTTCTCGGGTGTCGTCAGGGCGCAGGCGGGCAGCTGCACCAGGCGCAGCCGCCCGGCCCAGCCCCCGCCCAGGGCGGAGGCGAAGGCGCTGTAGTCGACGCTCACCGCGGCGCTGCCCGTGGCGTTCGCCTGCGCGGTCAGCAGGACGCCTGTGATGCCGAGCCGGTCTGCGGCCTTGCGGTCGAGAACGGTGAGCTTGGCTTCGGCGCCGGCCGGCAGCCGACCCTTGGCGTCGGCGCCGGGGGCCAACGACATCGGCAGCCCGCCAGGGGCCGCCTTCGTCACGCCGGACGGCTCGAGTGCCAGCGCGGCGCTGCCGGCTCCGGGCCAGGCGGCGGCACGCTGCTCCTTCAAGGCCCGTCCGGCCTGCTTGGCGTTGGCCTTCTTGTCCCGGGCGACCCTTTCCCGGGCCTTCTTCGCGCCGGGTCCGTCGACCGCCTTGACCTTGCTGACCCGTTGTTCGGGCACGTCGGGGCGCCCCGGACCGCCGCTCTCCGTCGCCGCCGACGCGACCGGAGAGAGACCGATGGGAACCGTCATGGCGAGGGCGAGCGAGGTGAGCAGCAGCCTGCCTGCGGGGCGCCCCACCACGCCCGTCCGTCTTGTCGCTCCGCTCGCCGTTCTTGTCGCATCTGGTGGTGTGCCGCGTGGCATGTGGTCCGTCCCTGCCCAGAGAGTTCGAGGAGCCGGGGGGAGAACCTGACGCATCCAGAGGACGAACGGACACCCCCCGGGTCCATGATCAGAACAAGCGACGAGTCAACGTCACCTTCATGCCCTCGTCAAGGCAATGGCTGGTTTTCCTCTTGTTTCGCTCCCCTGCCAAGCGCCTCACCCAGGACGCGAGGTGGGCGGCGCTCGGCGAGCGCCGCCCACACATGCACCACAGAGCGTGGCCGTCAGCCGGCCGTGGCCTTCGGCCTTCAGTCGCCGACGGTCGTCTCGACCTGCGCCGGACCGGCCATGGCGCCCGCCCACACGCGTACTTCGGCGATCCCCCCAGGCAGGTGGTGCTTCCACCCGCCCGAAGTGAAGCCCTTGCCGATCGCGAAGTCACCCGTACCGGCCTTGGCGGTGAACGCCGTCGCCTCACCGTTCTGGTTGTGGCCCAGGTACAGGCTGATCGTCCCGGACTGTGCGTCGAACGTGCCGGTCAGCCGGACCAGGCTGTCCATGGCGGCGACCTCGTCGGAGACGACCGACGAGAAGGTTCCCTCGGCGTTCAGACGGCCGAAGTGCCACTTGCCGACTGGGATGACGCTCTCTTCCAGGGTTTCCTCGTTGAGTACGGTGTCCTTGCCCGTCAGCTGGAACCAGAAGCCCCACGCAGAACCGTCCGCGGTGCGTTGGCCTAGCACCTGACCGGTGTAGCCGATGTCCTTGGCCGCCAACTTCGCGCTGTCCAGACTCGCAGCCGTGGTCACCGTGAATGAGCCGGAGTCGTCCACCAGGGGGCCCGCTGCCGTAGCGGCGTCGTCGACACCGTCCAGGACGACCTCGCCGCCCGCCAGGGAGGCACCTCCGGTGAGCGTCAGGGGCCTGCCGTAGCCCGAGGCCGTGTCGGTGATCGTGGTTCCACCGCCGTTCTCGGCCTTCCAGTCGGCCACCAGCTCCACCCCTGCGAGGGCTTCCGACGTCATCAGCCGTGCCTCGTCAGCGATCTCCTTGCCCGTCAGGGCCCGCTGCCATGTGGTGACCTCGTCGATGGAACCACCGAAGGGCTGGTAGTAGCCGCCGTTCGCCTGGACCACCCCGAACCGCAGCCGGCCGGCCGGCTCCACCGCTGCTTCGATCCCGTCCTCGGCCCCTATGGACACCCCGTTGACGAAGAGCTCCACCCGGTTGGCGTCAGCGTCGTACGTACCGGCCACATGCGTCCAGACGCCGGCCTGCGCGGGCTGCTCGGAGATCTCCCCTCCGTACAGGCCGTTCTCCCTCTTCACACCGAAGAACCAGCTGGTGTACCCCTCGGCGATCTGGTAGGAGAGCAGGAACGAGCTGTTGTCGGTGCCGTCCTGCGACAGGATCGCCTGGCTCTTGTCGACATCGTTCAGCCGCACCCATGCGGAGACGGTGTAGCTCGAACGCGGCTCCAGCACCGCCCCATCGGCCGCGGCATGGCTCCCGCCGTTCAGTACCAGCCCGCGGTCGGTCACCGGCGTCTCCAGTGGAGCGCCACTGGCGTCGTGGGTCAGGAGACCGCGCCGGCCACGGTCGTCGCGTGTCGCAGTGCTGCTCAGCGTGACATCGTGCCGGGGTGTGCCGTCCGCCGTCGCGGAGTCGACCGCCACACCGTCGGCTTCGTCGAAGTGCCAGCGGCCGACGGGGCCCGAACCCGCGGCGACGAGGAAGTCGACGATCTGCTCGGCGCCCCAGCGGCCCACGTTGTCCTTGGCGCGCACCACGATCTGGTGAGTGCCCGAACTCACTGGCGTGATTGGGGCGTTCACCGTCGAACCGGTCAACGAGGTCCACGTCTCGGTGTTCGACAGCCGGTACTGGTAAGAGACGTTGTTGGTGTCACCGGTGGCGGGGGTGAACGTAAACGTTCCCTTTACGCCGGGACCGCCTCCCGGGGTACATGCGTTGGGCGTGCAGAGGCTGTACGGGCTGCCGACCGTGACAGTGGGGGCCTTCGGCGCGGTCGGGTCGACCTTGAAGTGGCACCAGCCGGTCGTCGAGGCGTTCGACGGCCCGGACAGGTGGCTGCCGCCGTTGTTGTAGTACGAACGAGTCCAGGCCCGATAACGGTAGAGCTTGCCCTCAGCCAGAGTCGACCAGGAGAGGGTCTGCTTGGAGCCGTCCCCTGCATATCCGGTGGAGGGTTTCATCTCACCGTTGCCCGGGGGCGTGTCCGACCAGGTGCCGTCGCTGTTCTTGTGGTCGAGGTCATAGATTATCCGCAGCTGGGCACCGCTCTCCCCACCCGGCTTGGTCTGCGTCGTCGCGGTCAGCGCCGGCGTCGGGTCGGAGACCATCGAGGGGCTGGACTCGTCGGTGGAGCACACGGTGCCCGTGCCGGCCACCAGGCCGATCGAGGTCGGCTTGTCCGGGATCCCGACGAAGTCGACGGCGAGGACGGCGTCGTTCTTGAACCGCTTCCAGGCAGAGGTGTCACTCTCGTCGTGCGCTCGCAGCTGGAGGGTGAGCCGGGAGAACTTGCCCGCGGCGAAGTCCTTCACCGTGGGTGTCAGGTTCTCGTTGGGCTCTGCCGGGTTGTCGTTGAACTCGATCGGCGCATCCGGGGAGTCAGGGTCGCACAGCGAGCCGCGGCCCGCCGAGACATGCCGGTCGACCATCCAGTCCAGCTCCTTGGGACGCGATGCCCAAGTCGTGGAGGAGGAGATGTTGTTCGTGCGGACAAGGTCGACCCAGCGCGGTTCGCACTGGAACGCCCACGGCTCGGTCACTCGGAACGTCGCGTCCAGGACCTGCTTCCCCTTCAGGCTCGCGGGCGAGAACTCGAAGTACAGGCGCTGCACGTACCCTGGACCGCAGTAGTAGCCGTTCCAGGTACCGCACTTGCCCATGCCCTTGCCGAGGCCGTCGTCACCGTTGCTCCAGCCGTACGACTCATAGCCGTCCGAGCGCAACAGCGTCCGCTCGGACTCACCCCAGGTCACGGTCGGGTCGATGAACAGCGGGAACGCCGCGGCGTCCGTCCCGCTCAGCATGGCCGGGTCTGGGACGACCGCGAGGGAGTTCTTGGTGACCTTGACGCCCATACGGGCGACCCTGTCGCCCTGGCCGGGCTCCGTGCCCGCCCCGGATGGGGCGGCCTCGGAGGCGTCCGCAGGTACCGTCGCCCGCCGCCCGACCTGCGGTCCTGTACCGCTGCGCGGGGTGTCCGCCGATCCGGACGGCCGTGTCGCGGCCCGCTTCCGCAGCTCGGCGGCGGCCTTCTTGCCCGCCGAGTTCCACATCTGAGCGGGCGGCGCACGGAACACCGTCTGCCCAGTGGTGTCGACCGCCGCGAGGGCGCCCACCGCGTTCTTGACGACCGACAGGCCCCGCGCCTTCAACCCGAACGTCAGCTTTTTCAGCTTCGGGTTCCCGGCCGCCTTCGGGGTCTTCACCACCAGCACATGCTGGAAGCCCTCGACCGTGGCCGTGACCTTCAGATCGACCCCGGCGAGAACCTCGCGGTACAGCGCGCTCGGACCGTCCAGCTCGGGGCCGGGCAGTTTGCCCGGCCAGCTCAGTTCGAGCGCGCGTCCCTTGTCGGCTATCGACACCAGCGGATCGTCATCCCCGCCGGGCGAGAACGACATCTCCGCTGCGGCAGCCCTCGGCCCGACCGAACCGTCCGCGCGCCGCACCAGCGTCGCGTCCGGCGTCTGCCAGCCACCCCCCGGCTTCGCCACCCGAACCGGGACCGACGACTCCTCCAACGTGAACGAGAATCCATCCGGATTCGCGAACACCGTCGACCGCTCCGAGCGCTCTCCCGTCACCTCCACTCGCTGGCCGGATTTCGTTGCTGCCTCCAACGCCCGCTGAGCCTCCGACGGCCTTGCGGAGTCCGGTGCGGCGGGCGCTGCTCCGGCGCTCTCGACCGGCATTACCAAGGTGGCCATGACCGCCGTCAACACGGCTCCGACCACCCCTGGGCCGCCCTGCACGCGTCTCCTGCGCCCACGGGCAGCGGTCTCCGATTTCACGAATACACCCACTTCAAAGTCGAGTTATCGCATAAGCGGGGTGAGTTAACGCTTTACTCATCCCTTACGTCAACCTGGCCGGATCGTGTCGTGACCAGGGGTCAGGAGTTTCCGCTTGGGGGAGGAGCGTCGCGCGGTCGGCGAGGTCGACGCGCTGACCCGCCTCCCACGGGGGCTCAGCCACGGCATCCGTGCTGGTGAGGTCTTCGCCCCGGCCGGCATGCCTGGTGGGGCGACTGAGCGAACCCCTGCGTCCGAGCGGTGATGAGGGGCCGTCGGCTTGCTGAGGACCCTTTCTGCTCGTCCGGAGCAGGGAATTGCGTCGGTGGGCGGGTTGACGGTCCGGCTGTCGCGTCGGGTGGGCGCCGGGTTCGACGGCTCTGTGCGTCTCCCGGCTCGGACCCGGGATCGTCCTGCGCGGTCCCGACGGCATCGCCGAAGGGCGTCCGCGCCGGGCGGACGTATGCTGCCGGTGCGGCGCGGACGGCTGCGCCGCGCTGACGGCAGGCATGACAGGGCGGACTGGGGAGGTCCAGGTGAAGGTCGGCTGCATCGGGCTCGGGGACATCGCGCAGAAGGCGTATCTGCCGGTCCTCACCACTCTGCCGGGCGTCGAACTGCATCTGCAGACTCGGACGGTGGCCACCCTCGACCGGGTCGCGGCGGCCCACCGCATCCCCGGCCCCCAGTGCCACTCCACCCTGGACTCCCTCCTCGCCGCCGGGCTCGACGCCGCCTTCGTCCACGCCCCGACCACCGTGCACCCGGGGATCGCGGCCCGGCTGCTGGAGGCCGGGGTCCCCACGTACGTCGACAAGCCCCTCGCGTACGAACTCGGCGACTCCCAGCGGCTGGTGGAGCTCTCCGAACGGACCCGCACCAGCCTCGCGGTCGGCTTCAACCGGCGCTACGCCCCCGGTTACGCCCAGTGCCTGGAGCACCCGCGCGACCTCATCCTCATGCGCAAGAACCGGGTCGGCCTCCCCGAGGACCCCCGCACCCTCGTGCTCGACGACTTCATCCACGTCGTCGACACCCTGCGCTTCCTGCTTCCCGGGCCCGTCGAGCACACCGGTGTACGGGCCCGGGTCCGCGACGGGCTCATGCACCACGTGGTGCTCCAGCTGTCGGGGGACGGGTTCACCGCCGTCGGCATGATGAACCGGATGAGCGGCTCCGCGGAGGAGATCCTGGAGGTCTCCGGACAGGACACCAAGCGCGAGGTCGTCAATCTCGCGGAGGTCGTCGACCACAAGGGCCAGCCGTCGGTGCGGCGCCGCGGCGACTGGGTGCCGGTCGCCCGGCAGCGCGGGATCGAGCAGGCCGTGCTGGCCTTCCTCGACGCCGTCCGCGCGGACAAGTTCCTCAGCGCCCAGGACGCACTGGCGACCCATGAGCTGTGTGAGCGGGTGGTGCGGGAGGCGCTGGAGCTCGCTTCCTGAGGGCTCGCAGGCCTCCCGCCGCGCAGAACGCCGCCAGTACCGCCAGCGAGCCGTACACCGCCCAGTCCCCGAACCGGACGTACGGCGTGGTGCCCCGGGCGAGCGGGATCTCGTGGACGGCCGCGGTGCTCTCGTCCGTACCGAGCCGGGGGCCCAACCGCTCCCCTTCCGCCCCGTACACCGCGCTCACGCCCGTCAGGGTGGCGTGCACCATCGGCCGCCCCGTCTCCGCGGCCCTCAGCGCCGCCAGCGAGGCGTGCTGGGCGGGCGCCCAGCTGTCCTGGAACGTGGAGGTCGCCGACTGCGCCACGAGGAGTTCGGCGCCGCTCCGCGCGAGGCTCCTGCTCATGTCGGGGAACGCCGACTCGAAGCACACCAGCGGCCCCACCCGCAGCCCTGCCCGGCCCCCGTCGCCCGGCAGCACCATCACCACCTGCTCGCCGCCGCGCATCCGGTCCTCGCCCGCCGCCTCGCCCACCGACGTGACCCAGCCGAGCACGGTGCGGAAGGGCACGTACTCGCCGAAGGGAACGAGCCGCATCTTGTCGTAGCGGTCGCCGGTCGGGCCGCCGGGGCCCACCAGCACACTGCTCTTGAAGATGCCCGGCCGGTCCGAGCGCCGGGCGTCCACGTTCACCAGCACCTCGGCGCCCACCTCACGCGACAGCGCGGCGAGTCGCGCCGCGAGGTCGCGCCGCGCCGCCAGATCCGCGCCGACACTGCTCTCGCCCCACACCACGAGGTCCGGCCGCTGTCCCGCCAGCTGCCGGGTCAGCTCCTCACTGCGGGCGAAACGCCGCTCCGCCCCTCCCAGGCCGTTGACGACGCCCGGCTGGACGACGGCCACACGGATCACCCCGCCCGGCCGGTCCGGCCGCGGTGCCCACAGCCACACCGCACCCACCGCCACCGCGCACGCGCAGACGGCCGCGACCGCCGGGATCCACGCGTGCGGAACGGCCACCAGCACCGCCACCGCGCTGTTCACGGCCACCACGAGCAGTGTCACCAGCCACACCCCGCCCACCGACGCCAGCCGCAGCGCCGGCGGGACCTGCCACTGGCTCGCGCCCAGCAGCCCCCACGGCCCGCCCAGCCCCTCCCAGGACCTGACCAGCTCGATCGCCAGCCATCCCGAGGGGACGACGACGACCGCCACCACCGCCCGCCGGGCCGAGGGACGGCCGCCCAGCGCCGTCCGGACCAGCAGTCCCCACGGGGCCCACAGCAGCCCGAGCAGCGCCGCCAGGACCACGATGAAGACATGCAGGTTGGGCATCAGCCAGTGGTGCACGGCGATCATGAAGCCGGTTCCGCCGAGCCAGCCGTCCAGAGCGGCCCGGCGGGCCGTGGGAGCGCTACGGACGAGCAGCAGCCACGGTACGAGCGCCACGTAGGCGAACCACCACAGACCGGGGTCGGGGAACGCGAGGGCGGGCAGCGCGCCCGCCGTCACCGCGGCCGCGCCGCGCCACCACGGCGACGACAGCAGCCGCGTCAGCTGCTCCCGCCGGCCCACCGGAATCCGCATGCGGCGCCTCCACGAGAGCGATGTCTGCCTCCAGTGTGCGGGAGCGGCCGGCGGCCGGGACAGGCCGCGTCGATCATTCGGCCCCGGGGAGGAACGCGGCGCGCCGCCACTTCTCGTGCACGGTGACCGAGCTCAGCCGCCAGCCGTCCTCCCCGCGTGCCAGCCCGAACGAGTAGCGGCCGCCGGCCACGAAGTCGTCGCCCGACTCCAGCCGCATCGGATTGACGTAGTCCGCCTGCACGTCCGCCCGGTCTCCCGGGCAGCCGTCCACGTCCCGCAGACGCACCCGCCGGTTCACGATCAGATGCTGGCGCACGGGGAACAGCCGCATCGTCTCCGCGAGCCAGTCCGCCACCTCGGCCGCGGGTCCCTCGACGCCTCCGGCGCCGCGGTAGTCGGCGCGCCCGTCGTGGGTGAACAGTGCCCGGAAGGCGGGCCAGTCGGCGTCGTCCACGGCCACCGCGTACCGGGTGACGACTTCGTCGATGGCCAGCCGGTCCATCACGGTCGCGAGATCCACGCGCTGAGTCATCGGCCAAGTGTCGGGCAGCGGGGGCGCCGCGCCAAGAGGCCGGCACGGTCAGGAGCGGGGCGGCGGGACCGGTTCGCCCTTGCGCACCGCGCCCGGGGCACGGGCGGCGGGACGGTCGGCGCGGGCGGCGGACTCCAGTTGCCAGGGGACGCTCGTCACCATCACCCCGGGCGTGAACAGCAGCCGGCTCTTCAGCCACAGCGCGGACTGGTTGTGCAGCACGTTCTCCCACCAGTGGCCCACGACGTACTCGGGGATGAACACCGCGACGACGTCCCTCGGGCTCTCGCGCCGGATCGACCGCACGTACGCCAGTACCGGGCCGGTGATCTCCCGATAGGGCGAGTCCAGGACCTTCAGCGGGACATCGATCCCGGCATCCTCCCACTCCTGCTTCAGCTCCGCTGCGGCCTCCCGGTCGACGGCCACGGTCAGCGCCTCCAGCCGGTCCGGACGGGTGGCCCGGGCGTACGCGAGCGCCCGCAGCGTGGCCTTGTGCAGCCGGGAGACCAGGACCACCGTGAGGACCCGGGAGGGCGGCGCGAGCTCCTTGCGCGGGTCGGTGACCGCCAGCTCCGCCGACGTCGAGTCGTAGTGCCTGCGGATGCTCCGCATCATCACCCACAGCACCGCGGCCGCGAGGACGGCCAGCCAGGCTCCCTCGGTGAACTTGGTCAGCAGCACGATCACCAGCACCAGCGCCGTGATGACCGCGCCGGTCCCGTTGACGACCCGGGACGTGCGGTGCCGGCGGCGCAGCACGGGGTCCTTCTCCGTGCGCAGTTCACGGCCCCAGTGCAGGACCATGCCGGTCTGACAGAGCGTGAAGGAGGTGAACACACCGAGGATGTAGAGGTGGATGAGACTCGTGACGTTCGCGCGGTACGCCCACAGCAGTACTCCCGCGACGACCGCGAGAGCCAGGATGCCGTTGGAGAACGCGAGCCGGTCACCCCGGTTGTGCAACTGGCGCGGCAGATAGCGGTGCTGCGCGAGGATCGAGGCGAGCAGCGGGAAGCCGTTGAAGGCGGTGTTCGCGGCGAGGATCAGGACGAGAGCGGTGGCTGCCTGGACGTAGAAGAAGCCGAAGCTGCCCTCCCCGCCGAACACGGCGGCGGCCAGTTGCGCGATGACGGTGCGCTGCGTGTAGTCCTCGCAGTCGGGCAGGCCCGTCAGCCGGCAGGGGTCGTCGGTGATGCGGACGTCGGCGACGATCGCGAGCGTGGTGACGCCGACGAACATCGTCACGGCGATGAGACCCATCGCGGCCATGGTGGCGGCCGCGTTGCGCGACTTCGGCCGGCGGAAGGCGGGTACGCCGTTCGAGATCGCCTCCACTCCGGTCAGCGCGGTGCAGCCGCTGGTGAAGGCCCGCAGGACCAGCATCACCAGGGCGAGACCGACGAGGTTCGCCTCCGCCGGGACCGGCTCGATCCCGTACCGTGCCGTCGCCGCCACCGGAGGATCGCCGAGGAGGTAGCGGAGCAGTCCCGTCCCGCACATCAGGAGCACCCCGGCGACGAACAGATACGTCGGCGCGGCGAACGCGCGGCCCGACTCGCGCACTCCGCGCAGGTTGACCGCGGTCAGCAGCCCGACGAAGACCAGTGCCATCGGCACGCGGTACTCGGCCAGCGCCGGCAACGCCGAGATGACGTTGTCGACACCCGAGGCCACGGACACGGCGACGGTCATCACATAGTCGACCAGCAGCGCCGCGGCGACCACCAGACCGGCCGAGGATCCGAGGTTGGTCGAGGCGACCTCGTAGGACCCGCCGCCGCTCGGGTAGGCGTGCACCACCTGACGGTACGACAGTACGACGACGGTCATCAGGAACACGACCGCGGCCGCGATCCACGGCGTGAAGTGCAGGTACGCCAGCCCGCCCAGAGTGAGGACCAGCAGGATCTCCTGCGTGGCGTAGGCCACCGACGAGAGCGGGTCCGAAGCGAAGATCGGCAGCGCCAGCCGTTTGGGCAGCAGCGTCTCGCCGAGTTCCTCGCTCCGCAGCGCGCGGCCCAGGACCAGCCGCTTGAGGAACGCCGTCACGTTGAACACGGCGCGAGGTTATGCGCGGGACCCGGCACGGCCCCGACCCGCCGCGCCGTGGCGCAACGGGGCGGGGGCGTCATGGGCCCGCCCGGGGGAGCGGCGGGGGCGCCGAGGTGCCCCGCCGGGCGTATGCCGTCGCCGTCCCGGGGGACCGCCGCGCGTCAGCCCGCGGACTCGCCCGCGTGGGGGCTCAGTACGTCGGTGCCGACCAGGATGAAGATCAGGATGCCGAGGATGATGCGGTACACGACGAACGGCATGAAGCTCTTGGTCGTGATGAACTTCATGAACCACGCGATCACCGCGTAGCCGACGGCGAAGGCGATGACCGTCGCGAAGACGGTCGGGCCCCACGCCACATGGCCCTCGCCCGCGTCCTTCAGTTCGAAGACGCCCGAGGCGAGCACGGCCGGGATCGCCAGCAGGAACGAGTAACGGGCAGCCGCCTCGCGGGTGTAGCCCATCAGCAGGCCACCGCTGATCGTGGCGCCGGAACGGGAGACGCCCGGGATCAGGGCCATGGCCTGGCACACGCCGAAGATCAGGCCGTCCTTGACGGACAGGTCCCGCAGCGACTTCCGCTCCCTCACGACGCGGTGCTTGCCGCCCGTCTCGTCCCGGGCCGCCAGGCGGTCCGCCACACCGAGGACGATGCCCATGACGATGAGCATCGTGGCGGTCAGCCGCAGGTCACGGAACGGCCCCTCGATCTGGTCCTTGAGCGTGACGCCGAGCACGCCGATCGGGATGGATCCGACGATCACCAGCCAGCCCATCTGGGCGTCGTGGTCCCGGCGCATCGCCTTGTCCGTCAACGAGCGGAACCAGGCGCTGACGATGCGGGCGATGTCCTTGCGGAAGTAGATGAGCACCGCCGTCTCGGTGCCGATCTGGGTGATCGCGGTGAACGCCGCACCCGGGTCGTGCCAGCCAGCGAAGGCGGCGGTCAGGCGCAGATGCGCGCTGGAGGAGATGGGGAGGAACTCCGTCAGCCCCTGGACGAGCCCGAGGATGAGTGATTCGAACCACGACATGAAAGCTAAGCCGTCCAAGTACTGGTCAGGTCGGAACGTACGGTACGGGCCGCGATCATGCGCCCATCGCGTGGCAGCGTAGCGTCCGGAGGTTTCGGGGTCTCGGGCGGGCTGCCCCGCCGGCGGCAGCACGGGCCGGGACCGGCCGGAACGCCCGGCTCCGCACGACGGCGGTGTCGCGCGAGCCGTGCGCCGTCATGCACGGCCTTCTTCCGGGGACGGACCGGCGAGCGGGCGCTCGGCGACCGGTCCCGGGAGCGCGCCGACGGCGATGCCCGCCTAGCGGCGGAACGGGGGTGCGCGGCGGGGACCGGGGGCGGGCTCCCCGTGCCCCCTCTCAGACGCCGCGTGAAAGGCGGTGGCGCTTGCGCCAGGCGACGGTGGCGCCGGCCAGGGCCGAGACGGCGATAAAGCCCGCCGCGGCCAGGAAGACGGGCGATGTCGGCGACGCCGCGGTGCTGCCGGCGATCACGTACGCCGCGGTGTTCGGCACCGAGCCGAGGCCAGTGGCCAGCAGGAAGGGGACGTAGCCCATGCGGGACACGGCGGCGCAGTAGTTGGCGGCGGCGAACGGGATTCCGGGGAACAGCCGCAGCGCGAGCATCGAGCGGAAGCCGTGCCGGCTCAACTGGCCGTCGGCTGCCTTGAGCCAGCGGCCGCGCAGCAGCGGCCGCAGCGCCTCCTGGCCGAGGAACCGTCCCAGGGTGAAGGCGATGCCCGCACCCAGCACCGTGCCGGCGATCGCGGCCGCCAGACCGGCCTGTGAACCGAAGAGGGCGCCCGCGGCCAGGTTCAGCAGGGGGCGCGGGACGAACGCCGCGGTGCACAGCCCGTACGCCGCGGCGAAGAGCGCCACCGCCGTCGCGCCGCCGACCCGGGGCGGCCAGCCCGCCACCAGCAGGTGCTGCGGTTCGTAGGCCACGACCGCCGACGCGGCGGCCGCCAGGACGGCGACGAGCAGGGCCAGGCGGGACCGGGGGGAGAGAAGGACGCGGCCGAAGCGGGGAGCGAGGCCGTCGCGCGGCCCGGGGACGGGGTCGAGCATCCGGGGAGACTAACCGAACGCGCGATGTGATCGCCGTAAGGTGTGGCACATGACGCTCCCGGTGCCGCGCAGCGCCCTCGCCGACACGGTGCTCGAACGGCTCACCGCGACCTACCCGGCGGCCGCGGACCCGGTCCGGGCCCGGGAGGCCGCCGCGTACATGAAGGGCGTCGCGCCCTTCCTCGGGATCCGCACCCCCGAACGGCGCGCGCTGTCCCGGACGGTCCTCGACGGCACGCCCCCGCCGACGGAGGCCGACTGCACGGCCGTCGCCCTGCGCTGCTGGGAGCTGCCCGAGCGCGAGTACCACTACTTCGCCGCCGACTACCTGCGGCGACACGTCGGACGCTGCTCCTCGGAGTTCGTCCCGGTGGCGCGCCGGCTGATCACCACCGTCTCCTGGTGGGACACCGTGGACACCCTCGCCGCGCACGTCGTGGGCTCGCTCGTCGCGGCGGATCCCGGGCTGGTCCGCGTGATGGACCGCTGGATCGGGGACGACGACCTCTGGGTCGCCCGGACGGCCCTGCTCCACCAGCTGCGCCACAAGGAGGCCACGGACGAGGAACGGCTCTTCCGGTACTGCCTCCGCCAGTCCGGCCACCCGGACTTCTTCATCCGCAAAGCCATCGGCTGGAGCCTGCGCGAGTACGCCAAGACCGCCCCGGACGCCGTACGCGCCTTCGTCGACTCCGCCCGCGGTCGACTCGCGCCGCTCTCCGTGCGGGAAGCGCTGAAGAACCTCTGACGTGCGGCGGAGCCCGCCACTGCCCGGCGGGCCGGCCCGTGGAAAACCATTCGACGGGCGCCGCGAGGTCGGAGACCATCGACGCATGTTCCGGCAGACCTTCCCCGCAGCGCCGTCCGCAGTCGTGGACGCGCCGAAGGCTGCCCGCTTCCCCGCCTCCACGGCATTCCCCGCGGCCTTCGCCGTCGCGGCTGCCTTCCTCACGGCCGCCGCGGCGGCAGCCGCCGACGGCGCCCGAAGCTGACTCTCCCCGGATCGTCCGGCGGACCCCGCAGGGGGAGGGTCGGTACGGCCCAGGGGTCCCCCTCCGCGACGCGGAGTCCATCCTTCGAGTTCCGGGAAGGAACTGCGACAGCCATGCCCAAGACGGCATACGTGCGCACCAAGCCGCACCTCAACATCGGCACCATGGGCCACGTCGACCACGGCAAGACCACCCTGACCGCGGCCATCACCAAGGTCCTCAGCGAGCGCGGGACCGGCACCTTCGTGCCGTTCGACAGGATCGACCGCGCCCCGGAGGAGGCGGCCCGCGGCATCACCATCAACATCGCGCACGTCGAGTACGAGACCGACACCCGGCACTACGCACACGTCGACATGCCCGGGCACGCCGACTACGTGAAGAACATGGTCACCGGTGCCGCCCAGCTGGACGGGGCCATCCTCGTCGTCTCCGCGCTGGACGGGATCATGCCGCAGACCGCGGAGCACGTCCTGCTGGCCCGTCAGGTCGGCGTCGACCACATCGTCGTGGCCCTGAACAAGGCCGACGCGGGCGACCCCGAGCTGACCGACCTCGTCGAGCTGGAGGTGCGCGAGTTGCTGACCGCGCACGGCTACGGCGGGGACTCGGTGCCGGTCGTGCGGGTCTCCGGCCTCAGGGCCCTGGAGGGCGACCCGCGCTGGACGGCCGCCGTCGAGGCGCTGCTCGACGCCGTCGACACCTATGTGCCGATGCCGGTCCGCTACACGGACGCGCCGTTCCTCCTTCCGGTGGAGAACGTCCTCACCATCACCGGCCGGGGCACGGTCGTCACCGGGGCGGTCGAGCGGGGCACCGTCCGCGTCGGCGACCAGATCGAGGTGCTCGGGGCCGACACGGCCACGGTCGTCACCGGACTGGAGACCTTCGGCAAGCCCATGGACTCCGCGGAGGCCGGGGACAACGTGGCCCTGCTGCTGCGGGGCGTTCCGCGCGACGCGGTCCGTCGCGGCCATGTGGTGGCCGCCCCCGGCAGTGTGACGCCCAGCCGTCGGTTCACCGCACAGGTGTATGTGCTGTCCGGCCGAGAGGGAGGCCGGACGACACCGATCACCACCGGCTACCGGCCGCAGTTCTACATCCGGACGGCGGACGTCGTCGGCGACGTGGACCTGGGCGTGGTGGCGGTCGCCCGGCCGGGCGACACGGTCGACATGACCGTCGAGCTGGGCCGTGACGTGCCGTTGGAGCCGGGTCTGGGGTTCGCGATCCGGGAGGGCGGCCGGACCGTGGGCGCGGGCACCGTCACCGGTCTGGGCTGAGCACGGGGTCCGCCGCCCGCCACGACGGGCGGCGGATCCGCCCCGTACACGTCACACTGCATCCATGGCGGACATGGACCACAGGGATGCGGAGCCGGACACCGACGGGGGAGCACCGTCGGGACGACGGGGAACCGCGCTCGTGCTCGGCGGGGGCGGGCTCGCCGGCATCGGCTGGGAGATCGGCGTGCTGCACGGGCTCGCCGAGGCCGGTGCGGACGTCTCAGCGGCCGATCTGGTCGTCGGTACGTCGGCGGGATCCGTGGTCGGCGTCCAGCTCTCCTCCGGACTGCTCACCCTTCCGGAGCTGTATGAGCGTCAGCTCGCCGACCCGGAGGGGGAGGTCCCCGCCGGCATGGGGCCCAGCGTGCTCGCCCGCTACCTCTGGGGGGTGCTGCGCTCGCGCGACGCCGAGGCGTACGGTGCGCGCATGGGACGGCTCGCGCTGTCCGCCCGCACCGAGCCGGAGGAGGCCCGCCGCGCCGTCTTCGCCGCACGGCTCCTCACCCACGAATGGCCCTCGGCGCCTCGGCTCGTCGTCACGGCGGTGGACGCCGTCACCGGGGAGTTCCGCGCGTTCGACCGGGAGAGCGGGGTGGGACTGCTCGACGCCGTCGGCGCGAGTTGCGCCGTGCCGGGAGTCTGGCCGCCCGTCACCATCGACGGGCGGCGCTTCATCGACGGCGGGGTGCGCTCGTCCACGAACGCGGATCTCGCCGCTGGATACGGCACCGTCGTCATCGTCGCGCCCATCTCGGTCGGCGGCGGCCCCGTGGCGTCCGCACGCGCCCAGGCGGCCCGGCTCGCCGCGGCCGGGGCGCGCGTCGTGCTGATCACCCCGGACCGCGCGGCCCGGAGGGCGTTCGGGCGCAACGTCCTCGACCCCGCGCGCCGGGCGCCCTCCGCCCGCGCCGGCCACGCCCAGGCGGTCGCGCACGCGGATGCCGTACGGGCGGTCCTGCCGGTCTGATCCCCGGCCGGCGCCGAGTACCGGGCGCTTCCTGCCCCGGGACCCCTCCGGCGTTCGCGGGGACGCCCATGGGCGGACAATGGGAAGGGTGGACGACCCCATTCCCGTCGAGCGCGCCGTGGACAACGGCACCGCCAAGCTCCTTCCCGACATCGACCGGCCCCGCGCCTGGCTGCTCACCGTGGAGGGAGCGCCGCAGTCCTACGTGGACCTGGACGATCCGACGCATCTGGAGTTCGAGTACGCACGGCGGCTCGCTCACGTCCTCGACGGAACGGGGGACGAGGGCGCACCGCTCGACGTCCTGCACCTCGGCGGCGGTGCCCTCACCCTGCCCCGGTACGTCACGGCCACCCGCCCCGGCTCACGGCAGGACGTGGTGGAGGCGGACCGCGGGCTGCTGGCACTGGTCGCCGAACGACTGCCGTTGCCGCCCGGCTCCGGGATATCCGTGCACGCGGCGGACGCACGCGCGTGGCTGGAGCGGGCGCCCGAGAACTCGGCGGACGTCCTGATCGCCGACGTGTTCGGCGGCTCGCGCGTACCGGCGCACCTCACCTCCCGGGAGTACGCCGGGGCCGCCTGCCGTGCCCTCCGGCCCGGCGGCGTCTACGCGGCGAACCTCGCCGACAGTGCCCCGTTCGGATTCCTCCGCTCCCAACTGGCCACCTTCGCGGACGTGTTCCCGGAACTCGCCCTGGTCGCCGAGCCGGGAGTGCTGCGCGGACGCCGCTTCGGCAACGCGGTCCTGCTGGCCTCGCACACGCCGATCGACGTCGCCGCCCTGGCGCGCCGCACGGCGTCGGACGTCTTTCCCGCCCGCGTGGAGTACGGCGACGGTCTGCGGCGCTTCATCGGAGCCGCCCGGCCCGTGGACGACGAGGACGCGACGGGATCGCCCGAGCCGCCGGCGGGGTCGTTCGGCATCGGCTGACCGGCGAGTTCCGAGCGCGGGGCCGGGCGCCGGGCCGCTGCCCGTGGGAGCGGCGGTGCGGCTCACGGCACCCTCCCCCCGGCGTGGGCGGGGCGGGTCAGATGGTTTCCCGCGTGTGGAGTTCGGTGGCCGTGCCGGCGGCCGGCGCCGGGGCGGAGTCGTGACCGGCCACGTGCTTCGTACGACGCGTCAGATTCCGTACGTCCGGGACCAGCAGCACCAGCGCCGTCACGAGGACGATCAGCGCCGCGCAGCCCCACAGGGCGGTCTCCCGGCCGAAGAAACCCTCCGCCGGACCTGCCAGTGCCGTCGACAGCGGCAGCATCGCGGTCGAGCCGAACCAGTCGTACGCGGAGACCCGGGACAGCTTCTCCTCCGGGATCTCCTGGTGCAGTGCGGTCATCCACGCGACGCCGAAAACCTCGATCGCGACACCGCTGACGAACATGACCACGATCAGAGCACCGATCGGCACCGGCACGGCGAGCGCCGCCGAGGGGAGCGCCAGCGGGAACACGCACAGCGTGCCGACGAGCAGCATCCGCCGGGGCTTCCAGCGCATCATCAGCAGCGCCCCGCCCAGCGTGCCCGCCCCGAACGCCGCCAGTGCCAGGCCCCACGGGCGAGCTCCGCCCAGCGACTCCTCGGCGACCAGCGGCCCGTACACGGCGTCGGCGGCACCCACGACCGCGACCACGACCGAGAACTGCGCCACGATCGACCACAGCCAGGGGCGGCCGGTGACCTCGCGCCAGCCCTCCCGCAGGTCGGCGAGCAGTCCGTCGCCGGGCGCCCGCTCCGGGGTGTGACCGACGTCGAGGAACGCGCGAAGCGCACCGGCGACCGCGAAGGCGGCCGCGTCGACCGCGAGTACCCAGCCCGGACCGACGGCGGCGATCATGGCCCCGCCGAGCGCCGCGCCGCCGATGCCGGCCCCGTGCATCGCCATCCGGAAGAGCGCGAACGCCCGGCCGGCGTGCTCGCCGTCGACGGTGGACATCAGCATGCCCTCGGCGGCGGGGTTGAAGAACGCCTGCCCCGTGCCGCAGAGCGCGGTGAGCAGCATCATCTGCCACAGTTGCGGATCACCGGCCAGCACCAGCGCGGCGAACGCCGCCTGCGACACGCAGTTGAGGGCGTTGGCGGCCACCATCACCCGGTGCCGCGGCAGCCGGTCCGCGATCGCCCCGCCGATGAGCAGGAACAGCACGAGCGGGAGGGTGCGGGCCGCGGCGACCAGGCCCACGTCGCCGCCGTCGCCGCCGGACTCCAGCACCGCGAACGCCGCCGCGATCAGCGCGCCGTGGGTACCCAGGTTGGTGACGATCGCGGCGGCTGTCAGCAGTGAGTAGTTGCGGCCGGCCCATTCGGGACGGCGGCGGAGGAGCGGCGTACGAGAAGTCACCCGGGGACTATCGCCGCCGCCGCCTCCGCTTGCCAAACGGGTTTCAGGACGACGGGATCTCCGCGAGCCGCACGGTGCCAAGGATCCGCTGGATCGTCGCGTCCGGGATCTCGCCCGTCACGCCCTTGTTGGCGTACAGGACCCAGGAGGCGAAGTCACCCTTGGCGTTCTTGAAGGAGAAGGCGATCGCCTTGCCGTCGCTGTCGCACTTGCTCTCCTTCTTCACCCCGATCGCGGTCGCCGTCGCGACATGGCCGCTGAGCCCCGACTCGGTCGTGTACGGCTGCGCCTTGGTGACCTTCACCGTGCCCTTGGGCTCGGTCTGGGCGTAGGCGGCCCAGACCCAGTTGCCGGCCTCGTTGTACGCGGCCTCGGCGGTGTCCTTCGCACCCTGGCCGCCCTTGGTGCCGGTCGCGCCCAGTCCGGTGTCCTCGGCCTTGCCGTCGAGGTCCGAGTCGACCGAGCACCACTTGCTCTTGAAGTAGGCCGGCGCGGTCATCACGACGACGGGTGAACCGTCGCCCTTCTTCTCGTCCTCGAAGCCGGTGGCCACGCCCGTGCCGGCGACCTCCCAGCCCTCGGGCACGTCGAACTGCGTGCCGTGCTTGGGGTTGGTGACGACCTTCCAGCCCGGGATCGTCGGCTCGGCACCGCCCGAGCCGTCGCGGGGGTTGTCGGTGGGAGAGGGCGCCTCGGCGGGCCCTGACGACGATGCGGCGGGCTTGTCGCCGCCCGCGGCCTCGGGACCCTCGTCGTCGTCCCGCAGCACCAGGGCGCCGGTGATCACTGCCGCGGCGACCACGGCCGTGGCGGCGACGATCGCGACGACGGCCGTCTTCTTCCGGTCCGGGGAGGGGCCTCCGGACTGCGGCGGTCCGGGGACGGTGTACTGCGGCGCGGTCGGCTGCTGGTACGGACCGGGCTGCTGGTAACCCTGCTGCGGGTACCCGGGCTGCTGCGGGTGGCCCGGTTGCTGATACGGGTTCGGCTGCTGGTACCCCGGCTGCGTGTAAGGGTTCTGGTCCTGCGGGTTCTGCTCGCCCCCGGGCGGCTGCTGTCCTGGCCACATGGCGAGTAACCATAGAGGTGCGGCGTGTTCGGTGGCACGTCCGCCCCCGTGAGGGGATGGCGAAGTTCTGCTACTCGTGGGTAACATCCGGTGTATGAGTGCAGACCAGATGTCCGTCGGTGAGCTGCTTGCCGCCACGGTCCCCATGGCCAGGACCCTGAACCTGGAGTTCCTGGAGACCTCCGCAGAACGTGCCGTCGTCCGGTTGCCGGACCAGGCCGACTACCACAACCACGTCGGCGGGCCGCACGCCGGAGCGATGTTCACGCTCGCCGAGTCCGCCAGCGGTGCGATCGTGCTCGCCGCCTTCGGCGAGCAGCTGACCCGGGCCGTGCCGCTCGCGGTGAAGGCCGAGATCGCCTACCGGAAGCTCGCCAAGGGCGTCGTCACCGCCACCGCGACCCTCGGGCGCCCCGCGGCCGAGGTCGTCGCGGAACTGGACGCCGGGGGGCGCCCCGAGTTCCCGGTGACCGTCGCGATCACCCGTGACTCGGACGACGCGGTGACCGGTGAGATGACGGTCGTCTGGACGCTGCGCCCGAACGGCTGAGACGCCCCGGGGCGCGGTCGTCCGCGACCGCCCGCAGCGAGGGCGGCGTGCCGTCGCGCCCTCCTCGGACGCCGGATCCCGGAGCGTCCCCGCGGCCGTGGCCGGATGCGGCGACGCCCTCCGCTCCAGGTAGGCTGCCCGGCGTGCGCCGCAGGGGCGCACGCCGGGCAGCCCGAGCCCGATCGCACACGGGCACGGGCATCCGCTCCTCGACGACGGGCCGGCGCCCGGGACGACGGGAGGATCCTGCGTTGCACGTCCAGGAGTGGCTCGAGACCGTGCCGGCCGTGGCCGTCTACGTCCTGGTGGGCGGGGTCATCGGACTCGAGAGCCTCGGGATCCCGCTGCCGGGCGAGATCGTCCTCGTCAGCTCGGCCCTCCTCGCCTCCCAGCACGGCGACATCGACCCCTGGGTCCTCGGCACCTGCGCCACCGCAGGCGCGATCATCGGCGACTCGATCGGCTACGCCATCGGACGCAGAGGCGGACGGCCCTTGCTGACCTGGTGCGGCGGCAAGTTCCCCAAACACTTCAGCGAGGCCAACATCGCGCTGGCCGAGCGGTCCTTCCAGAAGTGGGGCATGTGGGCCGTCTTCTTCGGCCGTTTCGTCGCCCTGCTGCGGATCTTCGCCGGCCCCCTCGCGGGCGTGCTGCGCATGCCGTACTGGAAGTTCCTGATCGCCAACGTCTTCGGCGGCATCCTCTGGGCAGGCGGTACGACCGCCGTCGTGTACTCCGTCGGCATCGTCGCCGAGGCGTGGCTGAAGCGCTTCTCCTGGCTGGGTCTCGTCCTGGCCGTGGCCTTCGGCCTGACCTCGATGCTCGTGCTGAGGAGCCGCGCGAAGAAGGCGGCCGCGCGCGGCGGGGCGGCCCGGGCCGACGACGCCGCGGCGGCCGCCCCGGCGGAGGGCGCGGCCGCGCCGTCGCCTACGGTGCACGTGGGCGCGGCACGGAAGTAGCAGGGGTGAGGAGAAGACGATGTCTGAGCGCGAGCGGGCACTGATCTCGGCGGTCGGCGGCAAGGAACCGGTGATCTCCCCGGAGGCGTTCACCGCGCCGACGTCGGTGGTGATCGGGGACGTCACGATGGCCGCGGGGGCGAGCGTCTGGTACCACACCGTGCTGCGCGCGGACTGCGGGCCGATCGTCCTCGGGGCCGACAGCAACATCCAGGACAACTGCACCGTCCACGTCGACCCCGGATTCCCGGTGACCGTCGGCGCACGCGTCTCCGTCGGCCACAACGCCGTGCTCCACGGCTGCACCGTCGAGGACGACGTCCTCGTGGGCATGGGCGCGACCGTCCTCAACGGCGCCCACATCGGCGCCGGGTCCCTCGTCGCGGCGCAGGCGCTGGTGCCCCAGGGCATGCGCGTGCCGCCGGGCTCCCTCGTCGCCGGCGTCCCCGCCAAGGTCAGGCGCGAGCTCACGGACGAGGAGCGCGAGGGCATCAAGCTCAACGCGGCGATGTACCTGGAGTTGGCCGAGGGCCACCGGGCGGCGGTCGACGGCTGACGCCGAGGGCGGCCGGAGCCTCGGTCCCCAGCCGTCCGTCGCGCTCGTCCTGCCCGAGGGCGGGAAACCCCGGGCCGACGCAATCGGGAACGGGCGAAGGAACCGGGCGAGGAGCGCTACGGGCAACCGCTCGGCCGGCGAGCCGGTCGGCCGGGCCCGCACCGGAGTCGCGCACCTCGGGACTCCGGCGCGGGCATTCCCCGCCGTCACGCGGGTACCCGCATGCGCGCAAGGCCCGAACGACCTTCGAGACACCCGGAAGGCGCAATCATGACCACCCCGAAGGAACCGCCCCCGGACGGGCCCGAACCGGTTCCGAGCGGTCCCCGTCCCGTACCGCGTGATCCCCAGCCGCCCGAGCCCTCGCCGGACCCGGCCCCGCCGGCCGACCCCGAACCGGGCACCCGTCCGACCCCGGAGCCGCCGGACTGACGCCCGCCCCTCGACCGCCCGTGTGCTCGTCGTCACCGATTGCGAACCCTGGGTGAGGGGCGCACTGTGGACGTGCCAGTCCACCCCCCACGCTGAAGGGACAACCGACATGGGCAAGGCAAAGGCCAAGGCGAAGCAGGCCAAGGGCAAGATGAAGGAAACCGCCGGCAAGGCCATGGGCGACCGCCAGATGCAGGTCGAGGGCCGTGGCGAGCAGATGGCGGGCAAGGCCCATGAGGCCGCGCACGACGCCGGCGAGCGGATCAAGAAGTCCGGTCGCTGAGTCGGGCCCACGCCGCTCATGCCCGGGGCGGCCGCACCGCACGCCGTGCCGGTGCGGCCGCCCCGGCGCGTCAGCGGTTCCGCCGATGTGCCGGGGACGCACCGGACACCGTCCTCAGTCGCCGTTCCGCCCCAGGCTTCGGCGGATCCGGACCTTCGCGTCGTCCAGCCACCTGCGGCTCGACAGGCGCTCGCGGGCGTGCCGGTCCAGTTCCTCGATGAGGCGTTCGGAGCGCTTCTCCACGTCCAGTTCGTCGAGGATGCGGTCCGCCTCCGCGAGCAGGGCCCCGTGCAGCTGCCAGTTCGTGTGGTCCTCGCGGAGGTCGTCGAGCAGCATCGCGGCGACGCGGTCCCGGCAGGCGCGCCCCTCGGCGAGCTCCTCCGACAGCCGGGCCTCGGCGTCCGCCCCGGTGACCGACGTCTGGGTGGTGATCAGTGCCGTGAAGGCCGCGATCGCGTCGGACAGATGACCGAACAGATCCTGCAACCCCTTGGTCGCGGCCGGCGGGAAGATCGTCCCCTGGGGCTGGGTCTTCGCCAGGTCGGTGAGCGTCCGGCAGGAGACCCGCAGGATCACGGCGCAGATCTCCAGCGCGTCCAACCCGGTCCTGAGGACGACGCGGGAGAGCACCGGCTCCTTCACCCGCGGGTTGAACCGCAGGCTGTCCTCCGCCTGCCGCAGCGCGGCGTCGACCTCCACGATGTCGTGGTCCAGCCGGCGTGCCTCGTGCAGCCTGGCCGCCGCCTGCGCCACCGGCGTGTGCTCGCCGAGTTCCTCGGCGATGTGCGCCAGCAGCCCCCGCATCCGTCCCGACAGGTCGCCGATCGCGGCGCTGGCGTCGCTCACCCAGACGGGCGGCACGAAGAGGACGTTGAAGAGCAGCCCCACGACGGCGCCGATCAAGGTCTCCAGCACCCGGTCCCAGCCCGTCTCGGTCACCTGCGTCACGCCGAGGACGAGCATGGCGCTGATCGCCACTTCGGGCACGAACTCGCCGACCTTCACGAAGCGCCCGATCACCAGCGAAGCGAGGATCACCAGCCCCAGACTCCACCAGCTCAGCCCCACCAGAGCGCTGAAGCCGATCGCGATCAGCACGCCCGCCACGACCGAGTTCACCCTCCGGATGCCGGTGGTGAGCGTCGAGTAGAGGGTGACCTGGACGACGAGGAGCGCTGTGAGGGGCGCGGTCAGGGGCAGTGCCTCGCCGCTCAGCCGAAGGGCGATGACGTAGGAGACGACCGCGGCGGCGGTGGACCGCACCGTCTGGACGACCGCCGGCTCCCGATGACGCCTCACCAGATCGCGGAGCGGTTCGCTGGTTGCTGCCACCCTGTTCCTTTCCCCTCGTCCCCTCGTCACGGATACGCAGGTCCCCCACCCCAGACTGCCGTCTGGGCCGCCCCTCGCAATTCCGCGCGCGGTGCGGCGTGGGGCAAAGATCACAGCGCGCGCCCCGGGTCGCCCGCGCCCAGGCCCACTAACGTGTCCTGGTGCCGAAAAACCGAAACACGTTCTCCCCGCCGACGGCCTGGTGGCGACGGCTGCTGTCGCGGGCCGTGCACGGCGGCTGGGCCTGGGCGCGGGAAGCGGGCGCGGTGACCGCGGAGCGGCCCGGGCCACTGCGTTTCCGCAGGATCGGCACCGGCACCCGGCTGGCGTTCCCGCAGGGAACGGTGTTCGGTGAGGCGTGGATCGAGCTCGGCGAGCACTGCATCATCGCGGAGCAGGTGACGCTGACCGCGGGCATGATGCCGGGCCTCGATCTCGGACCCGATCCGATCCTCACCCTCGGCAACGGCGTGGTGCTCGGCCGAGGCAGTCACGTCATCGCCGACACGACGGTGACCATCGGCTCGGACACGTACTGCGGCCCGTACGTCTACATCACCTCGACCAATCACAGCTACGACGACCCGCACACACCCGTCGGCAAGCAGTGGCCGCGTGCCGAGCGCGTGGAGATCGGACCCGGCTGCTGGCTCGGCACGGGCGCGGTGATCCTTCCGGGGGCCCGGCTCGGCCGCAACGTAGTGGTCGCGGCCGGGGCCGTCGTCCGCGGCGAAGTCCCCGACCACGCGGTCGTCGCGGGGGCGCCTGCCAAGGTGGTCCGGAGCTGGGACCCGGTCCAGGGCTGGCAGCCGCCGCTGAGGACCCCCGCGCCGCTGCCGATCCCGGAGGGGGTCACTCCGGAGCAGCTGGTCGCCCTCGCCGAGCTCGAGGAGCGCTGACCCGATCCGCCGTCCGGCGGGACCGGGCCGGCGGACGCCGCTCAGCCCGTCGCCAGGAGGACCGTGCCGACGAGCGCGAGCCCGGCGCCGGCGGCCTGCACCGCGCGCAGCCGCTCCTTGAGCACGCCGCGCGCCGCCAGGGCCGTGACCACGGGGTACAGCGAGGCGAGCACCGCCGCGACCGCGACCGGGCCCTGCTGCGCGGCGATGGAGTAGGTACCGTTCGCTGCGACGTCCGCCAGGCCGACGAAGGCGAGGGCCGGCAGCGAGCGGACGATCAGATCCCGCCCGCCGTCCTCCGGCGGTGCGCGGCCGCCACGCTTCACCGACGCGTACAGCGCCGCGCCACCCACCAGGACGTTCGTGACGCGCTGGACGAAGAGCGCCAGGAAGAGGCCGGTGAGCGTGGCCGACGCCTCGGCGATGAGCGCCATGACGGAGCCGAAGCCGAACGCGGCGAGCAGGGTCAGCAGGACCGCCTGGCGCTGTACGGGCGCGCCCCGCAGCTCCGGGCCGCCCGCGAGCAGGACGCCCACGACGGCCACGCCGATTCCGGCGAACTGCAGCAGCCCGGGCCGCTCGCCGAGGAGCAGCCCCACCGAGACGGGCACGACGACCCCGAGCGACCCCAGTGGGGAGACCACGCCCATGGGGCCGAGCGCCAGCGCCTTGTAGAAGCTCAGCATCGCGACCGGCCCGACGACGCCGGCCGCCACCGCGTACCAGAGCTGGGGTCCGGCCTCGCTCCAGCCGCCGGTCGCCGCGACGATCGCGCCGAGAACGGCCACGGCGATCGTCTGCGAGACGACCACGACGGTCAGTGCGGGCGTGCGCCGCGTCAGCAGTCCGCCGCCGAAGTCGGCCAGCCCCCACAGGAGGCTGGTGGCCAGGGCGAACAGTGCTGTCATCGGTGCCTCGCAGTACAGTTCGGTGAACGATCGGGTGCACCACACCGTAGTGCAACACATTGAACTTATCCATTGAATATATTGGACGGAATGTGTCGGACCTCGACCAGCTCACGCAGTCGCTCGCCCGCAACCTCAAGCGCTGGCGCGGCGAGCGGGGTTTCACGCTCGACGCCCTCGCCGCCCGCTCGGGGGTCAGTCGCGGCATGATCATCCAGATCGAGCAGGCGCGCACCAATCCGAGCGTGGGCACGACGGTCAAGCTCGCCGACGCCCTCGGGGTCAGCATCACCACGCTCCTCGACTACGAGAGGGGCCCGCAGGTCCAGCTCGTGCCGCGCGAGCAGGCAGTCCGGATGTGGTCGAGCCCCGGAGGCAGCTCGACCACGCTGCTCGTCGGCACCGAGGCGCGGGGCCCGCTGGAGCTGTGGGCCTGGACGCTGATGCCGGGCGAGGAGAGCGCCTCCGACCCCCACCCCGACGGCACGGTGGAACTCCTGCACGTCACCTCGGGGGAGCTCACCCTCGTGGTCGACGGAGAGCCGTACGCCGTGCCGGCCGGAACCTCGGCGACCTACGAGGCGAACGTGCCGCACGTCTACCGCAACGCGGGCACCGGGACGGTGGAGATGACCATGGCGGTCTCCATCCCGCCCGTGCGCTGAGACGTCCGGCGACGGGAGCACCGTCCGCTGTCGGCGGGCCCGTCCGCGTGCACCCGTCGGACACCTCGACGACGCCCGGCCCGGGCCCGACCGCCCCGCTCGCCGACGCCGTACCGGGCCGGCGCGGCGACGTCCCGGCCGATCGTTCGCTGTACGCGGACACCACCCCGGCCGTCGACGGTTCCGCCCCGGCCGTCGACGGCACGGCCGTGTCCGGCCGGCACCACGGCGCCGACCTCCTCGGCACCCCGACCGAAAGCGTCGGCGTCGGTCAGTCGTGAGTCGGCCCGGAGGAGAGGCCACCGCACATCCTCACCGTCGGTCCAGCAGCGGGATCTCGATCGCCGGGCAGCGGTCCATGACCATCTCCAGGCCCGCGGCACGGGTCCGCTCGTACGCCGCCTCGTCGATGACGCCCAGCTGGAACCACACGGCCCTCGCGCCCTTGGCCACCGCCTCGTCGGCAACGTGGCCCGCGAGGCCGCTGTTCACGAAGACGTCCACGACGTCGACGTCGAACGGAACATCGGCCAGGGACGCGTACCCCCGCTCTCCGTGCACCGTCTCGGCCTTCGGGTGCACGGGCACGACGCGCTTGCCGTGGCGCCGGAGCACCGCGGCCACCCCGTGGGCGGCACGGGACGTGTTGCTCGACAGCCCCACCACGGCCCAGGTGTCACCCGTCCGCGTGAGGATCTTCCGGATCGTCTCTGCGTCTGCGTACATGCCCGGGACAACCGGCCCCCGGAGCCCGCCATTCCCGCCCGCCGACCGGGTGGGCCGGGGAGCGGCATAGGGTGGCGGGATGCAGGAGCAGTACCGGACGGTCGCCGGTGAGGGCAGGCACGAGACCGAGATCAACCGATCCCGCTTCATCTGCGCGCTCGCCCCGGCCGCGAGCGAGCGGGAGGCGCAGGACTTCGTCGCGCGCATCCGCCGGGAGCACCCGACCGCCACCCACAATTGCTTCGCGTACGTCATCGGCGCGGACGCCGCCGTCCAGAAGGCGAGCGACGACGGCGAGCCCGGGGGGACGGCCGGCGTTCCGATGCTGCAGATGCTGCTCCGTCGTGACGTCCGCTACGCCGTGGCCGTCGTGACGCGCTACTACGGCGGCGTCAAGCTCGGTGCCGGAGGGCTCATCCGTGCCTACGGCGGTGCGGTCGGCGAGGCGTTGGACGCGCTCGGCACCGTGACCCGGCAGCGTTTCCGGCTCGCCACCGTCACCGTCGACCACCAGCGCGCCGGCAAGGTCGAGAACGATCTGCGCGCGACCGGCCGCGAGGTCCGGGACGTGCGCTACGGGGAGGCCGTGACGATCGAGATCGGCCTGCCGGACTCGGACGTGGCCGCCTTCCGCGCCTGGCTCGCGGACACCACCGCGGGGACGGCGGGGCTGGAGCTCGGCGGGGAGGCGTACGGCGAGGTCTGAAGCCGAGCAGCATAGCCCGGATCGCGGGGATCGCTCCCGGAAACGGGGGAAAACCGAGCCCTCCGGGAAAGCGGTCGGCCGCCGCCGCTACCGTGGTCGGTGCTTCCGGCGGACCTCGCGCCCGCCGGGTGCCGGCTTTCGGGCCGGGGAGGGGACACGATCGGGTCGGAGCCGTTTCTTGAGATTTCTGCACACGTCGGACTGGCACCTCGGGCGCTCCTTCCACGGGGTGAGCCTGCTCGGCGCACAGGGGGCGTTCCTCGACCACCTCGTCGCGACGGCGCGCGAACACGACGTGGACGCCGTGCTCGTGGCGGGGGACGTCTACGACAGGGCCGTACCGCCCCTGGCCGCCGTGGAGCTGTTCGACGGCGTACTGCACCGGCTCGCCGACGCGGGCGTGCCCACCGTGATGATCTCCGGCAACCACGACTCGGCCCGCCGGCTCGGAGTCGCCTCCGGGCTGATCGAGCGCGCGGGGATCCATCTGCGCACCGACCCGGCGGGCTGCGCCACCCCCGTGGTGCTGCGGGACGGGCACGGCGACGTCGCGTTCTACGGACTGCCGTATCTGGAACCGGCCCTCGTGCGGGACGAGTTCCGCACGGCGACGGCGGGCCACGAGGCCGTCCTCGGGTCGGCCATGGGCCGGGTGAGGGCGGACCTCGCGGAGCGGGCTCCGGGCACCCGCTCCGTCGTCCTCGCGCACGCCTTCGTCGCGGGCGGCGAACCGAGCGACAGCGAGCGGGACATCACCGTCGGCGGCGTAGCGGCCGTTCCCTCCGGACTCTTCGACGGCGTCGACTACACGGCCCTGGGCCATCTGCACGGCTGCCAGACCCTCAACGAGCGGGTGCGGTACTCCGGTTCCCCGCTCGCGTACTCGTTCTCCGAGACCCACCACCGCAAGACCATGTGGCTCGTCGAGCTGGGCCCGGCCGGCGAGGTCGCGGCGGAACGGCTGGACTGCCCGGTGCCCCGGCCGCTCGCCCGCATCGAGGGGCGGCTCGAGGAGCTCCTGGCGGATCCGGCGCTGGCACGCCACGAGGAGTCCTGGGTCGAGGCCACCGTCACCGACCCGGTGCGGCCCGCCGAGCCCATGGCGCGGCTCGCCGAACGCTTCCCCCACACCCTGAGCCTCGTCCTCGCTCCCGAGCGCAGCGGCGAGGACACGGTCGCCTCCTACGCCGAGCGGCTGCGCGACCGTGACGACCACCAGATCGCGGAGGACTTCGTGACCCATGTCCGCGGGGGCAGCGGCCCCGACGAGCGCGAACGGGCCGTGCTCCGCGGCGCCTTCGACGACGTACGGGTGGACACGGCCGTCCGCGAGGTGGCCGGGTGAGGCTGCACCGGCTGGAGATCACCGCCTTCGGGCCCTTCGGCGCACGGCAGCGGGTCGACTTCGACGCACTGTCCTCCGCCGGTCTCTTTCTGCTGCACGGACCGACCGGGGCGGGGAAGACCTCCGTCCTGGACGCGGTCTGCTACGCCCTCTACGGCGCGGTGCCAGGCGCCCGGCAGAGCCCCGGCACCTCGCTGCGCAGCGATCACGCTCCCGTCGGCACGTACACCGAGGTGTGCCTGGACCTGACCGTGGGCGGCCGTCGGCTGGAGATCACCCGGCAGCCCGCGCAGCCCCGCCCCAAGAAGAAGGGCAGCGGTTTCACCACCGAGAAGGCCCAGAGCCGGCTGCGCGAGTACGACGCGGGGCGCGGCGAATGGAAGGCGCTCAGCCGCTCCCACCAGGAGATTGGTGAGGAGATCGCCCAGCTCGTCGGCATGAACCGGGACCAGTTCTGCCAGGTCGTCCTGCTGCCGCAGGGCGATTTCGCGCGCTTTCTGAGGGCGGACGCCGAAGCGCGCGGAAAACTGCTCGGCCGGCTGTTCGACACCCGCCGCTTCGCCCTGGTCGAGGAACGCCTCGCCGAACTGCGCCGCGCCGCCGAGCAGCAGGTGCGCGACGGGGACGAGCGACTGCTGGCCCTGGCCCACCGGATGGGGCAGGCGGCCGGGAGCACGGCCGGAGACTGGCCCGCCCCCGCGCACCGGCCGGGGGAACCCGGCCTGGCCGGCGCCGTGCTGCAGTGGGCCGCCGTGGCCCGCTCGGGCGCCCGGGAATCCCTCGCCGTCGCGGCCTCGGCCCTGTCCGCGGCCGAGGCCCGCCAGTCCGCCGCGCGGCGCGCGCTGGACGCGGAACGGGAGCTGGCCGCACTTCAGCAGCGCCACGCCGACGCCGTACG
The DNA here is from genome assembly GCF_027460265.1 of Streptomyces sp. WMMC940. Lineage (NCBI taxonomy): Bacteria > Bacillati > Actinomycetota > Actinomycetes > Kitasatosporales > Streptomycetaceae > Streptomyces > Streptomyces sp. WMMC940. Next base: position 6,636,613 of record NZ_JAPZBC010000001.1, read on the forward strand.
GCGGGCCGGGGAGCTGGAGGCCCGGCGTCCCGCGCTGGAGCGCCTGCGGTTGCGTCTGGAGCAGGCCCGAAAGGCCGAACTGGTCGGACCCGCGCTCCGGTTGCGCGAGGAGGCGGAACGGGAGCACCGGGCCGCCGACACCGCCTGGCAGCGGCTGAGAGCCGGCCTTCCGGCGGAGCTGGCGGACGCGGGGGCGGAACAGCTCTCCGGGACGGAGCGCGAACTGCGCCAGGAACTGGGCGGCCTGGACGCCGCGCGGCGCGCGGAGCGGCGCAGTGCCGACATCACCCGTGAACGCGAGGAACTCGACCGCCAGGCCCGGCACGACGACGGACTCCTCCAGGAGGCCGAGGGCTGGCTCGCCGACTGGGACTCTCTGCGCCGTGCGCTCCAGGACCGGATCGAGACCGCACAGGACGCCGCCACCCGGGCCGAACACCTCGCAGGACGGCTGGAGCCCGCCCGCCGCCGGGTGTCCGCCGCCCGTGAACGCGACCGCCTCGCCGCCTTGGCCGAGGCCGCCGAGGAGGACCTCCGTACCGCTCGCGAGCGGGCCGACTCGGCTCGCGAGACCTGGCTCGACCTCAAGGAGCGCCGCCTGCGCGGCATCGCCGCCGAACTCGCCGCGGGGCTGGAGCCCGGGCAACCCTGTGCCGTCTGCGGTTCCGCCGAGCACCCCGCACCGGCCGAGGCCGGTGCGGAGCACGTCGACCGCGCGGCCGAGGACACGGCGTACGGGGCGTACACCGCCGCCGACGGGGACCGTGCCGAGGCGGAGCGGCAACTGGCCGTGCTGCGGGGGTCCTTCACTGCTGCGAGGGACGCGGCGCGCGGGACCGGTCCGGCGGACGCGTGTGAGGGTGGCGGGCACCGCACGGTGCCGTCCGCGCCGGAAGCGGGCATTCCGTCACCGTCCGCGGCACCCGACGACCTGCGCCACGGCAGTCGGCGGAACGGTTCCGGCGACATGACCGCAGCGGCCGGCGAGGCCGCCCCGGCACCGGACGGCTGCCGCGTCGCGGACGCCCGGCGGGACACCGCGTCCGCCCCGGGCCGGGCCGCGGCGGAGGGGCTGCGGCCCCACCCCGTGGCCGTCGCCGACCCGTCGGTCGCGGCCCTGGAAGCGGTCGTCACCCGGCTGGAGCGCGAGCACCGGGACGCCCACGCGCTGGCGGCCGGTACGCACGCCGTCCGCGAGGAACTGGACCGCGCCGAGCGGGAGTACGACGAGCGGCTGGCGGCACGGCAGGAGGCGGAGCGACGCGCCGTCGCGCGGACGTCGCGGCGGGAAGCGCTCCTGAGCGAGCAGGCCGCGCTGGACGCCGAGGTGGCCCGGACCGTCGGCGGCTCCGGGACCGTCGCCGAGCGCACCGCGCAGCTGGAGCGCCGCATCGCGGTGCTGTCCGGGGCGGCCGAGGCCGTTCGCGCGGCTGACACCGCGGCCCGCCGGCTCAAGGAGGCCGACGACCGGCTCTCCGACGCGGCGTTCCGGGCCGGCTACGCCACCCCCGCGGACGCCGCCGCCGCGCTCCTCGACGACGCGGAACGGCGCGACCTCCAGCGGAGGCTCGACGCCCGGCAGGCCGAGGAGGCCGCGGTGGCCGACCGCCTCGCCGAACCGGAGCCCCTCTCCGCCGCGGCGCTGCCGCCCGCCGCTCCCGAGGCGGCGCTCCACACGTCCGACGCCGCCGAGACCGCGCTGCGCGACGCGGTCTCGGCCGTCGACTCCGCCCGCGAGCGCTGCGAGGAACTCGACCGGCTCTCCCGCCGCGCCACGGCCGAGGCCCGCGGGCTCGGTCCAACGCGCGACGAGTACGAGCGCGTCGCCCGGCTCGCGGGCCTCACCGCGGGCACCTCCGCCGACAACGAACGCAGGATGCGACTGGAGTCGTACGTCCTGGCGGCCCGGTTGGAGCAGGTCGCGGCGGCGGCCACCGTACGGCTGCAACGCATGTCCGCGGGCCGCTACACGCTGGTGCACTCGGACGCCCGGGCCGGAGGCAAGCGCTCCGGGCTCGGTCTGCACGTCGTCGACGCGTGGACCGGGAAGGAGCGGGACACGGCGACGCTGTCCGGCGGCGAGACGTTCTTCGCCTCCCTCGCCCTCGCCCTCGGTCTCGCGGACGTCGTCACCGAGGAGGCCGGCGGTGTGCGCCTGGACACCCTGTTCATCGACGAGGGCTTCGGCAGCCTCGACGACCAGACCCTCGACGAAGTGCTCGACGTCCTCGACTCGCTGCGCGAACGCGACCGCAGCGTGGGCATCGTCAGCCACGTCGGCGATCTGCGCCGGCGGATCCCGGCCCAGCTGGAGGTCGTCAAGGAGCGCGACGGGTCGGCCGTGCGGCTGCGCCCGGCCCCGGTCGGCGGCTGAGCGGCCGCCGGGGGAGGGGCGAGGAGCGCACGACGCTCGTCGTCACCGAGCCGAGTGCGCCGATCCGGCCCGGTACCTCCTCGAAACGGCTTGTGGAACGGGCGGCGGACCGCGGTGGCCGAGGCGCGGCGGTCCGCCGCGGAGACGGTACGCATGGGCGGGGAGGACCGCGGTGCCGAGGCACGGCGGTCCCGCCGCGCCCGGCCGACGCGCGGTCGACGGCCCCCTCGCCCCTCGGCGGCCGCGCGGCCGGAGACGGGTCACGGGGCAGGACATCGACGCGGAAGGCGGCATACGGCGGTCATGACAGGTGCGGCGGCCCCGGACACCGCCGCACCACCGAGTCCGCACCCCGCCGTACGGGCGGACCGCCCGGCGGCCCGTACACGGGAGAGCGACAGGACTCCTGCCTCAGAGCTTCGACAGTTCGTCCACCAGGTCGTCCAGCCCCAGCGGGCCCTGCGACAGCGCCGCCATGTGCCACGCCTTCGCGTCGAAGGCGTCCCCGTGAGCGGCCCGAGCCCGCTCCCTGCCCAGCAGCCAGGCCCGCTCGCCCAGCTTGTATCCGATGGCCTGTGCGGGCATGGAGAGATAGCGCGTGAGCTCGCTCTCGACGAAGTCGGCGGGCCGCCCGCTGTGCCGGCCGAAGAACTCCTCGGCCAGCTCCGGCGTCCAGCGCTCGCCGGGGTGGAACGGCGATTCCCCGGGGATCTCCAGTTCCAGGTGCATGCCGATGTCGACGATGACCCGGCAGGCCCGCATCATCTGGGCGTCGAGGTAGCCGAGCCTGCGCTCGGGGTCCGGCAGGAAGCCGAGTTCGTCCATCAGACGCTCGGCGTACAGCGCCCAGCCCTCCGCGTTGGCGCTCACCCCGCCGACGGTCGCCTGGTAGCGCGACAGCCGGTCGGCGACGTGGACCCACTGCGCGATCTGCAGGTGATGACCCGGAACGCCCTCGTGGTACCAGGTCGAGACCAGGTCGTACACCGGGAAGCGGGTCTCGCCCATGGTCGGCAGCCAGGTCCGGCCGGGGCGCGAGAAGTCCTCGGACGGGCCCGTGTAGTAGGGAGCGGCCGCGCTGCCGGGAGGCGCGATCCGGGACTCCACCACCCGTACTCGGTCGGCGAGTTCGAAGTGCGTGCCGTCCAGCGCGTCGATCGCCTCGTCCATGAGCTTCTGAAGCCACTCGCGGACTTCCTCGACGCCCTCGATGTGGGTGCCGTGCACGTCGAGGTGGGCCAGCGCCTCCCAGGGGCCCGCGCCCGGAAGGATCCTGTCCGCCTCGGTCCTCATCTCGTCGAGCAGCCGGTGGTACTCGGCCCAGCCGTACGCGTACGCCTCGTCGAGGTCGAGTTCCGTGCCGTTGAAGAATCGGACCCAGCGGGCGTAGCGCTCCCGGCCCACCGTGTCGGGTGAACCCTCGACAGCGGGGGCGTACACCTCGTGCATCCAGTCGCGGAGCGAACGGAAGGCCGAGGTGGCGAGTACCGCGGCGCTGTCGAGCTCGGCCCGCAGTTCGTCCGGGCCGGCCGCGACGAAGTCCTCGAACCAGCCGCGCCCTTCCGACCCGCCCGTCCACTCGTCGAGCTGTGTGATGAAGGCGGCCGTGGGGCGCGGACCGGCGGGGAGCTTGCGCTCCAGTCCGAGGGCCAGCGAGGCGCGATAGCCCTCGAGGGCGTCCGGGACGGCCCGCAGACGCTCCGCGACCGCCGTCCAGTCCTCCTTCGACGCCGTCGGCATCACGGTGAAGACATTGCGCACGCTGTGCGCGGGGGAGCGCAGGTTGCTGACGGTGCGCAGGCCCTCCTCGGCGTCGTGCACGGCGAGTTCGGCGGTGAGCCGTTCCCGCAGCAGACGGCCGCAGCGCCGCTCCGCGTCCGAGCCGGCGCCGGGAAGCTTCTCCGCCTCGTCGAGCCGGACGAGCGTCGCGCGGGCGAGTTCGGCCACGGCCTCCTGGCCGGCCGGGGAGAAGTCGGGGAGGCGGCCGGCGCTCTCCGGAACTCCCAGGTAGGTACCGGTGATCGGGTCGAGGGTGATGAGTGCGTCGACGTAGGCGTCGGCGACCTGGCGGGGCAGCGCGCTGCTCGGTGTCTCTGGCATGCGCTCATCCTGGTACGGGCCAGGGCCCGGCGTCATCACCGATCGATCTCACGGCAGCTCAGTCGGCTGACAAATGAGCATGCCCGGGGGGCTCTTGGGCGGGTGGGAGGAGGGGGCCGCACTCCCACTGCTGGAAGATCAGACGGGTTTCCACACGGGCGACTTCACGCCGCGACGTGAACTCGTCGAGCACCAGCCGCTGCAGGTCCGCCGTGTCGGTCACGGCGACATGCACCAGATAGTCGTCGGGCCCGGTCAGATGGAAGAGCGCACGTGACTCCGGCAGGGCCCGGATCCGCTCGACGAACGGACCGATCAGTTCCCGGCGGTGCGGGCGCACCTGGACCATGAGGAGTGCCTCGAGCCCCCTGCCGAGTTTGGCTGGATCGAGCCGTAGCTGGTGCCCGAGGATGATCCCGCTGCGGCGCAACCGGCCCACCCGGTCCAGGCACGTCGAGGGAGCGACCCCCACCTCGGCGGCCACCTCCCGGTAGGTGGTCCGGGCGTCGTTCTGCAGGATGCGCAGTATGTGCAGGTCGACCGGGTCCAGAGCGACAGAATCGGCCATGGCCCGAACGTAACACGGAGCGATCGCCCTACCGCCCGGTAATTGTTCACAGTGCGCGCCATGGGAATCGCCGCCTCGAACGCCCCCGTACCCACCCGGGCGCTCGCCACCGAAGCCGTGCACGCCGGACGCGAGGATCTCGTGGAGCTCGGCCTGCACGCCGCACCGATCGACCTGTCCACCACCTACCCCTCGCACGACATCGAGGCGGAGGCGGCTCGCATCGACACCTTCGCCGCCACCGGCGGGCGGCTGGACGGTCCGCCCGTGTACGCCCGGCTCGACAACCCGACGACTGCCCGCTTCGAGACCGCGCTGGCCCGTCTCGAGGGCACGGACAGCGCGGTGGCCTTCGCCAGCGGTATGGCCGCCCTCACCGCGGTGCTGCTGGTCAGGGCTTCCACGGGGCTGCGCCATGTGGTGGCGGTCCGGCCGCTGTACGGCTGCAGCGACCATCTGCTGGAGAGCGGACTGCTCGGTACCGAGGTGACCTGGACCGACCCGGCGGGCCTCGCAGCCGCGATCCGTCCCGACACGGGACTCGTGATGGTCGAGAGCCCCGCCAATCCGACGCTGGCCGAGGCCGACATCGCGGCGCTCGCGCACTCCTGCGGCTCGGTCCCGCTGCTCGTCGACAACACCTTCGCCACGCCCGTGCTCCAGCGGCCCGCGGAGCAGGGCGCCAGGATCGTGCTGCACAGCGCGACCAAGTACCTCGGCGGCCACGGCGACGTGATGGGAGGCGTCGTCGCCTGCGACGAGGAGTTCGCCGCCGCACTGCGTCAGGTGCGCTTCGCGACCGGCGGGGTGCTGCACCCGATGGCCGGCTATCTGCTGCTCCGGGGGCTGTCCACGCTGCCGGTGCGGGTCCGGGGCCGCGTCGGTCACCGCCGCCGACCTCGCCCGGCGGCTCGCCGCGGACCCTCGCGTCGCCCGCGTCCACTACCCCTCGGTCGGCGGCGCCATGGTCTCCTTCGAGGTGTACGGGGACCCCCGCGACGTGATCGCCGGTGTCCGGTTGATCACGCCGGCCGTCAGCCTCGGCAGCGTGGACACGCTGATCCAGCACCCGGCCTCCATCAGCCACCGGATCGTGGCCGAGGGAGACCGGCGTGCCGCGGGCGTCAGCGACCGGCTGCTGCGGATGTCGGTCGGGCTCGAGGACGTCGAGGACCTCTGGGCCGACCTGTGCCGGGCGCTCAGCGCTCGGCGCGGCCCCGCTCGGACCGCTGGGGGGCACGCTCCCGCTCCTGGGGCAGCGCACACGGCGCATCGAGCGGAGGTCCCGGGCGCACCGGAGTCGCACCCAGCCGTGCGGTGATCACGAGGGTGCCCTCCTCTATCTGGTAGTCGAGCGGGAGGCCGAGCCCGCGCATGGCCGCGACCATGCCGGTGTTGGACGACTGCGTCACGGCGTACACGCTCTCGCACCCCGCCTCGACGGCCATCGCCACCAGCCGGCGCAGCAGCTCGGCGCCGATGCCGCGGCGCTGCCAGTCGTCCTCGACGAGCAGCGCGACCTCCGTCTCGTCGCCGTCCCAGAGCAGATGGCCGAGGGCGACGATGCCGCCGGACGCCGTCCCCACTGCGAGGGTGCGTCCGAACCTCGGGCTGAGGAGATGGTTCAGATAGCGGTCCGCGTCGCCGACCGGCCCGTGATAGCGCAGCCCCAGCGTCCGTGCGGAGCAGCGGTCGTGCATCGCGCGGGCGGCGGCGACGTCGCCCTGGTCCGCGCGGCGGACGGTGATCTCGTTGCCCTCGGGGAGCGTCAGCACGTCCTGACTGCGCGGGATGCGAGGGCCGAGGCGGGCGTCGAGCTCGACGAGGGCGCGGGCGCGGGCGAACTCGGTCGGGGTGAACGGCAGATAGGCACGCTCGACCGTGATCGTGCCGCCGTGCGGGTCTCGCAGCCGTATCACCGTCTCGTCCAGGACGCCCTCCTCGGGCACCGGTTCACCGTTCGGCCGGCCCCCGAGGGATTCGGCGGGCAGCGAGTGGATGGTGCACCGGCCGAGCAACTGCCGGAGCGCGAGCGGAAGCTCGGCCGCGTCCAGGGCGGTCCGGGTGGCCAGCCCCAGCAGCCGGGTGGGGGTGTCGACCAGGTCGTGGGCGTCGGCGCGCTCGATCCAGGTCCTGCTGCCGCCCGCGGCCGATACCGCCTGGGTGATTTCCTGGGTCTGGAGAGCGGCGGGCGCCCGCAGGAGGAACTCGTCGACCGTGCCCTCCGCCAAGGGGTGCGTCTGCAGCGTCAGGATGTCCACCCCGTGGCGTGCCAGGGCCGTGCACAGGGCGGCGAGACTGCCCGGCTCGTCCCGGACGGTCGTCCGCATCCGCCACAGCGCGGTCTCGCGGGGAGCCGGTTCTCGGGCGCCGGCCGGGCCGGTTGCGCCGAACGTGCCGGCGGTCCCGGAGCCGGCGGCTCCGGGACCGCCGGTATCGCCGGTCGGAGGCGCATGGCTGTGGCGGCGTGCCCACCAGGTGTGGAACGCCGCCGTGGCGATGAGCGCGACGGCCGAGAAGACGAGCAGGTACGGCCCGTCGGGGCCGTGAGCGATCATGTTCGCAATGGCGTCCGCCACGGCGACGGCGGTGAACAGGGCGGCCAGTTCGACCAGATCCCGCCGCCAGTGGTGGCGGCGAGTGCGCTTCGCGGAGTTCACGTCAGTCATGCCATCACTGTGACCGAGTGGTGTTGCCTGATCACGAACGCTTTGTGACTGATGGGTTAAGGCCGGTTCTTGCATGTTATGGCCTGCTTTCTCCCGAATCTGTCGTTGAAGGATCACGGCGATGACGCAAGGCGGTCAACGGCGGGCCCGCCCGGGCGGACCGGCGTGGAGGAGCCACCCCGCGCGGCCGGCTCGTGGTGGCCGGCGGGCTCCTCGGAACGGGCCGCCGCCACGGCGGCCCCGCCGCTCCACGCGGTCGGCTGCCACGGAGGGCATCTCCCCCGTGCCCCGCGGTGGACCGCCGCCGTCCGGCACGCCGGGCAAGGCCGCCCCGGCACCGACCACGTCGTCGCGTACGCACCGGTCGCGGAGGCCGATCGGGCCGAGTCCGGCGGCCGGTTCGGCTCGACCGTACCAAGGGCGACGAGCTCCGCAACGTCGTGTCCCAGCCGACCTGCGTCGAGTTGACACGGGCCGCGAGGACGAGAAGGGCGTCGACGGCCGCGATCCGGTCCGCGGCATCACCGGCACCGAGACCGGTGGGCGGGCGCCAGATGGAGGACCGGGCAGGAAGGCGGCGGCCGGGTCGGCACGGTGTGCGCGGCCTCTCTCACCCGAACTCGCGCTCGGCACGAGCGGCCCGGGTGCACCGTGTCACCGCCGCACAGGAAGAAGCCGGGGTCGAGGCGCCGCATCTCCTCGGAGGTGCGGAACCCGCCGACGTCCGGGTCGATGCCCCGGCCCTGCTCGGCGACGTTCCCTGACCGGAGGAAGCGCACCCCGCCCGGCGCCCCGCGGGGGCGGTGCGGAACGTGGCGTGCACGGGCTCACCGGGGCGCCGCGGGTCATCGGGATCGGCCGGCGTCACCCGGCCGTGGATCTGCTCACCCGCCGGCAGCCGGCGCGGCGCGGTCGTCGCGGTGACATCGGTCCCCTGCCCGAGCAGCGGGCCGTGCCGTCTGCGCGCACGGCGGAACGACTCGGTCGCCGACGTCTCCACGATCATCCGCGCCGGTCGGTCCGACCGGACCCGCGCGGGTCCGGACGATGCCGTCCCATCGCCGGTCTCCACGCCCACGCGGCGCCCGGCCCGCCCCGCAGGGCCTGGGCGGGAGAGGGCGCGCCACCCATGGCGAGCGCAGTCGAGGCGGCAAGCGAACCACGCAGCAGGGTGCGGCGGTTGCAGGACGTCGGCCGGCAGCCGCCAGGCGGTCGCAGTGGAGGCCATCGGGTCGAACACCCCGTGCTGATGGCGCAGTACGGCCAGGTCGTGATGGCCTCGCCGCCGTCGGCGAGCACGATTGCCAGATCGGTCGCGATTCTTCCCGGGGCGAGTCCGGTGCCGTGCGGCACCGGTCGGAATTTCAACGCGGCGCAACGTCGATGTCGTCGCGAAGTTGCCTGTAGCGAAGGTCGAACTCATATACCTCCGCATCCTTCTCAGGGTAGATGCCGTGTGTAAAAGCCCTCGACATGACGCCTTTCTGGGCACGCTCACACACCGCGTTGTCCTGCTGCGCCACCAACTCGTTGAACCTGACCACGGGGCCGGGGTCAAAGTCCTCGCTGCTCACACTGTCGGGATGGAACAGATAGTCCGTCACGATTCTGCTGCTCGTGGGGCCGGTTGGCTGGATCATGCTGGCGATGGCTTCGCATCCACTGACGTCCAGAAACATCGCCGGGAACACGAGGGCGCCGTAGTACGAAGTAGCCGTTTCTTCGGTCATGCCCGGGATCAAAAGGAGCTTCGAGTCCGGCTCATCAGCAACACTGTTCCTCCCGGCGGCCAGGGAAACGCCTCCATCGCCTCTTCCTTCTTCGAAGACGGACCCCGAACGAAAGGCCGGCACCAGGTCCACCAGTTCCGGGTGCACGGTGGGGCAGTGGAGGCACTCGTTGTAATTGGAAATCAGGATCTTCCAGTTGGCCTGGACTTCATGCGTCGTACGGAATCCTCTCCGGAGGGCGGCCATGTCGAACCGCTCGAGATCGAGGACTCCATTGCTCTTGGCCAGTTCCGAGCGGAGGGGCGCTGGTGAGCCTCTGTCGAGATTGACGAAGACGAACCCGTTCCAGGTGTCGATGTGGACCGGCAAGAGGCCGTAGTCCTCGCGTACGACTTCGGTGCGGTCAACGTTCGGGGTGCCCCGCAGTTTTCCGTCGAGCGTGTAGCTCCAAGCATGGTAGGGACAACTGAAGGCAGACCTCACACGGCCGGAGGCTCCGTCGCACAGCTGGGATCCCCTGTGGCGGCACACGTTGTAGAAGGCCCGGAGCGCGTCGTCTCGGCCGCGCGCTATGAGGACGCTCTCGCCTACGACGTCGGCCGTGATCCACTGCCCCACCTCGAGGAGATCCTCGGTGCGGCCCACGCAGATCCAGGACCTGAAGAATACGGTCTCTCGGTCGAGTTCGAATATCGCCGGGTCATGGTAGTCGGTCCCGGGCAGGGTCGTTCGCACCGTGTTCACCCCTACTCTCGGCCCTCCGGAGCCTGCCGCGCCGACCTTGGGCCACACCTTCGAGGATTGACTAACTGATCAGTCAGGAAACCGGTTCGCGTCGCCGCTTGTCAAGACTCGCGGCGTCTTCTGCCGGCTTCGCGAACTCGCCACCCCGGACCCGGGGCGGCGAGTTCGCGACGGGATGGAGCACTTGACACCGACCCGCCGAGTCCGACTAACTGATTAATCAATCAGCATCGTGGGGCTCGAACAGGAGGGTCCGTGCGGAGCACCTCACATCCGGCATCTCCCTGTCCGGAACCTGCGCCCGGGCGTGTACTCCGCCCAGGCGTCCACACCGGCACAGTGGCTCTGGTGACCGGTGGCGGCACCGGTATCGGCCGGGCCACCGCGCTGGACCTTGCGGCTGCCGGAGCGGGTGTCGTCATCTGCGGCCGCCGCGCCGGTCCTCTGGAGGAGACCCGGCAGGCCGTGGCCGACCTCGGCGGTTCCTGCTTGGCGGTACCTGCGGACATCCGGCAGGAAGAGCAGGTCACCGAAGTGGTCAGCCGGGCCCTGGAGACGTACGGGCGCATCGACGTCCTCGTCAACAACGCGGGGGGACAGTTCTCCGCCCCCGCGGAGGAGATCAGCCCCAAGGGCTGGCGGGCCGTGCACCGGCTCTCCGTGGACGCCGCCTGGGCGGTGACCCGAGAAGTGGCCCGACGGGCGATGATCCCCCAGCGTTCCGGTGTGGTCTTCTTCATCGCCTTCTCACCGCGTCGGGGCATCCCCGGCTTCGCCCACGCGGCGGCGGCGCGGGCGGCGGTGGAGAATCTCGCCGCCGGCCTCAGTCAGGAGTGGAGTCGCTACGGGATCCGCTCCGTGTGCGTTGCGCCCGGCACCATCGCCACCGAAGGTCTCGCCGAGAACTACCCCGAGGCCGACCTGCGGAGCTGGGAACGATCGGTGCCGCTGGGGCGGTTCGGCCGCCCGGAGGACATCTCCGGCGTCATCGCCTTCCTCGCCTCTCCCGCGGCGTCGTACGTCACGGGTACCACCGTCGTCGTCGACGGCGGTGCAGACGCCTGGGGCGCCGGGCACCCGGCCCCCCGGCGCGTGGCGCCTCCCCGCTCGTGCGAGGACGCGAACGAGGTGCCCTGACTGTTCCGACATGCCCGAACGCACGCTCATCCACGAACGCCGATCCGCTCGCTCTCGACCACGAACCGGGGAGTAACGATGAATCCCGACGCCCGCCCCGAGGCCGAACCGGACCGGGGCGAAACCCGCGAGGCGTCCCGTCAGGGCACCGTCGAAGCCCTGCTGCACGGTGAGATCGCCGTGCTGACGCTTCGCCGCGAGGCCAAGCTGAACGCCCTCTCCACGCACATGGAAGCGGCCCTGCTGAATGTCTTGGGCGGGGAGCAGGTGGCCAACAGCCGCGCCGTGGTGGTGACCGGAGGGCCAAGCGTCTTCTCCAGTGGCGCCGACACCACCGAACTCCAGGCGATGACCCCGGAGAGCATCGCCGCGTATTACCGCTCGACCGGCACCGTGTACGAGAAGTTCGCCGCCCTTCGCCAGCCGACGGTCGCCGCGATCTCCGGCTACTGCCTCGGAGGGGGCCTGGAACTCGCCCTGGCCGCCGACATCCGGGTCGCTGACTCGACAGCCGCGTTCGGGCTGCCGGAAGTGGGGATCGGCATCCTGCCCAGTTCAGGCGGCGTGACACGGCTGGTCCGGGCCGTGGGACCGGCGCGGACACGCGATCTGGTGCTGCGGTGCCGACGGATGGACGCCGCTGAGGCACACGCCTGGGGTCTGCTGAGCGAGGTCACCCAGCCGGGCGCAGCGTGCCTGGATCGGGCGCTGGAGATCGCCGCGGAGATGGCCGCGCACCCGCCGACGGCGGCTTGGGTGGCCAAGCAGGTGATCACAGCGGCCACCGACGCGCCCCGTGAGAGCGCACTGCTCCTTGAACAACTCGGATACGCGGCGCTGAACGGGATGGGCTGAGCAGCCGCGCCTCGCACGCGTGCCGGGCCGTCCCGTCGTGACGATGCGGCGCACTCGCTCCTGAGCGCGGGTCCTGACAGTCGTGCGGATCCCACTCCGTCAAGCCCTGGGTCCGGGGGGAGACCGGGTCGGCCGGTCCACTGGAGTGACGCAGGGGGTTCGGTCGTGAGGTAGTGGATGGCCTCGTGTTCGAGACGTTCGGTATCGCGCTCGATCGCACCGGCCCTGCCGACGGGGTCCTCGCGGGCCCCGATCGCAGGCCGCGTCGCACGCTCGTGCGGTTCGTCGGGGTACTCGCGGGGGGAGGAGAGATGATCGGCATCCTTCCGGGTCTTCGGTCTCTCCGTCGACCCCGGGGCGGTTCACACTGCGGTGCGATGCCGCCGCCCCGCACCTTCGGCCGCCGAGTTCGCGGCCCCGCCGGGGCCGGCCGCCGCCCTCACGGTGATCGGCTTCGTCTGCCGGTGCGAGGCCGTGCGGCGGTCGGCGCCGAGCGGGTCACCTTGTTCTCCGGCCGCGTCCCGGTCCCGCCTCGCTCACCGCCCCCTCGTCGGCCCGGAACATGCGGTACGGGAGAGGCCCGTGGGCAGTGCCCTGGTCCGCGGCGGGGTGGACCTCGGCGCGGGCATGTCCGCGGGGCGGCGGGCCTCGCCTGCCCCCGGCAGGTCAGCGGCTCCCGTCGAGGATGACGCGTGCGACGAGGGCGGGATCGTCGTTCATCGGCACATGTCCGCAGCCGGGCAGGCGGACGAGCCGTGCACCGGGGATGGCCTGCTTGGCCCTGATGCCCTGGCGGCGCAGCAGCAGCCGGTCCCGGGCGCCCCAGGCGACCGTGACGGGGACATCGGGCACGTCGGAGGTGAAACGTACCCGGCGGCCGGCATCGAGCGTCTCACGGAAACCGGCGGCGCCGCGCAGGGCCAGGGTCTCGGCCACGACCGCCTGCGGTGAACGGCGCCCGGGGCGGGCGTAGATGGTGCTGGTCAGCGCCGCCCGTCCGGCGGCGGTGCGGGACAGCCGGTCCAGCATGGGCTCGGGCACCAGCCGGGCACCGCGGCGCATGGCGAGCAGCGTGCCGAAGGCGTAGCGGCGCTCGCCCTCCGTCCAGAACCCGGCGGGCGAGAGGGCGGTGACCGACCGTACGAGCTTCTCCCGGCCGAGTTCCAGCGCGAGCAGCCCGCCGAGCGAGTTGCCGGCGACATGGGGCCGCTCGACGCCGAGCGACTCGCAGAGGGCGCCGAGCACGGGGACGACCGTGGAGAGGTGGTACGACATGCCGTGCGGCAGGGCCGGGGACGTGCCGAAGCCGGGGAGGTCGACCGCGATCACGTCGCGTTCCGGTGCGAGCAGCGGCAGGACCGGCTCCCACGCCTGCCAGTGGTGACCGATGCCGTGCAGGAGCAGGAGCGGTTCACCTGTGCCGAGACGCTCGTACGACACCGACAGCGTGTGGGGTCCGCCGGGGGCGTCGACCGTGAAAGAGACCTTCGAGACCATGCTGCCGCTCCTGACGGTGACTTCATATACGCGTTGTCAGCAACAATTACCGCCCAGTAGGACCCGGGGCAAGAGGGTAGGGCGCAGGGATGCGTCTCAACGTGAGGCCGGGACAGAGGCGTTGGTGCCGAGGCGGTGCCTCTCCGCTCCGTCGTCCGGCGCCGGACCGCCGCCCGCGATCGCTCGCGGCGGCCGCGGATGTGGCCGGCGACGCACGGGAATCGCCTGGACAACACCGGTGCCGTGGGCTGGGATGAGCATGTGGCAGGCGATACGGCGACCGACGTCTTCGAGACCCACCGCTCCGTGCTGACGGGAGTGGCCTACCGCATGCTCGGCCGCTTCACCGACGCCGAGGACGTCGTCCAGGAGGCATGGCTGCGGTGGTCCGCGGCGGACCGCTCCGACGTCCGCGAGCCCCGCGGGTACCTCGTGCGCGTCACCACCCGGCTCGCCATCGACCGGCTGCGGCAGGCCCAGTCGCGCCGTGAGGCCTATGTGGGGCCATGGCTGCCCGAGCCCATCGCCACCCGTTCCGGGGCCATCGTCCCCGATTCCGCCGAGCGAGCCGAGCTGACGGAATCCGTCTCGCTCGCCGTGCTCGTGGTGCTGGAGTCGCTGTCGCCCCTGGAGCGCGCGGTCTTCGTGCTGAGGGAGGCCTTCGGCTTCCCCTACCGCGAGATCGCCACGACCCTCGACCGCAGCGAGGCGGCCGTACGGCAGCTCGCGGGGCGCGCCCGTCGCCATGTCGACGAGCGCAAGCCGCGGTACGACGTGGACCCGGCCGAGCGCCGCGATCTGACCGAACGGTTCCTCGCCGCGGCGTCCGGCGGCGACCCCGGGGCGCTGCTCGGCCTGCTCGCCCCCGACGTCCGGCTCGTCGGCGACAGCGGCGGGAAGGCGAAGGCCCCGCTGCGCGTCCTGGAGTCCGCCGACAAGGTGGGGCGCTTCCTGTTCGCCGTGGCCCAGCGGTCCGTCCCCGGCGCAGAGTTCCGCATCCTCGAACTCAACGGCGCCCCGGGCCTGCTGGTGCTGGCCGAGGGGAAGCCGCAGACCGTCGTCCAGATCGAGGTCAGGGACGGACGCATCCAGTGCGTCTACATCGTCCGCAACCCCGACAAGCTCACCGCGCTCACCGCGTAGCCCCGCGGCACTCGACGCGCGGTGCCCGCCGCGGTGGGTGACGGCGGTGGCCTCCCGTGCCGTCACCTCGGCCGTGCGGCCGGGGCGATGCCGTGTGCGTCCTCCCAGGGCGAGAAACGTCGCGTGAACGCTCTGCGGCAAGTGTCGATTCCCCTGTGTAACCGGCCCAGGATTGGTCTTGACCAAGGGGGTGGGCCGCCCTATGGTCGCAGAGATAGTGCAGGAACCTTTAATAAACAAGGGCGCGGAAAGCCGCCGGGGTCACGGCGATTGCGGAGGACAGGGTGGGGACCACGCAGCTGGAATCGGTGCCGGAACCGAAGTACTGGCACCTGAAGACCGTGATCGGCGAGGCACTCGACTCCGACTTCGCGGTCGGGGAGATCCTGCCCAACGAACGTGAACTCGCCGCCCGGTTCGGCGTCGCGCGGGCCACCCTCCGTCAGGCTCTCGAGCAGTTGGAGCTGGAAGGCAGGCTGCAGCGCCGCCGCGGTGTCGGTACCACCGTCGCCCCGCCCCGCGTGGGGGTGGACGTCTCCACCTCACCGAACGACTGGCCCGGTGCCGCCGGAGATGCCTGGCAGGCCGTCGACTGCACCCTGGCCGTGCCGCCCGCCGCCGTCGCGCGGGTACTCGACACGGAGAGCGACGAATCCGTGCACATCGTGCGCAGGCTCCTCGTCTCGCACGGTCAGCCGGTGGCCGCCGAACTCCTCTACGTCCCGGGCGCCTCCGTGCCCGATCTCTCCGGGATCGACGCCCCCTCCGGTGCGACCCGTGCCCGCGGGGTGCTGCGTGAGCTGCACCGTCTGACCCTCGAGGGCCAGGACCGAGCCGTCGAGCTCGGCTCGGCACGCGCCGACGACGCCAGGGAACTGGACCGCCTTCCCGGCGCGCCGGTGCTCGTCGTCACCACCCGCTACTTCTCGGAGCGCCGCACGGCCATCGCGTCGGTCGCGACCTACCGTGCCGACACCTGCCGGCTGACCTTCGGCGACTCGGGAGACCTGGAGATCCGGCACGACGGCCGGCGCCGCGCCTCCTGAACGCCGCCCGGCTCCCCGACACGATCAACGCCGGGCCGTCACCGTGCCCTCGACGGCGAACAGTTGCTCCTCCACATGGTCCAGCGCCAACCGGAGCGCTCCCGTCGCCACAGCCGCTTCACCGAGCACCGAGAGAGCCACGCGGGGCGGGCGCAGACAGTAGCGGGACAGTTCGTCCCGCAGCGGAGCGAGCACACCGTCAAGCCCCGCGGCCCAACCGCCCACCACCACCAGCTCCGGGTCGAGCGCCAGCACCAGCGCCGCCACATCGTGCACCAGCCGCTGGATGAACCGGTCGACCGCCGCCAGCGCCCGCTCGTCACCCTCGCGGGCCTCGGCGAACACCCTGGCCACCGCCTGCTCGTCCAAGGGATGCAGCGGCTCTCCGGTCGTCGACAGGAGTGTCTCCGGCGTGACGTCCCGGCCGAGTAGATGCAGAGCGCCGATCTCGCCGGCCGCGCCGCCGTAGCCCCGGTGCAGCCGCCCCCCGATCAACGAACCCGCCCCGGGGCTGAGCCCCGCGAGGACGAACACGATGTCGTCCGACTCCGTCCCCGCCCCCTTCCAGTGCTCGGCCACGGCAGCCGCGTTGGCGTCGTTCTCCACCAGAACCGGGCACCGGAACGACCGCCTCAGCCGCTCGCCCAGGGCCAGCCCCGTCCACCCGGGCAGCGCCGTGCCCAACCGGACCGTGCCGTCCGCCTCGACGATGCCCGGCGTGCCCACCCCCACCGCGCGCAGCGAGCTTCTGGCGACCCCGGTCCGCCGCAGTACATCGGCGACGACGGTGCGGACCCGTTCGAGACGGTCGTCCGCACAGGCGGTCTCGCCCACCTCCCGAGAGCCGGCCCCGATGATCCGGCCGTCGAGACCCGAGAGCAGCGCGGCGACCCGATGGGGACCGATCTCGACACCCAGGAGATGTCCGGCCTCGGCACGGAACCGGAACCGGCGTGCCGGCCGGCCCTGTCTGCGGGCCTCGCCCTCGTCGGGTCCGGTCTCCACGACCAGTCCGGAGGCGACGAGCCCTTCCAGGACGCCCTCGACGGTCGGCCGGGACAGACCCGTGATCCGGGTCAGATCGGTGAGAGTGGGGGAGTCCGAACCCCGCAGCGCATGGAGTACCACCGCGGAATTGATCCGCCGCAGCAGCGACGGGTCGCCCCCGGTCAGCCGGCCCACGGTGTGTCCTCCCAGCTCGTACACGTGTCTGGCGGATCGTACTCAATGGCGGCGGGGCCCGGCGAGCACTTCGAGCCATGCCTCAGCGGTCCCGGAGGTGCGGCATCCGGGTCAGGACGGGGCGGCGAAGCCGGACTCGTACGCCGCGATCACCTCCTGGGTGCGGTCCCGGGCGGCGCCCAACTTCGCCAGCACGGCGCTGACATGACGGCCGCATGGGCTGCCTCCGCCGTGCTTGCCGGATGTTGGGCGATCCGCCGCAGGGACGCCTGACAGCCCGCCACATGTCAGTGGGGAAAGGTTTACTGGATCCATGACCATCGCACGGCATCTGGCGACCATCGACCTGCTGCGCTCCCGGCCCTTCCCCGCGCAGCCGGTCCGGTCGGACGTGGGCACCAGTGCCCCGGGGTACCACACGGCCGAGCTGAGCACGAGCGAGGAGTTCTGGGACCAGCGGTCGCACATGGATGTCGTCGAGGAGCAGTACGAAGCTGAGCGAGAGGCGCTCGCCACCGTGCTCACCGAACGGTGGGGCCGGCCCCAGGTCTTCAGCCTGAGGTCGATGCTGACCAGAGCCGTCGAGGAGGAGCACATACCGCAACCCTGGGGTCTGCTGTGCGCATCGGTGCCGGATGTGCATCTGTGGCACGTCGACGGACAGTGGGTGGTGCTGGGAGTCTCGAAGTGGGACACCGAACTGCCGTACCAGCTGCTGGCGGTCGTGACCGAGATCGATCCACCCTAGGGCCGCAGTGGGGCCACCTTCGACCCGTCGCGACGCCCGGCAAGGGGATCGCGGCGCTGCCGAATCGACCGAACAGGCCCACCACGAGGTCGATCCGGCGCCTTGCGATCCTTCTCCTCGACCCAGAGGGCAGGGGGATACCCCAGGCACCGTATGCCGCTCCTCGACGGGCAGACCCTGCCGACGCGGCAACAGACACCCCATCCCCGAATTGACCCCGCCTGCGGGAGCGCGGTGTCCCGGGCTCAGGACCCGGGCGATGCCGCAGCCGTTCGCAGCCGCCCGTACTCCTCCGCCATGGTCTGCAGCGTCCAGTGGGCGTTGAGCCCACTGGGGTTCGGCAGGGCCCAGATCCGGGTGTCGCCGATCATGCGGTCCTGTGGGCCGATGCGTGCCCCACGGTCACCGAAGGCCGTACGGTAGGCCGTTACTCCCGCGACGGCCAGCCAGCGGGGACGACAGCGCTCGACCTTTTCCCTGAGGATCCGGCCGCCCTCGCGGAACTCCTCGTCGGAGAGTTCGTCCGCCCGCGCGGTGGCCCGGGCCGCGACGTTGGTGATGCCGAGGCCGTGAGCCAGCAGTTCGTCCTGCTCGGACGGCTTCAGCCGGCGCGCGGTGAAGCCCGACGCGTGGAGCACGGGCCAGAAGCGGTTTCCGGGCCGGGCGAAGTGGTGCCCGGTCGCTGCCGTCATCAGTCCGGGGTTGATACCGCAGAAAAGGACGGACAGACCGTCCGCGATCACATCGGGGACGAGGCGATCGCGGGCGGCCTCCAGCTCTGCGGCGGTGATCCGGGGCATGTGCGGGACCGGATCAGAGGATGGAACCCGGCGTGTACGCGGCGGCCTCGGGGTGCTGCTTGGCGATCTCCTCGATACGGGAGACCACCGAGGCGACCTGGTCACTCGCCGCACCGGTGAAGGACAGCCTGTCCGCCATCAGCGCGTCCAGCCCGGCGCGGTCGAGCGGAATGCGTTCGTCGGCTGCGAGCCTGTCCAGCAGCTCGTTCCGTTCGGCGCCCTGCTCGCGCATGGCCAGGGCGGAGGCGACCGCGTGCTCCTTGATGGCCTCGTGGGCGACCTCGCGGCCGACACCCGCCCGCACGGCGCCCATCAGCACCTTGGTGGTCGCCAGGAACGGCAGGTACCGGTCGAGCTCGCGGGCCACGACCGCGGGGAAGGCCCCGAACTCGTCGAGCACGGTCAGGAAGGTCTCCAGCAGGCCGTCGAACGCGAAGAACGCGTCCGGCAGGGCGATCCGGCGTACGACCGAGCAGGACACATCGCCCTCGTTCCACTGGTCGCCCGCCAGTTCGCCGGTCATCGAGGCGTAGCCGCGCAGGATGACCATCAGGCCGTTGACGCGCTCGCAGGAGCGGGTGTTCATCTTGTGCGGCATCGCCGAGGAGCCGACCTGGCCCGGCCTGAAGCCCTCGGTGACGAGCTCGTGTCCGGCCATCAGCCTGATCGTCTTCGCCAACGACGACGGCGCGGCGGCGAGTTGCACCAGCGCCGTGACCACGTCGTAGTCCAGCGAACGCGGATAGACCTGACCCACGGAGGTGAAGGCGTGAGCGAAGCCGAGATGACCCGCGATGCGCTGCTCCAGCGCCTCGAGCTTCGCGGCGTCCCCGCCGAGGAGGTCCAGCATGTCCTGGGCCGTGCCGACCGGGCCCTTGATGCCCCGCAGCGGGTAGCGGGCGAGGAGCTCCTCCACCCGGGAGTGGGCGACCAGCAGCTCGTCGGCCGTCGTCGCGAACCGCTTGCCCAGCGTCGTGGCCTGCGCCGCGACGTTGTGGGAGCGTCCCGCCATCACCAGCTCGGCGTACTCGGCGGAGAGCCTGCCGAGTCGTGCCAGCACGGCGACCGTCCGGTCCCGCATCAGCTCGAGCGAGAGCCGGATCTGCAGCTGCTCGACGTTCTCGGTGAGGTCGCGGGAGGTCATCCCCTTGTGCACGTGCTCGTGCCCTGCGAGGGCATTGAACTCCTCGATCCGCGCCTTGACGTCGTGCCGGGTCACCTTCTCCCGCTCGGCGATCGAGGCCAGGTCGACGTCGTCGAGGACCCGCTCGTAGTCGGCGAGGGCGGTGTCCGGCACCTCGATCCCGAGGTCCTTCTGCGCACGCAGCACGGCCAGCCAGAGCTGACGCTCCAGCTTCACCTTGTGCTCGGGGGACCACAGCTCGGCGAGCTCCGCAGAGGCGTAGCGGCCGGCCAGGACGTTGGGGATACGAGGCTTTGCAGTCACGTGTACGGATTCTACTGGCGGTTCACGCAGGCCGGCGCCCCGCCCCGTTTTGTGGCTTGCTACGAGAGGTCGATGTCGGGCCGGCCGGCCCGACGGCTCCCGTCCGCCTCCCACACCAGCAGCTCGGGTCTCTTCGGAGGGAGGCCGTCGCCCGACGAGCGTCCGGTGATGCGGCGCCCGATCCACGGAATCAGGTGTTCCCGGGCGAACCGGAGATCGGCGGACCGGCGGACGGCCCAGCCGAGGGGCACACGCGGCGGGAGGGGCGACCGCCAGTCGTCCTCGGCGGCCAGGCCCAGCGTCTGCCAGACGGCTTCGGCGACCCTCCGGTGGCCCTCGGCCGTCAGATGCAGCCGGTCCACGTCCCACATGCGCTGGTCGCCGAGGACCTCGGCCCCGTACAGGTCGACCACCAGCGCGCCGTGCCGGGCCGCCAGGCCGTCGATGTGCTCGAAGAGTTCCTCCATGCGGGGCCGGAAGCGTTCCATGACCGGCCCCTGCCGTCCCGGGCTGCGCATCAGCACCAGCCGGCGGCAACTCGGGGCGAGGCGTTCCACGGCCTCTTCCAGCAGGTCGCGTACCCGGCCCAGGTCGCACTTGGGGCGCAGCGTGTCGTTGAGGCCGCCGACCAAGGTCACCACGTCAGCCCGCATGGCGGCGGCGAGGCCCACCTGCTCCTCGACGATCTGCCCGATGAGCTTGCCCCGGACGGCCAGGTTCGCGTACCGGAAGCCGGGGGCACGGGCTGCCAGCCGGGCGGCGAGGAGATCCGCCCAGCCCCGGTACGTGCCGTCGGGGAGCAGGTCGGACATGCCCTCGGTGAACGAGTCACCGACCGCGACAAAACTGCTGTATGAGGCATTCATCTCCATGGCCGTGCGATCATACCGCTCGGTATGCCGCTTGCCCGCCGCAGCCCCGAGCCACCACGGTCGACGTCCGTCAGCGGGGCTGCCCCGGAGGCCCGACAAGGATCCGGAGCACGTCCTCCATCGTGACCAGGCCGGCGAGCCTCCCGTTCTCGTCCAGGACCGCTGCGAGGTGGGTGCGGCTGCGTCGCATGGC
This sequence comes from Streptomyces sp. WMMC940, assembly GCF_027460265.1. Taxonomy (NCBI): domain Bacteria; kingdom Bacillati; phylum Actinomycetota; class Actinomycetes; order Kitasatosporales; family Streptomycetaceae; genus Streptomyces; species Streptomyces sp. WMMC940. The sequence continues at coordinate 6,657,718 of NZ_JAPZBC010000001.1, forward strand.
GGTCAACACGTCGTCGAGCGGGGTCTCGGCCCGCACCCGGGCGATGGGCCGCAGTGCCGACACGGGAAACGGCCTGTTGCGGGGCGCTTGGTCCAGGGCGTCCTTCACATGCAGATAGCCGAGGATCCGGCGGGTGCTGTCGACGACGGGGAAGCGCGAGAATCCGGACTCCGCGGCGAGCCGCTCCAACTCCTCGGCCGTCGTGCCGACCTGTGCGTAGATCACGCGCTCGACGGGCGTCACCACGTCCACGACCGGGCGCCGTCCCAGCTCCAGGGCGTCCTGAAGCCGCTCGGCGGCCCGGTCGTCGAGCAGCCCGGCGGCCCCGGAGTCGCTGACCATCCGGGCGAGCTCGTCGTCCGAGAAGGTCGCGGCGACCTCGTCCCTGGTCTCCACCCGCAGCAGCTTCAGCAGCGCGTTGGCGAAGGCGTTGATCGCGAAGATGACCGGCCGCAGCGTCCGGGTCAGCGCCACCAGGGGAGGGCCGAGGAGCAGTGCGGCTCGTGCGGGCTCCGCGAGGGCGATGTTCTTGGGGACCATCTCGCCGAGCAGCATGTGCAGATAGGTGGCGACGCCGAGCGCGATCACGAACGAGATCGGATGGATCAGTCCGTGGGGCACCCCGGCGGCGTCGAAGACCGGCTCCAGCAGATGGGCGATGGCCGGCTCAGCGACCACCCCCAGTACCAGGGTGCACAGGGTGATGCCGAGCTGGGCCGCGGCGAGCAGGGCCGAGACGTGCTCCAGCCCCCACATGACGCTCCGGGCGCGCCGGTCCCCGGCATCGGCCTCGGGCTCGATCTGGCTGCGGCGCACGGAGATCATGGCGAACTCGGCGCCGACGAAGAAGGCGTTGGCCACAAGGGTCAGCAGACCGATGAAGAGCTGAACGGCGGTCATCGTGCATCCCTCCCCTTGCCGGAGCGTCCGGAGCGTCCGGAGCGTCCGGAGCGTCCGGAGCTCGCTGAGCTCGCTGAGCCCGCTGAGCCGGCGGAGCGTCCGGAGCCCGCTGAGCCCGCTGAACGTCCGGAGCCTCCGGCCCGGCCCGTGCCTCCCGCGTCTTCCGTCCCTCCTCCTGCGCCGTCGGAGCGCCCCGTCCGGTCGGAGGGCCCGGCCCGGTCGGCGGTGCCGGTGGCATCCGGGTGCCCTCCGGAGGCGTCGGGAGCCTCCGCCCCCGCCCTCGTGCCGGGGGACTCGACGTACCCGTGCGACGCGCTCTCGTGTGGCCTGCCCGGCGTGCCCCCTGGTGTCCTCGCCCGAGAGCCGTCGGGCCCGTCCGGCGCGTCGGGGCCGTCGAGCGCTTCGGGCCCGTCCGGCTCATCGAGCCCGCCGGATGCTTCGGACCCGGCTCCGGTGGGCTCCGCGGCCCGGCTCCGCCGCTGTCCGCGAGGCCTGGTCCCCTGCCCCGGGGGCTCGTCCGCGATCCGCGGTTCATGGAGCAGTACCCGTGCCGCCCGCCGCCCCGACGCGTCGACGACGTCAAGACGCCATCCCGACGGCTCGATGGTGTCGCCGACGGCGGGGATCCGGCCCAGCCGCGTTGCGATCAGGCCCGCCAGGGTCTCGTACGGCCCTTCGGGCACCCGCAGTCCGATGACCGCGAGCTGGTCCATCCGGGCCGCGCCATCGGCCGACCACAGCGCGCGGCCGTCCTCGTCCTCGCCCGCTCGGGCGAGATCGGGTGTCTCGTGCGGATCGTGTTCGTCCCGGACCTCCCCGACGACCTCCTCGACGATGTCCTCCAGGGTCACCACACCGGCCGTGCCGCCGTACTCGTCGATGACGACGGCCATGGTCCGCTTGCCGGACAGCAGGTCGAGCAGCCGGTCGACGGTCAGGGTGGCGGGAACGAGCAGCGGTTCGCGCATCAGCTCGGAGACCGGATGGCGCGGGCGGCGCTCGGCCGGTACGGACAGGACGTCCTTGATGGGCACGACCCCCACGACGGTGTCCAGACTGCCCCGGTACACGGGGAAGCGCGACAGTCCCGTGGCCCGCGTGGCGTTGGCGACGTCCTCTGCGGTGGCCTGCGCGTCGAGGGCGGTGACCTGGACGCGTGGGGTCATGACGTTCTCCGCCGTCAGTTCGGCGAGCATCAGGGTCCGGACGAACATCTCCGCGGTGTCCGCCTCCAACGCCCCCTCCCTGGCGGAGTGGCGGGCCAGGGCGACGAGCTCCTGCGGGCTGCGCGCGGACGCCAGCTCCTCGGTGGGCTCCAGGCCGAGCCGGCGCACGACGCGGTTGGCCGTGTCGTTCAGATGGCCGATCAGTGGGCGGAAGATCGCGGAGAAGATCCGCTGCGGTGTGGCGACCACCCTGGCGACCGCCAGCGGCCGCGAGATCGCCCAGTTCTTGGGGACCAGCTCTCCCACGACCATCAGGAACACGGTGGACAGTCCGGTGCCGATGACGAGGGCCAGTGACGACGCCACGGACGGTGCGGCGCCCAGGGCCCTGAGTGGGCCGCTGATCAGCTTGGCGATGGACGGCTCGGCGAGCATGCCGACGACCAGGTTGGTGACCGTGATGCCCAGCTGGGCGCCGGAGAGGTGGAAGGTGAGTTCCCGCACCGCCTTCAGGGCGCCGCCGGCGCCACGCTCTCCCCGTTCGGCCGCCTCCTCGAGCTCGGCCCGCTCGACGGTGGTGAGGGAGAACTCGGCGGCGACGAATCCCCCGCAGGCGAGCGCGAGCAGCACCGCCACGAGAAGCAGGAGTACTTCGGTCATCGGTTCACCTCCGTCCCATGGTCGGCCAGGGCGGGAAGGACCGCGCGATGTCCGTCGGCCGGCTCGCGCAGGGGCCCGCGCCCACACCTTTCGTCCACACGGGGAGGGAGCGGGCTTCTCCTGGTCATGGGCCGGTACGGCGGTTCGGGGACCGGCGGGGCCCGGATGCGCCTGCCGCGGGGAGGGGGGCTGCTCCGACGTCCGACGGGAGGCCGGGACCTGGGGCGGGTTGCTCCGGCGGTGCCTGCGCCCGGTGGCCGGCCGCTTCCTGGCGGAGCGGTTTGACCCAGCGACTCCACTGCGGCTCGGGCGCGTATCCGGCCGCCCGCCACGCGGGGTGCGCGGACTGGTTCCGGTCGAGCACCATCGCGTCCGAGCGCCGCCCGCCCAACCGCAGGAAGCGCTCCTCCGCGGCCCTGAGCAGCGCGCCGGCGATCCCCTGCCGCCGGTGATCGGGATGGACCGCCAGCCGGTAGAGATGACAGCGCCAGCCGTCGAAACCCGCGATGACCGTTCCGGCCAGTGCTCCGCCGCGCTCGGCGAGGATCAGTGCCTCGGGGTCCCTGGCCACCAGTCGCTCGATCCCGTCCCGGTCGTCGCTGATGCTCGTGCCCTCGGCGGCCACCTTCCAGAAGGCGAGTACGGTGTCGAGATCGGCCGGGGTGGCGGCCCTTGTCCGAAGATCGCTCATGGCGGCCATCCCATCATCGTCCCGGCGGCGCGGTCGAAGCGATTCCCGGGCGCTCCCTCCGCGCCGCCGGTCGCGTGCGCCGGGCCGTCCGACAGCGCACCGCTCCGCCGGTGGCGGTGCCCACCCGCCCCACCGACCCCACCGGCCGCGCCGGTGCACTCGCGGCCACACCGTGCCGCCGTCCACGCGCCTGCCCTTGCCCACGTCGGCGCCTCCCCGCACCTGCTTCGGTGGCACGCTCCCACGCACCCGCTCCGACACGCGCTTTCCCCCAACCGTCCCGGCCATGCACCACAGCCGGGTGGTTCAGGCGGGGCGAGCGGGCTCCTCGACCACCCGGCGGAACGCCTCCGCCGACGTGTCGAGGACGGTCGTCAACGGGAGCGGCAGCGCCCGCGCCGCGCCCGCGCGCCTGTCCGGCGGTGAGAACTCCGGCCCTGCGGTGTCGTGTTCACGATTGCGCCGCTCCGCACCCCCGGGTGGCGCGCCGTGCCGCCCCGAACCGGAACGGTCTCGTCAACGCTTGTTGTCCGAAGGTTCGTTCAGGTGAGATCGGAGTTTGCGGCGGGACGGGGGACGCCCTTCCCTCCGGGCTTCCCTCCCTCTTGTCGGTACTAGCGCGGCGGCGCTAGCTTGGAGGAGTGGCCAAGACACAGTTGAACGTGCGGGTGGACGAGAGCACCGCCGCAGCTGCCCGCCGCAGGGCGCACCAGCGCGGGCTCAGCGTGAACCGGTACATCGAGGAGCTCGTCAAACAGGACGCGGGCGAGGCGGGGCGCGCCTTCGTCGAGGCGGCGGCCGACTTCATGAAGCAGTACGAGTCGGTGTTCGCCGAGGAGTTCGGGGCTCCGGCTCCGCCGCCCTCCGCGGTCAGCCCGTCGGGCGACGCGTCCCCAGGTGCGGGTGTGCGGCCGGACGGGACCGGGCGCCGGTCCCGTCGTCCCAAGCCGGCAGTGCAAGGCAAGCGTTGAGCCTGTCGATCGATCTCGCCTGGCTGCTCATGGTCGCCGAGCAGAAGACGCCCGGCGATCCGCAGGTCACCGACTGGGGTGCGCTGATCGCCGCGGTCAGCCGCCACGAGGCCGAGATCTTCGGAATGGCCGTGTACGACGACCCGTACACGCGTGCGGCTGCCCTGATGCAGGTGCTGCTGCACGTCCCTGCCCTGGAGCACTCCAACGCGATGTTCGCGACGGCCGTCGCCTACGGCTACCTCGTCGCGAGCGGACTGCGGGTGGCCACGTCCCCGGAGCGGGTGCGCGATCTGGCGCGGCTGGTGAAGGAGGGCAAGACCGGCGTTCACGGGATCGCACGTGAGCTGCGCGGCTGGATCGAGTGACCCCAGGAAGCGGCCGGTGGCCTTCTTCCGGCTCCGTGGCACACGGCCGGACTCACCTGGCCCATGGGCATACGGCCCGGACGCCCTCACGGCGCCGGAGCTCACGCCGTGTCGGCGGAAGCGGGCGGCGCGGTGCGGTCAGCGAGCGTCCTCGTGCGGCCGGCGCGCGACCCCCAGTACGCAGAAGGACGTCGGCAACCGGGGTCCCTTCTCGGGCACGCGCAGCCTGCGGTAGGTCCCCAGCTCGAAGCCGGCGGCCTCGATGGCGCCGAGCGGATCCCGGGCCGTGTGACAGCCCCCGAAGATCCGTGGCCACACCGTGCGGTCCAGTCCCCGCTGCAGCGCGGCCATCGGCCGGGTCGGAGCGGCCCCGTGTTCGAAGAACCGCAGTTCACCGCCGGGGCGCAGGACGCGCCTGATCTCCGCGAGCGCGCGCGGCAGATCCCGCACGCTGCACAGCACCAGGGAGGCGACGGCCGCGTCGAAGGCCTCGCTCTTCACGGGCAGCGCTTCCGCCGCGCCCGGCACCACGTCGACCGGCACCTCCGCGTGCATCGCGGCCGTGACCGCCAACTGCCGGAGGGTGCGCTCCGGTTCCAGGGCGACGACCTCGGAAACCGCCGCCGGGTAGTGCGCGAAGTTGAGCCCGTTCCCCGCGCCGATCTCGATCACACGGCCCGAGAGGCCGGTCAGCAGTTCCTCGCGGTGCGCGGCGATGCCGCCCTTGAGGTCGGCCGCCACGCTGAACCGTGCGTAGAAGCGGGCGAACAGCGGATGGTGTACGGCGTCCCGGGGGACCTTGTGGCGGCGCGACGGCATGGCTGGCCTCCTCCGGAGTACGACTCGGGCGCCCGCCGTGCGAACCGTCTCTCGACGGAGCGGCGGCGAACAGGGTGATTCTCCCCCCGAGCGCCCTCACTCACTCGGCCCCGTTCACCGACGGCGCGCCGCCACTTCCGGCGAGGCACCGGCCCACCGCGAGGAGCCGGGAGTCCCGGCCGGTCCGCCCCCGGAGCAGTCCAGCGGGCAACCGAGCCGCCCGGACCGCGCCGGCCAACGGTGTGCCTCACACGTACGGCCCGACCACCCGCGCCGACGCCCGGCCGTGAGCGCGCCCCCGTCAGCCGCCGACGAAGCAGAACTCGTTGCCCTCCGGGTCCAGCATCACCTGGAAGCGCCCGTGGTCGTCGGTGATCACGGCTCCCACCGCAGTCGCGCCGAGTCGGGCCGCCTCGGCGGCTGCCGCGTCCACGTCGCCGGCGTCCACATCCAGATGCAGCCGGTTCTTGGCGGTCTTTCCCTCGGGCACCCGCTGGAAGGCGACGCGAACGAAGCCGGGCGGGTCGACGTACGCCCAGTCGGGGCTCCGTTCGACGGCCTCCCCGCCCAGCAGTCCGGCCCAGAACCGTGCGAGGGCCGACGGCTCCGCACAGTCGAAGACGATCTCCTGAACCCGTGCTCGCACGGCTCTCACCGTTCGGCCGGCCCGAAGTCCGCCGCGAACGCCCCCGCGTCCCACGACCCGTCGAGTGCGGGCGCCAGCCAGCGCGGTGCCGCGGCCCGGAACGCCTCAGGCGCCAGCGAGCCGGCGCCCTCGGGTACCGCGCCGAGCAGCGCCGCCCCGGCCGACTCCGGCAGATCGGCGAGGTTGCAGCGGGCGGCGAGGTCCGGCGTCGCGGGCCAACTCCCGACCACGACGCCCAAGGGCTCCAGGGAGCGGGCGCGCAGGGCCTCCGCGGTGAGAGCGGTCGCGTTGAGCGTCCCGAGCCCGGCCGGGGCCACGACCAGCACGGGCGCGCCCAGCAGCCGGGCGGCGTCCGCCATCGTGCCGCCCAGCCCGTCGAACCGTACGAGCAGTCCGCCCGCGCCCTCGACCAGCACCAGATCGTGCTCCTCTGCCAGCTTCGCGGCAGCGTCGGCCGCCTCGTGCGGCCCGACGGGCGCCATACCGGCGCGGCGGGCGGCCGTCGCCGGGGCGAGCGGCTCGGGGAACCGGGCGAGTTCGACCCCGGTGACCCCCGGGCCGGCCAGACGTGCCGCCTCCTGGGCGTCACCCGGCTCGCCCGACGAGAGGCCGGTCTGAGCGGGTTTCAGTACCGCCACCTTCCGCCCCTGCCCGGCGGCCGCCGCGGCGACGGCCGCGGTGACGACGGTCTTCCCGATCTCGGTACCCGTCCCGCTGACGACGATGACGCCCATGGTGCTCCTTGCTGGTGAGGGACGGACGGGCGGGGGAGCGCCCCCGGACCGTCGCCGGTTCAGCCCGCCGCCGCGGCGGCAAGGACGGACCGCGTGATCAGGGCGAGATCCGCGTCGCCCGTGACGTACGGCGGCATGGTGTAGATCAGATCGCGGAACGGCCGCAGCCACACGCCTTCGCGCACGGCCGCCTCGGTCGCCGCCGCCATGTCCACGGGATGGTCGAGCTGGACGACGCCGATCCCGCCCAGAACGCGGACGTCCCGGACGCCGCCGATGCCGGTCGCCTCCGCGAGACCCGCGCGGAGCCCGGTCTCCAGGCGTTTGACCTCCTGTTCCCAGTCGTGGGAGAGCAGCAGGTCGATCGACGCGCACGCGACCGCCGACGCGAGCGGATTGCCCATGAAGGTCGGCCCGTGCGCCAGCACGGGCACCTCGCCGCGCGAGATGCCGTCGGCCACCCTCCCCGTGCACAGCGTCGCGGCCATGCTCAGATATCCGCCGGTCAACGCCTTGCCCAGACACATGACATCGGGTGAGATCCCCGCGTGCTCCGCCGCGAAGAGCCGTCCCGTGCGCCCGAATCCGGTGGCGATCTCATCGAGGATCAGCAGCACGTCGTGCTCGTCGCACGCCTCCCGCAGGACCCGCAGATACGCGGGGGAGTGGAACCGCATCCCGCCCGCGCCCTGCACCACAGGTTCCACGATCACGGCGGCGAGTTCGTCCGCGTGCCGCGCGACGAGTGCGCGCAGATGGTTGGCGTAGGCGGGGTCGTACGGCAGGTCGTGGCCGGCCGGGGGCGCGTCGGCGAAGATCTGCCGCTGCAGGACCCCGGACCACAACTCGTGCATCCCGCCCTCGGGGTCGCACACCGACATGGGCTGCCAGGTGTCGCCGTGGTAGCCGCCGCGCCAGGTCAGCAGCCGGCGTTTGGCCGGACGGCCCGTCGAACGCCAGTACTGGAGGCACATCTTCACCGCGACCTCGACGGACACCGAACCCGAGTCGCAGAGGAAGACGTGCCGCAGGGGGTCCGGAGTGATCTCGACGAGCCGGGTCGCGAGCCGGACCGCCGGCTCGTGGGTGAGCCCGCCGAACATGACGTGACTCATCCGCTCCAGCTGGCCCCGCGCGGCCTCGTTGAGCACGGGGTGGTTGTAGCCGTGGACCGCGGACCACCAGGAGGACATGCCGTCCACCAATTCGGTCTGCCCGTGTGCCGGTTCGGCGAGCCGGAGGCGCACCCCGGACGCGGACTCCACGACCAGCGGGTCCGTACGGCCCGGCATGGGGCCGTACGGGTGCCAGACATGGGCCCGGTCCAGGGCCACCAGCTCGCGGGCGTCGGAGCTACGCATTGGGGGCGAGGTCGGTTCCCGCGCCGCGGCGGCGGACGGCCACCAGGTCCGGGCGCGCCCCGGAGGCGCCTGCTGCCTCCGGCGCGGTCTCCTCGGCGCTGTCGCCGCACGGGGCGCAGCCCCCGCCGCCGTGCGAACCGCAGCCGCCCGGGGCGGCGTCCGCACGGTGCGCCGGTAGCGTCGTGGTGTCCGAGCCCTCCACCTCGAAGCCCGCGTCCGCGATCATCTCCAGGTCCGCCTTGCCTGCCTGGCCCTCACTGGTGAGGTAGTCGCCGAGGAAGACGGAGTTGACCAGGTGCAGTGCCAGCGGCTGCAGGGTGCGCAGATGGACCTCGCGGCCGCCCGCGAGGCGCACCTCCACGTCCGGGCACACGAACCGCACCATGGCGAGGATGCGCAGCGCCCGCTGGGGGGTCAGATTCCATTCCTTCGCCAGGGGAGTGCCCTCGAACGGGATCAGGAAGTTCACCGGCACCGAATCGGGGTCCAGCTCCCGCAGCGCGAACACCACGTCGACCAGGTCCTCGTCGCTCTCCCCCATGCCCGCGATCAGCCCCGAGCAGGCGGACAGTCCGGCGGCATGGGCCTTCTGGACGGTGTCCACCCGGTCCGCGTACGTGTGGGTGGTCGTGATGTCCCCGTACGTCCCCTCGGACGTGTTGAGGTTGTGGTTGTACGCGTCGGCGCCGGCCTCGCGCAGCCGCTCCGCCTGGCCTTCGGAGAGCAGACCCAGACACGCGCACACCTCGACGCCGTCGTTCTGCTCCTTGATGGCAGCGATGGTCTTCGAGACGCGGTCGACGTCACGGTCCGTGGGACCGCGGCCGCTGGCGACCAGGCAGACCCGCTTCGCGCCGCCCGCGACCCCGGCGGCGGCCGCCTCGGAGGCCTCGTCCGGCTTCAGCCAGGTGTACTTGAGGATCTCCGCCTTGGAACCGAGCCGCTGGGAACAGTACGAACAGTCCTCCGGACAGAGCCCGGACTTGAGGTTGACGAGATAGTTCAGTTTCACCCGCCGCCCGAACCACTGACGGCGCACCTTTCCGGCCGCGGCCACCACATCGAGCAGATCGTCGTCGGAGGTCGCCAGTACGGCGAGCGCTTCTTCGCGGGTCGGCAGCTCACGCCGCAGGCCCTTGTCCACCAGCGTGTTCAGGAGGTCCATGGCGCAGATCCTCGCCTACCGGGCGCCCCCCGGCCAAGGAGGAACTCCACAACAGCCCCCGTTTGAGGTGTGTGTATGGCCACACTCTGACCTCCGGCGTCCCCCGCTAGGGTCTGTTCGCTGCCTACAAAAGGACCGGACCATGCCCCGAGTGCCTCAGGATCCTTTCGACTGGACGGACGACGCGGCGCGCCGCCGTGCGGAGGCGGGCCTCGTCCGTGCGCTCCGTCCCCGGCCCGCCGACCCCGCCCTGCTCGACCTGGCGGGCAACGACTACCTCGGCCTCACCCGCAGGAAGGAGGTCACCGAGGCGGCCGCCTCGGCCGCCCGGCGCTGGGGCGCTGGGGCGACCGGGTCCCGGCTGGTGACCGGGAGCACCGAACTGCACGCGGAACTGGAGCGCGAGCTCGCCCAGTTCTGCGGGTTCGAGGCCGCCCTGGTGTTCTCCTCGGGGTACGCGGCGAACCTCGCGGCGCTCACGGCGCTCAGCGCGCACGGGTCGCTCATCGTCTCGGACGCCGGCAACCACGCCTCGATCGTCGACGGCTGCAGGCTGTCGCGTGCGGAGACCGCCGTCGTGGCGCACGCCGATCCGGAGGCCGCGGCCAAGGCGCTCGACGCCCACTCCGGCAGACGAGCCCTGCTCGTGACCGACTCGGTCTTCTCGGTGGACGGCGACGCCGCGCCCCTGGCCGCCCTCGCCGGTGTGTGCCGCGCACACGGGGCGGCCCTGGTCGTGGACGACGCGCACGGCTTCGGCGTCCTCGGCGAAGGAGGCAGGGGAGCCCTGAACGCGGCCGGTCTCGCGGGGGCCACGGATGTCGTCGCCACGCTCACCCTCTCCAAGTCCATGGGCAGTCAGGGCGGAGCGGTCCTCGGCCCGGCGCGGGTCATCGAGCACCTCGTCAACGCCGCCCGAACGTTCATCTTCGACACCGGACTCGCGCCGGCCGCCGTGGGCGCGTCCCTCGCGAGCCTGCGGCTCCTGCGCCGTGAGCCCGCACTGGCGGACCGGGCCAGAAACGTGGCGAGCACGTTGCACGGGCGGCTGACGGAGGCGGGACTGACCGCCGCCCGGCCGGACGCGGCCGTGGTCTCCGTGCAGGCGCCCTCACCCGAGTCGGCGGTGCGCTGGGCGGCGGACTGCCGTGCCGCGGGTCTGGCCGTGGGCTGCTTCCGGCCGCCGTCCGTGCCGGACGGGATCTCACGGATCAGGCTCACCGCGCGCGCCGACCTCACCGACCGGCAGATCGGGACGGCGGTCGCCGCCGTCCTGGAGTCGGCGCCCGGCGTCTGACGCGGTGCCGGGTGTCCGACACGGGATCCGCGCGCGGCGCGGGCCCGTTCACCGCGACGGCGCGCCGAGTCCGCTGAGGAAACCGGTCCAGGCGGCCGGTGAGAACACCAGCAGTGGCAGTCCGGGGTTCTTCGAGTCGCGCACCGCCAGCGCGCCGTCGGCGCACCGGGCGGTCTCCACGCAGTTGTTCATTCCCACGCTACGGCTGCTGCGCTGCCAGTACGTGCCCGGCAGAGGGCGTACACGTGCGTCGTGAGCAGACATTGGGGGGTGCCTTCCCTACACGCCGTCACGGATCCCTGCGACGAGATCCAACGAGTCAGTCGGCGAGAGCGCATGCGCCTGCATGGTGCGGAAAGCGGCGCCGTACGTCTCGAGGTCTTCCTTCCGTTCGAGATAGAGACTACTCGTCAAGTGGTCAAGAACAACCACATCTAGATCAGAAGTGTTCGGAAAGGAGAAGATAACGAAAGATCCGGTCAGTCCCACGTAGCCGCCCGTCGAGAAGGGCAGCACCTGCAGCCGCACATGCGGGAGTTGGGCCATCTCCAGCACCCGGCGTAGCTGGCCCCGCATCACCTCCCGACCGCCCACCTGGCGCCGGAGGACCGCCTCGTCCAGCACGGCACTGAAGGTCAGCGGGCGTTCCGCGCGCAGTACGCGCTGACGCGCGATGCGCACTTCCACCAGCGAGTCCACCGTCTCCGTCGGCACGCTCTCCAGCGCGGAACGGGTCACCGCCCGCGCGTAGTCGGGCGTCTGCAGCAGTCCGGGCACCACCGAGGTCTCCAGCGTGCGCGCCGCGCTCGCCTGGGACTCCAGGCTGATGAAGTCCCGGTACTGCGGCGGAATCACCCCGCGATACGCGTGCCACCAGCCCTTTCCCCCGCCGTCCGCCGTGCCGGCCAGCGTCCCCAGCAGCTCGCGCAGCCGCTGGTCGGCGACTCCGTAGACGTCCAGCAGCCGAGCCACATCGGCCGGTTTCACACCGCTCGTTCCGGTCTCTATGCGGCTCACCTTCGACTGGTTCCAGCCCACGAGCAGCGCCGCCTCCCGGCTCGTGAGGCCGACGCCCAGCCGCAGACCGCGCAGTTCCTCGCCGAGCTTGCGCCGGCGCACCGCGGGACCCTGCCGCATGCCGAATCTCCTCCTGTTCTCCGCCGTTCCCACGGCCGCCCGGCGGCGGACACCGGTGACCGTCCGGACGGGCACCGGCGGACGCAGTGCCAGGCGCCAAGTGTGCGCCCGAATACGCTCTCGCGTAGCAGGGTTCACCGCTTTGAGCGACAGATATATGCATATCCAGGTGGATCCCCTGCCGTGGGGGCGGCAACAGTGGCAGTCTGGCGCGAAGCGCAGTCCGAGGCTGTTCCGGCATCCAATCCGTTACGTGCCGCGCTCCGGCAGCCCCGGTGGGAAAGGGACAGCTCGCCATGGCAGACCATCAGGAAGCCTCCGTCACTCTGCCGAGCGATCCCGCCTCGGTATCCGCCGCGCGCAGATACGTCTCCGAGGTCCTCGCCGAATGGGGACTGCCGGGGGAGACCGGCACCGCCGAAACGGTCCGTCTCATCGTCTCCGAACTCGCCACCAACGCCGTCCAGCACACCTTCGGGCTGTCCCCGACCTTTACGGTGGACGTCCGTCTGGAGCGTGACGAGCGTCTGTGCATCGGCGTCACGGACAGCCATCCGCGCAGGCCCCAGCGGCTGCCCGCGGCCGTGCAGCAGGACAACGGCCGCGGCATGGTCATCATCCGCTGGCTCGTCGCGGAATGCGGGGGAAGGCTGCACGTCGATCCCACGCCCGAGGGCGGCAAGACCGTCTGGATCGCGATGCCCTGGAGCGCGGCCGACGCCGAGCCTCCACACTGAGGGCCCGGGCCGGCCGCCGGCGCCGTGAGCCCGGGCCGAACGACGCGCCCGGGCCGGTCGACGTCCTGCGCTCCGGGGCCGGGGTTCGGGACCGCCGCGCCGCTTCGCTTGACGTCACCTCTGCCGAGGGACGTCAGCGCCGCCCGGTGCGCGCGGCCGGTGCTGACGCGGCACTAGCGTACGCGCCCGTAGCGGACGCCCTTGGTCCAGATCTTGGTCAGCTTCACGACGGAACCGGTCTTCGGCGAGTGCCAGATCTTCCCGGCCCCCGCGTAGATGCCGACGTGGTACACGTGCCCCCGCGAGTGGAAGAACACCAGGTCGCCGCGCTGCCGCTGGGAGGCCGAGATATGACGGGTGCGGTTGTACTGCTGCTGGGCCGTGCGCGGCAGTTGCTTGCCCGCCTTCTTGTAGGCGTAGAGCGTGAGCCCCGAGCAGTCGAAGCGGCTCGGACCGGTCGCTCCGTACCTGTACGGGGCTCCCTTCTTCGACGCGGCGACCTTGAGAGCCTTCGTCGCGTGCGCCGAGGCCGCTTGTGCCTCCGGCGCACCGCCCGGCACGATCAGTGAGCCGCCGACGGCGGCGATCGTGAGTGCCGAGACGGCACCCGTCCGGGACAGCAGGGACGGGAGATGTGTCTGCGCAGTCATGCGCAACCCTTCGTCAGCCGCCTGTGAAGGATGACCTGTCGGGTTCGGACCGGCGAAGACGCCCGGCCGCTCACACGGCTTCACCCCAAGGACCGGCCACCGTTCCGGTGGCAGGCCCGCACTGCTGGGTCCTCCACTCCTGCCGAAGCCCTCATGTCGACCAGGCATCCGGTGCGGCGGCAGGACTCGGCGTCCGCCCGGACCGCCCCGCCGCGGTGGCGGGGGCTTGTCGTCCCAGGGATCTTGACCCACGAACTGCCGGATTTCCGAGTCGAAACGACGATTTGTGAGGCTCCTCACCACTGATCTGTTCGGGTGGACAGGGCCGTTCGGGGGACTGGGCGTCGCCGGGTGACGAGCCCCGTACCTGCGGCGAAGCGCGTCATTGGGCCGATCGGGCGATGCGGTTGCGCAACTTGCACGGGACGAAAGTCGAAGCGCTGACTGGTCCGGATGGGCGACACCCGGTCGTACGCTTCTCGGGCGGGTCGGAGGCGCCGGGGCACCCGTTTCACGCTGGACCGTCAACTCTGCTGATCCGGTGGCACGGTGATCCGCAAGGCTCGGCGTTCCCCGCCCAATACCCGTAGTGCGCGGGCCAATGTGACGGTGTGCAGCTCGCTCTCGCCGCGCATGTGCATGACCGTCAGGGCGTCGCGGAGCTCCGTGGCCCGGGCGACCAGGGCCTGTGCGGCGCGGAGGGCTCCATATGTGTGTGTCCCGCGTGCCGGGTTGATCCTTCCCAGTTGGTCGACCACTTCGAGATAGCTGTCGACGAACTCGCTCTCGGCGCGTGTCAGTGCGGGCAGCGGCGGCAGCTCGGGTGGCAGCACCGCCGGCTCACCCGAGGACGGCGGAAGTCGGGAAACACTTCCGGTTCTTGACGATGTGATCGACCAGCCCGTAGCGAAGGGCTCCCGAGGCGTCGAACACGGAGTCGCGGTCGAGATCGGCTGCGATGCGTTCGGCGCTCCGGCCGGTGTGGCGGGCGAGCATGGCCGTGAGCTGCTCCCGCAGCCGCAGCAACTCGCGTGCCCGGATGTCCAGATCGGTGGGCTGCCCCTGGACCGGCTCCGGCAGCGAAGGCTGCTGGACGACCACGCGGGCACCGGGCAGGGCCATGCGCTTGCCCGGGGTTCCGGCGGCGAGCAGCACGGCGGCGGTCGACGCGGCCTGTCCCAGGCAGGTGGTCACCACGTCGCAGGTCACCGTCTGCATCGTGTCGTAGACGGCGGACATGGCGCTGATGGGGCCGCCGGGCGAGTTGATGTAGAGCGAGATGTCCTGGTCCGGCGCGGTGTACTCGAGGTACAGGAACTGCGCGATGACGTCGTTGGCCGAGGTGTCGTCGACGGGGGCGCCGAGGAAGACGATCCGCTCGTCGAGCAGCTTGGCGTAGGGGTCGAGCGTGCGCTTCCCGCCGCTCGTGCGTTCGGTGAACTCGGGCAGGACATGACGGGCGGACGGTCGGTTCACGCGTACCACTCCTCGAGCGACCGCACCCGGCGGCCGAGTCTGCGCTGTCTGCTACGGCCTCGGAAGAAATGTACGGGACGTACAGACCGTTATGATGGGGAGCATGGCCTACGAGATTCCGGTGACGCAAGCCCGAGCTGAACTCGCCGAGCTGATCAATCGCGTCGTCTACGGCGGTGAGCGGGTTGTCGTGACCCGCCACGGGAAGCCCCTCGTGGCCCTGGTGTCCGCGGCTGACCTGGAGCGATTGGAGGCCGCGGAGCGGGCTGCCGATGAGTCCGTGATCACCTCCGTGTCGTCGCTGCGGTCCACGGAGCCGTCCGCTCCCGGCGAACGCGGCCGCTTCGGCATCGCGGCGGAGCACCGGCCACCCGGCACGAGCGGCGGCTCCTGACCAGCCGGGTCGCGCGGTGCCTGGGGGCCGCGGGCCGGTCGAGGGCCGCGACGGCCGGAACCAGGCGCGCCACCGCGATCGCGCGGCGGGCCGGGAGGTGCTGGGCGCGGCCCCGCGGCAGAGCGGGATCCCGCAGGCCGTCGAGCCCGCGGACCACGTCGCCGGGACGGTGACGGAGGGCCGGACCATGCGGCCGGCGACGGCTCCGGAAAGGGGCACGGTCGCGGACGCCCGGCCCGTCGTCCGGTGCGGGCCAGGGGTTCCTCGCGCGGCAGGCGTTCCTCGCTGACGTACGCGGCGAGGCGCCGGAGGACGGGCTGCGGGCGCCGACGTCACAAGTGCCGAAGATCAGTTAACGCGCCGGAAAAACTTCCGCCCTAACGTTCAAACCTTGGCGGCGGAAAGGTCGCGGAGAGTCAACCGACTATTGACGTCCGCCACGGTCCGCCGCACCCGGTTGCGTCCGGGCAGGCCGACTGTGAGGTGGAGAACGTGCAACTGACGCCGCATGAGCAGGAACGGCTGCTCATCCATGTCGCCGCGGACGTCGCGGAGAAGCGCAGGGCACGCGGGGTGAGGCTCAACCACCCCGAGGCCGTCGCCCTCATCACCACGCACATCCTGGAGGGCGCCCGCGACGGGCGCACCGTCGCCGAACTCATGGCGTCCGGACGCAAGGTGCTCACCCGCGACGACGTCATGGACGGCATCCCGGAGATGATCCACGACGTCCAGGTCGAGGCGACGTTCCCCGACGGGACCAAGCTCGTCACCGTCCACGACCCGATCGTCTGACGGGAGCGCCGATGATCCCCGGAGAGATCCTGCACGCCGACGGACCGGTCAGGCTCAACGAGGGCCGCGAGGCCACCCGGCTGACCGTCCTCAACGCGTCCGACCGGCCCGTACAGGTCGGCTCCCACTACCACTTCGCCGAGGCCAACCCCGGACTCGACTTCGACCGCACGGCCGCGCGCGGCCTCCGGCTGAACATCGCCGCGGGCACCGCCGTCCGGTTCGAGCCCGGAGTCCCCGTCGAGGTCGAACTCGTACCGATCGCCGGACTGCGCGTCGTCGCGGGTCTGCGCGGCGAGACCGCGGGACCGCTCGACACGAGTGCGACCCCGGCGGGGAACGGAGCCTCCCGTGCCTGAGCTGACGCGCGCCGCGTACGCCGATCTCTTCGGCCCCACGACCGGTGACCGGATCCGTCTCGCCGACACCGATCTCCTCGTCGAGATCGAGGAGGACCGCTCAGGCGGCCCCGGACGCGCAGGCGACGAGGCGGTCTTCGGCGGCGGTAAGGTGATCCGCGAGTCCATGGGCCAGTCCCGTGCGACACGGGCGGAGGGCGCCCCGGACACGGTCGTCACCGGTGCGGTGATCATCGACCACTGGGGAGTGGTGAAGGCGGACATCGGCATCCGCGACGGCCGTGTCACCGGCATCGGCAAGGCGGGCAACCCGGACACGATGGACGGGGTCCACCCGGACCTCGTCATCGGACCGGAGACCGAGGTCATCGCGGGCAACGGGAAGATCGTCACCGCGGGCGCCGTCGACGCGCACGTCCATTTCATCTCGCCCACGGTCGTCGAGCAGGCCCTGTCCTCCGGGATCACCACCCTCGTCGGCGGGGGCACCGGACCCGCCGAGGGGACCAAGGCGACCACGATCACCCCCGGACCCTGGCATCTCGCCCGGATGTTCGAGGCGCTCGAGTCGTTCCCCGTCAACATCGGGCTGCTGGGCAAGGGCAACACGACGTCCCGCGAGGGCATGTACTCCCAACTGCGCGGCGGTGCGCTCGGCTTCAAGATCCACGAGGACTGGGGCGCCACACCGGCCGTCATCGACGCCTGCCTCGGTGTGTGCGAGGAGACCGGCGCACAGCTCGCCATCCACACCGACACGCTCAACGAGGCCGGCTTCGTCGGCGACACCCTCGCGGCGATCGCGGGCCGCACGATCCACGCCTACCACACGGAAGGGGCGGGCGGAGGGCACGCACCGGACATCATCACCGTCGTCTCGGAGCCGTACGTCCTGCCCAGCTCCACCAACCCGACGCGACCGCACACCGTCAACACCATCGAGGAACACCTCGACATGCTGATGGTCTGCCACCACCTCAATCCGGCGGTGCCGGAGGACCTCGCCTTCGCCGAGTCCAGGATCAGGCCGTCGACCATCGCCGCCGAGGACGTCCTCCACGACATCGGCGCCATCTCCATCGTGTCGTCCGACTCCCAGGCCATGGGGCGCGTAGGCGAGGTCGTCCTGCGGACCTGGCAGACCGCGCACGCGATGAAGCGGCGCCGGGGTGCCCTGCCGGGCGACGGTCGCGCCGACAACCTCAGGGCCCGCCGGTACGTCGCCAAGTACACGATCAACCCGGCCGTGGCCCAGGGCCTCGACCACGAGATCGGCTCGGTCGAGGCCGGCAAGCTCGCCGACCTGGTCCTGTGGGAGCCGGCCTTCTTCGGTGTGAAGCCCCAGCTCGTCCTCAAGGGCGGACAGATCGCCTACGCGCAGATGGGCGACGCCAACGCCTCCATCCCCACCCCCCAGCCCGTGCTCCCGCGCCCCATGTTCGGTGCGCTCGGCCGGGCCCCGGCCGCCAACTCGTTCAACTTCGTGGCCGAGGCGGCGATCGAGGACGGACTGCCCGAACGCCTCGGCCTGGGCAAGCGCTTCGTCCCGATCCGCAGCACCCGCGGCGTCACCAAGTCGGACATGAGGGAGAACGACGCCCTGCCCCGTGTCGAGGTCGACTCCGACACCTTCACGGTCACCGTCGACGGCGACCCGGTGGAGCCCGCGCCCGCGGAAGAACTGCCCATGGCCCAGCGCTACTTCCTGTTCTGATCATGAGCGACATGGATCCGCACACGAAGGCCCCTGCGAACGGCCTCCGTCACCTCCCGTCGCCCGGCCGGTACCAGGGCGCCGGGCCCGCCGGGGACGGGCACGCGGCCGCGGGACCGCGCCGGGCGGAGGAGGCCGGACCACGGTCCGGTGCCCCGGCGCGCGCCGCGCTGCTCGTCCTCGCCGACGGACGGTTCCCCGCCGGCGGGCACGCCCACTCCGGCGGGGCGGAGGCCGCGGTCAGGGAGGGCCGGCTCGGCGACGCCCGCGACCTCGCGGACTTCTGCCGGGGACGGCTGCACACCACGGGACTGACCGCCTCCGGTCTCGCCGCCGCTGCCGCTCTCGGACTCGACCCGGTCGCACTGGACGCGGCGGCCGACGCCCGCACCCCGTCCCCCGCCCTGCGCGCATCGGCGCGGAAACTCGGCAGGCAGCTGATGCGGGCCGCACGCGCCATCTGGCCGTCACCGGAACTGGACGCCCTCGCCCGTGCCCTGCCGAAGGGGGCGCACCAGCCCGTCGTGCTGGGGGTCACCGCCCGTGCCGCCGGCCTCGGCGCCGAGGACGCCGCGTACTGCGCCGCCTACGAGTCGGTCGGAGGACCGGCCACCGCCGCCGTTCGGCTGCTCAGCATGGACCCGTACCAGGCCACCGCGGTCCTCGCCCGGCTGGCCCCCGACCTGGACCGGGTCGCCGCGCGAGCCGTGACCGCGGCCCGGCGGGCTGCCGAGCGGGGCCCCGACGCACTACCCGCCGCGTCGGCCCCGCTGCTGGACATCACCGCCGAGCAGCACGCCGCCTGGCCCGTACGGCTCTTCGCCTCGTAGCACCTCACACCCCGCAGCACCACGCGGCCGCACGGCCCACAGCGCCACACAGCGAACAGCCACAGCCCCGACACAGGTACCACGACCGCCCACCCACCAGCACCACGGACCCCGGAGCCGCACACGCTCCGCGGCACCACGAGGGAGCCGCCCCATGCATCTCGACCACACGCACGAGCGTCCCGGCCGGGCCGCCGTGAGCGCCGACGCCGTACGCCCCGACGGCACCCGGCGCGCGCTGCGCATCGGACTCGGTGGACCGGTCGGATCCGGCAAGACCGCCACCGTCGCCGCTCTCTGCCGGGCCCTGCGCGACCAGTTGTCCATCGCCGTGGTCACCAACGACATCTACACCCGCGAGGACGCCGAGTTCCTGCTGCGCAACGCCGTCCTGCCGCCCGAGCGCATCCAGGCCGTCGAGACCGGTGCCTGCCCGCACACCGCGATCCGCGACGACATCTCCGCAAACCTCGAAGCGGTCGAGGAACTGGAGGACGCGGTCGGACCGCTCGACCTGATCCTGGTCGAGTCCGGCGGCGACAACCTCACCGCCACCTTCTCCAAGGGCCTCGTCGACGCCCAGATCTTCGTGATCGACGTGGCCGGCGGTGACGACATCCCGCGCAAGGGCGGACCGGGAGTCACCACCGCGGACCTCCTCGTCGTCAACAAGACCGACCTCGCCCCCCACGTGGGCTCCGATCTGCGGCGCATGGCCCGCGACGCGAAGGAGCAACGGGGCGAACTCCCCGTGCTCTTCACCTCGCTGACCGGCGAGGACGGTGTCCTTCCCGTCGCCGGGTGGGTGCGCGACCGGCTCCGCTCCTGGACCTCCGCGTGAGGGCCGGATGAGCGTCCGGGCGACCGCACGGGTCGTCGCCGAACGCGACGGGCTCCCCGTGCTGGAGAGCGACGGTCCGCTGGCCCTGCGCCGCACCCGCGCCGGCGGACCGTACACGCGCGTCACCGTCGTCGGCGCCATGAGCGCCCCGCTCGGCGGGGACCGGCTCGCGATCGAGGCGCACGTGCGCGAAGGCGCGCGGCTGCACATGGACTCCGCCGCGGCCACCGTGGCGCTGCCCGGGCGCACCCGGGGAGCCGCCGACTACGACATCTCGCTGGACGTGGGGGAGGACGCCGAACTGCGCTGGCTGCCCGAGCAGCTGATCTCGGCGCGCGGCAGCGAGCTGCGGATGCACACGCGCGCGGTGCTGGCCGCGACGGCGCGCCTGGTGCTGCGTGATGAGCAGATCCTCGGCCGGTACGGCGAGGAGGCCGGCACCCTCACCACACGCCTCACCGTCCATCGCGCGGGCCGCCCCCTGCTGGACCAGGAACTCGCCTTCGGTCCCGGCGCACCCGGCGGCTGGGACGGCGGTGCGGTGCTCGGCGGGCACCGGGCGGTCGGCCAACTGCTCGTGGTGGACCCCGATTTCGACGACAAGCCTCCGGAGCCGCGGCGGCTCGGGGAGACCGCCGCGCTCACCCCCCTCGCGGGACCGGCCGTGCTGGTCACCGCCGTCGCCCAGGACGCGCTGCGCCTGCGCCGGCTGCTCGACGCCGCCCTGGGCGATCTCACCGGCGGCTGACCCGCGGGCCGCGTCCCGGACCGGCACGAGGGCCGTACACGGGCGTGCGGTCCCACCGCGAACCCCGACTCTCCGGGCCGCCCTTCGCCGGGAGCCGCCGACAGTCCCGGACGTGCTCTGCCGGTCCGCCACCACGGCCGGGGCGAGCCCTCCACCAGCGGCTCCCGCGGCACGAGCACTCCGCCGCCGAACGCGGCCCCCCGGTGCCGGCGCCCGGACCCGCAACCGTCCACCGCGCGTCAGCGCCTGAGCCGGGGAATCCGCCTGCCCTTCGACCCGTCCGCCTCGGCGGCCTTCACCTTCACCGCGTACTCGTCGACGTACTGCTGTCCGGACAGGGCGAGGATCTCGTACATGATCTCGTCCGTCACGGCGCGCAGCACCGCCTTCTCGTTCTCCATCCCCGCGTAGCGGGAGAAGTCCAGCGGCTCGCCGAAGCGGATCGTCACCCGCTTGATCTTCGGCAGTACCCGCCCGGGAGGTTGGATCTCGAAGGTTCCGACCATCGCACAGGGCACGACGGGCACCCGCGCGGTGAGCGCCATGACCGCGACGCCGACCTTGCCCTTGTAGAGCCGTCCGTCGTGCGACCGCGTACCCTCCGGGTAGATGCCGAGCAACTCGCCCTTGCCCAGTACGCCGAGGCCCTCGCGGATAGCGGCCCGGCCCGCCTCCTTGCCGGAACGGTCCACCGGGATCTGTCCCGCGCTGCGGAAGAAGGCGGCCGTCAGCCGGCCCTTGATCCCCGGTCCGGTGAAGTACTCGGCCTTGGCGAGGAAGGTGATGCGCCGCTTCAGGATGGCCGGCATCAGGAAGTGGTCGGAGAACGACAGATGGTTGCCCGCGACGATCGCCGCGCCGTCCGCCGGGATGTGCTCGAGGCCCTCGATCCTGGGCCGGAACAGCAGCCGCAGCAGCGGCCCCAGGATGACGTATTTGAGCACGTAGTAGAACACGGTGTCGCTCCCAACTCCGCCGATTCGGCTCAGGGGCCGCGTGGTGCCGGATCACGGCGTGCACGCACCCGGCACGTCGATCCGCACGGCCGGTCGTCCGTCCCCGGTCCGACCGGATTCGTGCCGACTTCCGTGCCCAGTTGTATGACAGCCCTTCAGACGCCGCCAGGGGTAGGGGGCGCCACGAGTGCCGTGGTGACCGATCGTAGTCACGCGCGCATCGCGAAGATCATCGCTTTCATCGACGGCCCCACCCGGATCCGTGATCCGGGCGGAGCGGTCTCGTCACCTTCGGCGAGTGGGACAGCAGGGCGAGCTCCTGCGTGGAGCGCCTCAGGGCCGTCCTCGACGCTGCCGGAGCGACCGCCGTCGTGCCCGGAGACATCCGGCGGCAGCCGTGGGCGGAGTTCCTGTTCGTCGTCCCGCGCGGGGGCCTCGGCGCCGTCAAGGACGCCACGATCGGCGGGTTCCGCTCCCGGCCCGGCACCCGGAGGCTGCCGGCAGGGGCCGTGACGGAGATCCACCGGATCGCGCGGGCACACGGCATCGCGCTTCCGGCCGGTACCGTCCCGTCCACGCCGGCCTTCGTCGACCGGTAGCCCGCCGAGGGCACCTCCTCACCGCACCGTGGCCTCGTGGCCCGGGCCGTCCGAACCTGGGGCCCGGACGGTGCGGTCGCAGGGCTCGGCGAGGGGAGCGGGACCCCCACCCCCGTCGACCGCTTCCGCTACGGGGTGCCCGGCCTGCGCGGGTCCCGTGCGGGCGGCGCCCGCCGATGGCGGACCGGCCGCCCACCGCCCTCAGGTGGGCTTGGACACGAGCATCCCCACGGTGACCAGGCCCAGCACGATCCAGGCGAACCACAGCCAGCCACTGCTTCCGAGCGCCACGGTGTAGGCGGTCACGACCACCAGGGACGCCACGGTCAGCACACCCATCGTCTTCGTGGAACCGGACATGCGTGCCCTCCTCCGGGCCGGTGCCGCGGCTGACGGCCGCGGTCGGGGCCGTGGAGCCATCGTCACCCCGCACCGGGGGAGCGCGCTACTCCCGGGCGGCGGCCACCGCGCGCGGGGTCGGCGGCCCGCACGCACGGGCCGAGCCGCCGGGCCGGTCGGCTCGGGTCCCGGTCAGCGGCTGCGTGCCTGGAGGGAGGCCAGATACGCGTTGTAGGCCGCCAGCTCCTTGTCGCCGTCCCGGTCCGCGGCCCGGTCCTTGCGGACGGCCTGGCGCTGCTCGGAGCGGTACCACTGGAACACCAGGGCGATCAGGACCAGCACCGACGGGATCTCGCTGAAGGCCCAGGCGATGCCGCCCGCCGCGTTCTGGTCGGAGAGCGCGCTGATCCCGAGTGAGGCCGGGGGATCGGCGTACGCCCGCACCATCGGCTCGGAAGCCATCATCAGCGCGATACCGAAGAACGCGTGGAAGGGCATGCCCGCGAAGAGCTCCAGCATCCGCATCACATGGCCGGGGCGGTGCGGGCCCGGGTCCACGCCCATGATCGGCCAGAAGAAGATCAGTCCGACGGCGAGGAAGTGCACCATCATCCCGATGTGGCCGGCCCTGGACCCCATGAGGAAGTCGAAGAGCGGGGTGAAGTACAGGCCGTAGAGGCTCGCGATGAACATCGGGATCGTGAACGCGGGGTGCGTGACGATCTTCATATAGCGGCTGTGCAGCAGGGCCAGCAGCAGCTCGCGCGGTCCCTTGCGGCCCCGGCCCGCCGGCGACAGCGCGCGCAGCGCCAGGGTGACCGGAGCGCCGAGCAGCAGCAGGATCGGCGACAGCATGCTGATCACCATGTGCTGGACCATGTGCACGCTAAACATGACCATGCCGTAGTCGTTCAGCCTGGTGCACATCACCAGGGCGATGCTCAGCACGCCGACGGTGAAGAAGACCGTCCGGCCCACCGGCCAGGCGTCACCGCGCCGGCGCAGCCGTGCCACGCCCCAGCCGTAGAGCGCGAGCCCCACGAGGCAGCCGGCCAGGAAGAACGGATCAGCGGAGAACTCCAGCCCCCTGCCGAGCGTGAACGGCGGCAGGTCCATCGGCATCCCGTGCTCGCCGTGCCCGCTGTGATCCATCTGCGTACTCCTGGAGCGTCCTGTTTCGCGCGTGTTGTCCGGACAAGACTAGAACCGCCCCCGGCCGCGGCTGCGACCGGGGGCGGTTCCTCGCCGGGGAGCCCTCTCAGAGGACCGTCTCGGCCTCTTCGTACCGGTCCTGCGGGACCGTCTTCAGCGTCTCCACCGCCTGTGCCAGCGGCACCATCGTGATGTCCGTGCCGCGCAGCGCGGTCATCATGCCGAACTCGCCGCGGTGCGCCGCCTCGACCGCGTGCCAGCCGAACCGGGTGGCGAGGACGCGGTCGTACGCGGTCGGGGTGCCACCGCGCTGGACGTGGCCGAGGATCACCGGCCGGGCCTCCTTGCCGAGCCGCTCCTCCAGCTCGACGGACAGCTGCCGGGCGACACCGGCGAAGCGCTCGTGGCCGTACATGTCCTTGCCGCCCTCGTCGAAGTCCATGGAACCCTCGCGCGGCTTGGCACCCTCGGCGACCACGACGATCGCGAACCGCTTGCCGGCCTCGAAGCGGGCACCGACCCGCTTGGTCAGCTCCTCGATGTCGAAGGGACGCTCGGGTACGACGATGGCGTGCGCACCGGCCGCCATGCCGGAGTGCAGGGCGATCCAGCCGGTGTGCCGGCCCATGACCTCGACGATCAGCACCCGCTGGTGGGACTCGGCAGTGGTCTTCAGCCGGTCGAGGGCCTCGGTCGCGACGCCGACGGCGGTGTCGAAGCCGAAGGTGACGTCGGTCGACGCGATGTCGTTGTCGATGGTCTTCGGCACACCGACGATCGGCAGACCGGCCTGGGCCAGCAGGTTCGCCGCCTTCAGCGTGCCCTCGCCGCCGATCGGGATGATCGCGTCGAGGCCCAGTTCGGCGACGTGCCCCCTGGCCCGCTCGACGCCGTCGACGAGATGCGCGGGCTGTACCCGCGAGGAGCCGAGGATCGTGCCGCCGCGGGCGAGGATGCCGCCGACGGCGTCGAGGTCGAGCTTGCGGTAGTCGGCCTCCAGCAGGCCCTTCCAGCCGTCGTGGAAACCGATCACCTCGTCGCCGTGGTCGACCACGGCGCGGTGCACGACAGAGCGGATGACCGCGTTGAGCCCGGGGCAGTCGCCGCCGGAGGTGAGGACACCAATGCGCATAGCCCGAAAACCTTTACAACGTGGGCCGACTCCCGGACCACGTCGTCCGGTTGGATCCCTGCCACCCTACCGGCGCAAGGTGGCGGGTGCCGAACCGGACGTCCGCACAGTGGACACCGTGCCGCCGTACGGTCCGGGCCGTCCTGCGAACGGCGCTCGAGCGGCCCGTCAGGCGGGCTGGGTGGCGGCGGCGATG
Organism: Streptomyces sp. WMMC940; assembly: GCF_027460265.1. Lineage (NCBI taxonomy): Bacteria > Bacillati > Actinomycetota > Actinomycetes > Kitasatosporales > Streptomycetaceae > Streptomyces > Streptomyces sp. WMMC940. Next base: position 6,682,551 of record NZ_JAPZBC010000001.1, read on the forward strand.
CGCTCCGCGCGCAGTGCCTCGTACCACCGGTCGTCGGTGGGCGGCAGCGCGTTCACGTCGAGCGCCAGCTTCAGCAGCAGATCCGCGATCTGCGGATTGCGGGCCATCACCGGACCGTGCATGTACGTGCCGAACACGGTGTCGTTGTACGCGCCCTCGGTGCCGTCCCCGGTGCCGTTCCCCTTGCCGAAGACGGTCCGGGCGAACGGCCGGGCCGTCGGCCCGAGGTGCGTGATGCCCTGGTGGTTCTCGAAGCCCGTGAGCTGCGGCAGGCCCAGCTGCGGGTCGATGTCCGCCAGCACGTCGCCGACGCACCGCTCGCCCTCGCCGCGGGTGGAGATCACGTCGAGCAGACCGAGGCCGGGCTCCCGCTCCCCCAGGTCGTTGATGAACTCGTGGCCGAGGATCTGGTAGCCGGCGCAGACCGAGAAGATGATCGCGCCGTTGGCCGCGGCCCGGGAGAGCCCGCCGTCGCGGCGCAGCCGTTCGGCCGCGAGCCGCTGCGGCCGGTCCTCGCCGCCGCCGATCAGATAGATGTCGCCGGACGTCGGCACCGGCTGGTCGCTGCGGACGTCGACGCGGGTGACGCCCAGGCCGCGCTGGCGCGCGCGGCGCTCCACGACCAGGGCGTTGCCCTGGTCACCGTACGTGCTGAGCAGGTCCGGGTAGACCCACACCAGGCGCAGGCTGCTGTCGCTCATGCTCGTGTTCCTCTGCGGTGAGTGGGGTCAGTTGCCGACGCGGCGGCGGACGTCCTGGAAGGCGGTGTAGTTGGCGATCAGCTCGATCCGCCCGGGCGGGGCGAGCCGCACGGCCTCGTCCACGTCCTCGGCGACACGGAAGTCCAGCCCGGCGACCTCCAGACGCACCGCGAGGTCCAGCTTGCGGTCGCCGATCACGAAGATCGGGTGGCCGGCGAGCCGGGTGTAGTCGACGTCCCACAGCCAGGAGGTGTCGGTGCCGTCGGCGCCGCGTGCGTTGACGGACAGGATCACCGGGGTGGGCGGCGGATCGATCAGGGAGAACGTCTCCAGCCAGCCGGCCGGGTTCTTCGCCAGCAGCAGTCGCAGGTCCCGCCCCTGGAACGAGACGACGTCGTACCGGCCGGCCACGGCCTGCACCTGGTACATGCGCTCCAGCGCCACCTGCGGCGGGACGCCGAAGACGGCGGCGACCGCGGCGGAGGTGGTGGCGTTGGCCTTGTTGGCCCGGCCCGGGAGCTGGAGGTGGATCGGCCAGGCGGACCCGTGCGGGTCGAGGACGTGGTCACCGCTGAGGGCCCAGCTCACGGCCGGCCTGCGGAAGCCGCACTCGCCGCAGAACCAGTCGTCCCCCGGGCGCTGCATCACACCGCCGCAGGCGGGGCAGGACCAGGCGTCGTCCTTCCACTCCTGGCCGGCGGCCACCCACACCACGTTGGCGGAGGAGGACGCGGCCCACACGATCAGCGGGTCGTCGGCGTTGGCGACGACGACGGCCTTGCTGCCGGACAGCCCCTCGCGCCACTTCTCGGCCAGCATCCGGGTCTCGGCCGCGCGGTCCAGCTGGTCGCGGGAGAGGTTGAGCAGGGCGATGGCCTTGGGCGTGGTGTCGCGGGCGACCCCGGCGAGGTACTTCTCGTCGACCTCGATCACGCCGTAGCGGGCGTCCGAGCCGCCGGCCAGCGCGGAGGTGATACCGGCCGGCATGTTCGCGCCGAGGGCGTTCGACACGACCGGGCCGGCCGCGCGCAGGGCCTCGGCGATCAGCCGGGTGGTGGTGGTCTTTCCGTTCGTCGCCGACACCAGGATCACGTCCAGGTGCTGCGCCAGCCTGCTCAGCAGATCGGGGTCGAGTTTGAGGGCAACCCGGCCGCCGATCACCGATCCGCTGCCGCGTCCCGCTGCGCGCGACACCGCCGCTGCGGCCTTGCCGGCCGTCACGGCCAGCTTGGCGCGCGGCGACAGCGGCTCTGCGTTGCCAGGGTGTCCTGCCATCGTCCTTGATCCTCCTTGCGTCGGTCGGGGCTCAGCCTATCGACCTCCGGGCGGCGGCCCGAACTGCGGCTCCGTCAGGAAATCCGGAGGTCACCGGCGCGATGTGCGGAACGTACCCTTACGGCCATGCGAAACCGTCCGATCCCCGGCAGTTCCGGCCTCGTGCGGGCCATGAGCCTGTTCGGCGATCCGGTGCTCCACGCGCCCTGCGAACCCGTCACCGACTTCGGCCCGTCGCTGACGCGGCTGATCGAGGACATGTACGCGACCATGTACGCCGCGAACGGGGTGGGTCTCGCCGCCAACCAGGTCGGTGTTCCGCTCCGGGTCTTCGTCTACGACTGCCCCGACGACGAGGACGTCCGCCATGTCGGGCACGTGGTCAACCCGCGGCTCGTCGCCGCCGACGGCATCGAGGTGCGCGGCCCCGAGGGATGTCTGTCGCTGCCGGGCATCGAGGCGGGGACGCCGCGGCACGACCGTGCGGTGGTCGAGGGAGTGACGGGGGACGGCGCGCCGGTGCGGGTCGAGGGCACGGGGTTCTTCGCCCGGTGCCTGCAGCACGAGTGCGACCACCTGGAGGGCGGGGTCTACGTGGACCGGCTCACCGGCCTGCGCCGCGCCCGTGCCCTGCGCAAGGTCCGCCGTGCCCCGTGGGGCCGGCGGTAGCGGGTTTCCGTGCGGACCGGCACCGCGGGTCCGGGGCGGAACCCGCACCGTCACCGGCACCCGCGTCAGAAACCCGGGCTGCCCGGGCGGTCCTCCGCGACGGAGAGACCGCCCCAGAGCAGGTCCGCGAGGCTCCGCACCAACTGCGCCCGGGAGCAGGGGCGTTCCCCCAGCCACCAGTCGCCCGCGCCGTGCATCATGCCGACGATGCCATGGGCCCAGATCCTGGCCAGCTCGTCCCCGCCGGGACCGAGGTCGACGCGTTCGGCGATCACCTTGCCCAGTTCCTCGCCGAGTCTGCGCAGCAGCGGGGCGGTGTGCCGGCCGACGTCGAAGCCCTGCTCGGACTGCTGGGAGTCATCGGCGGGGTGCATCAGGAAGCGGTAGACCTGCGGCCGGGTCTCGATCGCCGCGAGGTAGGTGTCGAGGGTGTGCTCGACGCGCTCCCGCCGGTCCGAGCTGGCGTCGATCGCCGTGCGCAGTGCCGCCAGCAGACCGTCGGTGTGACGCTTGGCGAGCGCGCGGTAGAGCCCGCTCTTGTCGCCGAAGTGCCGGTACAGGATCGGCTTGGTGATGCCGGCCTCCGCGGCGATCGCGTTCATGGACGCCTGCGGACCGTCCCGGAGCACCACGCGGTCGGCGGCTTCGAGCAGCTCGCGCCGCCGCTGCTCGGCCGACCGCTGCTGGTCGCCCTGCTGAGTGGTGGTGGTCTCCATGGTCTCTCCCCGCCCGTACTGAATCCTGAGGCCTGCGCAACGTAACACTCCGCAGGGTCCGCCCGCCGACCGCACGATGGCGGTTGACAGCCGCTACGCACCGGTAACAGACTGCGGTTACCGGTAGTAACATGCGTGCCCAGCACATCAGGAGGGGACATGACCGAGTTCGCGCTCGATCTCAACGACGACCAGAAGCAGGTCCGCGACTGGCTGCACGGCTTCGCCAGGGACGTGATCCGCCCGGCCGCCGCCGAGTGGGACGAGCGCGAGGAGACCCCCTGGCCGGTCATCCAGGAAGCCGCCAAGGTCGGCATCTACTCCCTCGACTTCTACGCCCAGCAGTTCTTCGACCCCACCGGGCTCGGCATCCCGATGGCCATGGAGGAACTGTTCTGGGGTGATGCCGGTATCGCCCTCTCCATCGTCGGCACGGGCCTCGCCGCCGTCGGTGTCCTCGCCAACGGCACGGAGGAGCAGATCGGCACCTGGATCCCGCAGATGTACGGTGACGTCGACGACGTGAAGGTCGCCGCGTTCTGCTCCTCAGAGCCCGACGCCGGCTCCGACGTCGGTGCGATGCGGACCCGCGCCGTCTACGACCAGGCCAAGGACGAGTGGGTGCTCAACGGCACCAAGACCTGGGCCACCAACGGCGGGATCGCCAACGTCCACGTCGTCGTCGCCGTCGTCGACCCCGACCTCGGCTCCAAGGGCCACGCCTCCTTCATCGTGCCGCCGGGCACCCCCGGCCTCTCCCAGGGGCAGAAGTTCAGGAAGCACGGCATCCGCGCGTCGCACACCGCCGAGGTGGTCCTGGAGGACGTCCGGGTCCCCGGCTCCTGTCTGCTCGGCGGCAAGGAGAAGCTCGACGAGCGGCTCGCCCGCGCCCGGGAGCGGGCCCGGTCCGGCGGCGGTGTGGGGGTCCCCCCGGCCGAAGGCTGGGGGAGCGTGAAGAACGCCGCCATGGCCACCTTCGAGGCATCCCGCCCCGCCGTCGGCGCGATGGCGGTCGGCACCGCGCGGGCGGCGTACGACTACGCCCTCGAGTACGCCAAGGAGCGCACGCAGTTCGGCCGCCCGATCATCGACAACCAGGGCGTCGCCTTCCAGTTGGCGGACATGCGCACCCAGATCGACGCCGCCCGGCTGCTGGTGTGGCGCGCCTCCTGGATGGCGGTGAGCGGCAAGCCGTTCACCGCGGCCGAGGGCTCCATGTCCAAGCTCTTCGCCAGCGAGGCGGCCAAGAAGGTCACCGCCCAGGCCGTCCAGATCCTCGGCGGGAACGGCTTCACCCGCGAGTACCCCGTCGAGCGCATGCACCGCGACGCGGCCATCTACACCATCTTCGAGGGCACGAGCGAGATCCAGCGCCTCGTCATCGCCCGCACCCTCTCCGGCCTGCCCATCCGCTGACGCGCGGCTCCCGCACGCCACGGGGCACCGCCCGGTCGTCCGGGCCGGCGCTCCGTGGCGTGCGCGGGCCGGTCAGGCCGTGAGCTGCGCCTCGATCGCCGCGACGACCTCCGCGGCCTCCGGCTCCACTCCCGGCCGGAAGCGGGCCACCACGTCGCCCTGCGGGGAGACGAGGAACTTCTCGAAGTTCCACTGCACGTCACCGGCCTCCCCGTCGGCATCGGCGAAACGGGTCAACTCGGCGTAGAGCGGATGCCGCTGGTCGCCGTTCACGTCCGACTTCTCCAGCAGCGGGAACGTCACCCCGTACGTCGCCGAGCAGAACGTGGCGATCTCCTCGGCGCTGCCGGGCTCCTGGCCCAGGAACTGGTTGCACGGTACCCCGAGCACCGTGAAACCACGGTCCGCGTAGGTCTTCTGCAGTCGCTCCAGCCCCGCGTACTGAGGTGTGAGGCCGCAGCGGGACGCCACGTTCACCACCAGCACGGCCTTGCCGTGATGGTCGGCCAGGGACGTCTCCTCGCCGGACAGAGTGCGCAGAGGGATGCCATAAACGGACATCAGGGACTCCTTCGTACCTCGTGTTTATGCCGTTCTTATTCTTCGTGTAGCGTGCGCGCGTTCGATCTCCAGCTACCCGAGGAAGACCGCAGATGAGCGCACCCACGCCCTCCCCCGCCCCGCAGGAACCGCAGTTCCCGGAGGGCCGGCCCGTACCCGGCGCCGCACCCGCGCCCGCACCCGCCAAGAAGAGCAAGGTCAAGAAGTTTCTCGGCGTGGTCGCGCTCATTGTCGTCGCCGTGGTGGTGAAGCTCGGCATCGGCTACGTCTTCGACGCCCCCGTCCGCGCCGAAACCGGCGACTGCGTCAAGGTCACCGGCGAGGAGAACAACCCCGAGGTCGAGACCAAGGGGTGCGACGACAAGGAGGCCAACTACAAGGTCGTCAAGGTCGTCGAGAACAGCTTCGACGTCAACGCCTGCACCGTCGGCGAGGCCGCCCTCGCGCAGAAGTGGGACGCCGACAAGTTCGTCCTCTGCCTCGACCCCCTCAAGTAGTGACCCGCCCGGGGACGTGACCCCGTACGGGGCGGTGACGCCGGCGGGCGGCGCTCTGCCGTCCAGCCGGCGGAACAGCCACCCCTGCACGACCGGGACGTGCAACCGGCCTCCCGGGCGGGTCGTGCCGCTCCCGTCTCACAGCCGGCCGACGGACGTCACGCGGACGACGGCCCGGCCCTCCTCGTCCGAGGCCGCCAGGTCGACCTCCGCGCTGATGCCCCAGTCGTGGTCGCCGTTCGGGTCGGCGAAGGTCTGCCGGACCCGCCAGAGACCGTGCCCGGGATCCTCCTCCATGGCGAGCAGCTTCGGCCCGCGCGCGTCCGGCCCGGTGCCGAGGTCGTCGTACTCGTCCCAGTACCCGTCCATCGCCTCGCCCCAGGCGTCCTCGTCCCAGCCCGACTCCGCGTCCAGCCGGCCCAACTCGTCGACGCGGTCCAGCGCCGCCAGCTCCACCCGGCGGAACATGGCGTTGCGGACCAGCACCCGGAAGGCGCGGGCGTTCGCGGTGACCGGCTTGACCTGGTCGGCCTTCTCCTGGGCCTCCTCCGCGGTCTCCACCTCGGGATTGGCCAGCTGCTCCCACTCGTCGAGGAGGCTGGAGTCGACCTGGCGGACCATCTCGCCCAGCCAGGCGATCAGATCCTGCAGGTCCTCGGTCTTCAGATCGTCCGGGACGGTGTGGTCAAGGGCCTTGTACGCGCTCGCGAGATACCGCAGCACGATCCCCTCGGTGCGGGCCAGCTCGTAGAAGGACGTGAACTCGGTGAAGGACAGTGCCCGTTCGTACATGTCCCGGATGACCGACTTCGGCGAGACCGGGTGGTCACCCACCCACGGGTGCGACTTCCGGTAGGTGTCGTACGCGTGCCACAGCAGTTCCTCCAGCGGCTTGGGGTACGAGATCTCCTGGAGCCGCTCCATCCGCTCCTCGTACTCGACGCCGTCCGCCTTCATCGCGGCGACCGCCTCTCCCCGCGCCTTGTTCTCCTGGGCCCCGAGGATCTGCCGCGGGTCGTCGAGAGTGGACTCGACGACGGAGACCATGTCCAGGGCGTACGAGGGCGATTCGGGGTCCAGCAGGTCGAAGGCCGCGAGGGCGAACGTGGAGAGCGCCTGGTTGAGTGCGAAGTCCTGCTGGAAGTCGACGGTCAGCCGGACGACACGGCCCTGGGCGTCGGGGGCGTCGAGGCGTTCGACGATCCCCCCGTCGAGGAGTGAACGGTAGATGGCGATGGCCCGGCGGATGTGGCGGAGCTGCTGCTTGCGCGGTTCGTGGTTGTCCTCGAGCAGCTTGCGCATCGCGTCGAAGGCGTTGCCCGGGCGGGCGATCACCGACAGCAGCATGGCGTGGGTGACCTTGAAGCGGGAGGTGAGCGGCTCGGGGTCGGAGGCGATCAGCTTCTCGAAGGAGTTCTGCGTCCAGCCGACGAAGCCCTCGGGGGCCTTCTTGCGGACGACCTTGCGCTTCTTCTTGGGGTCGTCACCGGCCTTGGCGAGGGCCTTCTCGTTCTCGACGACGTGGTCGGGCGCCTGGGCGACGACGAAACCGGCGGTGTCGAAGCCCGCGCGGCCCGCGCGGCCCGCGATCTGGTGGAACTCCCGGGAGCGGAGCGTCCGCACGCGGCTGCCGTCGTACTTGGTGAGCGCGGTGAAGAGCACCGTGCGGATGGGCACGTTGACGCCCACGCCGAGGGTGTCCGTACCGCAGATCACCTTCAGCAGGCCGGCCTGCGCCAGCTTCTCCACGAGGCGCCGGTACTTGGGCAGCATGCCCGCGTGGTGGACGCCGATGCCGTGGCGGACGAAGCGGGAGAGGTTCCGCCCGAACTTGGTGGTGAACCGGAAGTTGCCGATCAGCTCGGCGATGCGGTCCTTCTCCTCGCGCGTGCACATGTTGATGCTCATCAGCGACTGCGCCCGCTCGACGGCCTGCGCCTGGGTGAAGTGCACGATGTAGACCGGTGCCTGCCTGGTCTCCAGCAGTTCGGTCAGCGTCTCCGTGATGGGGGTCGTGCGGTACTCGTAGGAGAGCGGAACGGGGCGGGTCGCCGAGCGGACGACCGCGGTCTCACGGCCGGTGCGGCGGGTGAGGTCCTCCTCGAACATCGACACGTCGCCGAGCGTCGCCGACATCAGCACGAACTGCGCCTGCGGGAGTTCGAGAAGGGGGATCTGCCAGGCCCAGCCGCGGTCCGGTTCCGCGTAGAAGTGGAACTCGTCCATCACGACCTGGCCGATGTCGGCGTCCTTGCCGTCCCGCAGTGCGATCGACGCCAGCACCTCGGCGGTGCAGCAGATGACCGGGGCGTCCGCGTTCACGGACGCGTCGCCGGTGAGCATGCCGACGTTCTCCGTGCCGAAGAGCTTGCAGAGGTCGAAGAACTTCTCCGACACCAGGGCCTTGATCGGCGCGGTGTAGAACGTGACCTCGTCGCGGGCGAGGGCGGCGAAGTGCGCACCGGCCGCGACCAGGCTCTTTCCCGAGCCGGTCGGTGTGGAGAGGATCACGTTGGCCCCGGAGACCACCTCGATCAGCGCCTCCTCCTGGGCCGGGTAGAGGGAGATGCCCCGGCCCTCGGCCCAGGAGGCGAAGGCTTCGAAGAGGGCATCGGGGTCGGCGTCCGGCGGCAGCTGATCGATAAGGGTCACACCACCATCTTGCCTGGCCTCCGACCGGGATCGGGAACCGGCCACCGGGACGAAGATCGCTACCGGTAGCCTGTCCCCTCAACTGGGCACGAGCACAACAGCAGATGGGGCGGGAACGAGCATGATGGGACCGGCGCACTCCCTGTCCGGGGCGGCGGCCTGGCTGGGGGTGGGCGCGGCGGCGGCCGCCCTGGATCATCCGATGCCATGGCCCGTCCTCGTCGTCGGCGCGCTGATCTGCGCGGGAGCGGCGCTCGCGCCGGACCTCGACCACAAGGCGGCGACGATCTCCCGCGCCTTCGGGCCCTTCTCACGCGGCCTGTGCGAAGTGGTCGACAAGCTCTCGTACGCGGTCTACAAGGCGACGAAGAAACCGGGGGACAAGCGCCGGACCGGCGGCCACCGCACGCTCACCCACACCTGGCTGTGGGCCGTGCTGATCGGCGGCGGCACCTCGGCGCTGGCGATGACCGGAGGGCGCTGGGCGGTCCTCGCGATCCTCTTCGTGCACCTGGTGCTCGCCGTCGAGGGACTGCTGTGGCGGGCCGCACGGGTGTCCAGCGACGTCCTGGTGTGGCTGCTCGGCGCGACGAGCGCCTGGATCCTGGCCGGCGTCCTGGACAAGCCCGGCAGCGGTGCGGACTGGCTCTTCACCGGTCCCGGCCAGGAGTACCTGTGGCTGGGACTCCCCGTCGTCCTCGGTGCCCTGGTGCACGACGTCGGCGACGCCCTGACCGTCTCGGGCTGCCCGATCCTGTGGCCCATACCCGTCGGCAACAAGCGCTGGTACCCCGTGGGGCCGCCGAAGGTGATGCGCTTCCGGGCCGGCAGCTGGGTGGAGCTGAAGGTCCTGATGCCCGCGTTCATGCTGCTCGGGGGAGTGGGCGGCGCCGCGGCGCTGAACTTCATCTGAGGCGCCGAACTTCATCTGAAGGCGCGTCGCAGGATCGTGCGACGGGGACGCCGGCGCGCCGCGGCCGGCCCCTCGCGCGGATCGGGACGGGTCGGCTCCGAACGGTCGTGCGTCCTCTCTCGGCGCGGCCCTCCGGCGCGGCCCTGGAGGACGGCGCCGCGTCCGGCGTTCGGCCCAGCAGCGGGTGCCGGCGCCGGCGACGGTCGGTAGCGTCCCCGCCGTGAGCACACCGACACATGAGCGGGAGGACGAGAGTCCCGGTGCGATCATCGGGCCCGATCGGTTGCTCGCGTTCGGTGACGCGGTCTTCGCCATCGCGATCACCCTCCTCGCCCTCGACATCACCGTGCCCGGTGATCTGGAGGCCGGCGACCTCGGTACGGCACTCCACCGGGCCCTCTCCGACATCGGCGCGTATCTGCTGAGCTTCGTCGTCATCGGTGTGCTGTGGCTCAGCCAGCACACCCTGTTCCACCGCGTCGCCCGGCTCGACTCCTGTCTGCTGTACCTCTATCTCGCGCTGCTCGCCGTGATCGCCGCACTGCCGTTTCCCACCCGTCTGATCAGCGAGTACTCGGACACCGCCGCGGCGACCGCCGTGTACGCCGGATCCATCGCCGCCGCCTCGGGCCTGATCACCGCGATGACACTGCGGTTGCTGCTGCGGCCGGCCCTGGCCACTCCGGGCACGGTGCCCCGGCGGCTGCGCATCGCCGTGTACGAGGGGCTGGTCATGGTGACCGTCTTCGCCGTCTCGGTGCCCCTGGCCTTCGCCTCGCCGAAGGTCGCCCAGTACTGGTGGCTGGCCGCGATCCCGGCGCGCGCCTGGCTCTCCCACCGGGTCCGCTCGGTCCCGCCCCGGGCCTGACCCGGTGGCGCGTACGCCCCGGGCCGGAGGCGGTACGGGTGCCGGTCGTCCGTGCCGGGACCGCCGCGGTGCCGCGTACGCCGCCGTGCCGGGAAGGCGTCGGACCCGGACCGTCCTGCGGCCCGGCCCGGACTGTCCTGCGGCCCGGCCCGGCGGCGCGTTCCTGCCGCAAGAGAAGCACTGCCGGTGTCCCGCCGTGTCGTCGCTTCGCGATCTCGCCAACCGCAGGCCCGGCCGAGGGGCCCTTCGACGCTGCCTTCCTGCCGAGGTCGGCCATGAGGGTCCGGGCGGCGGATCGGCCCGTGACCGGGCCGGTGACCGAGTTCGGCGAAGGCCGCTCCTTCCGCGGTTGCGCCTGGATCGACTCGGTGCGGACCGTGCCGGTCGGAGTCCGACGGGGGTCGGGCCGATCACTTCCCGGTTCCCGCGCTAGCCCGCCGGTCCCGGGCCTCCGTCGAGCAGCGCCGACAGCAGTCCGCCCAGTGCCTCGCGTTGTTCGGCGGTCAGGGGGGCCAGGATGTCCTCCGCAGCCGCGCGCCGGGCGCCGCGCAGCTCGCGCAGCGTGGTGCGTCCGAGGTCGGTGAGCTCCACGCGCACCACGCGGCGGTTCGTCGGGTCGGGCACCCGGCGGACGCGGCCGCCCGACTCCAGTGCGTCGACCAGCGTGGTGACGGCGCGCGGCACCACCTCCAGGCGGTCGGCCAGATCGGCCATCCGCGGGGCCCCTTCGTACTGGGCGACGACGCGCAGCAGCCGGGCCTGGGCCGGGGTGATGCCGACCGGCCGCAGATGCTGCCGCTGAATGCGGTGCAGCCGCCGGGTGAGCCGCAGCAGCTGCTCGGCGAGCACGCCGTCCGCGTCGGGAACGGGGCCTGGGGTGGTCATGCACGGACGATATCAGGACCATGTTCATTGTGAGCATAGGTAATAATGAGCTATGCTCTTCGAGCTGCCGGGTCCCCGAACCGCGGAAGGAGCCCATGCGCACCCACGACGGTCCGTCCTGGACGCCTCCCGATCGGCCGCTGGACCCCACGCGGCCCGCTCAGCCCGCCCAGGTGCGGCGCATCCTCCGTCTCTTCCGTCCCTACCGCGCGCGGCTCGCCGTGGTGGGGCTGCTGGTCGGAGCCTCGTCACTCGTCTCCGTCGCCTCGCCGTTCATGCTGCGCGAAATCCTGGACACCGCGATCCCGCAGGGCCGTACGGGCCTGCTGTCGCTGCTCGCCCTGGGGATGATCGCCGCCGCCGTGACGACGAGCGTGTTCGGCGTTCTGCAGACGCTGATCTCGACCACGGTCGGCCAGCGCGTGATGCACGACCTCCGCACCGGCGTCTACGCCCAGCTGCAGCGCATGCCGCTCGCGTTCTTCACCCGGACGCGGACCGGTGAGGTCCAGTCCCGCATCGCCAACGACATCGGCGGCATGCAGGCGACCGTCACCTCCACGGCGACCTCCCTGGTCTCCAATCTGACCGCCGTCGTCGCCACGGTCGTCGCCATGCTCGCGCTCGACTGGCGGCTCACGGTCGTCTCCCTGGTCCTGCTACCGGTCTTCGTCTGGATCAGTCGCCGGGTCGGGCGCGAGCGCAAGGCCATCACCACCCAGCGGCAGAAGCAGATGGCGGCCATGGCCGCTACGGTCACCGAGTCGCTGTCGGTCAGCGGCATCCTCCTCGGCCGCACGATGGGCCGGGCGGACTCGCTCACCCGGTCGTTCGCCGACGAGTCCGAGCGCCTCGTCGATCTCGAGGTCCGTTCCAGCATGGCCGGCCGCTGGCGGATGGCGGTCATCGGCATCGTCATGGCCGCGATGCCCGCCTTCCTGTACTGGGCGGCGGGGCTCGCGCTGCAGTCCGGCGGGGCCACGATCTCGATCGGCACCCTGGTCGCCTTCGTCTCGCTGCAGCAGGGGCTGTTCCGTCCGGCCGTGAGCCTGCTGTCCACGGGTGTCCAGATCCAGACGTCGCTCGCCCTTTTCCAGCGGATCTTCGAGTACCTGGACCTGCGGGTGGACATCACCGAACCGGAGGATCCGGTCCGGCTGGCCGAGGTCGCGGGGGAAGTGCGGTTCGAGAAGGTCGGCTTCAGCTACGACGCCAGGAGCGGGTCGACGCTCGACGGCATCGGGATCACCGTGCCGGCCGGCGGGAGCCTCGCCGTGGTCGGGCCCACCGGGTCCGGCAAGTCCACGCTCAGCTATCTGGTGCCCAGGCTCTACGACGTCACGGAAGGCCGGGTCACCCTGGACGGCGTCGATGTCCGCGACCTCGATTTCGCCACCCTCTCCCGGGCCGTGGGCGTCGTCTCCCAGGAGACGTACCTCTTTCACGCGTCGGTCGCGGACAATCTGCGCTTCGCCAAGCCGGACGCCACCGACGCCGAGATCGAGGCGGCGGCGCGGGCCGCGCAGATCCACGACCACATCGCCTCGCTGCCCGACGGCTACGACACGCTCGTGGGCGAGCGGGGGTACCGGTTCTCCGGCGGTGAGAAGCAGCGGCTGGCCCTCGCCCGGACGATCCTGCGCGATCCGCCGGTGCTCATCCTGGACGAGGCCACGAGCGCGCTCGACACCCGCACGGAGCGCGCCGTTCAGCAGGCGATCGACGCACTCTCCGCCGGACGTACGACGATCACCATCGCCCACCGGCTCTCCACCGTGCGGGACGCCGACCAGATCGTCGTCCTCGACGGCGGGCGGATCGCCGAGCGCGGGACGCACGAGGAACTGATCGAGCGGAACGGGCGCTATGCCGCCCTGGTGCGCAGGGACGCCCAGTTGGCGCCGATCGTGTCCTGAGCGTCCGGTCGTTCCCTCGTCGGCCGCCGTGCCCGGAGCGGCGGCCCTGCGCCGTGCCGTGTGTCGCGTCCCGAGTCATAGGGCGTGCACCGGGTTTCCGCCGTCCGTCGTCACTGGGCCGGTTCGCCGCAAGGACGACGGCGCGGGTTCCGTCATGTGCGCTTTCATCGGGTTAGCGTGCCCGTATGACGAGGGAGTTCCCGAAGGCCCGGCGCCGTCGGCGCAGGCTCCGTCTGACACGCCGCGGCCGGCTGCTGCTGTTCGCGGGCGTGTTCGGCCTCATCGGCGCGGTGACGGCCGTCGTCCTGACGCTGCTGCCCCACTCGAAGAAGAAGCCCGTCGCGCCCCAGGCGCGGCCGAAGACCCTGCTCGTCCCGGAGGGGTGGCGTTCCTCCCAGGTCTACGCCGCCGTGGACAAGGCACTCGGCGTCCGGGCGGGTACCACCCGCCGGACGGCGACCGCAGCGGGCTCGCGGTTGCGCCTGCCGGCGGACGCCCGCGGCAATCCCGAGGGCTATCTCTTCCCGGCGACCTATCCCGTCGGCCCCGAGTCGTCCCCGGGCAGTCTGCTCAGCTTCATGGTCAACACGGCGGGCCATCGCTTCGGCACCTCGTCCCTCACCGACGAGGCGCGGCGCCATGGAATGACGCTCCACCAGGCAGTGATCATCGCCAGCATCGTCCAGGCGGAGGCGGACAGCGCCGAGGACATGGCGAGGGTGGCACGAGTCGTGCACAACCGGCTCGCCCGGAACATGCCGCTCCAGATGGACTCGACCCTCAACTACGCCCTGAACCGCTCCACCCTCGACACCACCCGTCAGGACACCGGACTCCGTAGCCCGTACAACACCTATGCGCAGAAGGGTCTGCCGCCGACGCCGATCGGGAACCCGGGCGAGGCGGCGATGAAGGCGGCCGTGGGGCCGGCGGAGGGCGACTGGCTGTACTTCGTGACCGTCAGACCCGGGGACACGCGCTTCACCGCCGACTTCGAGGAGCACAACCGCAACGTCGCCGAGTTCAACAGGACCCGCGGCAGCGCGGGGTCCGACGCCGGGTGACCGTCGGACCCGGCCCGAAGGTGATCCGGGGCCGCGGACGTCCTCCGAGGGCGCCTCAGCCGGGGACGGCGGCCAGGTCCCCGGCCGCCTCGTCCGGCGGCAGCGGGTCCCCGGACGATTCGGCCGCGGGTCCGTGGTCCAGGAGCCGCATGATCTCCCGGACCGCGGCCCGTCCGGCCCGGTTGGCACCGATCGTCGAGGCGGACGGTCCGTAGCCGACGAGATGGACGCGTTCGTCCCGAACCGAGCGGGTGCCCTCCACCGCGATGCCGCCACCCGGCTCGCGCAGCTTCAGGGGCGCGAGATGGTCGATCGCGGCACGGAACCCGGTGGCCCAGAGAATGACATCCGCCTCGACCGCCCGGCCGTCGTCCCACGCCACGCCCTCCGGGGTGATCCGGTCGAACATCGGCACCCGGTCGAGGACGCCCTGCTCCCGGGCCCGCCGGATCGCGTCGTTCAGCGGCAGGCCCGTCACCGACACCACACTCCGCGGCGGCAGGCCCTTCCGGACCCGCTCCTCCACCAGGGCGACCGCCGCGCGCCCCTGCGCCTCCCCGAACGGGCCCTCACGGAACACCGGCGGCCTCCGGGTCACCCAGGTCGTCCCCGCCGCCACCTCGGCGATCTCCATCAGGTGCTGGGTACCCGACGCGCCGCCGCCGACCACGACCACCCGCTGCCCGGCGAACGCCTCGGGACCGGGGTACTGGGCCGTGTGCAACTGCCGACCGCGGAAGGTCTCCTGGCCCGGGTAGTGCGGCCAGAACGGCCGGTCCCAGGTGCCGGTGGCATTGATGAGCGCCCGTGCGGCGTACGCGCCCTCCGACGTCTCGACGCGCAGCCGACCGCGCGCGCCCTCGCGCACCGCGCGGACGTGGACGGGCCGGTGCACCCGAAGCCCGAAGGCGTCCTCGTAACGCGTGAAGTACTCGCCGATGACCTCGGAGGACGGACGGCCTTCGTCGGCGCCGGTCAGCTCCATGCCGGGCAGCGCATGCATGCCGTGGACCCTGCCGTACGTCAGCGACGGCCACCGGAACTGCCACGCTCCGCCGGGTCCCGGTGCGTGGTCCAGGACCACGAAGCCGACGTCGGGGCGCAGACCCACCCGCCGCAGGTGGTAGGCGCCGGACAGGCCGGCCTGTCCGGCACCGATGACGACCACGTCCACGTCTCGCACCGCGAAGTTGTTCACGGTTCTACCAACCATGGGGGAGTCGTGGATCTTCCCGTTCCGGCCGGAGTGGACACAGGGGCGGCCCCTGACGCCGGCGAGGCCGTTCGCCGGCGGGGTCGGGCACGATCAGAGGAAGGTGACCCCCTGGGCCAGCGGTAGCTCCTCCGAGTAGTTGACGGTGTTCGTGGCCCGGCGCATGTACGCGCGCCAGGCGTCGGAGCCCGACTCACGGCCCCCGCCGGTCTGCTTCTCGCCGCCGAACGCGCCACCGATCTCCGCCCCGGACGTGCCGATGTTGACATTGGCGATCCCGCAGTCGGAGCCGTCGGCGGCGAGGAACCGTTCGGCCTCCCGCTGGTCCCGGGTGAAGATCGAGGACGACAGGCCCTGGGGGACGTCGTTGTGCAGTTCGATCGCCTCCTCGAGCGTCCGGTAGGTCAGGACGTACAGGATCGGCGCGAACGTCTCCTCGCGGACGACGGCCGTCTGCACCGGCATCCGCACCACCGCCGGGCGCACATAGGCCGCCGAGGGCGCCTGTTCCCGCAGGTGGCGATCGCCCCCGGTCAGCAGCTTTCCGCCGTCGGCCTGCGCCGTGTCGAGGGCCTTCGTCATGGCGTCCAGTGCCTGCTTCGAGATCAACGGACCCACCAGGGTGTCCTCCCGGAACGGGTCGCCGACCGGCAGCCGGGTGTAGGCGTGGACGATACTCCCGGTGAGATCGTCGGCGATGTCCTCGTGCACGATCAGCCGCCGCAGGCTCGTACAGCGCTGTCCGGCCGTGCCGGCCGCCGAGAAGACGATGGCGCGCAGGGCCAGGTCCAGGTCGGCGGCGGGGGTGACGACCGCTCCGTTGTTGCCGCCGAGCTCCAGCAGGCAGCGGCCGAAGCGGGCGGCGACCCGGGGGCCGACCTCTCGTCCCATGCGCACCGATCCGGTGGCACTGAGCAGCGCCACCCGCGGATCGTCGACCAGCCGCTCGCCGCACTCACGGTCGCCGAGCAGCAGCCGGTGGATCCCGTCGGGGGCGCCGGTCTCCGCGGCCGCCCGGCGAAGCAGGGCGTCACAGGCCACGGCGGTGAGCGGGGTCAGTTCCGAGGGCTTCCACACCACGGGGTCGCCGCAGACGAGCGCGATCGCCGTGTTCCAGGACCAGACCGCGACGGGGAAGTTGAAGGCGGAGATCACCCCGACGACACCCAGGGGGTGCCAGCTCTCCGACAGCCGGTGGCCCGGTCGCTCCGACGCCATCGTGCGCCCGTACAGCTGACGCGAGAGACCGACCGCGAACTCGCAGACGTCGATCATCTCCTGCACTTCGCCCAGCGCCTCGGAGCTGATCTTCCCGGCCTCGACGGTGACGAGCTCGGCCAGGTCCTCCTGGTGCGCGGCGAGCAGCTCACCGAGACGTCCGACCACGGCTCCACGGCGCGGGGCCGGAACCGTGCGCCATTCCCGGAAGGCCGCCGCCGCCTCCGCGACGGCCCGGTCGGCGTCCTCGGCAGAGGAGGCGGGCAGGGTGAAGAGCGTCTCCCCGGTCAGCGGCGTCCGGGCGGTGAGCCCGCCGGCCGGGCCCCCGGAGCCGGCCTCGGGCACGGGCGCGCCACAGCGATGCAGCGCCCTCGCGGCCCGGTCCCGCAGGGCGTCCGTGCCGGGCAGTGCGGTGGTGGTCATGCTGCGCTCCTCGGTTCGTCGTGGTCGTCGTGGTCGCGGCGGGGGCCCTCAGCCCGGACGGTCGCCTTCCGTTCCGGGCTCCGTCCCGTTCGCCGTACGGGGTCCTTCGGGGCACGGGCGGGCGCGGCGCAGTGAGCCGGTCTGCTGGGCGGCGTAGAGGTCGAAGGGGTCGTGCACGACGCGTCCGATCGCCCCGGACATCCATGCCCGGTCGTAGTGGGCCCCCGTCCGCGCCGCGTCGTGTCGCCGATCAGCGCGTTGCGGTCCGGCGTCATCTCGTGGAGTCCCGCCCAGCCTCCGCCGTCCGGCTCCGGCTCCGCCGGCGAGGGTGCGACACGGGCGGCGGCGGCGCGGGGCGGCACCGGCCACGCCTCGGTGAACTCCCTTCCGAGGCCGGGTTCCTGACGTGGGTCGGAAAGGCCGAGGACGAGACCGCCGGCGTTGTCGCCGTGGAAGTGCGGGGTGGATGTGAGGTCGAGGGTGAACGGATGCGTGGCGGGGGCGGGTGGATCGGCCCGGTGAGCGCGATCTGGCGGCGTCGGCCGACCCGGGCCGGCCCCACGTCCGCCCCCGGCCGGTCGTCGAACTCCCGCCACGCCCGCAGACCGCGCTGTCCCAGCCGGATGTCGAGCTGGTCCGAGAACTGCGCCCGCACGCCGATCGGCTTTCCGGAGGAACCGGAAGCCGGTGTGTCCCGCTCCAGAACCAGGACGTCACGGACGCCCGCCTCGGCGAGACGGAACGCCGTGCTCGCGCCGATGGCCCCGCCCCCGATCACCACCACCTCGGCCGCGCGGGGGAGCGGCTCGGAGCCGGGCGGTTCCGGGAGGGCCTGACGAGAGGTCTCGTGAGCCATGAGGTCATGGTGACCGCGGGGGCGCCCCCGCGTCCATGGAGCGCGCGGGAGCGCCCCGTTCCACCGGCGGTCGAGGACGGCTCGCCACGCGGACGCGCGATCCTGCCACGCGGACGGGAGGATGGGGGTATGCCCCAAGCCTTCACCACCCGAGTCCTCGACCTCACCACCGGCACGGCGGAGGCCGTGACCGATCTGACCGGCGCGTGCGAGACGTTCCTCGCGGAGACCGCCGACGGCCGCGACGGCCTGCTCAACGTGTTCGTTCCCCACGCCACCGCGGGCATCGCGCTGATCGAGACCGGCGCCGGCAGTGACCACGACCTGCTGTCCGCGCTGCACGTACTGCTTCCCGCCGACGACCGCTACCAGCACCGCCACGGCAGCCCGGGCCATGGCCGGGACCACGTCCTGCCCGCGCTGGTGCCGCCCCACGCCACCCTGCCCGTCGTCGGCGGGAGGCTGGAACTCGGCACCTGGCAGTCCGTCTGTCTGGTCGATACGAATCGGGACAATCCGGAGCGTCAGGTTCGGTTGTCGTTTCTCGGACAGCCCTGATGCGGGCAGGACTGTAGGACGGATTTCCGGCCGCGCCCGACGGCCCCTGAGGCGGGCCGTACCGGCTGTGACCGGGTTCAGCTGAACCGACTGCCCGCAGCCGCAGGCCTTCTGTGTCTCCACTCGTCGGTTCTGGACCTGGAGAGCATGCCCGCGGGCTGGAAGGTCGGCGCGACACCGCCCGGCGGCCGGGACGTGCCGTTGGACGCAGGGTGCCGCGAGCCTCCAGGACCTGCGCCGACACACTCGTCCGCACCGCCGGCATCGCGCCGAACGCGGACGTGACGGCCCATGGCACAAGCGTCCCGCTGGGTTTCCTCGGCGCCGGCCACCTCTCCTGGATCGGGCGCGCGACCAGGCGTCACTAAACGGATGTGCGAATGTCAGTCGCGCATGATAGTCACTACCTCCACGAGGGGGGTGATCACTTGCCTCCCTGTGAGAGACACCAAGGGGTGGGGACAATGGCGTTGCTCCGTGATGGGGGGCTCAGGCTGGGACGATGGACCGGCCGGCCCGGGGCGCGGCTGGAGAAGGACTCCGGCGATCCGGACGTGGCGCGGGTGCGCGAGGCGGCCGCCGCGGCCGACTGGGCCGCCGTGCGGGGCCTGTTGGAGGCGCGACCGGAGAGCCAGGACCGCACGGGGCTCCTGTGGGCCGTGGGCGACACGGCCGGCGTCGAGCGGTGGGTCGGCGACGTGCTGAACACGGAGCCCGAGTCGGCGCTGGCGCTGACCGTCGCGGGCATCCGCTACGTCCGCTGGGGCTGGGAGGCCCGGACCTCGGCGCGCGCGAAGGACGTCTCGCGCGAGCAGTTCGAGGTCTTCCACTCCCGGCTGCGCCAGGCCGAGGAGTGGCTGTACGAGGCTGCCGAGCTCGAGCCGGGCTGGACCTCGCCCTGGTATGTCCTCCAAGTCACCGGCCGCGGTCTGCAGGTCGGGCAGGTCACGGCGCGCCGTCGATTCGAGGCGACCGTGCGCCGGGACCCGTACCACCTGGGGGCGCACACGCAGCAGTTGCAGCAGATCTGCGAGAAGTGGGGCGGGTCGCACGAGGAGATGCACGCGTTCGCCCGCGAGTCCGTGTTCAAGGCTCCTGGCGGCACGCCGCTGGGCCGGCTGGTGCCGGACGCGCACATCGAGGAGTGGCTGTCGCTCGACTCGGGCCCTGACGCCGCGTACATGCGCAGGCCCGAGGTGGCGGAGTCGCTGAGGCAGGCGGCGGACCACTCGTACCGGCATCCGGACTTCGTGCAGGAGGGTTCCTGGCTGGGGCTGCTGAACAGCTTCGCGATGGCGTTCTCGCTGGCCGGGGACCGGGCCTCCGCGCGGGAGTGCTTCCAGGCCACGCAGGGGCGGGTCACGGAGTCCCCCTGGAACTACCTGAACGGCTCCAACCCCGTCGCGGCCTACCGCAAGCACCGCTCGGCCGCCGGGCGCTGACCCGCAGGGCGTGTACGCCGAGACGAGCGCCGCGCCCGCCCCTGCCCCCTTTCGCCCGTCTTCCCGTCCGCGCCGTTCGCCGGCGCGGGCGCGCCAGTGCAAGGATTCCGTCCGGTGTCCCCTTCCGAGACCGCCCATACCTTCCAGGTCGACCTGCGCGGACTGGTCGACCTGCTCTCCCACCACCTCTACTCGAGTCCCCGCGTCTATCTGCGCGAGCTGCTCCAGAACGCCGTGGACGCCATCACCGCCCGTCAGGCCGTCGCCCCGGATGCGCCCGGCACGATCACCGTGCGCACCGGTGACACGCTCACCGTCACGGACACCGGCATCGGACTGACCGAGGCCGACGTCCACCGTTTCCTCGCCACCATCGGCCGCAGCTCCAAACGGACCGCCGAAGGCGCCCTGGACGGCGCCGGACTCGAGTCCGCCCGCGGCGAGTTCATCGGCCAGTTCGGCATCGGTCTGCTGGCGTGCTTCGTCGTCGCCGACGAGATCACCGTGCTCAGCCGGTCCGCGGCCGACCCCGCGGCGCCCGCGGTCGAATGGCGCGGCCACTCCGACGGCCGGTACACGATCCGTACGCTGCCGTCCTCGGCCGTGCCGGAGCCGGGCACCACCGTGCGGCTCGTCCCCCGGGCCGACAACGCCGAGTGGACGAGCCCGCGGCGGGTCGTCGACCTGGCCCGGCACTACGGCAGCCTGCTGCGACACGAGGTCACTGTCGTGGACCCGCACGGCGAGAAGGAGCGGATCAACGACACGCCGCCTTGGGAGCAGACCCACCGCTCCCCGCTCGCCCACCGCGAGGCGCTGACCGCGTTCTGCCGCGACCGGTTCGACTTCACCCCGCTCGACACCATCGAGCTGGACCTGCCGGCGGCCGGGCTGCGCGGTGTCGCGTACGTGCTGCCGACGGCCGTGAGCCCGGCGCAGCGCGCCGGACACCGGGTGCACCTGAAGGGCATGCTGCTCACCGACCAGGCGCCCGAGCTGCTGCCGGACTGGGCGTTCTTCGTGCGCTGCGTGGTCGACACCACCAGCCTGCGACCGACGGCCTCGCGCGAGTCGCTGTACGAGGACGGCACGCTGTCTGCCGTACGGGACGCCCTGGGCGACCGGATCCGGGACTGGCTCACCGGGCTCGCGGCCAGCGACCCTGCGCTGCTGCACCGGTTCATCGACACCCACCACCTCGCGGTGAAGGCGCTGGCGCGCTACGACGACGAGCTGCTGCGGGTGGTGCTGCCCTGGCTGCCGTTCGAGACCACCGACGGCAACGTCACGCTGGAGGAGTTCGCACGCACGCATCCGACGCTGCTGGTCACCCACAGTGTGGAGGAGTTCCGGCAGGTCGCCCCGATCGCCGCGGCGGCCGGCCTGGGCGTGGTCAACGGCGGCTACACCTATGACCGCGATCTCGTGCACCGGCTGCCGGAGATCCGTCCCGGCACCTCGGTGAGCGACCTCGACCCGGCCACCGTCACCGCCCATCTGGACGCGGTGGACCCGACGGCCGAACTGCGGGCGGCGGCGTTCCTGCTCGTCGCCCGGGAGACGATCGGCACGCACGACTGCGACGTCGTGCTGCGCGACTTCCAGCCGGTGACCGCCCCGGCACTGCTGCTCGACAACCGGGAGGCGCGCCACGAGCGGACCCGGTCGAGCCTCGCCGCCGAGAGCGACGGTCTGTGGGCCGACATCCTGGGCTCTCTGCGGCACCAGACGCCGCGCGCCCAGCTGGTCCTGAACCACCTCAACCCGCTGGTGCGCCAGGCGATCACGATCTCCGAGCGCGGTCTGGCCGTCACCACCGCCGAGGCGCTGTACGGGCAGGCCCTGCTGCTCAGCCGCCGCCCGCTGAAGGCGAGCGAGAGTGCCCTGCTGAACCGGGCCTTCATCGGCCTGCTCACCCACGCCATGCACAACCCCGGCACGGACGCGTTCGGTTCCGGGCCCCGGAAGGACATCTGATGCTGGAAACCCCCGAGGCCGTGATCGAGGCACTGCGTGAGAACCACGACCGCCCGCACGGTCCGCAGCGCACCGTCACCGCCGAAGAACTCGTCGAAGTGGCCGGTCAGTTCGAGAAGCCGGACGTCCTGGTCACCGCTCTGCTGGAGCTCATGTCGGCGTACGAGTTCACCGGCGAGTACCGCAAGTCGCCGGTCGTCTTCGGCCGACTGCTGAAGCTGTGGGACGAGTCTCCCGAGGAATTCAGCGAGTGGGAGGCCCACCAGGTCTACTGGCGGTTCAAGTGGGTGGCGACCTCGCTGCTCGACGTGCCCGACGTATCGCTGGCCTCGATCCGTGGCTGGATCGACGAGACACTGCGCCGGTACGAGAAGGCCGGGCACGGCACGCAGCCCGTGGCGGCGATGCGCTACCACGTCGCGGCCCACACGGGGGCGGGGGTCGCCGACGCGTACGACCTGTGGGTCACGCGGCCGCGCACCGAGCTGAGCGACTGCGAGGCGTGCGAGACCCGGCACCTGGCCGCGCACCAGATGAACGGGGGCGACGACGCCGGGGCGCTCGACATGCTGCGGCCGGTCCTCGACGAGGCGATCGGCTGCGCCGAGGAGCCGCAGATGAGCCAGGCGCTGGCGCTCGGGGCGCTACTGCGCTCCGGCCGGCTCGACGAGGCCCGCTCGCACCACCTGACCGGCTACCGCCGGGTCCGCGGCAACACCGGCATGCAGGCCTGGGTCGGCCGGCACCTGGAGTTCTGCGTGCTGTCCCGCAACGAGGGCCGCGGCCTCGAGATCCTCGCCGAGAACCGGCCGCTGTTCGAGGCGACCGGCGCTCCGCTGGCCCATCTGGACTTCCTGACCGGCACCGAGCTGCTGCTCGCCCGGATCGTCGAGGACGGGCATGCCGACACGGTCGTCGCGGGCCCGCCGGGACGGAGCTGGACGGCGGACGAACTGCTCGTGCACGTCCGCGCCGAGGCGGACCGGCTGACGGCGGCGTTCGACGCCCGCAACGGCACGACGGCGGTCGGGGACCGTCGCCGGGAGCGTCTGTCGCAGCGTCCGCTGCTCGGCGCGCCGCTGCCGCTGGGCCTGAGGACGTCCGTCGCCCGCCCGGCGACGGCCGCGGCTGCGCCGGTGACGGCTCCCGCCAACGCGGCTCCCGCCGCCGTCGCGATCCCCGAGGACTTCGTGACCCTGGTGCGCGAGGCACGGCGGATGGCGAGCGCGGGTCACCCCGGGGACGCCCGGCTGTGGACCCGGATCGCCGAGCGTCTGGCCGACGGCAGCGCGGTGCACGACGACGTGCTCGGCCCGCAGGAGCTGCTCCGGGCGGAACTCGCCGAGCAGCGGGCAATCGAGCTGACGATGGCGGACCGCGACGACGAGGCCACCGTGGAGGCGCACCAGGCCGCTGAGCTGTACGAGCGTCTCGGCATGCCGTGGCAGGCGCTGTCCACGCGGGCCCGCGCCCTCGCCTGGACGAACCCGTCGGCCGACGGGGACGCCGAGCCGGCCGGGGGAGCCGAGCGGTTGGACTCCAACGGGATCCGGGACGCCCTCGACGAACTCCTCCACGAGGCCGAACGACTGTGCACCGAGGTCCCGTTCACGCGCGAGGCCCTCGGGGCGGCGGAGGCGGCGGCCTGCGACGACCTGGAGCAGGAACGCAAGCTGGCGTATCTCACGGTGTACCACGCCCGCACGCACGCGGCCTACCGGGAGCTGGGCCGCGGCGGTCCGGAGGCCTCCCCGGGCGCCGTCGAGCGCTTCGAGGCGTGCGTCCAGGCCCTGCACACCGAGGCGGAGCGGCTGTCCGTCCCTCACCAGGTCGCCAACGCACGGCAGTTCGCCGCGGACGTGGCCTGCCGCCACGGCGACCTCGTGCGCGCCGAGGAGGAGCTGCGCGCCGCGCTGAAGGACCTGGAGGCCGCCGACCGGCCGTGGCGCGGTTCGCGCCCGCGCGCCCTGCTCGCCCAGATCCTGATGGCACAGGAGCGACCGCAGGAGGCGGCAGAGCTGTTGTATCAGGCGATCGCGGACGCGGTGCGGTACGACGACGTGGACTTCCCGATGGCGCCGACGTACGCGATGCTCGGCCACGCGGTCTCGCACATGGGCGACCACGCGGGCGCGGTGCGCCACCTGTCGGAGGCGGCAGCGCGGTTCGATCAGTCCGGAGTGCCCGAGGAGGCGGCGGACGTGCGGCTGCAGCTGGTCGACGTCCTGATGCGGACGGACCAGCAGGCCGACGCGGTCGCGGTCCTGGAGTCGCTGGTCGCGGAGGAGGCGGCGGCCGCGCTCGACGAACGGATGGTCGCCCAGGCTCGGCTGATGCTGGCGCGCGGGTTGCGGGAACTGGAGGAGTTCCTGCCGTCGGCCGAGGAGTTCCTGCGGCTGGCGGACGCCGTCTCCGGCTGGGAGGACGACGCCCCTGTCCAGACCATGGTGACCGCCGACACGGCCATCGCGCTGGCTCTGGCGGGCCGATGGGACGCGGCGGGCACGGCGTACGAGCGGGCCTTGGCGGCACACGAGCAGGCGCCGAACCCGTCCCTGCTCATGCACATGATGCGCGAGTTCGCGCGTCTGGTCGTGAACGCGCACGGCTTGGAGGGCCTGGAGACGGCGCTGAAGCATCTCGCCCAGGCGGACGCGCTGGCGGCATCCGTGCCGGAGGGTACGGAGGGCTTCGTGCCCTGGTTCGAGCGGGGCACCGTGCACTACCGCCGGGGCCGCGTCCTGGCGGAGGCGGAGCGGTTCGAGGAGGCCCTGGCCGAGGCGGAGGCCGCCGTCGCCGCCCACGAACAGGGCGGCGAGGAGGGCGAGCCGGCGCGTGCCGAGGCGGTCCGGGTCGCCGCGCTGATCGAGGGCAACGCGCTGCGCCGGTTCAAGGAGGCCATCGCCCGGCTGACGACGGCGGCGGAACGCTGCCAGAAGGCCGGCCTCTCGGAGGCAGCGCAGATCCTCGACGCGCTGCGGCAGGACTACATGTCGCGACTGACGGAAGGCCGTTGAGCCGGCGCCGCGCCAACCGCCCCCGGGCCCGGCCGTGCACCACGACCGGGCCCGGGGGGAGGTTGCGGGCATTTGGCCGTCGACACAACATGCGGTAGGACACCGTCCCGAAGGCGGGAGTGTCCTTTCTTCAGACAGCCGCGGTCGACCGACGTCCGGCCGGCCGGGACGCCGACCTGAGCGGAGGCGGAGGCCAACGGTCGGCCGCGCGAGTCGCGTGGCCTGGGCCGACTCCAACCGCAGGCATGCGCGGGTAGAGCGAGCCGGCGTGCCGGCGGCAGCGGAGCGTCGGCCTCGCCGAGTGCCTCCTCCGCCCGCGCCGACAGTTCCGCGAGGCGGGCGCGGTCGGCGAAGAACCGGTGGGCGGGGACGGCGCCGGCGCGAGACGATGCCCGCCACGGTCGGATCCGGTGTCCCTGCGGAGAGGGGCGGAGGCGAGGGTCGGCAACTGGCCCGCCGCGCCGGGGGAGGGCGGCGGGCATCCCTCTCCCGGCGCTCGTGCGACCGCCGATTCTGATGGCATATCAGGCTCGACGGGTGTCCAGTCGGCGAGGCGGAAGCGGGGTCTCTGTCAGCCGCTGTGCCGAAACCCCTTGCCGGTGCGGTCGAGGGGATCGGGTGAGAGGCCGAGGAAGCGGTCGCGGAGGGCGTCCCATGCGGTGAGTCGGGTGAAGTCGGGGGTGTCGAGAATCTCCTGGCGGTCCGTGAGGAACGGGTTGGGCAGCAGGACGGTCATCATCTGCTCGTCGCGGCCGTTGAACAGCCGAGCCCCCCAGCTGACGGGAGAGCCGTCGGAGCCGATGCTGCGGTAGAGCTCGGCGCGAGAGCAGCGGCGGATCCGGCCGAGTTCGGGGCCGGAGGCGGTGTGCTCGCCGATGCACAGGTGGAAGTGCCAGGCGCCGAAGTCGACGGTGGCGTATCCGTCGTTCATGGTGATGGCGGTGGGGGCGCCCGGGGCGCCGACCTCCCAGGCGGCGCCTTCGATGATGGGCCCGAAGTGGATGTGCTGCCAGTGGTCGGTGAAGACGGTGGTGACGAGGTCGAGGAGGGTGGCTTCGTCGACCGGGAGGGGCCACACGTGCTGGGTGCCGCCGCCGGGGGTCTCGACGACGGTCGGCTCGGTCGTGGTCATGAGGTCTTCTCCTTGGGGTTGAGGACGCAGTCACCGCAGGTGCCGGCGTCGGGCACTCGGTAGTACAGGCAGCAGCTGCGGCGTCGGAAGGCGAGCGGTCCGGGAGGAGTGGTGCGGTACGCTCCGGCGCCCGCCAGCGGCGGCCGGTCCAGCAGCGCGCGAACGAGCGGTACGACGGGGAGGAAGGGGCCCGGCGCCCTAGCCAGCAGGACGCGATGGGCTCCGATCAGCGCCGAGGCGGCGTTGCCGCGCAGGGTGTGCGGCGACACGCCGGCCACGTGCCGTACGGCGTCGCCCCACGGAGCCAGGTTCTGGACGGCGACGGTGTGGAGCAGGGCCGGGAGCGGTTCCTGGTCGACCTCCTTCACGTCGGGGAGCCACAGGTCGAGGGGGCCGGAGGCGGGCGGGCGCCACCACAACCGGTCGGGCGCCAGATCGGGGACGCGGCCGGTGAGCGTGGCGCAGCCCAGGGCAACCGACCAGAGCCGGGAGGCGGTGCCCAGGTGCAGGGTGGACGCGGCCACCCGGGGCTGATCGGTCCTCAGCCGCCCGGAGACGGTTCGTATGCATTCCTCCAGCGCACCCGGGTCCGTGTACAGGTCGGTCAGTGGCCGGAAGCCTCCCGTGGAGCCTTCGGCCCGGGAGGTACCCCCACCCTCGGGGTGCGGGCCGGTGGCCAGTGCGAAGTAGGGGCCGATCGTGGACACTCGCGCCAGGGCGTCGCGGGTGAGGGCCGTGGTCACCATGTCCGCACCGTCCGCGTGAGCTCGTGGAAGCCTCGGACGCGGACGGTCCGTCCGTCCGGTCCGGTGAGGTCAAGCCGGTCCGCACCATCCCAGCTCACCTTCATGCCGGCGGGCGGGTCACCCTGGTCCGCGACGGCCAGCCCTTCCCGGGCGAGGGCGCGTTCGAGGAGCGGGAGCACATCGGCCGGCGTGGCCACCGCGACGGCGGCGCGTGCGGTGCGACGCAGGCCGAAGGTGCCGGAGGCCGGGTCGAACGCGAGGTGGTCGGCGTCGAACGCCCCCGCGACGGCGCCGCTGCGGATCAGGTCCTCGGGTGCTCCGGCGTGAACACGGGATGTGCGGTCGACGAGCCAGACGGCGTCGGCCACCCGCAGGGCCAGCTCCAGATCGTGCGTACTGACCACGACGGTCAGGCCCTTGTCCCGGGCCAGGTCGCGCAGCAGCACGGTGAGAGCCACCCGCGAGGGGACGTCGAGGAAAGCGGTCGGCTCGTCGAGAAGGACGACCTCGGGTTCCTGGGCGAGTGCGCGCGCGGTCAGGACGCGCTGGCGTTCGCCGTCGGAGAGTTCGGAGGCCGGCCGGTCCGCCAGATGCCACGCGCCCACCGCCTTCAGCGACCACTCGACGGCAGCGTGATCGACCGCGGTGAGGCGGCCGGTGAACCCGGTGTGCGGGTGGCGGCCGAGCCCGGCCAGTTCCTGTACGGACAGGAGCCCGGGGTCCACCCGGTCGGTCAGGACCACCGCCAGCCGCCGGGCGAGCGCGGTCGGCGACGTCCGTGCCAGGTCGGCCCCGCCGACCCGGATCCGGCCGTCCAGCGGCGGCAGCAGTCCGCACAGGGTCCGCAGCAGCGTGGACTTGCCCGCGCCGTTGGGGCCGAGCAGGACGGTCAACTCGCCGGCCCGTGCTTCGAGGTCGAGCCCCGCGAGCACGGCCCGCTCCGCTCCGCGCCCGCGTCGCGGCGACCGGGTGCGGTAGCCGACGGCGAGCCCCTGCGTGACCAGGCCGCCGGGGCGGTCCGGCCCGTCGGTCGCGTCCGTGACTGGCTCGGTCATGGTGCCGGTCATGAGGCCACTCCTCGTACGCCGCGGCGGCTGCGGATCAGGAACGCGATGACGACGGGTGCGCCGAACAGTGACGTGATGGCGTTCAGCGGCAGCACGGCATCCGTGCCGGGCGGCTGGCTCAGCAGCGCGCACGCCAGCGCCAGGAACGCCCCGGCGAGCATCGACGCCGGGATGAGCGCCCGGTGGTCCGAGGTCCCCAGCACCACCCGCGTCAGGTGCGGGACGGCCAGGCCGAGGAAGGCGATCGGCCCGCAGAACGCGGTGGCCGCACCCGCCAGGAGCGCTGTGCCGAACAACGCCAGATCACGGCTGCGCCGTACGTTCAGGCCCATGGTGCGGGCGTAGTCCTCGCCGAGCAGCAGGGCGTTGAGACGTTTGGCGGTGAGCAGCGCTGTCAGCAGGCCGGCGCCGATGACGGGCAGCATGACGTGGAGGTCGGGCCAGGTCGTGGCGCTGAAGCTGCCCAGTCCCCACATGACGAACTGCTGAGCCCTTTCGGGCCGGGCGTAGACGAGCATCACCCCGACCACGGCGGTGGCCGCCGAGCCGATCATGACGCCGATGACGAGCAGGGTGACGGCTGACCGTACCCATCGCGAGAGCAGCAGGACGAGGGCCAGTACGGCGGCGGCGCCGAGTGAGGCGGCGATGACGACGCCCACGCGCCCGAGGCCGGCCAGGTCGCCGGTGAAGCTGCCGGCGACCCCACCGGTGCCGACCACCACGGCGGCGACGCCCATGCCGGCGCCCGAGCTCACCCCGAGGGAGAACGGGTCGGCCAGTGCGTTGCGGAACAGGGTCTGCATCTGCACGCCGGCCACCGCGAGCGCGGCGCCGACAGCGGCGGCGGTCAGCGCACGCGGCAGCCGGACCTGCTCGACGATCACGGTCCAGCGCGGGTCCTCGGCGGTGCCGCCGAACAGCACCCGCACCACCTCCGCGACCGGCACCGGATGGGAGCCGGTCGCGATGGTGAGGACCAACAGCAGGGCGGTGCCGGCCGCGAGTGCGAGGACGACCACGAGGCGCCGTCGCACCGGCCGCGGGGTGACCGCGGCCGGCGCCGACACGGAAGTCCGATGTGTCGTCACGCCTTGGGCACCGGCTGGTAGAAGGTGAAGGCGTGTCCCTCCGCCTGGTCCGGGTGAATCAGTGCGAAGAGGTCGGCGAGGACCAGGTCCGGGCGCAGCACACCACGCTCGAAGTAGTCGTTGCCGCCGCCGGGTCCGAGCGCCTTGGTGTTCGTCCAGACGGCACCGCCGGACACGGCCTTCAACTGCCGGTACCGGCTGTCGGCCTTCACGGTGTCGGCGGTGGACTTCCACGGCTGGTCGGCGATCCAGACCGGCGCCTGGCCGCCCTTGGCGTACACGGCCTCGAAGTTCAGCTGTACGTTGCCGGTGCCGGCCGCGCCGGCCCACGGGTAGGTGCCCCCCGCGTCCTTGATCAGCCGGGCGGCGTAGCTGCCGCCGGCGGGCATGTACCAGGTGCCCTGGTACATCGTGCCCGGCAGGACCTCGACGGGCTTGCCTGCCTTCGCTGCCCGCGCGCCCTTCTCGGCGACCTTCCGGTAGTCACTCTCGATGGTGTCGAAGACCTCGCCGGCGCGCTTCTCCGCTCCGGTGAGCGCGGCCATCGCCTTGACCCACTCGGCACGCCCGAGCGGACTGGCCTCCAGCCACTCGGCGTTGGCGACCACGGCGATGCCGGCCTGGCGGAGCTTGGGGTACTGCGGGTCGTCGGTGCCCTGGGTCATCAGCACGTCGGGCTTGGCGCCGATGACCGTCTCGGCGTTGAGGGTCTGGTCCTTGGCGTACTCGGTGACCTTGCCCGCCTTCACCCGCTCGATGACCTCGGCGGAGGAGATGGCCGTGGTGCTCGCGACACCCGTCAGCACGTCCAGGGTGCCGGTCTCGGTCAGCAGCGGGAGGTGGGTCGTCGAGGCGGAGTACAGGCTCTTGACGGGTACGGTGATCTGCTGCGCGGACGCCAGTTCACCGGTCAGCTCGGGCTTCGGAGCACCGCACTTGACCAGCACGTACGACTCTGGCTTTCCCTTGGGGAAGGGCTCCTTGACGGTGAGGACCTGGTAGCTCTTCTCGTACCGCAGCGTGAAGTTCCCGGCGTGCTTCACCCTCGATTTGACCGGAAAGTAGTCCTTGGCCGGGTCGAAGTCCTTGATGCAGCCCTCCCCGGCCACCTGGGCCTTGGCGTCGGCTGACTGGTCGGCTCCGCCTCCGCAGGCGGTGAGCGTGAGGGCGGCGATCAGGAAGGCCCCCGCGGCGGCCTGACGGTGGACGGGCATGACGGATCGTACGGACAAGGTGACTCCTGGTGGCGTGCGTGGGCAGCACGCATCGACGTGGCGCGCGATGCGGCGTACGGGAGGAACCCGCTGAGGGAGGAGGTCGTCAGAACCTGGAAGAACCCGGCTTACGAGTCAAGCCGGACGGGTCGACCCTGAAGGGCCACTGCAGCGTGAAGCTGCCACCGCACGTGAACAGGCACACGGGTGCCACCGCCTCTCCTGGGGAAATCCGCCCCGTACTTCGAGGTGCGACGGCGTGAGTCTCCTGACTCGGGATCACAGCTTCTCCGGCCTTCCCACCCCGCACGGGGCGGTGGCCATGGGTGGAGTCGCTCCCCCTACACAGTGGCGGTACCGTGCCGGAATCTCACCGGCTTCCTCGTTCCGCCGTCGCTTGACGGACGGAAGCATCGCAGAACCGGCCCCGGCCCCGCCAGACCCACACCTGTGCGACCGGCCACAGAGAGCGCTGTGCGAGCCGGACTTGTTGGCGAGTCTCGCGCGTCTGACCGGCGGCATCGGTGTCACTGCGGGGCGACCGTCACCCTGAACGCTGCTGGACGCGCCGATCTCAGCGATCTGTGGCTGCCTCAGCCGGACGACGACCTGCTCGCCTGCCGCACGGCAGACAGCCGCGCTGCCTTCGACAGTGAAGCCCTGAAGTGGCAGAGCGTTCGAGCAACGCGGCTGTGTCGACGGTCTGTTCGACCGCGATCCGGCCTCCTTCCACCGGGTCGGGGAACCGAGCGGTGCTCGAGGTGCGCGCAGTGCTCATGCCCCAGAATGCCGACCTGCCGTCCGGGCCGGGGTCAGCGCACCGTGCGGGTGCGCCGGCCGACCGACTCGACCAACGGCAGCATCCGGTGCGGCACACGTTCCCGCAGTGCCATCTCCGTCCGTGTGCGGACGACGCCCGGCAGATTGATCAGGCGCTGGATCACGTCCTCCAGATGGCCGTTGTCCCGGGCTACCACCCTGGTCAGCAGGTCTCCGCCGCCCGTGATGGAGAACGCCTCGACGATCTCGGGCACCTCGGCCAGCGCATCGCCCACATCGTCCAGATGACCCTGGGTGACCTCGATGTGGACGAACGCCAGCACCGGATGACCGAGCGCGGCGGGGGACAGCACCGGACCCGTGCCCGTGATCACACCGTTGCGTTCCAGACGGTCGATCCTTGCCTGGAGGGTTCCGCGCGCGATGCCGAGGACGCGGGCGTACTCCCGCACGCTGGTGCGCGGCTGCTCGATCATCAGCCGCAGGATGCGGGTGTCGAGTTCGTCCACCGCCATGGACGTCGGCCTCCCTGAAGCGCGTCGTTTCCCCTCCGCGACTGTACCAATGGCCCAGTAAAACGGGCCCCACACTCCTCAGGTCTCCTCCTCCAGCCGGATGGCGGCTTTGAGGTCCTCGTGCGCCTTGCCGGGCTCGCCCTCCTGGGATTCGAGCAGCGCTGCGGCGATGGCGTCCAGCTTCCGCTGGAGCGCACGCTCGCTGCGCAGCTCCGAGTTCTTCAGCAGCGCCAGCAGCATCAGGGTGACGGCGGTCATGCACTCCCCGGCGAAGATCTTCCACTTCAGGGAGACGTCCGCGAAGTGCACCGCGACCACACCGGCGACCACCAGCAGACAGAACCCGAAGAAGGCCGGTGAGCTGGTGAAGTTCGAGGCCTTCTCCGCCAGCCGGTCGAACTTCCGAGGCCTGGGCCCGCCGCGGTCGGCGGGATGCTGCGTCGTCATCGTCCGCTGCCCCCTTCCTGCCGGCCGAGGGCATCGGCCACGACCCTCAGATCCGCCACCAGCCCTCCGTACACCTCGTCCCGGTCGTCCGCACGCAGTACGGCCGATGGATGGATCGTCGCCACCAGGCCTCGGACGCCCGGGGCCGCTCCGCCTCCCTCTCCGGGATCCGGCCACGGCAGGAGTGCGCCGCGCCGCTCGGAGACCCGGAAGGACGAACCGAGCAGCGCCTTCCCCGCGGACGCGCCGAGCGCCACCACGACCTCCGGCGACACGAGCCGCAGCTCCTCCAGCAGCCACGGCCGGCACGCCGTGATCTCCCGCAGGTTCGGTGCCTTGTGGATCCGCCGTTTGCGGCCCTCGGGCACCGTGAACTTGAAGTGCTTCACCGCGTTGGTCACGTACGCGTGCGCGGGGTCGATTCCGGCGTCGGAGAGCGCCCGTGCCAGCACCGCTCCCGCCGGTCCGACGAAGGGCCGGCCCTGCCGGTCCTCCTGGTCCCCCGGCTGCTCACCCAGCAGGAAGACGGAAGCGCCGGCGCCCCCCTCGCCGAACACGGTCTGTGTCGCGTTTCGGAACAGCGGGCATCCGCGGCACCCGGCGGCGGCCTTCCGCAGCCCTGTCAGCCGTGCGCGCCGACCGGGAAGGAACGGCGTGGCGTCGTAGGCGTCTCCGCTCGGCCCCCCGGGTCCGTCCCCCGCCCCTCGCACGGCCCGTCCGACCGCTCCACCAGTGGCTCCGGTCATCGACTCTCGCTTCCCTTCGTTCCCGCGGCGTTGCCGACCCGCCGGGCCTTCCACGGGCCGTTCGGCGCCACCGGGCCGGTGCGGGATCCGACACCGGCCCGGTCGTTCCGTTCACCGTGCGCATGCCCACCGGACCCCCGCAATCGGGCGGCGGCGCGGCCGGGGCCGGACCGGCGGGCGCTTCCGCGGGCGAGGCCCGCCCGCGGGTCAGTTCCCGTGTTGCCGCGGTACCCGCCGGGCATGCCTGACGAGATCCCCGGTGCGACGCGGCGCGGGACGGAGTCGGAGCGGGCGAGCAGCGGCTGCGCCGAACGGTTCCAGGAGCCGAGGGCCGTCCGGACCGGGGTGCGGATCTTCATCGGCTCCCTGCCGGCGCCGGCGTTCAGGGCCGTTCCCGACGTCCGCCTGTTTCCGCGCGGCACCTGTGGGAGGCCGCCGTCGCGACTCAGGGGCGGGGGCGTCGGCGGAGAGCACGTGGCAGGGCCACGAGGCGAGGCGGTGCGGGTGTGCCTCCCCGCCGGCGGGTCCGATGGCGGCCCGGGCGCCCCTGACTGGTCCGATGGCTCGCCCGCTCGGGCGCTCCGCCGTCCGAGACCTGGCCAATGGCCCATAGGTTCAAGGCCGGCTTGAGCCAGTGGGGCAAGGGATGCTCTCATATACCTGTCGATGGCGCTGCGGACTCCCGCGGCGCCTTTTTCATGCCGGTACGTCGAAAGGGCGGGAAGAAGTGCTGAAGAGGGTGTTCGTGGCTCCGGACCCGGGGCTGCTGCGGTTGCGCAGCGCCACGCGGGCCGTCCTCGGCATCGGCTTGGCCGTGGCCGTGTGCGCGCTGACGGGCCACGCGCTCACCGCGGTCATCACCGGGGGGCTCGCCGCGCTCCTGGCTCTCTTCACGGTCACCGACCCGCGGGTCCGCGACCAGGCCGTCACCACCGCCCTGCTGCCCGTGGTGGGTCTACCGGTGCTCGCCCTCGCGGCCGGTCTGCACGCCATCCCCGGTGCCCGCGACGTCGCTTTCGTGGCCGTGGCCGGCGCCGCCGTCTACGCACGGCGCTGGGGTCCGCGCGGGCACGCCCTCGGGGTCTTCGCGTTCATGACCTTCTTCGTGACGCAGTTCCTGCGCACGGTGCCGGCGCAGATCCCCGAGCTGTACTCCTCCGTGGTCCTCGCCGTCCTCGCCGCCTCCGCCGTCCGTTTCGGCGCCTGGTGCTTCGAGCGGCGGGTGTCCCCGCCCGCGGCCCCCGCGCTCCCGGCCGGAACGGGGCTCGACCGGACGACCACCCGGCAGGCCGTCCAGGTGACCGTGGCCGGGGCGTTCGCCCTCGCCGCCGGACAGCTGCTCTCCGACGAGCGCTGGTACTGGGCCGTCGGCGCCGCCTGGTGGATCTTCGTCAACACCAACGCGCGCGGCGAGACGCTCGTCAGGGGCTTCCGCAGGCTCCTCGGCACCGTCCTCGGCATCGCCGCCGGTCTGTTCGTCGCCGTTCCCGTCCAGGGCGCGCTGCTGCCGACGGCCGTGCTGACCCTGGCGTGCGTCTTCGGGATCTTCTACGCCGCCCCCGTCTCGTACAGCTGGATGATGTTCGCGGTGACCGTGCTCGTGTCGCTGCTGTACGGGCTGCTCGGGGCCCTGGGGCCCGCCCTGCTCGCGCTGCGTCTCGCCGAGACGGCGGTCGGCGCCCTGGGCGCGGCGCTGGCGGTGGCGTTCGTGCTGCCCGTCACGACCCACTCGGCGACCAACGCCTGGATCCGGCTGACCGTGCGGTGCGTGCACGAGTGCACCACCGTCGCGATGCGCAGGCTCGCGGGGGACGAGACCGCCGACCCGGCGCCGCACGCCGCCGAGCTGGAGCAGCTCCTCGCCCGGGTGCGGATGTCCCTGGCGCCCCTGGTCCACCCCTTCAGCCCGCTGCGCGCCCGCAAGGCCCGGGCCCGGCAGGTCCTCGTCCTGCTGGACGACTGTGCCCGCGAGGTGCGCGGGCTTGCTGCCGTCGCGGCGGACCCGTACGCCTCTCACGACGCCCGGCTCGCGGCGGCCTGCTGGCGGGTCGAGGCCGCGGTGCACGCACTGGAGTCGGACGCCGAGCCCGGCCACGCCCCCGCCGGTGCCGGCGCCGGCACCGGCCCGCACCATGACCCGGGCGTCGAGGCCGCGCTCACGCATCTCCACGGCCTGGAGCGCGCCCTCGCCGGACTCGCGACGCCGCTGCGCACGCCCCCGCGAGCGCCGCTCGTCACCGTGTGAACCGCGAGCGGTCCGCCGAGGTGCCTTCGGTGCTCCGGGCGCTCCCGTGACCCGCTGAACTCCTTCTCCGTGCACCGGTTCACGGCGGCAAGGCCCGGTCCGGGTGTGCATCGGGCGACGGCTGCCCGCAGGGCCGTTCCGGGGCCCGGCGGGCAGCCGCTGCAGCGGCCTGCGCCCACCGGCGCGCGTCCGGACGCACGCGCGTCCGCGCGAACCCCGTGCGCCGGGCGGCGGCTCCCAACTGGGCACGTGCATCTGGCATTTACAGGGTGGATCAGGCCAGGTTCGGGGTAGATCGGGCGGCATCCACATCGCCTTCACACACCGGGGTGCGCACCATGCGGAAGTTCCTTCGTAGAGCCGCCGTCCGCAAGTCCCGCCCGTCGGATCCCCAACCGGCCGGAGCACAGCTCGTCCGGGCGGAGCCCGTGCCCCCGCCGGGGCAGTGCCCAATCGACCACTCCGGGCCCGCCGGAACGACCCCGGTGCGGCCGGCGCGGGTCGCCGACCTCGCACAACTGCGCAAGGAGGCGGAGGAGTTCCTGCGCCTCTACCACCGGGAGGAACGGGGGGCGGGCGACCCGACAGCCCGGATAGCCGCCGTGCGCGCCGAGATAGACGCTACCGGCACGTACCGTCACACCGCAGACGAACTCGCTCACGGGGCACGCGTGGCCTGGCGCAACAGCAACCGCTGCATCGGCCGCCTCTACTGGCGCTCCCTGCGCGTCCGTGACCGCCGCGACGTGCGCGACGCCGACACCATCGCCGCGGAGGCCGTCGCCCATCTGCGCGAGGCGACGAACGGTGGCCGGATCCGGCCGGTCATCACGGTCTTCGCACCCGACGCCCCCGGCCGCCCCGGCCCCCGCATCTGGAACGAGCAGCTGGTGCGGTACGCGGGCTACGCCGACGGCGGCGGCCGGGTCATCGGCGATCCGCGCAACACCGGGCTCAGCGCGTACGCGACGGGCCTGGGGTGGCCGGGCGGTCCTGGTACGCAGTTCGACGTACTGCCGCTGGTGGTCCAGGGCAGCGACGACAAGCCCCGCTGGTTCGAACTGCCGGACGACGCCGTGCACGAAGTCCCCTTGCGCCACCCGGAGGACGACTGGTTCGCCTCGCTCGGGCTGCGCTGGCACGCCGTACCCGCCATCTCCAACATGTGCCTGGAGATCGGCGGCATCTGCTATCCGGCGGCCCCGTTCAACGGCTGGTACATGGGCACGGAGATCGGTGCCCGCAATCTCGCCGACACGGACCGCTACGACCTGCTGCCGGTCGTGGCCGCGCGGCTGGGCCTCGACACCTCCACCGACCGCACCCTCTGGAAGGACCGCGCGCTGGTCGAGCTCAACCGTGCCGTGCTGCACTCGTTCGACCGCGCCGGTGTGACCATCACCGACCACCACACGGAGTCCCGCCGATTCCTCGCCCACCTGGAACAGGAAGCCGGCCGGGGACGCCGGGTGGGGGCCGACTGGTCCTGGATCGTGCCGCCGATCTCCGGCGCCGCGACCGCCGTCTTCCACCGCACCTACGACACGACGCAGGCTCGCCCCTTGTTCGTCCACCACCCGGATGCGCTCGCCCGGGCCCGGGGCGAGGAGCCGGCGCCGGAGCCCGCGCATGAGCCCGACCTGGTCTAGACCGCCTGCTACCGTCGGCCGGGAAGGGCACACGACCGGCCGGCGGGAGCGCCGGGCGGCGCCTCACCAGGGGAGGCCCCAGTGGAGCACGGGAACGTGGTACGGGCGTTCATCGGGTCGTTCACCTCGGCGGGCGGCCGCGGGATCGTCACGGCCGCCGTCGACCCGGCGACAGGTGCGCTGACGGAGACCGCGGCGACGGACGCCGTCGCCGACCCGACGTACCTCGCGGCCGGCACGACGGGGAGCGGGCCCGTGCTCTACGCGGTCTCCGAGACCGAGGAAGGGGCGGTCGCCGCCTTCGACATCGGTGGCGAGGGGCCGCCCCGCCCGCTCGGGGCGCCGGTGCCGGTGAACGGCTCCGGACCGACGCATCTGTCCCTCGCACCGGGCCTGCTGCTGACCGCCAACTACGGCTCGGGCAGCGTCAGCAGTCTCCCTCTCGGCCCCGGCGGCCTGCCCGGACCCGCCCTCGGCGTCCTGCGCCACGAGGGAAGGGGACCGAACCCGGAGCGGCAGGGCGAACCGCACGCGCACCAGGTGCTCCCCGACCCCTCGGGGCGGTGGGTGCTCACCGTCGACCTGGGCACCGACTCGGTCCGGGTGTGCGCGCTCGATCCGGCGGGCGGGGCGGCGCCGGTCCTCCACTCCGAGACCGCGCTGCCGCCGGGCACGGGTCCCCGCCATCTCGCCTTCCATCCCGCCGGTGAGCATGTGTACGTGCTCGGCGAGTTGCGTCCCACGCTCACCGTGTGCCGCTGGGACGCGCGTCGGGGCGTGCTGGATCCGCTCGGTGAGGTGTCCGTACTCCCCGACGGGTACGACCTGCCCAGCCACGCCTCCGCCCTCGCCGTTTCCCACGACGGGCGTTTCCTCTGGGCCGCCAACCGGGGCCACGACTCCATCGCCGTGCTCCGGCTCGGCGCCGGCGGGGACGAGCCGGAGCACGTCACGACCGTGCCGTGCGGCGGCCACTGGCCGCGCGATCTGGTGCTCGGCGCCACCGGCACCCGGCTGTACGCGGCCAACGAGCGCTCAGGGGACGTCACCTGGTTCGACATCGACGCCGGGACCGGTGTCCCGCGCCGGACGGGTTCGCTCGCCGTCCCGGCGGCGTCCTGCGTGGTCTTCGCCTGAGCCCTGAACCCCCTCCCGGGCCTGCCGGGAGGCACCGCAGGAAGCACGAGCCCCCGAGGACCCGTGGACAGGAGTCCTCGTACGCGCGAGGCCGGGCAGGCAGGCGGCCCCGTGCCCGCGACGGCCGGTACCCGTGAGGTTCCGTACCCGCGAGGGGCACACACGAAGGGCCCGCGCCGGCGCGGGCCCTTCGTGTGTGCGGAGCGGCGACCGGTCAGCGCGACTGGACGCCCTGCGGCTGGGGCGTGATGCCCAGCGTGGTCGTGTACTGCGACAGCACCAGCTTGCCGATCGCGGGGTAGGCGCCCAGCGGCTCCGCGGCGGAGCACCCCGCCTCGGCGGCGGCGGCCTCGAGCAGCCCCTGGGGCACCTCGGGCCCGACCAGGTGCGGGGCCAGCGCGAGCTGGGCGGAGCCGGAGGCGCGCAGCTCCTCGGCCGTCGCCGCGATCGCGCCCTCCTGATCCAGGGCGGCCGCCATGACCGGCACGGCGAGCCGCGCGGCCAGCAGCATCCCGGTGATGCCGGCGGCCTGGACCGCCTCGTCGCCGCCGACCGTGGCCAGGACGATGCCGTCGGCCGCGGTGGCGACCGTGAACAGGCGCGCCCGGTCCGCACGGGCCAGACCCGCCTCGGACAGTCTCACGTGCAGGGCCTCGGCCAGCAGCGGGTGCGGGCCGAGGACGTCCGTCAGCTCCGCGGTGGCCCTGCTGTCCATGACGGCCTGGCGGATCCGGCGGACCAGGGCGCTGTCCGGGCCGGCGAGCAGCGGCACCACGACGGAGGCCGGGCCCTCGGGCTCGGCGACCTCGCGGCCGGCTGCCTTCGCCAGTTCGTAGCGCTCGGTGCGCAGCGCGGCGGAACGGATCAGCACGCTCCCCAGCGTGGGGTACTCGGCGTCGTCGCCGTCGATGTAACCGATCGCGGCCTCGAGGCCGGGCAGCTCGGAACGGGCGATGCTGACGACTTCCTCGGCGAGGCTGCGTATCGCGGACGAGGGCGTGCCGGGCACGGCGAGAACGAGGGTCGGCGCGCCCTCGGGTGCCACCACGGGCTCCGGGCGGCGGTGCCGCCCGGGCTGGCGGGGTCGCGGCATTCGTACAGGGAGGCCGGATGCGGGCCCAGTGGGGGAGCTCATGGCGCCGCATGCTACTGGTTTCGTCGTCGTGCCTGCTCAGGGAGGGGTCGGTCGAGTACCGTCTGCCCGTTTTTATCCGATGAGTTCGTTAACGGCTGCCTGTCCTGGTCTGTTCGCCAAGGGTGGTGGTGAGGGTGAGCAGGCGCGGATCCTGCGGCAGCCTCAGCGTGCCTCCGGCCAGCGCGGCGGCGACGGTCAGCGAACCGGTGAGCGGATCGCCCGCAGCCGACACCGGCCGGGCGTACGGAAGTTCCCGGGCGAGAGCATCCCGCACGGGTGCGAGGAGCGGATCGCCCATCCTGAACAGCCCGCCGGTGAGGGCGATTTGACAGTCACCTGCCGACGAGGGCGGACAGACGGCGGCGGCCGCGGCCGCGATGTGGTCCGCCGCGTCGGCAAGGATCCGCGCGGCGACCGCGTCGTCCGCCGCGCAGCGGGCGACCTCGGGTGCGAACGAGGCCAGCACCGCCGGCCGGTCGGTGCGGGGGTACAGCAGTCCCGGCAGTCCCGCCGCCGGCCCGAAGACGGCCTCGAGCCGTTCCAGCAGTGCCGGGGAGCCCCCCGAACGCCCGTCGTGGGCCCGCAGCGCGGCCTCCAGACCCGCCCGGCCGATCCAGGCGCCCGAACCGCAGTCGCCGAGCAGATGGCCCCAGCCGTCGGCACGGCGCCAGCCCGTGAGATCCGTGCCGGTCGCGATCACGCCCGTGCCGGCGGCGACGACCGCGCCGGGGCACTGGCCGAGGGCGCCCGCGTAGGCCGTGACGGCGTCGGCGGCGAGCGCGACCTGCCGCGCGCCCAGTTCGCGCGAGAGCGCACCGGGCAGTACGGCCCGCAGTTCGTCCCCGAGGGTCGCCATCCCGGCGGCCCCGATGGCGACGGCGACGGGTGCGTCGGCCCCTGCCCGCAGCAGGAGCCCGCGGGCCATCGGCAGCAACTGCTCGAGCAGATGGGCCGCTTCGATCCCGGCGGTGCCGGTGCGGACGGGCTCCCGGGACGCGGCGGTCAGCGCCGCCGGCGGGTCGGCGGCCGGGGCGAGGGCGACGCGCAGGCCGGAACCCCCGGAATCGACCCCGAGGACCCAACCGCCCGCGCCGCCCCCGGTCATGGCAGCCGCCAGTCCACCGGCTGTGCTCCCTGGCGGACGAGCAGGTCGTTCACCCTGCTGAACGGCCGGGAGCCGAAGAAGCCGTAGTCGGCCGACCTGGGGGAGGGGTGGGACGACTCGACCGCGGGGAGGTCGCCGAGCAGCGGCCGCAGATTTCGGGCATCACGGCCCCAGAGCACGGACACGAGCGGTTTGCCGCGCGCGACGAGTGCGCGGATGGCCTGCTCGGTCACCTCTTCCCAGCCCTTGCCCCGGTGTGCGGCCGACCTGCGGGGCGCGGTGGTCAGCGCCCTGTTGAGCAGCAGCACGCCCTGCCGGGTCCACGGCGTCAGATCGCCGTTCGACGGCCGGGGCAGCCCGAGGTCCGTGTGCATCTCCCGGAAGATGTTCTCCAGACTGGCCGGCAGGGGCCGTACTTCGGGTGCCACGGAGAAGCTCAGTCCCACGGCGTGCCCGGGTGTCGGATAGGGGTCCTGGCCGACGATCAGGACGCGCACCTCGTCGAACGGCTGCTGGAAGGCGCGCAGCACATGCGCGCCCGCCGGCAGGTACGTCCGCCCCGCGGCGATCTCCGCGCGGAGGAAGTCGCCCATCGCGGCGATGCGTTCGGCCACGGGGTCCAGGGCGTCCGCCCACCCCGAATCGACGATCTCTTTCAACGGTCGTGCCACGAGGTGTCACTCTACTGGCCGTGCGGGGCGCCTCCTCAACCGATCGTGGCGGCCCGGACACACAGCACGTCCGGCAGATGGGAGGCCAGCTGCCGCCAGCTGTCGCCGTCGTCCGCGCTCGCGTACAGCTCGCCGTTCCGGTTCCCGAAGTAGACCCCGGCGGGGTCGGCGCCGTCGGTGCACATCGCGTCGCGCAGCACCGTGCCGTAGTGGTCCCCCTCGGGCAACCCGTGCGACAGCGGCTCCCACGTCGCGCCCGCGTCGGTCGTGCGGTAGACCCGGCAGCGCCGCTCGGCCGGGACCCGGTCCGCGTCGGCGTTGATCGGGAAGACATAGGCGACGCCGGGGCGGTGCGGATGGGCGACGACGGAGAAGCCGAAGTCCGAGGGGAGCCCCGCGCCGATGTCCGTCCACCGGGCGCCCCCGTCGTCGCTCCGGTACACCCCCCAGTGGTTCTGGAGGTAGAGCCGGTCGGGGTCGCCGGCGTCCTGGGCGATCTTGTGGACGCACTGCCCGAACTCCGGGTTCGGATCGGGCAGGAAGACCGCCGACACCCCCTCGTTGGACGGGGTCCAGGCGGCGCCCCCGTCCTGGCTGCGGAACACCCCCGCCGCGGAGACCGCGACGGTCACCCGGCGGGGGTCCCTGTCGTCGGTGACCACGGTGTGCACGGCCTCGCCGCCGCCGCCCGGAACCCATTTCGAGCGGGTGGGGTGCTCCCAGAGCGGCCGGACGAGCTCGAACGTCTCCCCGGCGTCATCCGAGCGGAACAGCGCCGCCGGCTCCGTCCCCGCGTAGACCACGTCCGGGGCCGAGGGGCCCGCCGGATGGAGCTGCCAGACCCGCTCCAGGGAGGCTCCGGTCTCCTTGGGGAACCTCACCGCGGGCTTGGCCGGTTCCGTCCACGTCGCGCCCAGGTCGTCGGAGTGGAACACCGAGGGGCCCCAGTGGGCGCTGTCCCCGCCGACCAGCAGCCGCGGCACGGCACCGCGACGTGTGTCGATCCCGACCGAGTACACGGCCTGGGCGTTGAAGTGGGGGCCGTCGAACTCCCACCGGCCGTCTCTCCCGTGCCCCAGGAAGAGCCCCTTGCGCGTGCCTACCGCCAGCAGAACGTCGGTCATCGCCGACACCTCCAGGACGCCGTTGTCGCGGACGGGAGCCAGTCTGCACCCACCCACTGACAACGGCCCCCGGACGGGGCCTTCCCGCAGGTCGGCCCGGCCGTGCCCGGCCCGGTGCGCCTCCGCCCCCGGACCGGCCCGGGCACGCCCCGCGCGGCATCGGGCCGTGCGGTGCTCCACGGCTCAGACCGAACGGTGGTACTGGTCGGGGATCCGGACCGGCCCGCCCAGTTCGCGTGCGGCGAGCCGCGCCCACGAGGGGCTGCGCAGCAGTTCCCGGCCGAGGAGCACGGCGTCGGCCTCGCCGTTCGCGAGGACCTTCTCGGCCTGCTCCGGGTCGGTGATCAGACCGACGGCCGCCACGGGCAGCGCCGTCTCGTTCCTGACCCGGGCGGCGAACGGCACCTGGTAGCCAGGGCCGACCGGGATGCGGACCCGCGCGGCGTTCCCGCCCGAGGAGACGTCGAGCAGGTCCACGCCGTGCTCCTTGAGTAGGGCGGCGAAGCGCACGGTGTCGTCGGCGGTCCAGCCGTCCTCCTCGAGCCAGTCGGTCGCGGAGATCCGGAAGAGCAGCGGGAGCTCCTGCGGCCACACCGCCCGTACGGCGTCGACGACCTCGAGTGCGAACCGGGTGCGGTTCTCGAACGAGCCGCCGTACGCGTCGGTGCGGTGGTTGCTGTGCGGGGAGAGGAACTCGCCGATGAGGTAGCCGTGCGCACCGTGCACCTCGACCACCTCGAAGCCCGCGTCCAGCGCCCGGCGGGCGGCCTCCGCGAACAGGGCGGGGAAGTCCGCGATCTGATCCGTGGTCAGCTCGTCGGGCACCGGGTACCCCTCGTCGAACGGGACCGGACTGGGGGCGACCGGCTGCCAGCCGCCGGAGTCCGGCCCCACCGGCTCGCCGCCCTTCCAGGGCCGGTCCGTGGAGGCCTTGCGACCGGCGTGGGCGAGCTGGATGCCGGGGACGGTGCCCTGCTCCTTGAGGAAGCGGGTGATCCTGCGGAAGGCGTCGGTCTGGGTGTCGTTCCAGATCCCCAGGTCGTGCGGGCTGATCCGGCCCTCGGGGGCGACCGCGGTGGCCTCGACGAGGATCAGTCCGGTGCCCCCGGCGGCCCGGGCGGCGTAGTGGGCGAAGTGCCAGTCGGTGGGGA
Organism: Streptomyces sp. WMMC940; assembly: GCF_027460265.1. Taxonomy (NCBI): domain Bacteria; kingdom Bacillati; phylum Actinomycetota; class Actinomycetes; order Kitasatosporales; family Streptomycetaceae; genus Streptomyces; species Streptomyces sp. WMMC940. The sequence goes on from NZ_JAPZBC010000001.1 coordinate 6,725,343, forward strand.
CGCCCGCGTCCGGTCCCGTGGCCTCGGCGCTGTACTGGCACATCGGTGCCATCCACACGCGGTTCGGGATCGTCACGGACCGCAGGGTGTACGGCTCGAACAGTGCGCTCACGGCGGGCTCCATTCACGGCGGGGCGGAGATGATGCTCGTACGATAGTCCTCGTAGTACGGCGATTGTCAAACTACGATGATCCTCGTACAAGGATCGGGTCCGTCCGGCGCGACGGTCGTGCGGGTGCCGCCGTGGAGTCAGTCCGGTCCCGCGCAGTCGTCGAGCGGGTCGAGGTCCAGGTCGGCCCCGTCGAGCTTGGCGGTCAGCGCCGACAGGCGCTCCTGCAGATCGCCGATCTCCTCCAGGGAGAGTCCGGTTGCCGCTGCGATCCTGCGGGGCACGAGGGCGGCCCGCTCCCGGAGGGCGGTGCCCGAGGCCGTCGGTCGCACCGTGACCGAGCGCTCGTCCTCGGTGCTGCGCCGGCGCTCCACGAAACCGAGCGCCTCCAGGCGCTTGAGCAGCGGCGAGAGCGTGCCGGAGTCCAGTCGGAGGCGGGTGCCGATCGTCTTCACCGGTAGCTCGCCGTGCTCCCAGAGCACCAGCATCGCCAGGTACTGGGGGTAGGTGAGGCCGAGGTCCTTGAGGATCGCCCGGTAGACGCCGTTGAAGGCCCGTGAGGCCGCGTGCAGCGAGAAGCAGATCTGGCGGTCCAGGCGGAGGATCTCCGCGTCCGGCGCGGCGTCCGGTGTCGTCTTCATGGGGCCAGGGTACCTGCCTCGCGCTATTGAGTTGTGCACAACTTAATTGTGTGCTCTAGTAGTGGCTGTCCGGACCGCCCCACGGGTCCGGCTCCGACGACCAAGGGATGGTTTTCCATGAACGCGCTGTACACCGCCGTCGCCACCGCGAACGGTCGCGAGGGGCGTGCCGTCAGCTCCGACGGCACGCTGGACCTGCCGCTGGCCGCGCCCGCCGCCCTGGGCGGCAGCGGCGAGGGCACCAATCCGGAGCAGCTCTTCGCGGCTGGGTACGCGGCCTGCTTCGCCAGCGCGCTCGGCCTCGTCGGGCGCCAGGCGAAGGTCGACACCGGCGACATCTCGGTGACCGCCGAAGTGGGCATAGGCAAGGACGAGGACGGCGGCTTCGGGCTGGCCGTGGTCCTGCGGGTCGAGCTGCCGGCCGCCCTCGAGGGCGAGACCGGCGAGCTGCTGGTCAAGCAGGCGCACCAGGTCTGCCCGTACTCCAAGGCCACTCGCGGAAACATCCCCGTCGAGCTGATCGTCGAGTAGTCGGCGGGTCCGGTGGTCGGCGGGTCCGGCGCGCTCCACCGTGGCGTTCCGGCGGGGGCGGGCGCCACGGCCGAGCCCGCCGGCGCCCGGGGCGGCGGCCGGGCACCCACGCCCCCGCGAGGCCGCCCGCGCCGCCGCGCCGCTGGTCGGGGGAGCGCGCCGCTGCGCGGCGGGGCCGGTCGGCCGTACCGGCCCGCCGCGCCCTCGGTGAACTACGACGGATTTCGTACAATGGGAGCCCCGACCGAAGTGGAGCCCCCCGTGACCACCGCCGCCGGCCCCCGCCAGCTCGCCCACCCCACGCGCGACGAGATCCGGCTCGAGGGCGTGCTCCAGGCGCTCTCCGACCCGGTGCGGCTGCGGGTGGTGCGCGAGCTGGCGACCGCCGAGTCCGAGCTGTCCTGCTCGTACTTCGATCTGCCCGTGACCAAGTCCACCTCGACCCACCACTTCCGCGTGCTGCGGGAGAGCGGCGTGATCCGGCAGGTGTACCGGGGCACGGCGAAGATGAACGGGGTGCGCCGCGAGGACCTGGACGCGCTGTTCCCGGGCCTCCTCGACGGCGTCCTCACCGCCGCCGCCGGTGAGGCGGCCCGTCTCGGCACCGGCTGACCGCGCCCCGGTGCCGGCCTGCCGTGCTCGCCACGGAACCACCGCGACCGCGGTACCGGCTGAGGCCGACCCCGATCACTGCGGCGCAGGCCGAGCGCCTCCGGCGTCCGGTTCCGACGTCCTGATCCCGTCGGCCGCCGTGCCGCGCTACACCGCCGGGAGCCGCGGAGCCACGCCGACACCGGCCGCGCCCAGCAGCCCGTCCCAGTCGGCGATCTTCACCGAGCGGCGCCCCAGCGATCGGCCCAGCAGCGTCTCGGCCTCCTCGATCGCCAGCCAGCCCGGCCACTCCACCGGGCGCAGCCCCGACTCGCGCAGTACGTCCAGGGGTTCGTCCGGGAGCGGGCGGGCCGAGAGCGCGGGCGCGTCCTCGAGGACCGAGGCCACGGTCTCCTTCGCACAGGGCCTGTTCGTGCCGATCACGCCGGTGGGGCCCCGTTTGATCCAGCCCGCCACGTACTCGCCCGGGGACGGCGAGCCGTCCCGCAGGACCCGCCCGGCCTCGTGCGGCACCGTGCCCCGGGCGGCGTCGAACGGCAGCCCGTCCAGGGGCGCTCCGCGGTAGCCGACCGCCCGCAGCACCAGCTGCGCCTCGATCTCCTCGTACGCGCCCGTGCCGCGCACCCCGCCCGTGCCGTCCGGCACGGTCCGCTCGAAGCGCACCGCTGCGACCCGTCCGCCCTCGGCGAGCAGTTCCACGGGACGCAGGAAGAAGCGCAGCCGGATGCTCCGCGCCCGGGCGCGGGAGGCGCCCTCGTCGGCCGTCGCCCAGCCGCGCACCACGTCGACATTGCGCCGGTTGACGGCCGGCAGCCCCGTGGCGTCGGCGTACCCGGGGTCAAGGGCGAGGTCGGCCGGCTCGACGCCCACGGCCGCGTCCGGCAGGGCGCCCAGCTCGCGCAGCTCCTTGGTGGTGAACTTCGCCTGGGACGGGCCGCGTCTGCCCACCATGTGCACCTCCCGCACCCGGCTGCCGGCCAGCGCGCCCAGGGCGTCCTGCGGCACGTCGGTCGGCAGGAGCTCCGCCGCGCCGCGCGCGAGGATCCGGGTCACGTCGACGGCGACGTTGCCCACCCCGATGACCACCGCCGACCGGGCGCCGAGGGCGAATCCGCTGCCCGCGGCGTCCGGGTGGGCGCTGTACCAGGACACGAAGTCGGTGGCCGAACAGCTCCCTGGCAGGTCCTCGCCGGGCACCCCCAGCCTGCGGTCCTTCGCGGCTCCGACGCAGTACACGACCGCGTGGTAGAGCCCCAGCAGACGCGCGGGCGTCAGGCCGTGCGTGCCCACCTCGACGTTGCCGACGAAACCGATCCGATCGTCCTCCAGGACCGTCCGCAGGGTGTTCTGCAGGGACTTGATCTTCTCGTGGTCGGGCGCGACTCCGTACCGCACCAGCCCGTAGGGGCACGGGAGCCGGTCCAGGACGTCCACACGGACGTCCGGCACGAGGGACTGCTGGACGAGGGCCTGAGCGGTGTACACCCCGCTCGGCCCGGATCCGACGACGGCGACTCGAAGCACGGCTGCGCTCCTTCCGCAGGGTGCTTCCAGCATCGCACCGGGCAGGCCGCGCGGTAAGTCTCACATCGTGCGCATACGGTTGATCTCCGCCGTCTGCTGCGCGATCACATCATTGGCCATTTCCTCCACCTGGACGTTGCTCCCCTCGGACAGCACGGTCGCGCCCATCGTCAGCGCACCCTGGTGGTGAGTGATCATCAGCTTGAGGAACAGCTCGTCGAAGGCCCTGCCCTCGGCTGCGCGCAGCTGCGCCAGCTGTTCCTCGGTCGCCATGCCCGGCATCGCGCCGTGGTCATGGGCCCCGTGACCGTCCGTCGCCCCGCTCTTGGCGTGTGCTTTCAGCCAGCCCCGCATCGCGCCGATCTCCGGCTCCTGCGCGGCCCGGATGCGATCGGCGAGACGTTTCACCGGGGTGCCCGCGGCCCGCTCGGGTACGAGCGCCGTCATCTCCAGCGCCTGGGTGTGATGGACGATCATCATCCGGACGTAGGCGAAGTCCGCGTCGTTCGGGCCGTCGTCCGGCAGCTCCTTCGCGGCCTCCTCGGGGGAGAGCGTCCTCGCGGGCTCGCCCGGCTTTCCCGGGGCCACGACCACCGCGCCGCGTTCGTCCCCGGCCTTCGCGTCGCCGTCGGACCCCGACTCGCAGGCTCCCAGGGCGAGTACGGCCACCACGACCGCCGTGACGACTTTGATTACGTCCCTGTTGCCATCTGTTGATATGGGCATGCCGAGGACGATACTGCCGGGGTCAGTGCATGGTTCAAGCACGGAATGAAACCAGGGGAGGAAAACGGTGACCCCGTTGCACACCACCCGCGTGCGGCGCAGACGCCTGGGCGTGGCGACAGCCGCGGCAGGGCTGCTGGCCACTCTGCTGGCGGCCGGACCCGCCGCCGCCACACCGGATCCCGGAGACGTCCCGGTCGAGAGGAAGGTCTCGTCCGAACAGGCGGCAGCCGCGAAGGCCCTGACGAACAGTGGTGAGATACCCGCCGTGGACGAGGTCGTCCACAGCGACAACATCCGTCATCTCGCGAACGTCCCGAAGGACGCCCTCCCGGGCACCAACTCCGACCTCGCCTTCCAGGGCAGGTACGCGTTCGCCGGCAACTACGACGGCTTCCGCATCTTCGACATCTCCAACCCGCGCACCCCCAAGACCGTCGCCCAGGTCCTGTGCCCCGGTTCCCAGAACGACATCTCGGTCTCCGGGGACCTGCTCTTCCTCTCCACCGACTCCTCGCGCAGCGACGACTCCTGTGCCAGCACCAGCCAGCCGGCCACGGAGAAGTCCTCGTGGGAAGGCGTCAAGGTCTTCGACATCAGCGACAAGCGCAACCCGAAGTACGTCGCGGCCGTCGAGACCGCGTGCGGCTCCCACACCCACACCCTCGTGCCCGAGCGGCGCAACGTGTACGTGTACGTGTCGTCGTACTCGCCGAACGCGGCCTTCCCGGACTGCCAGCCGCCGCACGACGGGATCTCCGTCATCAAGGTGCCGCGGAACGCCCCGGAAAGGTCCGCTGTCGTCGGGTTCCCGGTGCTGTTCCCGGGCGAGGGTCCGGACGGCGGCGGCAACCCCGGCGCACCCACGAACCCGGGCGTCTCCAAGACGACCGGCTGCCACGACATCACCGTGCTGCCGGACGAGGACCTCGCGGCCGGCGCCTGCATGGGTGACGGCATCCTGTTCGACATCCGCGACCCCGAGCGCCCGAAGGTCATCGACCGGGTCCAGGACAACGTCAACTTCGCGTTCTGGCACTCGGCGACGTTCAACCAGGACGCCGACAAGGTGGTCTTCACCGACGAGCTCGGCGGCGGCGTGGGCGCGACCTGCAACGCGGAGATCGGCCCGAACCGCGGTGCCGACGGCATCTACGACATCGTCGGCAGGGGCGACAAGCGCAAACTGGTCTTCCGCAGCTACTTCAAGATCGACCGGCACCAGGCCGCCACCGAGAACTGCGTGGCGCACAACGGCTCGCTGATCCCGGTGAAGGGCCGCGACATCATGGTCCAGGCCTGGTACCAGGGCGGCGTGTCGGTGTGGGAGTTCACGAACTCCGCCAAGCCGCGGGAGATCGCCTACTTCGAGCGGGGCCCGCTCTCCACCGACACCGTCACCACGGGCGGCTCCTGGTCGGCGTACTACTACAACGGCCACATCTACTCGAACGACATCGCCAAGGGCTTCGACGTGCTGAAGCTCGAGGACCGTCGTACCGACGCGGCCAAGCGTGTCCGGATGCACGAGCTCAACGTGCAGACCCAGCCGGACTACTTCGACCGCCACGACCACTGATCCGCGCCGTCGCGGTGCCGCCCCGGCGGGCGGCACCGCGCCTCCCCGGTGCGGGCTCGCCGGTCCTCCGGGGCCGGTCCTTACCGGGCCGCCCCGTCGGAGGCCCGGTCCGCACCCTCGCGTGCCGCCCCGGCGGGCGGCTCCCCGCCCGGCGGGAAACCGAGCTCCCAGTCCAGCCCGTACCGCTGGAACAGCTCCGCGCGCAGCCGTGCGCGCGGCATCGGCGCGCCGGGCAGCGCCACCGCGAAGACCGCGCCCATCAGCAGTGCGCGCAGCAGCGGGTAGTCGGCGTCCACGTCCGGGGACCCGTACCGCTCCACCGTGTCGCGCAGCAGCAGGGCCAGGCGCTGCTGTTCGGGGCACTGGACGAACCCGTCGGCCTGCAGGATGCCGGCCATGTGCGCGCGCATCAGCACCGGCCGGTCCACGGCGAGGCCCAGGACCGCGTCGATCGCCCGGGCCAGCCGCTCCCGCCCGTCGGAGGCGCGGGGCTCGCGCTCCAGCGCCTCCTCCAGCGTGAGATGCATCAGCCGGTGCACGGCCGACTGGAACAGCTGGCGCTTGCCGGCGAAGTAGTACGAGACCAGTCCGCGGGCCGAACCGGCCCGGTCGGCGATGTCCCCGAGCGTCGTCGCCTCGTACCCGCGCTCCCCGACGAGGTCCACGGTCGCCTGGAGCAGGCGCTCCCGGGAACGCCGACGGAGCTCTTCATTGACCGATGCGCTCCGCGGGGACATGCTTAACTCCTGCGTTGACTGGCTCTGAGCCAATATACTGAGCGCGAACCGTGGCGAGGCGCTCGTGTGCCTGGTCAGCGGGGGTGACCGGACGGACCGGGCGACGCGGGGGATCGCCCGGTCCGATCCGTTCCGTCGTGGATCCGCGCGGATCCGGGGGAGCCGCTGACTGCGGCTTCTGCCTCTATTGTCCGATCCCGGGGTCTCGATTCCCACGGTCGTCCACCGGTGCTTCGCCGACGGCGTTCCGGTTCACGCGCCCACGAGTCCGAGTACCGGACGCAGGCCCTCGGGCCGCTCCTCGACCGGCAGATGGTCCACGAAGTGCACCGCGCAGCCCAGCCGTGCCGCCCCGCCGTCCGCGCGCCGGTCGTCGCCGACCATCAGGACGTCGCGGGGGTCCTGCCCGAGCGCCTCGCAGCCCGCCCGGAACAGCCGGGCGTCCGGCTTCTGCACCCCGTGGCGGTACGACAGCACGTACGCGTCCACGTAGCCGTCCAGCCCGTGCGCCTGGAACACCGGCCGCGGGTCCCAGCCGATGTTGCTGACCACCGCGACGCCCGTGCCCAGACGTCGCAGCTCGCCGAGCACCTCCTCCGCGTCCGGGTACGGGCGCCACGCGGACGGGGTCTTGTGCCGCTCGTAGAGCGCGTCGTACAGCCGGGGGTCGGGGAGCTCCACGCGGCGGGCGAGGCCCACGTAGGCGTCCCTGTGCCGCTGGGCGTCCCGGTCGCGCGTCCACCACAGGTCGGCCAGCGCCTCGGGGACCAGTTCGGGGGTGGAACCTCCGGGCAGCGCCCCGGCCGCGTCGAGCTCGCGTGCGTACCGTTCGAACGCGTCCTCGCCGACGGAGATCCCCGTCTCGTCGAGGGCGGCCCGCAGCCAGGAGGTGACGGATTCGATCCGGAAGAGCGTTCCTGAGAAATCGAAGAGCACGCCTTTGATCGCCATGGGGTGATCCTCCCGGCGTCAGGGCTCCCGGTTCAAGGCCAGCCGCTCGTACGAGCCGACCGCCACGGCGACCACACAGATCCCGAGCAGCCAGCCGGCCAGGACGTCCGTGAGCCAGTGCACCCCCAGATAGAGCCTGGTGAAGCCCACGCCCAGCACCGAGACCGCCGCGAGCAGGGCCGCCGTCCGCCGCAGCCCCGGCCCGGCCCCCGTCCGCGCCAGCAGCCAGAGGAGCAGCCCGCAGGTGACGGTCGCCGTCATCGCGTGGCCGGACGGGAAGGCGGCGTAGTGGGCGGAGTCCACGGGTTCCGTCCAGACCGGGCGCTGCCGCCCCACCAGGACCTTGAGGATCTGCTGCACCGCCGCGCCCAGCAGGCTCGCCGCCGCGACCCACAGGGCCGGCAGGCGCTCGCCGCGCCACAGCAGGCCGAGGACCACGGCGACCACCAGGGCGCGCATCGTCCACGGGTCCCACACCCAGTCGCTGAGGAGCCGGTTCGCACGGGTGAAGCCCGGCTCCGCCAGCGCGGACTCGTGGAGCTCGACGGCGACCGTACGGTCGGCCGACACCAACGGCTCCCAGCCCACGGCCACCGTCACCAGGAGCAGCACGGTGGTCACGGCGGTCAGCGAGGCGGTGCGTGCCCCGGGGACCGGAGCGCCCGGCTCCGGGGTGGGGGTGCGCGGGAGGGGGGTGGAGGTGGGGGTGGGGGGACGCATGGGAGGAATCCTGCCCCCGATCCGCCCTGCTAGTGCCGCGTCGGGCAAGGTTCACCGGGGCGCGACGCCCGGCACGGCGCTTCGCTGCGTCAACCGCATCACCCGAGTGCGTCCGGTACGAGGGCGACCCTCCGCCGTGCGGCGCACCGCGCCGCACCGGACGCGGCGACCTTCCCGGCGAATCCCTCAGGTGACGTCGCTGGTCATGTCAGAGCGCTCAGACCCGGCACGAATGCCACCAGCAGCGGGACGACGGGCACCAGGACCGCGGCGGCGGTGAGCCGCAGCCGCCTGCCCGCGGTGAGCCGGGGCACCGGGGCCAGCAGGCGGTTCACCCGCTGGTGCAACTGGGTGTCGGGAGCCGGGCAGGGGCCGAAGACTCCGCGGTGTTCGTTCAGTTCGACCAGCGCGAGGGCGATCGTCAGCCGCCCGAATCGTCGCGAGGCCACGTCGTCCGCGGCCAGCTCGACCAGACGGTGCATCTCGTCACGGAACGCGGCGAACACCGGGACCTGGGGAAAGCCGTTGGCGAGTGCCGCCGAGCAGTGCAGCAGCCAGTCGTGGCGCGCCCTGGCGTGCCCCTGCTCGTGAGCCAGCACCGCGTCGAGTTGACGGCCTTTCAGCCGCCGCAGGGCGGCCGTGGTGATGACCAGCTGGGGCGCGGCGCCGGGCAGCCACCACACGTCGGGGCGCTCGCCCTCCAGCACCACCAGCGGATCGTCCCCCGGGTCCTCTCCGGGCAACAGGGGGGCGCGCACGAGGAGTTCGGCCCTGCGCCGCTTGCGTCGCGTGTGCGCCCGGTGGATCTCCCGGGTGAGCATCGCGCCGGTCCACAGACCTCCGCACGCCAGCACGACGGCCAGAACCGCCGACCACGGTCCGCCCGCGCCCAGGGCGTACGCCTCGACGACCGCGCTCGGCGCGGGCGCGAAGACCGGCCCCCGCACCGCCTGCCAGGCGGCGGCCGCGCTGATGGTCATGGAGAGTCCGAAGCTCAGCAGCACCGCCGCGACCACGCACTGCCACACCCACAACGCCACCACCGGCTCGCGCTCCGGCCAGTCGGCCCGCGACATCAGCCGCGGCGCGACGACGGCGGCCAGTGCGCCGAGCGACAGCAGCGCGAGGGAGACCATCATGGGTACCAGACTATGAGCGGCGTGCTACTCACAGGTATGGCTTCACACGGCAAGTGATGTACGCCACGGCCCGCCCCGCGCGCTCAGACGGTGAGGAGCATGGCGACCATGGCGACGCCCATGGAGACCCGGCACGCCAGAGCCAGCTCGGGGCGGGCCCCCCAGGCCGGGGGCGGGCCGCCCGCCGGCGCCGCGACGGGCACCAGCCGGGCGCCCGTGCGCAGGACGAACACCGTGAAGTAGACGAGCAACGCCCCCGTCACCAGCGGCACTCCGCCGGCCCCGGGCGGGCCGCCGTGCTCCCCGTGGCCGCCCGCCGCGAACGGGGACATGGCCACCGCCATGTACACCATGGCCAGCGAGCCGACCAGATGGTGCAGATGGTGCGCGCCGGCGCGGGAGACCCGAGTGGCCCACAGTGCTCGCAGGCCCACCGCCCCGAACAGGGCCGCGAACAGCAGCCAGCGCCACGCCGGTGCCGGCGCCACGGCAGCCGGCACGGCCATCGAGGCCATCCCGAACCCCATCAGCGCCTCGTCCGTCGCCGCGCTGCGCGCCGGGCCCGCACAGCAGCGCATCCGCACGAGGCAGTAGGCGCCGGACACCGCGCACAGTGCCACGAGCAGCCAGCCCGGCATCGCCGGTCCGTGCACCGCACACCTCCCCGCTCGACGTGTCGGGCAGGGCATGCCCCGCCGGGGTCCGGCGCATACGAGCGCACGGGTGCATTGCGGGCGCTCGCGGGGTCCGCGAGGCCGCGCGCACCGCCCGGCGACCCTCCCTCGCACGGCGACCCTCCCTCGCCCGGCGTCCGGGACGGCTCCGCCCCCGCCCCGCGGGCGGAGCCGTCCCGGACGCTCAGGGCCGGTGGCGCAGCGGATGGTCCTCGGGCACCTCGACCACGGCGATCCGCACACCGTCCGGATCGGTCAGCCACATCTCGACGAGCCCCCAGGGCTCCCGCCGCGGCGGCCGTTCGACCTCGGCCCCGTGCGACAGCACATGGCCGTAGGCCGCCTTGGCGTCCGACACCTGGAGCCACAGCGCGAGGCCCGGGCCGGGCGGGGTCGCGGAGCGGCCGGAGATCTCCAGGAACCCGCCCCCGAGGAAGTAGACGGTTCCGCGGTCCGGTCCGCTGCCGAACTCGCGGTAGATCTGCAGGCCCAGCACGTCCTCGTAGAACCGTCGGGACCGCTCGGGGTCGGTCGGCCGCAGCAGGATGCGACTGCTCAGCACGTGCATCATGGTCTCCACGGTAGACCGCCGGTGCGCCGCGCCGAGGTCGGGCGGACGCGCGTCCGCCCGACCTCGGCGCGGCGCACCGGCGGCAAGAGGAGAACGGAGAAGCGCCCCATGGAGACCGCCCCGCCCCAGCACCCTGCGCAGCTGTCCTTCCGCGACGCGACCGATGCCGACGTGCCCGCGCTGGTCGAGCTGATCGAGTCGGCCTACCGCGGGGACTCCAGCCGCGCGGGCTGGACCACCGAGGCGGACATCCTGGACGGACAGCGCACCGACCCGGAAGGCGTGCGCCAGGTGATCGGGGCCTCCGGCAGCAGGCTGCTCGTCGTGCGGCGCGACGACGAACTGGTGGCCTGCTGCCAGCTCGAACACCGCGGCGACGCGGCGTACTTCGGCATGTTCGCCGTGCGCCCGGGACTCCAGGGCGGCGGGCTCGGCCGGCTGGTCATCACCGAGGCCGAGCGTCTCGTGCGCGAGGTGTGGGGCGTCACCGAGATGCACATGACGGTGATCTCGGTGCGCGAGGAGCTCATCGCCTGGTACGAGCGGTGCGGGTACCGCCGTACGGGGCGGATGACCCCGTTCCCGTACGGCGACGAGCGATTCGGCGTTCCGCGCCGCGCCGACCTGCAGTTCGAACTGCTCGTGAAGAGCCTGGACGGCTGAGGCGCCTTCCGCGACACGTCTGCCGGACCGCGGCACCGGACCGGTGCCCGCGGTCCGGTCCGCCGCCGGGGCCGTCAGGCCGTGAAGCGGCCGGTGCGCCGGATCTCCGGGAAGTCGGTGGTCGCGCCGTCGAGTCCGAGGGCGCGCACCAGCCGCAGATGGTCCTGGGTGTTGACGACCCAGCCGATGACCCGCAGTCCCTCGTCGTGGGCGTGCTCCACCGTCTCCAGCGTGAGCCGGCGGATGTTCAGCGCCAGCGTCGGGGCGCCGACGGCCTGTGCGCGCTCCACGATGTCGCTGCCCCACCGGCTGGCGACGAGGGCGGTGCGCACGCCGGGCACCAGCGCGGCGATCTCCCTGACGGCGTCGTCCTGGAACGAGGCGACCTCGATCCGCTCCGCCAGATCGCGCTTGACCATCACGTCGGCGAGTACCCGTGCCGCGGCCGCGTCCTTGATCTCGACCTGGAGCGGCGCGCTCACCGCGTCCAGGACCTCCTCGAGGACCGGGACGCGCTCGCCCTGACCGGCGTCCAGTTCCCGCAGCTCGGCGAGGGTCCTCTCGGCGATCGGCCCCGTGCCGTCGGTCGTCCGGTCCACGTCGGCGTCGTGCATGACGACCAGTGCGCCGTCCTTGCTGAGATGGAGATCCAGTTCGATCGCGTCCATACCCGCGCGTTCCGCCCGGACGAAGGAACGCAGGGTGTTCTCCGGTTCGACACCCATGACCCCGCGATGACCGATGGTGAGGAAACTCAAGATCTTCTCGCTTCCGTCGATGTGTCGGGCTCGGGCCGTTCTTGTGTGTGGCTCCCACGCGGTGGCTCCGCCCCGCGCGGCTCGGCCGCAGCCTAGTGGCCTGCGCCTCAGCCGTACCCGGTCGTGCATGAGGCGCCGGGCTTGGGGGAACGCGCTCTTCCGGCGCCGCGCCCCGTGACGGGCTCACTCGCGCGTGGGCGAGTCCTCCGGGCCTTGACGGCGCGCGGGCCGCAGCCGGTCCGGTGGTGCCTCCTGCCCGACCGTTCCGAAGCCATCGCCCCGAATGGCCTAGGTCACAGAAAAATCTGCGGTGACCATGGGGGTGAGGCAGGATAATTTCCCAGGGTTCCCCTTGTAAGGGAGAACCGGGCATGGATACGGTGTCTTGACGCGAGGTTCTCCCGTGGAGGAAGTGACATGACGGAAATTCTTGTGCAGAACGCTGCGACGGACGCGGCGACGGCCACGGCGGTGGTCGAGCATCCCGCGTGGCAGATGCTCAAGGACGCCGTCGAGGAGATCAGGCCCTGGCAGTCCGAGGACGGTTCCATCGACTTCGCCGCCGAGGACGCCCCGGTGCGCGCCGCCGCCGAGTACGCGATCGAGCGTGTGACCGCCGCCGTGGAGGAGCTCTCCCCGCTGCTTCCGCACGACGCCGCGTACCACCGCGCGCTCGTCGCCGACCTGCGCAAATGGGCCGACAGCGCATTCGGCGTGCCGGACTTCCTGGACTCGCTGCTGGCCTTCCAGCCCGCCGCCGACCGCGTGGACGGACTCCAGCACCTGGTGGTCTTCCCCATGTACACGCAGAACGGCAACCCGGACCGCAACCTCGAGGCCGTCGTCCTGCGGATGGTGTGGCCGGAGTGGCTTGCCGAGCTGGAGGCGACCCGGTACGACAACCCGCTCTTCTGCGGGATCGCCTTCGAGGACTTCACCGCCGGCTACGACACCAACTCGGCCGTGCTGTTCCCCGAGACCATAGCCGTGCGCGAGGCCCCCGAGCGGTTCAGCTGGGGCGGCATCTTCTGCGACCGCGAGGCCGCCCGCTTCCGCCGGGTGACCGAGGCCGCCGTGGAGATCCTCTCCCTCGACCTCCCCGAGGACGTGGCCTCGATGGTCCACGACCAGGAGCGCTGCGAGAAGGCCTTCGTCCTGTGGGACATGATCCACGACCGCACCCACAGCCACGGCGACCTGCCGTTCGACCCCTTCATGATCAAGCAGCGCCAGCCGTTCTGGATGTACGGCCTGGAGGAGCTGCGCTGCGACCTCACCGCCTTCAAGGAGGCGGTGAAGCTGGAGGCCGAGGGCAATGCGCACGGCCGTGACGTCCAGTACGCCGTGCTGTTCGACCGGATGTTCCGCTTCCCCGTCACCGGCGACCGGGTGCGCAACTACGACGGCCTCGGCGGCCAGCTGCTCTTCGCGTACCTCCACAAGCACGACGTCGTGCGCTGGACGGACAACACGCTGAGGATCGACTGGGAGCGGGCCCCGCAGGTCACCAACCAGCTCTGCGCCGAGATCGAGACGCTGTACCGCGAAGGCATCGACCGCCCGAAGCTCGTCCACTGGTTCAAGGCGTACGAGCTGGTGTCCACCTATCTCGCTCCGCACCCGGGCTCCCGTTGGGCGAAGGGCCCCGACGCCCTGGACCTGAGCCAGCCGCCGCGCAAGCTCGTCGACGACGTGCTTCCGGACGAGTTTCCGCTCAGCATGTTCTTTGAGGCGCTCTCCAAGAAGCTGAAGGGCGTGATCGCCTCCACCAAGGGCATCACGGCCCGGTCCGCCGAGCGAGTCGCCGCGTGAGCTCTCGGACGGAGGAGACCAGCACCATGAATGCGAACGGCAACGGGGCCCTCGACGGTGCGGTGATCGCGGTCGCGGGCGCGGCGGGTCCGGCGGGCCGCGCCACCCTGCTCCGCCTCGCCGAGGCGGGCGCGATCGTCGTGGCGTCGGACGCGGACACCGAGCGGCTGGCGCAGGCGGTCGACGAGGCGCGGTACGCGCACGGCGGTGCGACCGTCACCGGCGACACCGTGGACCTGCTCGACCCGACCGCGACCCGGGAATGGGCCGCGCAGACCGAGAAGGAGTTCGGCCGCGTCGACGGCCTCGTCCATCTTGTCGGCGGCTGGCGCGGCAGCGCGACCTTCGGCGAGACCGACCTGAGCGACTGGCAGCTCCTCGAGAAGCTGCTGATCCGTACGGTCCAGAACACCTCGCTCGCGTTCCACGAGGCGCTCAAGCGCAGCGACAAGGGCCGCTTCGTACTGGTCAGCCAGTCCGGTGCGGCGAAGCCCACCGAGGGCAACGCCGCCTACGCCGCCGCCAAGGCCGCGGCGGAGGCCTGGACCCTGGCGCTCGCCGACTCGTTCCGGAAGGCCGGGGGCGAGGAGGGCCCGCGCGCGGCGGCTGCCATCCTGATCATCAAGGCACTCGTGCACGACGCGATGCGCGCCGAGCGCCCGAACGCCAAGTTCGCGGGCTTCACGGACGTCAAGGAACTGGCCGAGGCCGTTGCCGGAGTCTGGGACCGGCCCGCCCCGGAAGTGAATGGACAGCGCCTGTGGCTGACCCCCGAGCCGTGATCCCGACGAGAACCGACGCCCGCCGGCACCACGACCCCGACGTACGGGGATTCGCCAGCGACAACTACGCGGGCGCGCACCCGGAGGTGATGGCCGCCCTCGCCCTGGCCAACGGCGGCCACCAGGTCGCCTACGGCGAGGACGAGTACACCGAACACCTCCAGCGGATCATGCACAGCCACTTCGGCTCCGGCGCCGAGGCGTTCCCCGTCTTCAACGGCACCGGCGCCAACGTCACCGCGCTGCAGGCGCTCACCGACCGGTGGGGCGCCGTCGTGTGCGCCGAGAGCGCCCACATCAACGTGGACGAGGGCGGCGCTCCGGAGCGGATGGGCGGGCTGAAGCTGCTGACCGTGCCGACCCCGGACGGCAAGCTCACCCCCGAGCTCGTCGACCGGCAGGCCTGGGGCTGGGAGGACGAGCACCGCGCCATGCCGCAGGTCGTGTCGATCACCCAGAACACCGAGCTGGGCACCGTCTACACGGTGGACGAGATCCGCGCGATCGTCGACCACGCCCACGGGCTCGGCATGAAGGTCCACCTCGACGGGGCGCGGATAGCCAACGCCGCGGCGTCGCTGGACGTGCCGATGCGCGCGTTCACCAACGCGGTCGGCGTGGACGTCCTCTCGTACGGCGGCACCAAGAACGGCATGCTCTTCGGCGAGGCAGTCGTCGTCCTCAATCCCGACGCCGTCAGCCATATGAAGCATCTGCGCAAGATGTCGATGCAGCTCGCCTCGAAGATGCGGTTCGTGTCCGTGCAGTTGGAGGCCCTGCTCGCCAAGGACCTGTGGCTGCGCAACGCCCGACACTCCAACGCCATGGCGCAGCGGCTCGCCGAGGGCGTCCGGTCCGTGGACGGGGTGGAGATCCTCTACCCGGTGCAGGCGAACGCGGTCTTCGCGCGGCTGCCGCAGGACGTGAGCCGGCGGCTCCAGAAGCGCTTCCGCTTCTACTTCTGGGACGAGGCGGCCGGGGACGTCCGCTGGATGTGCTCGTTCGACACCCGCGAGGACGACGTGGACGCCTTCGTCCTCGCGCTGAAGGAAGAAATGGCGCGCTGACCCCTCGTCGGGGCACTGGCCCCTGACGGTGCATGGGTGTGCGATCGGCTGAGAGTCCATTGATCCTCGGCCGATCGCGTTCCCCGGGTGGCTCGCCTTCACTCCGCCCCCGAGTCCAATGAGATGGACTATCCGGTGCTGTATGCTGCACTGCATCCCAAGGTGCCGAGGGCCCTCCGGTCAGCGCGGGATTGGCGCTCCCTCGCGGAGCGTCTTCCCTCCGCGCTCTGAGGGTCACCCGAAGCACGCGCCGCAGCACTCCCAGGCAAGGACGCCCATGCCTCTCACGCTCACCGTGTCCGACGAGGTCCACGGCCTCGTCCCCGGATTCACCCCGCTTGTCGTCGAGGCCCAGGGCCTGGTCAACGGACCCAGCAGCGAGGCGAGTTCGGCGCTCCTCGACGACGCCGAGCGCCGGGTGGCGGAACGGCTCGGCGGCCGCGCTCCGCACGAGGACCCGCACATGGCGGCCTGGCGTGCCGCCTACAGCGCCTTCGGGGCCAAGCCGTCGCGTACCCGCAACTCCGCCGAGGCGCTGGCCAGACGAGCCCTTACCGGTGCCGGGCTGCCCCGGATCAATCTGCTCGTCGACGCCTACAACGCGCTCAGCGTGGCCCGTCTGATCCCGGTCGGCGGCGAGGACCTGGACCGCGTCCGGGGCGGGATGCGGCTCGTGCGCGCCACCGGTCAGGAGCCCTTCGTGACCGCCGCGGCGGGCGGGGAGACCGTCGAGCACCCCGAGCCGGGCGAGATCGTCTGGTGCGACGACGAAGGCGTCACCTGCCGCCGCTGGAACTGGCGCCAGGGCCCGCGCACCCGGCTCACGGAGGAGTCCGTCAACGCCGTCTTCCTGCTGGAGTCCCTGGCCCCGATGGCCGCCGCGGAACTCGAGGCCGCGGGCGCGGAACTCGCCGAGTCGCTGGAGAAGCTCAGCCCCGGGGCCCGGATCACGGTCCGTCCGGCCGGGTGACGCCCGTGTGCGCCCGTGACCCCTCCGGCGGGGATCCGGGCCGGCTCCCCGCGACCACGGAGAGGCCACCCGGAGGGAGGACCTGAGGGAATCCGCTCAGTGTGCCTCGCGGACCTCGGCCGGCGTCGGGGCCGTGCCTCCGAGGTGCGCGGGTACCCACCAGGTGTCGGAGGCGTCCTTGGGTCGCACCGGATAGGCGCGCTGCGCCGACTCCAGCAGTTCCTGCACCCGCTCCCGCAGCCGGCGGGTGATCGCCCCGGCGTACTGGTCCGTCGGCGCCTCCATGGCCTCGCCGACGCGGATGGTCACCGGGATGTGGCTGCGCCGGAGGTTCTTCGGCCTGCCCTTGGTCCACAGCCGCTGGGTGCCCCACAGGGCCATCGGGACGAGCGGTACGCCGGCTTCCTGGGCGAGCCGTGCCGCGCCGGACTTGAAGCCCTTCAGCGTGAACGACTGCGAGATCGTGGCCTCCGGGAAGACGCCGATCACCTCGCCCGCGCGCAGCGAGTCCAGCGCGTGGGCGTACGCGGCCTCGCCCTGGGTGCGGTCCACCGGGATGTGCTTCATCCCGCGCATCAGCGGACCCGAGGCCCGGTGCCGGAACACCGACTCCTTCGCCATGAAGCGCACCAGGCGCTTCTGCGGCAGCGCGGCCAGGCCGGAGAAGATGAAGTCCAGGTAGCTGATGTGGTTGCTCACCAGCACCGCGCCCCCTGAGCGCGGGATGTTCTCCGACCCCTGGCTGTCGATCTTCAGGTCGAGCGCCTTGAACATCGCGAGTGCGGCGCCGATGACCGGCCGGTAGACGAGCTCTGCCATGTCGGGAGAGGCCCTTCCTTCTGTGTCCCGGGGAGGGTTCTCCCAACGGAAGTTACGCAGCCGTAGGTTTTCGGCATTGGGCAGATCGTGCCCCATGTGCGGCGCTACGGCCAGTCCCCGGCGCGTCGTACGGCGAGATTCTCGTCACGTCGTGTCACCTGCACCGGCCACGCGCCCACGCCGAGGCGCGGTACCCACCGGTCGGGCAGCGCCCAGCCGGAGGGAAATGAGGTGGGGGCGCGTACGGGCGGCGCCGAACCGCCACCCCTGGCGTCGACCTGGTCCATGCCGCCCGGGACCCCTCCGGGGTGCGGGAGCGGGAATCATCGCGGTCGTGTGCATGCTGGACGAATGACGACGACCGACGTGCGGTGTGCGCGGCGGTCCTCGCGGTGGCGGGAGCGTAGGCTGCCGCACCGCCGGACGAACGGGAGGCCGAGGGTGAGCGGGAAGGACGGGGAACGCCGGCTCGGCGCGGCCGAACTGGGCGCGGAGCTGGGGGCGAGGGCGACTCTGGTGCAGTTCTCCAGTGCCTTCTGCCGGCCGTGCGGGGCGACGCGGCGCACGCTCGCGCAGGTCGCGGACATGGTCGACGGTGTCGCCCATGTGGAGATCGACGCGGAGGACCGCCTCTCGCTCGTGCGCGAACTGGACATCCTGCGCACACCCACCGTGCTGGTGCTCGACGCCGGGGGACGGATCGTGCGGAGGGCGTCCGGGCAGCCCCGGAAGGCGGATGTCATCGCGGCCCTCGGCGAGGCCGTCTGACGGCGCGGAACCGGCGACGGCCGGATGACGGCCCGTGACACAGCTCCCATCCGACCGGGCCCACTTGACTCCACGCACCGGCAATCGTCAGTCTGACGATGTGCCAACAGAACTCCTTCCCACCGGCCGGAAGCAGCAACAAAACGCCCCGGCCCACGACGCGAGCGCTCGCTGTCCGGGTGTCTGAGCAGCGACGACCCCGACCGAACCCCTCGCAGAAGGACCTCTCCATGGCGGCCACGCCCGGCCTCGGCACCCCTCGACTCGCCTCTCCCGATCTGCTGCGCTCCGTCTTCCGGCGCCATGCGGCCGGAGTCGCGGTCATCACCGCGCACGGGGACCGTCCCGTCGGATTCACCGCCACCTCGCTCAGCTCCGTGGCGGCCGAGCCCCCGCTGCTCTCGTTCGGCATCGGCACCACCTCCTCCAGCTGGCAGGTCGTCGCCGAGGCGGGGTACGTAGGGGTGCACATACTCTCCGAGGACCAGCGCGAGCTGGCCGCCACCTTCGCCCGCCGGGGCGCCGACAGGTTCGCCGCGCCCACCCGATGGCGTACCGGGCCCGAGGGCGTCCCGCTCCTGGACGGCGTGCTGGCGTGGCTGGTCTGCCGGGTCGTCGCCCGGGTGCCCGCGGGGGACCACCGGGTGGTGATCGCCGAGGCGGTCGCCGGCGACCCGGAGGGAGTCGGCCGTCCGTTGCTGTACCACCAAGGCCGCTTCAACGCGTTGAGGGACTGAGAGATCCCGGTTACGCAGCGTTGGCAAGGTCACAGTTCCAAGCGCTTGCTCACCGGGTACGCAGTGGATGTACTGGTGAGTAATATTTCGTTCGGAGCGCCGGTCGCCCCGACCGGAAACCCCGCCTTCAGGCGCCTATGCTGCCTGCACAAGGCAGCTCAGTAATGACGATGCAGTAGGAGAGCCGGCGTGAGCTTGAGGATCGTTGTCTGTGTGAAGTACGTGCCCGACGCCACCGGCGACCGGCACTTCGCCGATGACCTGACCGTCGACCGCGACGACGTCGACGGTCTGCTGTCGGAGCTCGACGAGTACGCGGTCGAGCAGGCGCTGCAGATCGCCGATGAGGCGGACGACGCCGAGATCACCGTGCTGACCGTCGGTCCGGAGGACGCCAAGGACGCGCTGCGCAAGGCGCTGTCCATGGGCGCCGACAAGGCCGTCCACGTCGAGGACGACGATCTGCACGGCACCGACGTGATGGGCACGTCCCTGGTCCTGGCCAAGGCGATCGAGAAGACCGGTTACGACCTGGTCGTCTGCGGCATGGCCTCCACGGACGGCACCATGGGCGTCCTCCCGGCGGTCCTGGCCGAGCGGCTCGGCGTTCCGCAGGTGACCCTGCTGTCGGAGGTATCCGTCGAGGACGGCACCGTCAAGGGCCGCCGTGACGGCGACACCGCTTCGGAGCAGCTGGAGGCGTCCCTCCCGGCGGTCGTGTCCGTGACGGACCAGTCGGGCGAGGCCCGCTACCCGTCCTTCAAGGGCATCATGGCCGCGAAGAAGAAGCCGGTGCAGTCGCTGGACCTGTCCGACCTCGACATCGAGGCGGAGGAGGTCGGCCTGGAGGGTGCCTGGACCGCGGTGGACTCCGCGGCCGAGCGTCCGGCCCGCACCGCGGGCACGATCGTCAAGGACGAGGGCGAGGGCGGCAAGCAGCTCGCGGAGTTCCTCGCGAGCCAGAAGTTCATCTGAGCTTCGGTCATCACCCCAACCGCCCCGCACACTTCGCAAGCAGGAGAGAAGAAGTCCCATGGCTGAAGTTCTCGTCTACGTCGACCACGTGGACGGCGCCGTCCGCAAGCCCACCCTGGAGCTGCTGACGCTGGCCCGCCGCATCGGCGAGCCCGTCGCCGTCGCGCTCGGCTCCGGTGCCGAGGCCACCGCCCCCGCCCTTGCCGAGCACGGCGCGGTGAAGGTCCTCACCGCCGACGCGCCCGAGTTCGCCGACTACCTGGTCGTGCCGAAGGTGGACGCGCTGCAGGCCGCGTACGAGGCGGTGTCCGCCGGCGGCTCCCTGGCCGCGGTGCTGGTGCCGTCCTCCGCCGAGGGCAAGGAGATCGCGGCCCGTCTCGCGGTCCGCATCGGCTCCGGCATCATCACCGACGCGGTCGACCTGGAGGCCGGCGACGAGGGTCCGGTCGCCACGCAGTCCGCGTTCGCCGCCGCCTTCACCACCAAGTCCCGCGTTTCCAAGGGCACCCCGGTCATCACGGTGAAGCCGAACTCGGCCCCCGTGGAGGCCGCCCCGGCCGCCGGCGCCGTCGAGGGGCTGAACGTCACCTTCGGTGACAAGGCGACCGGCACCAAGGTCGTCTCCCGTACCCCGCGCGAGTCGACCGGTCGCCCCGAGCTGACCGAGGCCGCGATCGTGGTCTCCGGCGGCCGCGGCGTCAACGGCGCCGAGAACTTCTCGGTGATCGAGGCGCTCGCCGACTCGCTCGGCGCGGCCGTCGGCGCCTCGCGCGCCGCCGTGGACGCCGGCTGGTACCCGCACTCCAACCAGGTCGGCCAGACCGGCAAGAGCGTCTCCCCGCAGCTGTACATCGCCTCCGGAATCTCCGGCGCGATCCAGCACCGGGCCGGTATGCAGACCTCGAAGACGATCGTGGCGGTCAACAAGGACCCCGAGGCCCCGATCTTCGACCTGGTCGACTACGGCGTGGTCGGCGACCTGTTCGAGGTCGTCCCCCAGCTGACCGACGAGGTCAAGGCCCGCAAGGGCTGAGTCGGGACAGCACGCCCGTCCGGGGCCGCACGGTGAAGCCACCGCGCGGCCCCGCGGCGTTCCGGGAGACCATTGACGCAGGTCAGTCACCCCGATAGCTTCACCATACGGATTGCTGATTCCGTCAAGCGGAATGACGTGAGTGTGGGAGGGTGCCGAGATGGGCCAGCAGGAGAAGGTGTCGACGAGCCTCGCCGGCGCGGTCGGCGAGGAGATCAGCACCTCCCTCGCGCCGGTGGACGCCGAACTCGCCCGCCGGTACCCGGGAGACCCCGGCACCCGCCAGCCCGTCCACACCGTCTACGTACCCGGCGACGCCTACGACGCCGGGACCATTCGCTCCTGGGGCGACCAGGCGCTCGCCGCGCTGGACGAGCACGCGCCGGACGCCGTGACCCTCGCGCGGGTGCTCGGGCTCCCCGACGACCTCGCGGAGCCCGTGTACAACCGGGTACGGGCGAAGCTGGAGCGCGAGCCCGTGGAGGATCTGCGGGTCGACTTCGAGGACGGCTACCACGGACGCGACGAGGACGCCGACGCCGCCCGCGCCGCCCGGCTGGTCTCCGAGGCGTACGCCCGTGGTGCTTCGGCGCCGTACACGGGCATCCGCATGAAGTGCATGGAGGCCGCCGTACGCGACCGCGGGATCCGCACCACCGACGTGTTCCTGACCGGACTGATGGAGCACGGCGGGCTGCCCGGCGGACTCGTCCTCACCCTCCCGAAGGTGACCTACGCGGAGCAGGTCACGGCCTTCGTCCGGCTCCTCGAGGCCTTCGAGAAGGCCCACGGCCTCGACGCGGGCCGCATCGGGTTCGAGATCCAGATCGAGACCAGTCAGGCCATCCTCGCCGCCGACGGCACCGCGACCGTCGCCCGGATGATCGACGCCGCCGAGGGCCGAGCCACCGGGCTCCACTACGGCACGTTCGACTACAGCGCCTGTCTCGGCGTCAGCGCGGCCCACCAGGCGAGCGACCATCCCGCCGCCGACCACGCCAAGGCGATCATGCAGGTCGCCGCCGCCGGCACCGGCGTCCGGGTCTCGGACGGCTCCACCAACGTGCTGCCGGTCGGCGGCACCGACCACGTGCACGAGGCCTGGCGGCTCCACTACGGGCTGACGCGGCGCGCGCTGGCCCGCGCGTACTACCAGGGGTGGGACATGCACCCCGGCCACCTCCCGACCCGCTACGCCGCCGTGTTCGCGTTCTACCGCGAGGGCCTGGAGGCTGCGGCCGCACGCCTCGCCGCGTACGTCGCCCGGACCGAGGGCGACATCATGGACGAGCCCGCCACCGCCAAGGCGCTCAGCGGCCATCTGCTGCGGGGCCTGGACTGCGGTGCCCTCGACGACGCCGAGGTCGCGCGTCTCACCGGCCTCACCCGGTCCGAGCTCGACGCCTTCGCCCGGCCGCGCCGCGGCGATCTGACGGCCACCGCGCAGTAGCCGCCGCCGGAACGGCCACCGCCGCCCACCAGGACGTTCGGCCGCAGGAGTCCCGCCGCGCCGACCGCGACCGGCTCCCGCAAGGGTCGGCGGGGCCCCGTCGGACGGACGGGCCGTCAGGCGCCGGGCGGTGGCACCTCGCCCGAGCCCCGGGCCAGCAGCCGGGTCGTCAGCTGCACGCGCGCCGGTGCCTCCGAGACCCCGTCCAGCCGGCGGAACAGCCGCTCGGCGGCGGTACGGCCGAGCGCGGCGGCGTCCTGGGCGATCACCGTGATGCCCAGCAGGTCGGCGAGTTCGATGTCGTCGAACCCGACGAGGGCGACCGGGGCCCGGCGGCCCGCCAGCAGCCGCACCGCCGTCACCGTCACCCGGTTGTTGCCCGCGAACAGGGCGGTGACCGGCTCGGGACCGGAGAGCATCTCCTCCGTCGCCGCCGTCACCCGCGAGGGATCCGTCGAGCCGAGGGACACCCAGCGTTCGTCCACCGGCAGCCCGGCGTCCTCCATCGCCGCCCGGTAACCGCGCAGCCGTTCCACCGCGGTGTGGATGCGCGGCTGGTCGCCGATGAACCCGATCCTCCGGTGCCCGTGCGCGATCAGATGCGCGACGCCCTCGCGGGCGCCGCCGAAGCTGTCGGAGAGCACGACGTCCGCGTCGATCCGGCCGGCGGGCCGGTCCACGAACACCGTCGCCACGCCCGCCTTGATCTCGGGCTCCAGGTAGCGGTGGTCGTGGCCCGCGGGGATGACGATCAGTCCGTCCACCCGGCGGGCGCACAGCGCGAGCACCAACTCCTGTTCCCGGTCGGGGTCCTCCGCGCTGGAACCGTTGATCAGCAGGGCCCCGTGCGCCCGGGCCACCTCCTCCACGGCCCGGCTCAGCGGCCCGTAGAAGGGGTCGGCCAGATCCTCCAGCACCAGCCCGATCGAGGCGGTACGGCCCTTGCGCAGCACGCGCGCGCTGTCGTTGCGACGGAATCCCAGTGCCTCGATGGCCTCCTGCACCCGGCGTTCGGTGTCCGGGGTGACGCCCGGCTCGCCGTTCACCACGCGCGAGACCGTCTTCAGCCCGACTCCGGCACGCGCGGCCACGTCCTTCATGGTGGGCCGGTTGCCGTAACGGGTGTCGGTGCGGCGGGCGAACTCGGCCACGATGCGCTGTCCTGTCGTCGTCGGGAGTGCCCGTCCGGGCACCTGGCGGATACCGCGTGCGCCCGGTTCGGGGCTGTGCGAGGGTGTGGCGTCGAGCATAGGCCCTGGACAACGTTGTCAGGGGAATGGAGACTGGTCGGAGAAGCAGCTGGACCGTCCCCGGGGAGAATCGCACACCGATGCATAACGACCTCGTCGCCGCGCTCGACATCGGCGGTACCAAGATCGCCGGCGCACTGGTGGACGGCAGCGGCCGGATCCTCGTACGGGCGCAGCGGCCGACGCCGGCGCGCGAGGACGGCGAGACGGTGATGCGCGCGGTCGCGTCGGTACTCGGCGAGCTCTGTGCCTCGCCGTGCTGGCTGCACGTCACCGCGGTGGGCGTCGGCAGCGCGGGTCCGGTGAACACGTCAGCGGGCACGGTCAGTCCGGTCAACGTCCCCGGCTGGCGAGGGTTTCCACTGGTGGACCGGGTGCGGGCGGCCACCGGTGGGCTGCCGGTGGAACTGGTCGGGGACGGCGTCGCCATGACCGCGGCCGAGCACTGGCAGGGTGCGGCCCGCGGATACGACAACGCCCTGTGCATGGTGGTCTCCACCGGCGTCGGCGGCGGGCTCGTGCTCGGCGGCAGGCTGCACCCGGGGCCGACCGGGAACGCCGGTCACATCGGCCACATCAGCGTGGACCTCGACGGCGACCTCTGTCCGTGCGGGGCGCGCGGCTGTGTGGAGGGAATCGCGAGCGGCCCGAACATCGCCCGCCGGGCCCTTGAGGGCGGCTGGCGCCCCGGCCCTGACGGGGACTCCTCGGCGGCCGCCGTCGCCGTGGCCGCCGCCGCGGGCGATCCGGTCGCGATCGCCTCCTTCGAGCGCGCCGCACAGGCCCTGGCCGCCGGAATCGCCGCCACCGCCACACTCGTCGAGATCGGTATCGCCGTGGTCGGCGGGGGAGTGGCGGGCGCGGGAGAGATCCTCTTCACCCCCCTGCGCCGCGCGCTGCGCGACTACGCCACGCTCTCCTTCGTCCGGGACCTCGTCGTGGCGCCGGCCCTGACGGGCACCGACGCGGGTCTCCTCGGCGCTGCCGCCGCGGTCTCGCCCGGCCCGCGCGGCCAGGCGGCGGCGACGGCGGCGGGCTGAGGACCGGGCCCTGGGCGACGCCGACCCGGCGCGCCGACGGAGGCCGAGCGCCGGCGGGCGGACTCCGTCACGGCGCCGAACCGCGCTCCGCGGCCGGGGGTCGGGCGCCCCGCTCCTGAGGCACCGCGGCCCGGGCCCACCACGTTCCGGCGGCGGCGCACCACCACGGCCGGAAGCCACCACCGCCGGGTACGAACCACCGCCCAGCGACGGCGAGGTGGCGTCGGGAGCCGGTGGGGCCGCGGCGATGCGGCGGGGCGGTGCCCGGTGCCGGGCCTGCGTCATCCGGTGACCCGCCGGTCCGGCGGGCATGCCGCGGTGCTGTGCCGGAGGAACGCTCCGGCACAGCACCTGCGTCATGCGCCCGGGTCGCGCCGGATCAGTTGCCGTTGCCCGGCTTGCCGTTGTCGTCGTTGTCGTTGTCGTTGTCGTTGTCCTGGTTCTGGGTCAGGGGCACCGCGATGTCGACCACCTGCACCGGGAAGGCCTGGCCGACCCTCGTGGCCTCACCGGTCAGCAGGTTGACCCGGTAGAAGCCGGTGGTGCCGCCGTTGGTCTGGAGCGAGGCGAAGCCCTGGTTCGTGGCCTTGGTCGAGGAGTAGATGTCGAATCCGGCCGGAAGGCCGGCGTTCACCCCCAGATCACCGGTGGACTCGAGGACGCCGGTGTTCGGCGGGGACACGACGCCGACCTGGTCGCCGTTCGTGTCGATGACGAACAGTGTGGTGTCGGTGGCCGGAGCCATGTCGTTGTTGGTGTAAGCCGCGCCGGTCACCCCGAGGACCGTGAGGTCGGTGTCCTCCTCGGTGTTGCCGTCCTCGACGTTGTGACGGAGGTTCTGACCGGTGTTGCTGATGATCCGCAGCCGGTTGGCGGCAGCGCTGAAGTCCACGCCGAACTGTTCACCCTCCAGCAAGAACTCGAGCCGGTGGAGCAGGGTGGCCACTGCGGTCTGCGCATTGATGGTGTACACGCCGCCGGCGTTGCCGACGCCGTACAGCCGGCCGTCCTGCACCCGGTAGTCGATGCCGACCAGCGTCGTGTCCTCCTGCAGTCCGGTGACCGCGCCGATCTCCGTGACGTCCTGCGGACGGTTGGCACGGAACTGCACGAGCCTCTGGTCGCTGGTCAGACCGGTAACGGTCAGACTGTTGCCGCCGCCGCCGTTCTCGTTGCCTCCGTCGTCCATGTCGGCGGCGGTCGCCGGCGCGGCCGTGGCGATCGAGGCCGCGAGGGCAAGAGCGATTACTGCTGCACGCATAAGATCTCCGAGCTCTCTTCGGACGCCCCCATCCGATGAGGCGTCAACACGCCGACGATAAGCATGCAAATCACCGGATAGCTCCCTGAATAGACCCATAAGGCGTCGCCTGCTGCTCCGACCGAGGGAACGCGATCATCGGCGTGTCGGGCGCTCGCCGGGCGTGGCGAGGACGGGCATCGCGCAGGCCCGGGAGCGGCGTCCGCCGGCGGAGTGACCCGCCGGCCGGTGTTCGGCCGCCCTCCGGGGGAAGGCCGGTCGGCGGCCGGAGCCGCGCGTCCGCCGACGCCCTGGCCGGCGGAGCGGCGATCACCGTGCCGGCGTCCTTCGGCGTTTCGTGCGGATGTGAAGGTGACGCATCGTGACGTGCCTCCCGCGCTCACGCGTGGGCGTGGACGGGGGACGCACGGTCGCCGCGGTACGTGGTGGAGCAGCGGGCGCCGCCAAAGCGCGGATTCCGCCTCAGCGCCGCGCCGAAATGCCCGCGCGGGAGTTTCCCGGACCCCGACCTGCGGCATCAGGGTCATGGGCACGACAGAAGGGGGTGCGCACATGGCCTGGTACCCAGGTGCCACCAAGTACGAGCTACAGCCCGAGTCGGACGGTCAGCCGGCCATCCGGCCCACCCAGTTCATCCTGCACAGCATCGCCGCGCCGTGGACCGCTCAACGGCTCTACGAGTACTGGAAGTCCACCAACCTCGAGTCCCATTTCGGTCTCGGATACGAGGGTGACCTGGGCCAGTACATCGGCACCGAGACCCGCGCCGACGCCAACGCCGGCGCGAACCGGCGCCCTGACGGAACCGGCGCCGTCAGCATCGAGACCGCGTCGAACACCAAGTCGTCGGACCCGTGGACCGATGCCCAGGTCGAGCAGCTGGTCCGGCTCGGGGTGTGGCTGCACCAGCGGCACGGCATCCCGCTGCGCACCTGCCGCAGCCACGACGACCCCGGTTACGGCTACCACCGTCTGCACTCCGCCTGGGCGGTGTCCGGCACCGCCTGCCCGGGGGACGCCCGGGTGCGCCAGTTCAAGAACGTCGTCTTCCCCGGAATCGTCGCCCGCGCGACCGGACAGAGCCCGCCCCAGGAGGACCCCGACATGCCGTCCATGCTGAATGAGTCCAATGCCGTGGACGTCACGCTCCGTTCCGGTGTCTGGACGGGCCTGGCCTTCACGGACGCGGTCCTGCACGCGGGGCCCCGGCGTCACTCGACCCTGGTCCACCTGCTGTTCGCCGACAACACCCACAAGGAGGCGCGGATAGAGGGCCGTTTCTATCTGACCGACACGGCGGGCCGAAACCCGTCCCCGTACCTCGCCGTCACCGGAAAGGGGCCCGGCGGCCACCAGTTCCAGTGCACCGCGGACGTGCCCAGGGATCGTCATCTGCGGTTCGAGGTCCGGGCGACCACGCCGGACGGATCGTCGGTACGGCTGCTCCACCGTGTCGTCTCGGGGCCGTACTGGGCCCTGTGATCGGGGGCGACGGGCTCAGCGGGACTCGGCCCCCTGCTGCGGGATCACGACGAGGAACGCGTCCGTGTCCAGGTCCATCACCACCTCCGCCGGGACGCCCTCGTCCCGCCGCGCCCGCGCGAACTCCTCTGCAGGCCGGCTCCCTCGCGGGCCACCGGCGGGAAACGTCTCCAGCACCGTTCGGCGCATCCCGCACCCCCTTGCTCGTCCGTGATCCACAACGAAGCTCCGTCCGGATGTGTTACGGCCCGGGCCCGCGCGGCCGGCGCGACGCATCCGAGTGACGTTTCCGTGGCAGGGTGTTGCGGGCAGTCCACAGGGGGCTACGGAGGAGGGGGAACCGTGATCGTCTGGATCAACGGTGCGCTCAGCGCGGGCAAGACGACCACTGCTCGCGAGCTGATCGATCTGATCCCGAACAGCACGTTGTACGACCCCGAGGTGATCGGCGGGGCGATGCGGGCACTGCTGCCGCAGAAACGACTCGCCGAAGTGACGGACCACCAGGACCTGCCCATCTGGCGCCGGCTGGTCGTGGACACCGCGGCCGCGCTGCTCGCCGAGGTCGGCGGGGTGCTGGTGGTTCCGATGACCCTGCTGCGCCAGGAGTACCGCGACGAGATCTTCGGCGGCCTCGCCGCGCGCCGGATCCCGGTCCGGCATGTGCTCCTCTGCCCGGACGAAACGATCCTGCTCTCGCGGATCGCCGACCGCGAGGAGCCGTGCGCCCCGGGGGAACGCCCGGGGGAGGACCACGCGTACGACCACATCGAGCGCTACCGCACCGCCCTCGGCTGGCTGAGCGCCGACGCCCACGCCGTCGACAACTCGCGCCTCACGCCGAGGGAGACCGCGGAGACGGTCGCCGAGGCCGTACGCTCCGGCGCGGCCGGGATCAGCGACATCGTGCAGACGGCGGAACCCACGGCCGAGACCCTCGCCGCCGGAGTCCTGCTCTTCGACGAACAGGACCGGGTGCTCCTCGTCGACCCCACCTACAAACCCGGCTGGGAGTTCCCCGGCGGTGTCGTCGAGGCGGGCGAGGCCCCGGCACGCGCGGGGATCCGGGAGGTCGCCGAGGAGATAGGGATCGAGCTCGGCGCCGTGCCGCGTCTGCTCGTCGTCGACTGGGAGCCGCCCCGGCCACCCGGGTACGGCGGGCTCCGGCTGCTCTTCGACGGAGGGCGGCTCACCGGCGACGACGCGGCCGAGCGGGTGAGCCTGCCCGGGGCCGAACTGAGGGACTGGCGCTTCGCGTCGGAGGAGGAGGCCGCGGGGATGCTGCCCCCGGTCCGCTACGAACGGCTGCGCTGGGCCCTGCGCGCCCGGGAACGCGGGACGGTGCTGAACCTGGAGGCCGGCGTGCCCGTCTGACGAGTACGGGGCGCGAGCGTCCGGTGCCGTCCGGTGCGTCGAGTCGGCCGGGCGGTCACCCGGCGCACGTCCGCCGGGCGGCCCGGCTCGTGACACGCGCGCGGGCTCGCGCCCGGCACCGAGCCGTGCCGGCCGGTACCGTCCCGCGTCACGTCGCGCCCTCGGCCGCGTGGCTCAGGACGGCGGCCGCGTCCTCCGTGAGCGGGTCGCCGTGCCCGAAGCACACCGTGGACGGAGCCAGGGACGCCAGGCGCCGCACCGACTCCACCGCCCGTTCACGGTCCACGTTGAAGACGCCCGGCATGACCCGCCCGACCCCCGCGACCGCGTCCCCGGTGAACAGGACGCCGTGGCGCGGCAGATGGACCGCCACCGAGCCGTCGGTGTGGCCCGGGACGTGCACCACCCGGGCCCCGCCGCCGAAGTCCAGCTCGTCGCCGTCCTCCAGCTCCCGGTCCACCCGCACCGGCGGCGCCACCGGGACCGTGAGGGCGTGCTCGTACAGCGGGCGTTCCCAGTCCAGCAGCACCGGTTCGGGCACCGGCACGGTGCCGCGGATCACCGGAGCGTCCAGCCGATGGGCCAGCACCTCGGCTCCGAACCGGTCGGCGAGTTCCCCCGCGGTGCCGATGTGGTCCCGATGGCAGTGCGTCAGCACGATCCGGCGCAGCTCCACCGGGCCGTCACCGAGCGAGCGCACCGCCCGCTCGACGGCCGGCGCGGCGGTCACGTCCCCGGCGTCGATCAGGGTGAGTTCGTCGCCGTCGCGCCACAGGTAGGCCTGGCCGACGCGGAAGCGGAACATGTGCAGCCGCGGCAGCACCTCGATGACGTCCATGCGGCGAAGGTACGCGGCCGACGCCGTCGGCCGCCCGGGTCCACGCTCTCGGCGAGCTTCGCCGAGAGCGTGGACCGCGGGCCGTTGGTGGTTCGCGTCAAGCCTGCCGGGAGCGCGCGTAGTTCACCAGGAAGTGCGCCTCGGCCACGGACAGGCGCTCCAGCTCCTCCGGTGAGACGCTCTCGTTGACGGCGTGGATCCGGGCGTCCGGCTCGCTCAGCCCGATCAGCAGGATCTCCGCCGCCGGGTAGAGCTCCGCGAGCGTGTTGCACAGCGGGATCGAACCACCCATGCCTGCGGCCTGCATCTCCTGGCCGGGGTAGGCGATCCGCATGGCGTCGGCCATCGCCGTGTACGCCGGGCTGTGCACATCGGCGAGGAACGGCTGGCCCTGGCCGACCTGCTCGATGCTCACCCGAGCGTTCCACGGCGTGTGCTTCTCGATGTGGGCGAACAGCAGCTTCGTCGCCTCGGCGGCGTCCTGGCCGGGCGGCACCCGCAGGCTGATCTGCGCACGGGCGCTCGCCGGTACCGACGGGGTGGCTCCCGCGACGGGGGAGCAGTCGATGCCGATCACCGTGACGGCCGGGCGCGCCCAGATCCGGTCGGCCACCGTGCCGTTGCCGATCAGGTCCACACCGTCGAGGACGTTGGCGTCCGCGCGGAAGTCGGCCTCCGGGTACTGGAGTCCTTCCCAGGCGGTGTCGGCGTCGAGCCCTTCGACCACCGTCGATCCGTCCTCGGCGCGGAGCGAGTCCAGGACGCGGATCAGCGCCGCCAGGGCGTCGGGGGCGGCGCCGCCGAACTGCCCGGAGTGCAGATTGCCCGCCAGGGTGTCGATCGTGACCCGGATCATCGTCATACCGCGCAGCGTCGCGGTGACGGTGGGCAGTCCCACCCGGAAGTTTCCGGCGTCGCCGATGACGATCGTGTCGGCGGCGAGCAGGTCCGGATGCGCCTCGGCGTACCGTTCGAGGCCGCCGGTGCCCTGCTCCTCGGAGCCCTCGACGATCACCTTGACGGAGACGGGCACCCCGCCGTTCGCCTTCAGGGCGCGCAGCGCGAGCAGGTGCATGATGAAGCCGCCCTTGCAGTCGGCGGCGCCGCGTCCGTACCAGCGGCCGTCGCGCTCCGTCAGCTCGAACGGGGGCGACACCCACGCCGACTCGTCGAGCTTCGGCTGCACGTCGTAGTGCGCGTACAGCAGGACGGTGGGAGCGCCCTCGGGGCCGGGCAGGAAGCCGTACACGGACTGCGAGCCGTCGGGGGTGTCGAGCAGCGCCACGTCCTGGAAGCCCTCGGCGCGCAGCGCGTCCGCGACCCAGTTCGCGGCGGCCTCGCACTCGCTCCTGGGGGCCACCGCCGGGTCCGCCACCGATTCGAACGCGACCAGTTCCGCGAGCTCCGCCTTCGCGCGGGCCATCAGGGACGCGACGGTCTCGGCGATCGGATTCGCGGTCATGGGCACGCTCCTTGTGGGTGCGACGTTGTGTGTAGTGCGAAGGTACGGCGATCCTCCCACAGCGGGACGGGCGGGGGCCGCGCCGTAGGATGCCGTGGAGACCTTGGGCCGAGCGTCGGATCGGGAGCAGAAGCACATCGTGAGCAGCGAGAACGCAGATGCCGTCAACGGGCGGGACGAGCCGGTGTGGGACGTCGTCGTGGTCGGCGCGGGTCCCGCGGGAGCTTCGGCGGCCTACGCGGCCGCGGTGGCCGGCAGACGGGTGCTCCTCCTGGAGAAGGCCGAGCTGCCTCGCTACAAGACCTGCGGCGGCGGGATCATCGGTCCCTCGCGGGACGCACTGCCGCCCGGTTTCGAACTTCCCCTGAAGGACCGGGTGCACGCGGTCACGTTCTCGATGAACGGCAGGCTGGCCCGTACCCGGCGTTCGCGGCGGATGCTGTTCGGGCTCATCAACCGCCCGGAGTTCGACGCGGCTCTGGTGCAGCACGCGGAGAAGGCCGGCGCCGTCCTGCGCACCGGTGCGACCGTGTCCCGGGTGGAGCAGCACGGACCGGCCGTGCCCGACCGCCGCACCGTCGCGGTCGTGCTCGCCGACGGGGAGACCGTCCTCGCCCGCGCCGTGGTCGGGGCGGACGGCAGCGCCAGCCGCATAGGAGCCCACGTCGGGGTGAGGACGGACCAGGTGGATCTGGGGCTGGAGGCCGAGATCCCCGTGCCCGCCACGGTCGCGGAGGACTGGGCGGGCCGGGTGCTCATCGACTGGGGCCCGATGCCCGGGAGTTACGGCTGGGTGTTCCCGAAGGGCGACGTGCTGACGGTCGGGGTGATCTCGGCCCGCGGCGAGGGTGCCGCCACCAAGCGCTATCTCGAGGACTTCATCGCCCGGCTGGGCCTGGCCGGGTTCGAGCCGGCCGTCTCCTCCGGTCATCTGACCCGCTGCCGCAGCGACGACTCGCCGCTGTCGCGCGGGCGGGTGCTGGTCTGCGGTGACGCGGCAGGACTGCTGGAGCCGTGGACCCGGGAGGGGATCTCCTTCGCGTTGCGCTCGGGCCGGCTGGCCGGGGAGTGGGCGGTGCGGGTCGCGGAGGCGAACGACGCCGTCGACGCCCGCCGCCAGGCGCTCAACTACGCGTTCGCCATCAAGGCGGGGCTGGGTGTGGAGATGGGCGTCGGCCGGCGGATGCTCGCGGTGTTCGAACGGCGCCCGGGAATCCTGCACGCGGCGATCACGGGTTTCCGTCCGGCCTGGAAGGCGTTCTCGGACATCGCACGAGGGGCCACGACGCTGGCCGGCATCGTGCGGACGCACGGGATCGCCCGGCGTGCCCTGGAGGCCATGGACCGCTCCCGCCCCGTGCCGTCGGCCCCGCGGGACGGGACGACGGACGCCGCGAGTGGGGACGACGGGACGGACGGGGCGCGGGTCACGCCCTGATCACCGGCCGTGCGGTGATCACCGTGCGCCGTGCGACCCGGGCGTGGCGGCCCGTGGCCGGGGGGTCACCGCTCCGTGGGGGGGGCTCGCCCGCACGGGGACGCCGCTCCACGGGGATCAAGGGCCCGTGTGCCTCGTGGTCAGCCCGCTCGTGGTCAGGACGCACGTCAGCCGGACGACGGTGAAGCCGGCGCCCGGGACCGCGCCCCGACTCGTCGTCCTCGCCCATGAGTCGGGGCCGGTCCGGCTGGGCTGATCGCCGCCTGGGCAGCTCAGCGGTCACCGGCCGATTCGGTCCGATCGGACCGAATCGGTCGACCGGGCCGGCCGGTCCGGTCAGGCGAGTCGCGTCGGCCCGCCTCTCGGGAGAACCGCCGCAGAACCGTCACCACCCGCAGCGGGAAGACCAGCGCCGCCGCTGCCACGGCGGCGAGGAGCAGCCCGCGCTCGACTGCGTACGGCATGGCGAAGATCAGCTTCGGTCCCGCGATCGCCCCGAACACCGCCGCCGCCGCGAAGGCCGCGCTGAACAGCGCGTACCCGATCTCGACGGTCATCTCGTCCCGCTGTGCCTGTGTACGTTCCCCCATGCGGGGAGTGTCCCAGGGCGGCGGCGAGTCAGCCAGGGCGCCGTTGTCCCGGCTTAACGGTCGGCTTGATGAGGACGGCCTGGTGCCCCGGGGCATGTGCAGCGAGCACCGGCGCAGGGTGCGGGTGGTGCTCATGGACGAGGGACGCGGGTGCCACGCGCCGGTGCAGCCGCTGGGCGGGCGGAGCTGCCCCGGATGCCGGCGGGCCGGACGGCCCGCCGGCATCCGGGCGTTCGCTCGGCCTCGCCCGCGGAGGGCCCCAGGGGCGCGGTTTCCGCCGGTGCGACGGGCGCGGAAGGTGTCCAGGCAGCCGGGCGCGGGGCCGCTCGGGCGCGCTGTGCCAGGGCGGGCACGCGGGGCGGTGGTCCCCGGTGGCCGGTATCGGCCGGCCCAGGGGCGCGAGCCCAGGCGACGCTCAGGCCCAGGTGATCGCCGAGTTCTCCCGCCACAGCCGGGCGAGCTCCTCGTCGCCGACCAGCGTCACGTCCGTGACCGGAAGCCGGTTCCACAGGACGAGGTGGAGCCGTTCTGCGGGACCGCTCAGCTCGCAGTCCGCGGGCCCTTCCGAGGAGCGGTCGGTGCGCGGTGGTTCGGCCGACAGCCGTACGGTCCACACGTCGCCGGTGTCCGTGGCCCGCACCCGTAGGACTTTCGGTGCGTCGCTCCTCACCCGGCTCCGCCGGCGGCCGTGGAACGCGCACAGCAGTTCGTCGATGCCGTCGGCGGCCAGCCGCTCGGGTACGGGGCCGGGTTCACCGAGCGCGGCCTCGGCGTCCACACGGTGGACGGCCGTCTCATGGGCCTGGCGGCGCGCCCAGAAGGCCAGCGGGGAGGGCGCCGGCAGGAAGGTCCAGCAGTCGAGGTCGGCCGGGGCCCCGGACAGCGCCTCCACGAGCAGACCGTGTCCCTCCCCGAACCACTCCAGCAGCGCGGTCCCGTCCAGATCGGGCTCGCCCGCGTCCGGGCGGTACTCCGCGTACCGCTCGGTCACGAACGCCGTCGCCCAGCGGTGCACCGTGCCGGTGTGCCGCAGCAGGTCCCTGACGTGCCACCCCGGGCAGGTCGGCACCGCCGCGTCCGGCCCCGCTGCCTCGGCGGCTCCGGCCAGCAACCGGCCCTCCGTGCCCAGGTGCTCGATCAGTTCGGCCGTCTCCATGGCGGGCATTCTGCCGGCGGTGCGTCGACAGTGGGACACCGCCCGGGAGTTCGGTCCGGAGCAGGTGGGCCGGGAGACGGCGGGAGTGTCCGTCAGGCACCGTGCGGCCGCGGCGAGAGCGGTCGCTCCGCCCGCAGCAGCCGTACGGACAGGCCGAGCGCGACCGCCTGGACGAGTACCGGGGCCTCCGCGTCGGCGTCCCTCCGCGTCAGGGCGACTCGCTCCGGCACGGCTCCGCTCCGGCGGGCGACGCGGCGGCGAGCGCCCGCCGGTCCCCGGCCCGCTCCTCCGCGGCAGTTCCGGCCGGAACCCGGCGGACGGCGTAACCGATCACCGAGGCCGTGGCGGCGAGCGCGGCCACCGTGGTCAGTGCCACCGGCAGCGAGGACCAGTCGGCGATGAAGCCGATCGCCGGAGGCCCCAGCAGCATGCCGCCGTAGCCCAGGGTGGAGGCGGTGGCCACACCGCCGGGCCCGGCGAGCGTGCCCGCCCGCGCCACCGCGACGGGAAAGATGTTCGCCAGTCCGAGTCCGGTCACGGCGAAGCCCAGCAGGGCCGGCCAGACCGTCGGCGCCAGAGAGCCGAGCAGCATGCCGGCGGCCGCGGTCGCGCCGCCCGCGACCAGTGTCCGGGTCTGGCCGAGCCGCTCCAGCAGCGTCGTGCCGGAGAGCCGTCCCGCCGTCATCGCCAGGGCGAACACCGAGTATCCGGCAGCCGCCACCCCCGGGTGTGCCCCGAGATCCTGCTCCAGGTGGAGCGCTCCCCAGTCGGCCAGCGCTCCTTCGCCGTACGCGGTGCACAGGGCGATGACGCCGAAGACCACGACGAGCCGTCGCGCGCGGCGGGAGGGCCGGACCGGGTCGTCTCCGTGCTCGCCGGGGGACGCGGTCCGGCCGGTGCCCTCGTGGACGGCGGGAGAGGGGTGGCGCAGCAGCACCGGTCCGGCCGCGGCCGTGACGGCGAGCCCGGTGACGGTGAGGAGGAGCAGGTGCGAGGACGCCGAGAGGCCCGCGGCCACCAGTCCGCCGAGGCCGGCGCCGATCATGCCGCCCAGGCTGAAGGCGGCGTGGAAGCCGGGCATGACGGGCCTTCGCAGCGCCGCGACCAGGTCCACCGCGGCGCTGTTCATGGCCACGTTGATCCCGCCGTAGGCGGCGCCGAACACCAGCAGCACCAGGCCCAGGTCGAGCGCGGAGTGCGTCTGTGCGGGCAGCGCGATGCCGAGCGAGAGCAGGACCGCGGCCGCGACGGTCAGTGGATGGCTTCCGAAGCGCCGGCACAGGCGCCCGGTGAGCGTCATCGTCACCACGGCCCCGGCGGACACGCCGAGGAGGGCGAGGCCGAGGTCGCTCGCCGAGGCGCCGGTCTGTTCCTTGATGGCGGGGATGCGGACGACCCAGCCCGCGAAGAGGAAGCCGTCGAGGGCGAAGAAGACGGTGAGCGCGATCCGGAGCCGGGTGAGAGAGCGGGACGAGGAGGGTTTGTTTAGTGGCGGCACAAAATCAGGATAGGGGCCACCGCCGCCCCCGCACGAACGCGCCGACCGACCCGGGCCCGCGCCCGCACGAACGCGCCGACCGACCCGGGCCCGCGCCCGCGGAACCCGCGTACTCCGGGCCGGGCCGCGCGGGGGCCCGGGGGACGGAGGCCGCGTCCGGGACCGCCCGGGGAGCCGCTCTCCGCCTGCACGGTGATGCCCCGACGGAACGTCCCCCGGTCTGCGGGATCATGGGAGACTTCGCCCATGAACGGCAAGGCGACGAGCACCCGGACGCGGCTGGATCGAGGCCGCAGCGCCCTCGGCCCCGCACTGGAACTGGTCCACACGGGCCGCGCGCCCACCCGGGCCGTGCTGACCGCCGAGCTGGGCGTCACCAGGGCCACGGCCGGTGCGGTCGCCGCGGAACTGGAGGCGCTCGGTCTCATCCGGGTGGACTCCCGGCCCGGAGCGGCCGCCGGCTCCCAGGGCCGTCCCTCCCACCGTCTCGCCGTGGACGAGAACGGCCCCGTCGCCCTCGCCGCCCAGGTGCACGCCGACGGGTTCCGGGCCGCGCTGGTCGGACTCGGCGGCACGATCGTCGCGACCGCGCCCGGCTGCGTCACGGTCTCCGCCGATCCCGCGCAGGTGCTCGGCGAGGTCGTCGAGGCGGGCGCGGAACTGCTGGAGGAGACCGGCCGGCGCTGCGTGGGCGCCGGGCTCGCCGTGCCCTCCGCCGTCGCCGAGCCCGAGGGCACCGCCCTCAATCCGCTGCATCTCGCCTGGCCGGCAGGCGCTCCGGTCCGTGACATCTTCGCCGACCGCGTGCAGACGGCCGGCATCACGGGACCCGCCTTCACCGGCAACGACGTCAACCTCGCCGCCCTCGCCGAACACCGGCACGGTGCCGGCCGCGGAGCCCAGCACCTCCTCTGCGTCGCCACCGGGCACCGCGGCGTCGGCGGAGCGCTCGTCCTCGACGGCAGACTGCACACCGGCAGCTCGGGCCTGGCCCTGGAAGTGGGCCACCTCACGGTCAACCCCGAGGGGCGCGCCTGCCACTGCGGCAGCCGAGGCTGCCTCGACGTGGAGGCCGACCCGCTCGCGTTCCTCACGGCGGCCGGCCGCGACCCCGGCCCCGAGGTCTCCCTGCTCCAGCAGGCCAGGGACCTGCTGCGCACGGAGTACGACGATCCGACGGTGCGGGCGGCGGCCGAGGAGATCGTCGACCGGCTGGGCCTCGGGCTCGCGGGGCTCGTCAACATCCTCAACCCCGACCGCATCATCCTCGGCGGCCTGCACCGCGAACTGCTCGACGCCGATCCGGAACGCCTGCGGGCCGTGGTCGCCGACCGCAGTCTGTGGGGCCGGAGCGGCGGTGTGCCCATCCTGCCGTGCACCCTCGACCACAACAGCCTGGTGGGCGCGGCGGAACTGGCCTGGCAGCCGGTGCTCGACGATCCGCTGAGCGCGGCGGCGCAGCGCGTTTCGTGAGCGCCCGCGAACCGTGAGGCCGGTGTGCGGTGCGGCGCCCGGCAACTCCGGGCGTGGCCGGGAGTCGGTTCCGATCGCCTGCCGAGGGTCGCGTCTGCGCCGGGTGTGGCGTCCGGGACGTTCGAGCCGTCGGAGACCGGCCCCAGGAGGGTCCGCGGCCCAGTGGCAATCAACGGTGCCCGGGACCAGGGGTGTCGGGACCTCCGTGCCGACGGCTGTTCCGCTCCGGCACCAGGCCCTCGACACGGGCCGACCGCCGTAGCGCCGCCGCCGGGCGCCCCGGCCAGGGCCGACACGCCTGAGGCCCAAGGGAATTCGGATGCGACCACGGGACGGTCGCCGTACGGTCCACGGCATGGCCGACGAAGATCTTCCGCCCCGCCTGACCCGCCTCACCTTCCACGGACCGCTGTCCGAGGAGCGTGCCGACCGGCTCGTCGCGCGACTCGCCCGCCGGGAGCCGGCCGGCGTGCTCGACATCGGCTGCGGCTGGGGCGAGTTGATGCTGCGGCTTCTGGAGGCGGCGCCCGGAGCCAGGGGCGTGGGGATCGACCTGAACGGGGACGACCTGGCCCGCGGACGCCGCAGCGCCGAGGAGCGCGGGCTCCTCGGGCGGGCCCGGTTCCTCGAGGAGTCCGCCACCAACACCCCGCACGGACCCGCCGACGTCGTGCTGTGCGTGGGCTCCGGCCAGGCGCTGCTCGGTCCGGACGGTGCCGGTGCCTCCGGGGCGCTCCCGGCGACCACCGCCGCGCTCCGCGCGCTGCGTTCACTGGTGGTCCCGGGCGGGCGCGTGCTCTTCGGCGAGGGCTTCTGGCAGCGCGTTCCCGCGCCGGAGGAACTGGCCGCGATGTGGCCGGACGCCCGGGCCGACGACCACCTCCTGCTGGCCGATGTCGCCGAGGCCGCCACCGCGGCCGGATTCCGTGTCGAGGCGATCGAGACAGCGGGCGAATCGGAGTGGGAGGACTTCGAGTCGGGCTATCTGGCCGACGTGGAGGAGTGGCTCGCCCGCAACCAGGGACACCCGCTCGCCTGCAGCACCCGCGAGCGGGTGGACCGTCACCGGGCGAGCTGGCTGCGTGGTTACCGGAACGTGCTGGGCCTCGCCTACCTCACGCTGATCCCGGTCGCTTGACCCCGGCGTACCCGTACTCCCCGGGCCGTACGCACACCGCCGCCGGCCGCCCGACGACCGGAACGTCCCTCCGGCGTGACTCGCGTGACGTACGGGGCGCGCGGGACGAGCGGTTCGTGACGTACGGGCCGCGCGGGACGAGCGGTTCGGGCCGCATGTGAAGGGTGGCCCCGTCTGACGCCCGCGCCCCGACCGGCCGTCCCGGACTCCGGGACGGCCGGTCGGGGCATGGCCTGGTCGTTGCACCGCGGGCCGGCCCGCGGTGTCGGTTCAGGTCGCCACGGCCGCCCGCACCGGGGCACGCTCCCGCGGCTCGGCCTCGACGACGGGGAAGGGGGTGGTGGCAGCACCGAACACCGCGGTGACCGCGTACGGCGCCGGTGCCGACGGGGCCGGGAGTGCCGTGGGGAGCGTGAACCAGAC
Organism: Streptomyces sp. WMMC940; assembly: GCF_027460265.1. Classification (NCBI taxonomy): domain Bacteria; kingdom Bacillati; phylum Actinomycetota; class Actinomycetes; order Kitasatosporales; family Streptomycetaceae; genus Streptomyces; species Streptomyces sp. WMMC940. The sequence continues at coordinate 6,764,115 of NZ_JAPZBC010000001.1, forward strand.
GACTTTGCCCGCGTCGCCCTTGGGCAGCACTCCCCAGCTCTCGCTCACGGCCTCGATCAGCGCGAGTCCACGGCCGGTGGTCTCGAGCGGTCCCGCGGACCCGAGCATCGGTATCCGGGGGTCGTGGTCGTGCACCGATACGGTGAGCCGGTCGAAGAGCAGCTCCATCTCCACGGTGCACAGTTTGTCGGGCTGTGCGTGCCGGTGGACGTTGGTCAGGAGCTCGGTGACGCCGAGAGCCGCCTGGTCGATCAAGCGATCGAGCTGCCAGTAGCGCAATTGCGCCGACACGATTCTGCGGACCTGACCGATCCGCGACGGAAGAGCCTGAAGCTCCACCGTGCAATGCCTGCTTGCCTCGCTGATCACGGCTGCGACTCCCCGAATGAGGTCCGGAAGAAGACGAAGGATCGGATCCAGCAGTTGGCTGCTGTCTGCTGTCTGTGCCGGCGGGACTGGATCGCAGTGTCACCGCCGGTGAACCCTGAGTGATGAATCAAGAGTGAACCCGGCGTGACGCCTCCGCAACTCCGCGCACACGCGGCGCAGGTGGGGGACGGTTCGGCGGCTCAGCCGGGTCCGCTCCCGGCCTTGCGGAGCACCTCCAGGAGGCGGCCGGTCAGCGCCTCGTCGCCGAGTCCCCGCTGGGCGCCGCTCAGCGTCAGCCGGTAGCGGGTGCCGTTGACCGTGGCGACCGCGCTGTCGCCGCTTCCCGCGAACCAGGGCCTGCCCACCCTGACCGCCTGCACGGGCGCGCTGTCGATGACCCGTCCGTAACTCGTCAGCAGGGCGAGTGTGCCGCCCTCGACCAGGACCTGACCGGCCGTCGTGAGCGACCGCGGCCAGCGCTCGATCCGCACACCCGTGGCGCTGAACTCCGGCTCCGACATGGCTGCCGTGAACTCCGCATCCGACATGGCCGCCCCCTTCGCGCCCGTTCCTGCACCTCAGTCTGCACAGGCACCCGGACAGGCACCAGAGCGCCTCCACGCCGCTTCCACAAGCAACCCCTATGGAACCCCAAAGGCAACGTTTGTGCAGGTGAGGGGCTTATCGTGGACAGTGGGAAGCGTCGGTCTGAGAGTGAGGAGCGGGGCGCATGACCACTTACGAGGCAATGGCCACCGTCGATGTGGACCGCAGCGATCCCGAGTACCGGGCCTGGCTCAAAGAAGCCGTACGGAAGGTGCAGGCCGATGCCAACCGCTCGGCCGACACCCATCTGCTGCGCTTCCCGCTGCCCGAGTCGTGGGGCATCGATCTCTACCTCAAGGACGAGTCCACCCACCCGACGGGGAGCCTCAAGCACCGGCTGGCGCGATCGCTCTTCCTGTACGGGCTGTGCAACGGCTGGATCCGGCCGGGCAAGCCGGTCATCGAGGCGTCGAGCGGTTCGACCGCCGTCTCCGAGGCGTACTTCGCCAAGCTGATCGGCGTGCCCTTCATCGCCGTGATGCCTCGCACCACCAGTGCGGAGAAGTGCCGTCTCATCGAATTCCACGGAGGCCGGTGCCACTTCGTGGACGACTCGCGCAAGATGTACGAGGAGTCCGCGACCCTCGCCGCCCGTACCGGCGGGCACTACATGGACCAGTTCACCTACGCCGAGCGGGCGACCGACTGGCGCGGCAACAACAACATCGCCGAATCGATCTACCAGCAGCTGAAGTTGGAGCGCTACCCGGAGCCCGCGTGGATCGTGGCCACCGCCGGTACCGGCGGCACCTCGGCGACCATCGCCCGCTACGTCCACTACATGCAGTACGACACCCGGGTCTGCGTCCCCGACCCGGAGAACTCCTGCTTCTTCGACGGCTGGACCCGGGGCGACGCGCTGGCCACGAGTGACTGCGGATCACGTATCGAGGGCATCGGACGGCCCCGCATGGAGCCGAGCTTCGTGCCCGGAGCCGTCGACCGGATGATGAAGGTGCCCGACGCGGCGACCGTCGCCGCCGTGCGGGCACTGGAGAAGGCCATCGGCCGCAAGGCCGGCGGCTCCACCGGCACGGGACTGTGGAGCGCGCTGAAGATCGTCGCGGAGATGGTGGCGGCGGGTGAGCAGGGGAGTGTCGTGACCCTGATCTGCGACCCCGGCGACCGCTACCTGGACAAGTACTACTCCGACGACTGGCTGGCCGGGCAGGGTCTCGACATCGCCCCGTACACCGCCGCCATCGAGGAGTTCCTGGACTCCGGCGTCTGGCCCGGCTGACCCCTGAGGCGTCTCACCCGGAGGCGGCTGCCCGGGAGACGACCGGCTGCGGCCCGGCTGATGGGGCTCGGCCGAGTGGGGCCCTTCGCCGGACGGCGGTCCGTCAGCTCCGCGGAGCACCGGCGCGGCGGCGCGGACGCCGGCTCCGCGGCCCGGCGGCACGGACGGGCCTCCGCGCCGCGCGGTCTCCCGGCGTCAGCCGGTCACGCCGCGGGCGAGGTGAGCCGCCGGTCCAGGTTGCGCACCGCATCACGGAAGGCGCGGCCCACGGCCGGTTTTGCGAGCCCCGTCAGGAGACGCAGCGGAGCGGTGCCGTCGACCGCCATCGTCCACCGCACCCGGGTTCCGGAGCCGGCGGGAGCGAGCCGCCACTCCTCGAGCATCGCCCGCATGCCCGGGGCGTTGGTCTCGTCGATGCGGTACGCGTAGCGCTCACCGGGCTCCCTGCTCATGATCGTCTCGCGGAAGCGCGTACCGCCGCGCAGCCGGACCTCCCGGCCCCGTCCGCCCTGGGTCGGCCGGGCGGATGTGACGGCCCTGAACCAGCCTGGCCAGCCCTCGACGTCCTCCGCGAGCGCGCGGTACACGGCCTGGGGGTCGGCCCGCACCTCCCCCGTGAAGACCAGCCGGACGGGTGCGGACTCGGCGAAGTCCAGTTCCACGGGCCTGAGTCGGTGAACCATGAACGGTACCTCCGGGGACAGCAGCGCAGGAGTGGTCGAAGGGGACGAGGGCGAGGCGACCGGGCATCCAGGGAGACCGGAAGCGGGCGAACGACGGACGGGAAGAGCGGTGGACGGCAGAGGGGCAAGCGGGCGAACGACGGACGGGAAGAGCGGTGGACGGCAGAGGGGCAAGCGGGCGAACGACGGACGGGAAGAACGGTGGACAGCGGACGGGGGAACGGGGAACGGGGCGGGGCGGCCTGGCGGGCCCGCACACGACGACCGGCGACCCGTCAGACGGTCACCGTTCCGGCGGATCCGGGCCACGGTCCAGCAGACCGCCCACCGCGCGGCCGAAGACCCGCTGCCCCGCCCGGGCCAGTAGCGGGCCCGCCGCAGCCGGCAGGCCCCGTACCCGCAGCTCCTCCGTCCAGGTCACCACCGACCCGGCCGGGGACTCCCGGACCTCGATCTCCGCCCAGCCCAGTACGACCCGGCCGCGCTTCTCCAGCCGGCAGTGCCCGGGCCGTCCGGCCGCCGGCGGCTCCCAGCGCACGATTTCCATCGGATCGTCGAAGTGCGCCCGGCCCACGCCCGTACGGGCCACGAACAGGGTGCCCTCGCCGCTCGGGCCTTCCGTCACCACGGAGATCCGCGTCAGGGGCACCTGCGCGGCATGTGCGGGCCAGTCGGTGAGCCGCCGCCATGCCTCCCCGGCCGGCAGTGGCGTGGCACGCACCACCCGGAAGACCGTCATTCCGGCTGCCCCTGCCGCTCCGGCTGCTTCCACGGCTCGTCGGGTCCACCGGCGACCACCAGTTTCGGCAGGTGCTCGGCGATCTCCTCGCGTGCCCTCTCCGGCAGCCCCGAGTCCGTGACCAGCGTGTCCACCTCGTCCAGCCGGGCGAACGAACTCAGTCCGACCGTGCCCCACTTGGTGTGGTCCGCGACGACCACCACCCGGCGGGCCGAGCGGACCAGCCGACGGTTGGTCTCGGCCTCCGCCAGATTGGGCGTCGACAGCCCGGCCTCCACCGAGATGCCGTGGACCCCCAGGAACAGCACGTCGAAGTGGAGGGAGCGGATCGCCTGATCGGCGACCGGACCCACCAGCGAGTCCGAAGGGGTGCGCACTCCTCCCGTGAGGACCACCGTGGGGGCGCCCGGAGGCGGCCCGGAGGTCCCGCCCGACCGCTGGGCCGTGTGGAACACATCGGCCACCCGCACCGAATTGGTCACGACCGTCAGACGGGCGACGTCGAGGAGGTGGTGGGCCAGCGCGTATGTCGTCGTGCCGCCCGAGAGGGCGACGGCGCTCCCCGGGACGACCATCTCCGCCGCGGCGCGGGCGATGTCCTCCTTGGCTCGGAGCTCCAAGGACGACTTGGCCTCGAAACCGGGTTCGTGCGCGCTCGCCTGGGCGACCGGCACCGCACCCCCGTGCACCTTCTCCAGGACGCCTTGCCGGGCGAGGGCGTCCAGGTCGCGGCGCACGGTCATGTCGGAGACGTTCAGCCGGTGGGTGAGTTCGTTGACCCGCACACCGCCGCGCCGCCGCACCTCGTCGAGGATCACAGCACGACGCTGCTCCGCCAGGAGGTTCTGATTGTCGCTCACCGCCGGGGCCGGTCCTTCCGTTTCACGGTCGGGTTCGCTGCCGAGCCCGCTTTCGCCGGGTCCGCCGTTCACCGAGGATCCTCATCCTCCCACGGTGGCTTCGCCCCGGAGGCGGGAAGAATCGGTGGAGGGCACGCGGCGCTGCTCCGTGTTCCGGGATCCTGGTCGCGCCGCAGATCCTCCCACCGCCGTGATCCCGCCGGCAGAGAGCGAGCCGCAGAAGTGTCCCCTGCCACCCCGGACCCCGCGCCGCAGCCCGGCGGAGCCGCACTGGAACTGCTGGTCCACGGCGTCGGTGGAGCCACCCCGCAGGACATGCTCGGCGATCCCCGCACGGTCCGGGTCACCGGCGACGCCACGGCCGCCGTGTACCGTCGTACCGACGACTCCGACGCCGAGCACCGCCCCGACCGCGATCGCGACGGGCCGATCCCCGAGGCGTACTGCTGGTCCAATCTCACCTCCGGCAACGGGGCCAGGGCCCTGTGGCTGCTCCTCCTGCCGTTCATGGTCGTCAACCTGGCCCACTGGATGCGGCCCGCCACCACGGGCGCGGCCCGGACCTTACGGTTGTACGGGATGCTCGTCCGGCTCGTCGCGCTCAGCCTGACGGTGCTGTTCACCGCGGCGGCCTGCGAGGTCGCCCTCGACCTGACGGCGTGGCAGTGCGCCGGCTCCGCCCGTTGCTCCCGGGACGGTTCCTGGATCGGTTTCCTCTCCGCCTCCAACGACGGCTGGTGGTCCCAGCCCGGCCGCCGGCTCTCCCTCGCCGCCCTGCTGCCGGTCGCCCTGGTGGGCCTGCTGTGGTACCTGTCCAACCGCACCTGGAGCGCCTACGAGGCCCAGCGTCCGCCGAACCCCACCGCCACGCCACTGCCCACCGCTGCCTCCGCTCGCCCACAGGGCGAGGACTCCGGGGCCACGGCGAGCGGTCACGACGCCTCCGGCCCCGAGGCCGGCCGGCTCCGCCCGCGCCCGGAGGCCGGCGGCGGCTCTCCCGGGACCGGGAACGGCGAGGGCCCCGCCCTCACCGCGCGGACCGTCCGGCCCGCGCTCGGCCGGCCGGGGTTCTGGTACGGCCGCCGGCTGGTCGCCCGGCTGCGCGCGGCGCACACCGCCGCCGGGTTCCTGGTCATCGCGGCAGCCGTGACCGGCGCCGCCGCGCGCCACGACCGGAGCGCGGGCGTCCGCGCCCTGGAGGTATCCGGCTCGGTCCTCGAGGCGGTACTGGTCCTCGCCGGCGTCTTCGTCGTCGCCGTCGTCATCCGCCGCGGACGCAGTGAGGAGGTCGTCGACGACCGGATCGACCGCGCCGTCGTCCGCTGGCTGCCCTGCGCCTCCCTCGTCCTGCTCGCCGTCGCGATGGTGTACGGGTCCTGGTCACGCCCCGGCTGGGCGTCCCACGGAACGCTCCCCGGTGAGGTCGCCTTCCGCGTCATCGCCCTCGCCCAGGGGGCGCTCGTCGTCGTACTCGCCGTCGCCGCGCATCTACTGCACCGCCGCGCCCGCCACGGCCGCGCCGCCCTGCGGGGTCTGGGCGGTCCCGCGGTCGCCCTGCTCGCCTGCGCGCTCGGGGGCGTGATGACCGGCGGCGTCGCCCAGCGGGTCGCCGACTGGCTCGACGGGTCGGGCACCCCCGGGGAGGGGGAGGGGGCGATCCCGGGGCCGCCGGTGCTGCTGAGCTGGCAGGCGTCCGTCATCCCCGTCCTGCTGCTCCTGCTGCTGGTGCCGCTCTGCGTCCTCGGCATGCGGACCTGGCGGACGGCGCGGGCCCTCGAGGACCGCGTCGAACAGGACTATCCGGACGAGCGGCCCGACCATGTGCGCACCCGCCGGATCGCGGGCACCCGCGCCCGGGCGGGTCTCACCGACGCCGCGCCCGCCGTCCTCGGCATCGTGTGCGTCGCGACGCTGCTGCTCGGTGCGAGCGCCGTCGCCGGGGCGTGGGTCAGCGCGGAGGTCCCGGGCGAAGCCTTCGACCGGGCCCACCCGGTCGTCGAGGCGGCGGCCGACGTCGCGCAGGCCCTCGGCTCCTGGTTGATCGGACTGCTCTTCATCCTCTTCGTCACCTGGGGCAGGCGTGCCTACCGGGACGCCTCCGCCCGCCGCACCATCGGCATCCTCTGGGACGTCGGCACGTTCTGGCCGCGCGCCGCCCACCCCTTCGCACCGCCCTGCTACGCCGAGCGGGCCGTTCCCGACCTCACCTGGCGCATGGCGTCGTGGACGTCGGCCACCGGGGGACGGCTGGTGATCTCCGGCCATTCGCAGGGCAGCGTGCTGGCCGCCGCCGCGGTCTGGCAGCTCACCCCGGCCACCCGCCGGCGCGTCGCCCTGCTCACCTACGGCTCACCGCTGGAACGGCTCTACGGCCGCTGGTTCCCCGCCTACTTCGGTGCGGTGCAGCTGCGCGGGCTCCACCGGGAACTGCACTGCTGGCGCAACCTGTGGCGGCACACCGACCCGATCGGCGGCCCGGTCCTGCTCCCCGCCGAGGACGGCAAGCCCGAGGTCGACCGGGAGGCACTCAGGGACCCCGTGGTGTACGGGCGCACGGACACCCATCCCCTGCCGGAACCCGTTCTCGGCCACTCCGACTACCAGGCCGACCCGGCGTTCGCCGAGGAACGCCGGGCACTGCTGGAACGGCTGCCGCCCGCGCTGCCCCGTCAGCGCGACGGGGCGGCGCGGGCTCAGGGCAGTTCGGGCAGGTCCTCGGGGTAGAGCAGCGTCAGGTCGTCCGTGCTCGGCTCGGTGAGCTCGGCGACCCGGCCCGCGTGCCGTTCGACCATCGACTCGAAGGTCTGGCGCGCGGTCCGTCCGTTGCCGAACGCCGGGCCCTTCGGCAGTGCCCTGAAGTACTTCCGCAGGGCCTCGGCCGTGCCCTCGGCCAGCCGGTACTCGTGCTCCTCGGCCTGCTGCTCCACGATGCGCAGCAGTTCGACGGGGAGGTAGTCGCTGAAGGTGATGGTCCGTGAGAAGCGGGACGCCACACCGGGGTTGACCGAGAGGAACCGCTCCATCTCGGCGGTGTACCCGGCGACGATCACGACCACGGCGTCCCGGTGGTCCTCCATCAGCTTCACCAGCGTGTCGATGGCCTCCCGGCCGAAGTCCCGGCCGGAGTCCTCCGGGGAGAGGGCATACGCCTCGTCGATGAACAGCACCCCGCCGCGGGCCCGTTCGAAGGCCTCCTGGGTGCGGATGGCGGTGGATCCGATGTGCTCGCCCACCAGGTCGACCCGGGACACCTCGACGAGATGGCCGCGCTCCAGCACCCCGAGGGACGCCAGGATCTCGCCGTACAGCCGCGCCACGGTCGTCTTGCCGGTGCCGGGGGAGCCGGTGAACACCAGATGGCGGCGGACCGACGCGGCCTTGAGGCCCGCCTCCTGGCGGCGCCGGCCCACCTCGATCATGTTCGTGAGCGTCCGTACCTCGCGCTTGACGCTCTCCAGGCCGACCAGGGCGTCCAGTTCCCCCAGCACGGCGTCGGACGACCTGGCCGCCGTCGGGGTCGCGGGCGCGGTCGCCGGGGCGGCGGGCTCGGGTTCGGCGGTCCGCTGGCCGGGGATCACGGGCAGCAGCCCGGGGGTCCGGGCGACGGTGGCCACTGCCGGGGCCGTCACGGGCGGAGCCGAGCGCACACCGCTCTCGTCGCTGGTGCAGTCCTCCACGGCCGTCCCGTCCTCGGGGTACTCGTATCCGCCGCGGGCGCACCGCTCCGTGCGGCAGCGCGTCAGGGTCGTACGGCAGCCGTCCATCACGTGGAAGCCGTAGCCTCCGCTGCCCGAGACCCGGCAGCCGTCGAAGGTGCCGCGACCCTCGGCGGAGACGTAGAACCCGGCCTCGGCCGGCGAGGTGACCGTGCACCGTTCGATCGACGGGTCCGCGCCCTTGGTGACGATGACGCCCGTCTGGGCGCCGTCGATGGTGCAGTTGCTGAGCGTGCCGCCGCTGCCGTGGTCGCGGAACCAGGCCCCGGTGGAGGCCTCCCGGACACGGCAGTCGTCGAGCTGGGCGGTGGCCCCGTCGCTGACGGACACGGCCGTGTTCCGCACCTGCGTCAGATCGCTGTCGACCACGTCGGCACGCGAACCCCGATCCAGGACGAACAGGGCGTCCGGGACGTCGTGCACGCGGCAGGACTCGAGCACCGCGGTCGCGCCGTCGCTGACCCACACCGCCGGGTAGTCGCCCGTGCTGTCGTGGATCTCGCACTGGTTGGCGTCGACGCGGGTCCCCGGGTCCCACACCGAGAGGCCGTTGCGGCCGAACCGCCGCACCGTGGAGCGGGTGAGCGTGAGCACCGAACGCGACCTGAGGTCCACCGCGTTCTCCGGTACGTCATGGATGTCGCAGTCGGCGAGGGTGAGCACCGCGTCGGTGTCGAGCGTGATGCCGTCGGAGGAGGTGCGGTGCACCCGCGAGTCCGTCAGATGGGCCGTCGCCCGCGACGTGACCTGCATGCCCGCGCCCTTGACCTCGTAGACCTCGCAGCCGACCGCCTCCAGCGAGCTGCCCTCGCCGGTGACGCTCAGCCCGGTGCCGGAGGCGTGGTGCACCCGGCAACGCTCCAGCCGCGGGTGCGCGCCGCCACGTACCGACACCCCGGACTGCCCGGCGGCGACGACCTCGCACTCCTCGAACACCCCGCCCGCGCCGTCCAGTACGCCGATCCCGACGCCGGCCGGATTGTCCACCGTGCACCTCCGGACCGTCGGCCGGGCCGCCCCGCGGACCTCGATGCCCGCCGCCGAGCGCGTCACGATCCGCAGATCCGCAAGCTCGGGGGCCCCGTCCTCGACGAGCAGCGCGGGCGCCGTGGCGTCCTGCCCCTCGACGTGCAGGTCCTGTACGGTCGCCGACGCGCGCACCGTCAGCGGCACCCCGTCGGAGGGCGCGATGCGCACCGAGCCCGCCGATCCGTCCGTCCCGCGCAGGGTCACGGCACGCCGCAGTACGAGGTTCTCCCGGTACGTGCCGGGAGAGACGGTGAGGATGTCGCCGTCGGCCGCCGCCTCCAGGGCCGCGGCGAGGGAGGCGTACTCACCCGTGCGGCGCCGCCACCGCGATGTGCCGGTGTGCGTCACCTGGACCGTGCCCTGTGCCATGGTGCTGCTCTGCCCCCACCTCGTGCGTCGGTCGCGCCCGTGCCGCGCGTCGCACCACCGTAGCGTGCGCGGGAACCAGGGGTTGACCGGTCAGCTGCCCGCGCCCGTGCGGCCCGGGTCGGGACCGTCTCTCGCCCACTCGCGGTCGAGCGCCGCCTACCGCCGCTGCACCAGTCGCCGTACGACCGGCCGCGGGGCGGCCTCCACGAGTCCCGCCGCCGCGGTGGCCGCACCGATGCCCGGCCCGCACGGAGCGGTCCCGCGCGGTGTCCGCGTCCGCCGGGCGGGTCACGGGTCGCCCCGCCGGTCCGTCCGAGTCCGGATGGTGTCGCCGGGACCGGTCGTCGGGACGGCTGTGGTCACCCTGCCGCTGCGCCCGGTACCGTCCGGCGCCGTCAACTCGGCGACCACCGGCCCGCGTATGCGGTGGTCCACCGCCGAGTCCGGTTCCGCCGCGGTGCGCCCTGGCGAGGGCGTGTACGCGGGTTCGGCCGGGCGGATCAGGCGAGGACGCGCACCGGGTCGCCTACGTGGACGGTGCCGGTGTGCTCGGGCACCAGGTTCTGGCCGAAGACCAGCCGGTCCCCGAAGCGGCGGTGCCGGGCGAGGGTGCGCAGCGGTTCCTTGCCGCGCTCGGCCGTGGCCTGGTCGGTGGTCGTCACGACACAGCGACCGCACGTCTTGGCCACCCGGAAGGACACTTCGCCGACCGCGATCCGCCGCCAGTGGTCCTCGGCCCACGGGGCCGTGCCGTCCACGACGAGATTGGGACGGAAGCGGTTCACGGGCAACGGGCCCTCGTCCGCGTGGTCGCCCTGGGCGATCAGCGAGTTGAGCGCGTCGAGCGAGGCGACGGAGACGAGGAGCAGCGGGAAGCCGTCGGCGAAGGACACCGTCTCGCCGGGCAGCGCGTAGTCCGGGTCGATCGGGCGGCGGTACGCGGGGTCGTCGAGATGCACCAGCCGGACCGGTGCGCCCAGGTACGAGCTGAACCACCGGTCGGAGGCGGCACCCGCGGGCACCGCCTCCACCTTCTCCCCGAACATCTCCACGGCGGCGGTGCCGGACGGCTCGGGCACCGCCACGGTCAGCGGTGCGGCACCCGGTGCGGTCAGCCGGACGGCGCCGTCCGCGAGGGGCGCGGCGGCGGCCAACGCCAGACGCGGCTGCTGGCGTTGGGTGACCGCCCGGCCCACCGCGTCGACCAGCATCCACCGCCGGTCGCCCGCGAGTCCCCAGGGCTCCACGGCGGCCTCGGCCGGCGCGTACCCGGCGACGGACTTGACCGGATGGACGTGGAGGGAGCGGAGCACGGGTGTCGCCATACGGCCATCCTGCCAGGTGCTCCGCACCTTCCGCCGGTCACGACGGTCGGACCGGTGTCAGTAGCCGCCGCCCTGGTACGGCCGGTTGTACGGATCGTCGTACGGTGCGGGCGTGGGTATCGGCCTCGGCGCCGCTGCCGGCCGCATCGCCTCGTAGCCGCCCGCCATCGGGCGGACCATCGGCTGCGGCTGGCCTCCCGGGTAGCCGCGCGGACCGGCGGGCTGTTGGGGGATGTACGGGGCCGCCGCCTGCTGCAGCGGGACCGGCTGCGGCATGGGCTGGGGGTAGCCGTAGGCCGGACCGGGCTGGGAAGGGGCCGCCGGGAGGGCGGGGAGGGCCGCGGGCAGCGCCGGCAGGTAGCTGTTGCCGGTGTCGTACGCGGAAGGCACTCGGATCGGTGCGATCTGAGGCGTGCCCCGCTCAGCGACCAGGGAGTCGTAGATCGGGGTGTCGGGGAACGACGGCGCGGAGTAGTAACCGCCACCGTAGGTGGAGCGGGGGGAGGTCATGGCACATAAGTTAAGCCCACGATGTGCTGGTTGGGGAGCCCGATAAGAGGGTTGTTTGACGTGTTACTTGTGACTGGGATTCCCTAATCCGAGCGAATCTGGGAAAAACGGTCGTCCGGCGGCGACTAGATCGTGTAAAGGGCAAGCTGGGAAGGGGTTACCCACGGGTCGCGGGGGGTGCACGGACGGCACCGCGGCTACCTTGTCCGCACACACTTCTCCGGGCACGAGGACCGCGATGGGGGCGAGGATGTCCATGCTCAAAGGAGCGAATGTTCCGGTACCCGCACTGAACGTTCGGGTCGAGTTGGGCTGGAGTTCGGGAACGGGGGTCCCGGACGTGGACGCGTCGGCACTGCTGCTCGACTCCGGATCGGGAAAGGTCCGCTCCGACGCGGACTTCGTCTTCTACAACCAGCCGACCCACGCCTCGGGCGCGGTGCGCCACGAGGGCAAGCACGCCTCCGGCGGTGCCACGACCGACCGGCTCACGGTCGACCTGGGGCGCGTCGAGCCCTCCGTGGAGCGGATCGTGCTCGCCGCCTCCGCCGACGGAGGCGGCTTCGGGCAGGTGCCGGGGCTGTACGTACGGATCGTGGACGCCGCGGCGGGCACCGAGATCGCGCGCTACGAGAGCCAGGACGCGACGGTCGAGACGGCCTTCATCCTCGGCGAGCTCTACCGGCGCCAGGGCGCCTGGAAGTTCCGGGCCGTGGGGCAGGGGTACGACAGCGGACTGGAGGGCCTCGCCACCGACTTCGGCATCACCGTCGACGAACCCCGGCAGGCGGCGCCCGTGGCGCCTCCCACGCCGGTGGCACCGGCGCACACCCCGGCACCCGTCACCGCGCCGCCCGCGCCCGTACGCCTCACCAAGGTCACCCTGACCAAGGAGTCTCCGACCGTCTCGCTCGGCAAGCAGGGCGGCACGTCCGGTGTCATGCGGGTCAACCTCAACTGGGAGGTGCGCAAGCAGTTCACGGGCTGGGGCGCCAAGCTCGGCCGGGCCGTGGCCATGCACGCCGATCTCGATCTCGACCTGTGCGCGCTCTTCGAACTCACCGACGGCCGCAAGGGAGTCGTCCAGGCCCTCGGGAACGCCTTCGGCGCCCTCCACCAGCCCCCTTACATCCACCTCGACGGCGACGACCGCACCGGCGCGGTGGCCGCCGGCGAGAACCTCACCATCAACCTCGACCACCGGGACAAGCTCCGCCGCGTGGTCATCTTCGTCACCGTCTACGAGGGCGCGCGCAGCTTCGCCGATCTGCACGCCACCGTCACCCTCCAGCCGCAGCACGGCGCCCCCGTCGACTTCTCGCTCGACGAGTGCACCGTGCCGTCCACCGTCTGCGCCCTCGCCCTGATCACCAACCAGGGCGGCGACCTCGTCGTCCAGCGGGAGGCCCGCTACCTGGTGCCGGAACGCGGAGTGAGCCCCCAGCGCACCATCGACTACGCCTACGGCTGGGGCATGAACTGGACACCGGGCAGGAAGTGACCCACGCCGGGCGTCAACGGTCGGGTGCGGCCTCGGGGCGGGAGTACGTACGTCCCTTCCAGGCCGCGCCCCGCCCCCGGTGGTGCTGCACGGCCGAGTCCACCGTCATCAGCAGATAGAGCAGAGCGGTGAAGGGCAGCGTCGGGGCGAGCCACAGCGTCTGTCGGTAGTAGCGGAGCACCGGGACGTACGTCGCCGCCATCACCGCCCACGCCACGAGTCCCGCCCAGCCGGCCACGGCGGACCCCGGTACCCCCGGGAGCGCCGCGGCGCACACCGCGACGGGCGGCGCCAGATAGACGACCGCGAGTCCCGTGACCGTGCCCGCGAGCAGCAGCGGACTGTGGCGCAGCTGGGCGTAGGCGCTCCGGGACACCATCCGCCACAGATCCGCGAGCCGTGGATAGGGGCGGACGCTGTCCACCCGCTCGGCGAGCCCCAGCCAGATCCGTCCGCCGGCCCGGCGCACCGCCCGTGCCACGGCGACGTCGTCGATCACCGCCTGTCGCACCGACTCCGGGATCCCCGCGCGCTCGGCGGTCTCCGTGCGCAGCAGCACACATCCGCCCGCCGCGGCCGTGGCACGGGCGGGCTCACGGTTGATCCAGCTGAAGGGGTAGAGCTGGGCGAAGAAATACACGAAGGCCGGCACGACCAGGCGTTCCCAGCCGGTCGCCACCCGCAGGCGGGCCATCTGCGACACCATGTCCAGGCCGTTCGCGTTCGCGGCCGCGACCAGTTCGCTCAGACTGTCCGGCTCGTGCGCGATGTCCGCGTCGGTGAGCAGCAGGTAGTCGGGCCGGAGGGTGCGGGCCAGGGCGACGCCGTGCCGCAGTGCCCACAGCTTGCCCGTCCACCCCGGCTCCGGGTCGCCCGGAGAGGTCACCGTCAGCGGCAACCCGTCGTACTGCTCGCCCAGCTTGCGGGCCAGCTCGCCCGTGCCGTCCGTACTGCCGTCGTCGACGAGCACCACCGCCGCCCTGCCCGGGTAGGTCTGCCGCAGCAGCGACGGCAGGCTCTCCGGCAGCACACCGGCCTCGTCCCTGGCCGGCACGACGATCACCACCGAGGGCCAACGCGCCGGCGCCGTCCGCCGGGGCAGCCGCTGGTCCGTACGCCAGAAGAAGCCCTGCCCCAGCAGCAGCCACAGCCACGCGGCCAGGGAAGTCAGGGCGATCCACGCAAGGGGGCTCATTCGCCGCAGTGTGCACCACATCGCGGGGACCGCAAGGCCCGTCGGCTAGGGTGACCGGGTGAAGATCGCGCTCATGGACTCGGGAATCGGCCTCCTCGCGGCGGCCGCCGCGGTGCGCCGGCTGCGGCCCGACGCCGATCTCGTCCTCTCTTCCGACCCCGACGGCATGCCGTGGGGTCCGCGCACCCCGGAGGACGTCACCGAGCGCGCCCTCACCGTCGCCGGGGCAGCGGCCGCGCACCGCCCGGACGCGCTGATCGTCGCCTGCAACACCGCGTCCGTCCACGCCCTGCCGGCGCTGCGCGCCGCGCTGGAGCCCGGCCTGCCGGTCATCGGCACCGTGCCCGCGATCAAGCCCGCGGCCGCCGGCGGCGGCCGGGTCGCCATCTGGGCCACCCCGGCCACCACGGGCAGCCCCTACCAGCGCGGGCTCATTGCGGACTTCGCCGACGGAGCCCGGGTCACCGAAGTGCCCTGCCCCGGTCTCGCCGACGCCGTCCAGTGGGCGGACGAGGCGGCCGTGGCCCGCGCGGTGGCCGCCGCGGCAGCACTCACCCCTTCGGACGTACGCGCCGTGGTCCTCGGCTGCACCCACTACGAGCTCGTCGCCGAGCAGATCCGCGCCGCCGTGGCGGAGGGCCGCCCGGAGGGGCTCCCGCCGGTCGTCCTGCACGGCTCCGCCGGGGCCGTCGCCGCCCAGGCGCTGCGGCGCGTCGGTGCACGTCCCGCGCCCGCGGCCGCGCCCGACGGCGGTCTGGCGGTGCTGCTCAGCGGCCGTGTCTCGGAGCTTCCCGGAGCGGCCCGGGCGTACGCCGAGGGCAGGATGCTCGAAGCGGTGAAACCGGTCACGCCCGCACACTGAGCGGCAGGGCTCCGACGGATCCGGTTCGCCCGGGACGACCTGGGCAGAAGCGGAGCAGAAGAGCAGTTCCCACGGCTCCGAGGACCTACCCACGAGGCAGTGCTCCCGAGCCGGAAGGTGAGTACTGTGCGAAGCATGACGGACCACCCCCGTGACAAGGGGCAGGCCGGAGAGCCGCCGCCCGCACTCTGGACCGGTCGCGCGACCAACCGCCTCCAGTGGGTCCTGGCCGCCGCAGGAGCGGCCTGCATGGCCCTCGGAATCGAACTCGCCGTCGACGCGCCGTGGACGTCGGGCGTCGTCGCCCTGCTGATGTCGGTCATCGGCTGCGTCGCCGCCGGGCTTCTGATGCTCTTCGGGACGCTCGCCTTCGTCCATGTGGCGGTGAAGGTCGACAAGGACGCCATGGAGGTGCGCTGCGGCCACATGGGAGTGCCTCGGCGCAGGATTCCGCTCGCACAGGTCGTCGGTGCCGAATTCGTCCCCAAGGTGACGCCCTGCCACTGGGGCGGCTGGGGCTGCCGCTGGCGTCCGGAGCAGGGCACCGCAGTCATCGTCCGACGGGGCGAGGGCATCGCGCTGACCCTCGGTGACGGCCGCACCTTCACGGTCACCGTGGACGATGCCGAGACGGCGGTCCGAGTGATACGCGACCACCTCCGGCCAGGAGCCTCCACGGGGACGACGACGGCCGCCTGACCGCCGGCGGAACCCGTCCTCGCGGCTGCGGAACCCCCTCTCCCGGCTGCGCGGAAGGACGCCTCTTCCACTGCCGGGACGGGCGCCGGCAGGATGCCGGGAAGGTCAGCGGGCCCGTGCTCCGCCGTCGTCCTCCGCACCGGCGGCGCGTGGTGCACGGTGGTCCTCCGCACCGGGGGCGCGTGGTGCACGGTGGTCCTCCGCACCGGGGGGCGCGTGGTGCACGGTCGTCCCCGGTGCCGGTGCCGGTGCCGGTGCCGCGCCGACGTCGGTGGGCCGCGCCGCCGTAGACTCCGGCACGTGAGCGCCACCATCACTCCCCCCGGTACCCGGCAGCCCGTGCCCGCCCCCTCCGAGCGGGCCGGCAGGCTCCTGCGGCGGCTCGCCGGGCCCGCCGCGTCCGTGCTGTCCGGCGGCATGCTGTTCCTGAGCTTTCCGCCGCGCCCGCTGTGGTGGCTGGCGCTCCCCGGCTTCGCGCTGCTCGGCTGGTGCCTCCACGGGCGGCGGGCGCGGGCCGCGTTCGGGCTCGGCCACCTCGCCGGGCTGGGCTTCCTGCTGCCGCTGCTCGTCTGGACGGGAGAGGAGGTCGGCGCCGTTCCGTGGCTGGCCCTGGCCGCGGTCGAGGCGCTGTTCGTCGCCGTGACCGGCGTCGGTGTCGCCGTCGTGTCCCGGCTGCCGCTCTGGCCGGTGTGGGGAGCCGCCGTGTGGATCCTGGGTGAGGGTCTGCGCGCGCGGGTCCCCTTCGGTGGATTCCCCTGGGGCAAGATCGCCTTCGGCCAGGCGGACGGTCTCTTCCTGCCGCTCGCCGCGGTGGGCGGCACCCCCGTGCTGGGCTTCGCGGTCGCGCTGTGCGGCTTCGGACTGTACGAGACGGCCCGCCGCCTCCGTGAGTACCGGAGGACGGGCGAGCTCCCGCGGGGGCCGCTCGCCGGCGCCGCGCTCACCGTCCTCGTCCCCGTCACCGCCGCCGTCGCCGCGCTGCCCCTGGTGGACGACTCGGCCGAGGACGGCACGGCGACCGTCGCGGCCGTGCAGGGCAACGTGCCGCGGCTCGGCCTCGACTTCAACGCACAGCGCCGGGCCGTCCTCGACAACCACGCGAACCGCACCGAGCAGCTCGCCGAGGACGTCGCCGCGGGCAGGGTGCCCGAGCCGGACTTCGTGCTGTGGCCGGAGAACTCCTCGGACCTCGACCCGTACCGCAACGGCGACGCGCGGACGGTGATCGACCGGGCCGTCAGGGCCATCGGGGCGCCGACCGTGATCGGGGCCGTCCTGACCCCCGACACCGGGCCGCTGCGCAACACCCTGATCACCTGGGACCCCGAGAAGGGGCCGGTGGCCACCTACGACAAACGGCATGTGCAGCCTTTCGGCGAGTACATCCCCATGAGGCCCTTCGTCCGCCTCTTCAGCTCCGACGTGGACCGGGTCCGCCGCGACTTCGGCCCCGGCGACGAGGTGGGCGTCTTCGATCTGGCGGGCACCAAGGTGGGCCTCGCCACCTGCTACGAGGCGGCCTTCGACTGGGCGGTGCGGGACACCGTCACGCACGGCGCCCGGCTGATCTCCGTACCCAGCAACAACGCCACCTTCGGCCGCAGCGAGATGACCTACCAGCAACTGGCGATGTCCCGGGTGCGTGCGGTCGAGCACAGCAGGGCCGTCGTGGTGCCCGTCACCAGCGGTGTCAGCGCCATCATCCGGCCGGACGGGACGATCGTGCAGCAGACCCGGATGTTCACCCCGGACGCCCTGGTCGCCGAGGTGCCGCTGCGTTCCTCCCTGACCCCCGCGACCCGCATGGGCACCTTCCCCGAGGGCGTCCTCGCGGCGCTCGCGCTCGGCGCCATGGGCGGGGTGGTGCGCACCCGCGCGAAGGAGCGTCGGGACGCGGCCCGTTAGGGTCGGTTCATGGGCATCCCCGATTTCATCCGTGAGATCCGGACCTCCGCCGGTCACCAGCTGCTCTTCCTGCCGGGGGTCAGCGCCGTGGTCTTCGACGACGACGGACGGGTGCTCCTGGGAAAACGCGCCGACACCGGCAAGTGGTCGATCATCGGCGGGATCCCCGAGCCGGGTGAGCAGCCGGCCACGGCAGCGGTTCGGGAGGTGTACGAGGAGACCGCCGTACGCTGCGTCCCCGAGCGCATCGTGCTCGTCCAGACGTTCGCGCGGCCGGTGACCTACCCCAACGGCGACCGGTGCCAGTTCATGGACGTGTGCCTGCGCTGCCGGGCGGTCGGCGGTGAGGCACGCGTCAACGACGAGGAGTCGCTGGAGGTGGGGTGGTTCCCCGTCGACGCGCTGCCCGAGCTCGAGGAGTTCGCCCTCTTCCGGATCAAGCAGGCGCTCACCGACGGCCCGACGTGGTTCGACTCCACGTTGGCCATTTGAACTATGGGCGTTGACCACATCGGTCGGCGTCCTCGCTGTCCCTAGGGTGCGGACCATGACCATGAACCAGGGTCCCGTCCCCCACCCCGTTCCCTCCGCCGGAAAGCCGTCCGTGTCCCTCGACCTCGGCGGCCGTACCGCCCTGGTCACCGGCGCCGCGGGCGGTATCGGACGTGCCTGCGCCCTGCGGCTCGCGGCGGCCGGAGCCGAGGTCAGGGCCGTCGACCGGGACGCGACGGGCCTCGACGCGCTGGTCGGACGGGCCCAGGAGCTCGGTCTCGCGGGCGGCGTGGAACCCCTTGCGCTGGACCTGACCGACCTGGACGCCGCGGAGGAGGCCGCCGCCGGTACCGACGTGCTCGTGAACAACGCGGGCCTGCAGCTCGTCCGCCCCATCGAGGAGTTCCCGCCGGACGTCTTCCGCACCGTGCTCACCGTGATGCTGGAGGCCCCTTTCCGGCTGATCAGAGGAGCGCTCCCACAGATGTACGCCAAGGGATGGGGGCGCATCGTCAACCTTTCCTCCGTGCACGGGCTCCGTGCCTCGGCCTACAAGTCCGCCTATGTGGCCGCCAAACATGGTTTGGAAGGACTGTCCAAGACCGCCGCCCTGGAGGGCGCCGCCCATGGAGTCACCTCCAACTGTGTGAACCCGGGCTATGTGCGTACCCCCCTCGTCGAGAAGCAGATCGCGGACCAGGCCGCCGCCCACGGCATCCCGGAGGAGCGGGTGCTCACGGAGGTCCTGCTGAAGGACTCGGCCCTGAAGCGGCTCGTCGAACCGGAGGAGGTCGCGGAGGCGGTCGCGTACCTCTGCACCCCGCAGTCGTCCTTCGTCACCGGTACGTCGCTCGTCCTGGACGGCGGCTGGACCGCGCACTGAAGGGACCGGGGCGACAAATCCGCGAGCAGCGGGTGACGGAGTCGTCCACACGGGCCCGGTCGTCCACAGGGCTGGCGGGACCCCCGACCCGGCAGGTATCCCTGTGACCATGTCCCATGAACAGGCCTCCTACCTGGAGCTGCTCGCACGCGACGCGCCCGCCGAGGCGTACGACCGGCCCGCGCTGCTCGCCCGTGCGGAAGGCGCCGGTCCCGAGACGCTCTCCGGTCTGGAGCGCGCCAAGCAGCTCGCCCTGCGCGTGCGCGCCGAGCTCGAAGGCAGACGCCGCCGCGAGGCGGAGCTGTCCGCGCTGTTCGAGACCGCGCACGATCTGGCGGGGCTGCGCGACCTCGACGCGGTGCTGCGGGCCATCGTGCAGCGCGCCCGGTCGCTCCTCGGCACGGAGGTCGCCTATCTCAGCCTCAACGACCCGGCGGCCGGCGACACCTACATGCGGGTCACCGAGGGCTCGGTGTCGGCCCGCTTCCAGCAGCTCCGGCTCGGCATGGGGGAGGGCCTCGGCGGGCTGGTCGCCCAGACCGCCCGGCCGTACGTGACCGACAGCTACTTCGACGACGAGCGCTTCCAGCACACCCGCGCCATCGACTCGGGCGTCCGCGACGAAGGACTCGTCGCGATCCTCGGCGTTCCGCTGACGCTGGGCAGCCAGGTGATCGGCGTGCTCTTCGCCGCCGACCGCCGCGCCCGGGTCTTCGAGCGGGAGCAGGTGGCGCTGCTCGCCTCCTTCGCCGCCCACGCCGCGGTCGCCATCGACACCGCCAATCTGCTGGCCGAGACGCGGAGCGCGCTGGCCGAGCTGGAGCGGGCGAACGCCATCATCCGCGACCACAGCGCCGTCATCGAGCGGGCCTCGGACGTCCACGACCGTCTCACGGAGCTGGTCCTGCACGGCGGCGGGGTCCACGACGTCGCCGGAGCCGTGTCCGAAGTGCTCGACGGGACGGTGGAATTCGCCGAACCGGACGCGCCCTCGCCGGCCGGCGTGGAGTTCACCGGCGCCGACGGCCACGCCGTGCGGCACGGGGACGACTGGGTCGCCGCCGTGTCCGCAGGCGGGGAACTCCTCGGCGCGCTCGTGCTGCACGGCCATCCCGCCCTGGACCCCGTCGACCGGCGCACTCTCGAGCGGGCCGCGATGGTCACGTCCCTGCTGCTACTGGCCCGCCGATCCGCCGGCGAGGTCGAGCAGCGGGTGCGGGGGGAACTGCTGGACGACCTGCTGGACGCACCCGGACGCGACCCCCGCCTGCTGCGCGAGCGCGCCGCCCGTCTGCGGGCCGATCTGGACGCCCCGCACGTCGTGCTCGCCGCGCGGATCGACGCCCCGCCGACCGGAGGGGGCGGCGACCGGGCCACCGCCGACCGTCAGCGCCTGCGGTCCGCGGCCTCGCATCTGGCGGCCACCCGCCACGGGCTGGCGGCGACCCGCGACGGCGGTACGGTGCTCCTGCTTCCGATGGGCCCCGGTGACAGCGCGTCCGAGCTGGCACGCCAGACCGCGAAACATCTCGGCGGCACCCTCCGCGAGCCCGTCACCGTCGGCGCCTCGGCGCCGGTCGAGGCACCCGCCACTCCCGGCTCGGTCCACGCGGCCTACGCGGAGGCGCGGCGCTGTGTGGAGGCCCTGCGGCTGCTGGGCCGTTCCGGGGAAGGAGCCGCGGCACCGGACCTGGGGTTCCTCGGCCTGCTGCTCGCCGACACCGGCGACATCGAGGGCTTCGTCCACCGAACCATCGGCCCGGTCGCCGATTACGACGAGCGCCGCGGTACCGACCTGGTGCGCACCCTCGACGCCTACTTCGCCGGCGGTATGAGTCCGGCCCGGACCAAGGACGAACTGCACGTCCATGTGAACACGGTCGCCCAGCGGCTGGAACGCATCGGCAGACTCCTCGGCGAGGACTGGCAGTCGCCGCCCCGCGCCCTGGAGATCCAGCTGGCGCTGCGGCTGCACGCGATATCGGGGGCGGTCGCGCGCTGACGAGGGCCGTCGTCGAGGGCCGTGCGGCGTCGGCCGTCCCGGGCGGAGGCCCTGGGACCCGGCGGTACGTGCCCGCTCCCGTCTCCCGGATGTGCCCGCGCCCGCGGACATCCCGCGCCCACCCTCCGACGACGACGCCCCTCCGACGACGACGCCCCTCCGACGACGACGCCCCTCCGACGACGACGCCCCTCCGACGACGTCCCCTGACCACGCCCCGCTCACCGCGTGCCAAGGGCCGTCTCTCCCACGACCGGGCAGACGGCGCGAGTGCAGTCACCACCTCGCACGCGAGGAGCCGCGTGGACCGTTGTGCGCGGTCCACGCGGCTCCGGAGGGGGGAGGGTTCAGGCGGAGGCCGGAGCGTCCGCTTTCGACCCCCGGGCGCCCTGGGCGGCGTCGCCGTGGACGCCCGCCTCGACGGAGGCCAGGTCGCGGTCACGCGTCTCACGGGCGCACGCCACGGCCACGACCGTGAGCAGCGCGGCCGCGATGACGTACAGCGCGATCGGCGTGGAGGTGCCGTGGTCGGCGAGCAGCGCGGTGGCGATCAGCGGCGCGGGAGCCCCGGCGGCCACCGAGGAGAACTGGGCACCGATGGAGGCGCCCGAGTACCGCATGCGCGTCGCGAACATCTCCGAGAAGAAGGCCGCCTGCGGTGCGTACATCGCGCCGTGCAGCACCAGTCCGACGGTGACGGCGAGCAGCAGGCTGCCGAACGACTCGGCGTCGATGAGCGCGAAGAACGGGAACATCCACGCTCCCACGCCGACCGCGCCGATCAGGTACACCGGCCGGCGGCCGATCCGGTCGGACAGCGCGCCCCAGAGCGGGATCACCGCGAAGTGCACGGCCGAGGCGATCAGTACGGCGTTGAGCGCGGTCTGCTTGCTCAGGCCCGCCGAGGTGGTGGCGTAGACGAGGATGAAGGCGGTGATCACGTAGTAGCTGATGTTCTCCGCCATCCGGGCCCCCATCGCGATCAGGACGTCCCTCCAGTGGTGGCGCAGCACCGCGACGAGCGGCATCCTCTCGACCTGGCCGGCCGTGGCCCTGCGCTCCTCGGCCTGCGCCAGCGCGGCCTTGAACACCGGCGACTCGTCCACCGAGAGCCGGATCCAGAGCCCGACGATGACCAGTACACCGGACAGCAGGAACGGTACGCGCCAGCCCCATGAGGTGAAGGCGGCCTCCGACAGCAGTGCCGTCAGCGCCGACAGCACACCCGTGGCCAGCAACTGCCCCGCCGGCGCCCCGGTCTGCGGCCACGAGGCCCAGAAGCCGCGCCGGCGCGCATCGCCGTGCTCCGACACCAGCAGGACGGCTCCGCCCCACTCACCACCGAGCGCGAAGCCCTGGATCAGCCGCAGTACCGTCAACAGCACGGGGGCGGCGCTGCCGATGGTGGCGTGCGTCGGCAGCAGACCGATCGCGAAGGTCGCACCGCCCATCAGCAGCAGACTCAGCACCAGCAGCTTCTTGCGCCCGAGGCGGTCCCCGTAGTGCCCGAACACCAGCGCCCCGAGCGGTCGCGCGGCGAACCCGACCGCGTACGTCAGGAACGACAGCAGGGTTCCCACGAGCGGATCGGACTCGGGGAAGAACAGCTTGTTGAAGACCAGCGCCGCGGCTGATCCGTAGAGGAAGAAGTCGTACCACTCGATGGTGGTGCCGATGAGGGAGGCGGCGACGATGCGCTTGAGGTTCGACGGGGCTGGTGGAGCGGTTGCCGAGGCGGCCATGAACACCACTTCCAGGCGTTGGCGGGGACGTATTCGTGTCGGCACAACGTAGAAAGCAGCACGTCACCATCACATGTGGTGGGGCACCATAGTTCTCCCTGCCGGAGTGCGCTCGCCCACCATGAAGGTGGTGCCGGGCTCTCCGCGAGGGCCTCGACAAGGACTGTGATGGCGCGGCGGTCGCACCGCCCCCTCATCGGAGCCTCCCCGGCACGGCCCTGCCAGGGTGACTGCGGATTCCCCGGGGGCAGCGCCGCACCCGCGCCGGGACCACTACTCCTGGCCGGGGACCGCCATCTCCCCCAGTGGCGACCAGTCGTCCTGCGGAACGGTCATGTGGACGATGCGCGGCGTCTCGACCAGATGGGGTGGCAGCGTCTGCTGCGCCGCCCGGAAGTGGGCGGACTGCACATGCGCGCCCCCGGCCTCGTCGTCGCGGAAGGCCTCCACCAGGACGTACTCCGTCGGGTCCTCCACACTGCGCGACCAGTCGAACCACAGGCAGCCGGGCTCGGCGCGCGTGGCCCGGGTGAAGTCGGCGGTGATCTCGGGCCAGCGGTCGGCGTCCTCGGGACGGACCCGGAACTTGGCGGTGATGAAGATCATGGAATTCCTTCGCTGATGTCGGTGGTGATGTCCGCCGCGCGGCGGCGCGGCACGGAGAACGTTCGGGCCGGCACGGAGCCCCGCCCGCGGCCGGTCTCGTCGTGCACGACCGGCCGGTGGCAGGCCGAACTGCGGCGCGGGGTTGTTCCTCTGTCCTCCCGGAGCCACTCGGGCTCGCCGAGACAGGATCGTACGACCTCCGTCCGCCCGCCGCCGGTCCACGGACCCGCGAGAGCGAACGCGCCGCAACGATCCCGGAACGGCCGCACCGCCCCGCGTCCCACCGCGGCCGTGCGGGCGACCCCGAGCCGCGAGGGGACGCGCAAGTGGCGTGCGCGTCCCGACGGACCGTCAGGACCGGAGCGCCAACCGGCCGTCCGCGTAGGGCAGGACCTTGGCGCGCGGGAGATGGACCAGGACCCCCTCACCCGCCGGAAGCCCCTCCTCCCGCGGTGTCTTGGTCCTCACGAGCTGCCCGGCCACCTCGACCTCGAGCACCCGCTGCGCGCCGTGGTCCGTGACACTCCGCAGTCTGCCGGGGAAGGTGTTGGGACCGGGCTCCGTGACGATCCTGACGTACTCGGGCCGGACGCCCACCTGGAGCCGGGCCGGGCTCTGCGGGATGTCCCAGGCGACGGCCAGCGTCCGGCCCTCCAGGGTGAACTGCCCGTCGGCCCGGTCCACGGTCAGGAAGTTCATCGCCGGTGAGCCGATGAAGTAGCCGACGTAGGTGGTCGAGGGCGCCTCGAAGAGCTGTTCCGGGGTGCCCTGCTGTACGGCGCGGCCGTCCTTCATCACCAGCACCTCCTGCGCGAAGCTCATCGCCTCGTACTGGTCGTGCGTCACATAGATCACCGTGGGCCGGAACTGCTCGGTGATCTCACGGATCCTGCGCCGCAGCGAGTGCTTCAGCTGCGGGTCGATGACGGTGAGCGGCTCGTCCATCAGCACGGCCGCCACGTCGTCGCGGACCAGGCCGCGGCCGAGCGAGATCAGCTGCTTGTCGTCGGCTGTGAGTCCGCGGGCGGGCCGGCTCAGCCGGTCGTGCAGGTCCAGGGCCTCGGCGACCTGCCGGACCTTGGCGTCGATCCTCGCCTTGTCCCAGCGCCTGCACTGCAGCGGGAAGGCGAGGTTCTCGTAGACGGTCATGGACCTGTAGATGACCGGGAACTGGAAGACCTGGGCGATGTTGCGGGCCTTCGTGGGCCGGTCCGTGACGTCGACGCCGTCGAACAGCACCTTTCCCCGCGAGGGTCTGACCAGCCCGGAGAGGATGTTCAGCAGTGTCGTCTTGCCGCACCCCGACGGACCGACCAGCGCATAGGTCTTGCCCGGTTCGAAGGTCAGCCTCAGCGGCTTGAGGGCCCACCGCTCCTCTTCGACGCCCGGCGCGTACGCGTGCCCGACGTCGACGATGTCCAACTGCGCCATGTCAACGCCCTTCCACTTCGGTGTGCTCGTACGAAGGTGTCCGCACGAGTGCCCCTTGCTCGTCGAAGGCGAACAACCGGCCTTCGCGGAGCCGCAGTTCGACCGGGTCGCCGAGGCCGATGTCGTGGATGCCCTCGATCTGCACGACGAAGGGGGTCTCGCCGACGGCAGCGTGGACGAAGGTCTCGGAACCGGAGATCTCCACGAAGACGGCCTCACCCCCGACCCCGCCGGCGGCCAGGCCGACGTCCGTCGCGCGCAGGCCGAACTGGTAGCGCCCATCGGGCAGGTCGGCCAGGTGCGCGGGGGCGGGTACGGCCTGGAGACCGGCCGCCACGACCCGGCCGCTCTCGATCCTGCCCGCGAAGATGTTCATGGGCGGGTCGTTGACGATGGACGCGACCGTCGTGGTCGCCGGGCGTTCGTAGACCTCCCGTGGGGTGCCCGTCTGGAGGATCCGGCCCTCGTGCATGACCAGCACCACGTCGCCGAGCATCATCGCCTCGGCGGGTTCCGTGGTCGTGTAGACGACGATGGTGTCGCCCCGGTCGGAGAAGAGGGTCCGGAACTCGTCGCGCAGTTGTTCGCGCAACTTGTAGTCCAGGTTCGCCAGCGGCTCGTCGAGCAGGAGGATGCCGGTGGCGCGGGCCAGGGCGCGCGCCATCGCGACGCGCTGCTGCTGGCCGCCGGAGAGCTGGGAGGGCTTGCGCCTCTCGAAGTCCGCGAGCCCCACACGCGCCAGGCTCTGCCGGACCCGTCGCCGGATCTCGTCCCGTGGCAGCCCGGCCCGCTTCAGCGGGAAGGCCACATTGTCGAACACGTTGAGATGCGGGTAGTTGATGAACTGCTGGTAGACCATGGCGGTGTCGCGTCGCCACACCGGTGTCCCCAGGAAGTCCCCTCCCGCCCGGGTCAGCGCGCCGGAGTCCGCCTTCTCCAGGCCCGCGATCACCCGCAGCAGAGTCGTCTTCCCGGCCATCGTCCGGCCGATGACGGTGTGCAGCCGTCCCGGCTCGAAGGTCGCGGTCACGTTCCTGAGGTGGTCGACGCCGTCGACGGTCAGGCACAGATCAGTGGCGCACAGGTTCATCGGACGGCTCCCGACAGGTTCCCCTTGGACAGCAGGCGCTCGACCCAGAGGGCGAGCAGGACGAGCGGTGCCACGCCGAACAGCGCGGCGGCGGACAGCGTCCACCACGGTGGAATGGAAGAGTTGAGGGCGACGACCGCCTGGGGCAGAGTCTGGACCTCGGTGAAGGTCAGCCGGAAGGCGAAGAAGAAGTCGTTCCAGCCGAAAACGGCGCAGAACATGGCGGCCACGGTCAGCCCGGGCAGGGAGTTCGGCAGTATCGCCCGGACGAAGGTCCGGAACGGGGGGCAGCCGTCCAGCATCGCCATCTCGTCGATCTCCCGCGGGATGCCGTTGAAGAAGTCGACCATCACCCAGACCGCGATGGGCAGCAGCAGCGCGACCGTCACGATGACCAGTCCGGCGATGCTGTCCAGGAGGCCGCCCCATTGCAGGAGGTAGAAGAAGGGGATCACCAGGACGACGGGCGGCATGATCCGCTGGGAGACGAAGAAGAAGACGATGTCGCTGTTCTTGATGAAGCCCAGCCTGAAGCGGTAGCGGGACAGCGCGTACGCGGCCAGGGACCCCAGGGTCAGGCTGATGGCGGACGCGGCGACGGTGACGACGGCGCTGTTGACGAAGGGTTCGATCACATCGACACCGCCGGCGCCGCCGAAGATGTTGCGCCAGCCGGTGAGGGTGGGCTCGTACTGCGCCCAGGGGACGTAGGTGGGGCCGCCCTGGACCGCGTTGGCGTTCTTGAAACTGGTCGTCATCGCCCAGAGGAACGGCCCCGCGACGAAGCAGGCCCACAGGGCGATCACGGTGTACTTGAACACGGGGTAGAGGCGCGACCTCATGAGTCCCCCTTCAGCTTGAAGGCCCTGGTGAGCAGGGCGGCGACGACCGTGAGCGTGACGATCATCAGGACGAGGTAGGTCAGGGACATCGCCCCGCTGTAGCCGGTCTGCTGATCGCGGAGGCCCTGGATGTAGAGGTAGTAGCCCGGGGTCTCGGTGGAGGATCCCGGCCCGCCGGACGTCAGGACGTAGACGCTGTCGGAGAGCTTGGACGCCTCGATCAGCCGGATGATGACCGCGGCCACCGAGACCGGCGCCATCAGCGGGAACGTCACCTTGCGAAAGGTGCGCCAGGTGCCGGCGCCGTCGATGGCCGCGGCCATGAACGGTTCCCTCGGCAGACTCAGCAGGCCGGCCAGCAGCAGCAGGAACATGAACGGGGTCCACTGCCACACCTCGACGGTCATGAGCGCGACCAGCGCCGGCCCCGACTCGGTGAGCCAGGGGATCCCGGTCAGGCCCAGCACCTCCAGCAGGTCGTTCGCCGGTCCCAGGGACTCATGGAAGATCGTCTGCCAGATGGCGGCCATCACCACGGGCGTGGTCATCATGGGGACGAGGAAGAGCACCCGCCAGAATCTGCGGCCGCGTACCTCGCGCCAGACCAGCAGGGCCATGCCGAACCCGATGAGGTACTGGATCAGGACCGTGCCGCCGGCGAGCAGAATCAGCCGGGTGATGGAGGCCCAGAAGCGGCTGTCGTGCAGCATCGCGCCGTAGTTGGCCCCGCCGATGAAGTCCAACTGCGGGTTGCTGACGTTCCAGCCGGAGAAGCTGACGCGGATGGTGAACAGAAGCGGGAAGACGATGATCAGACAG
Source organism: Streptomyces sp. WMMC940 (assembly GCF_027460265.1). Taxonomy (NCBI): domain Bacteria; kingdom Bacillati; phylum Actinomycetota; class Actinomycetes; order Kitasatosporales; family Streptomycetaceae; genus Streptomyces; species Streptomyces sp. WMMC940. The sequence continues at coordinate 6,791,630 of NZ_JAPZBC010000001.1, forward strand.
AGCGTGAGCAGTCCCGGCAGCAGGAACATGCTCTTGTGCCGGCGCAGGCCGTCCATGGTTCTCCTTGCGGAAGGGGGGTGCCCCCGGGTGGCCGGCCCGGACCGGCCGGCCACCCGGGGCGTGCTGCGGTCGGATCAGGAGTCGGCCTCGAGCACGACCACGTTGCGATAGGCGCTGCGGACCTTGTCCCTGCCGATCTGATCGGTGATCTCGGACCATTGCCTGGCCACGCCGTCCAGCGCCCGCTGGGGGGAGCTCTGTCCCGCCAGAGCCGCGGCGACGCCGTTGGCCAGCGCGGACATGTACTGGTTGACACCGGGGACGCGCAGGTCGAAGACGCGGTTGGGGCTCTTTTCCATGCCGGAGAGGGTGTTCACATACGACTCGGCGACGTCCTTGTCCCAGCCCTGCTTCTCCCAGAACGCCGGGTCGAAGTGGGCGTTGCGGTACGGGTTGACGCCGAAGCGGCCGATGGTCAGGTCGAGGGCCGTGTTGGCCTCGTTGCTGAAGAAGCACAGGTAGTCGAAGGCCATCTGCTGGTGGCTGGAGGCCTTGGCCACCGCCGAGGTCCATCCCCAGGTGAAGTAGGGCGCCTGGTTGGCCATCTTGTCCCACGACTCCGTGGTGCGGTTGTAGACCTCCGTCGAGCCCGGCAGCGGCGCCGCCATAACCTTGTTGCGGATCCTGCTGTCCGGCTGCTGGGCCTGGACGAAGGCGTCGTCCCAGGAGTAGGACATCAGGGTCTGGCCGCCGCCGAAGGAGAAGATCTCGTCCCCCAGGCCGAAGTTGGCGCCGCCGGGTGCCCAGGTGGACTTCGCCTTGACCATGTCCTCCAGCGCGCGGACGAAGCCGGGTGTGTTGATCAGCGGCTTCATGCTCTCGGGGTCGAAGAAGACACCGCCCTTGACGTGCGGATTCTTCACATACGGCGCCGCCCGGCTGATGAACGCGGAGAACGTCAGGTCATCGCGCTTGGTGACCTCGGCGCTGCCGTAGTTCTTCCTGCCGTCGCCGTCGAGGTCCTTCCCGCTGAAGACCTCGGCGATCTCCTGGTACTCGGCCCAGGTGCCGGGGGCCCGGAGCTCCTTGCCCGTCGCCTTCCTGTACTCCGCCTGCCGCTGGGGGTCCTCCAGCACATCGGTGCGGATCTTGAGGTAGTGCCGGTCGCCGTCCACCGGGTACTGCACGACCTCCCCGTTCCACGTCGCCACGTCCATGTAGGCCTTGGTGACGTCCTTCATGCCGGGGGTGTTGAGGTACTTCTCCGGCACCGGTGCCAGGTACGGTGCCAGGTCGCCGATCCACAGGGACGGGTAGAACATGACGTCGTACGCGGGCTGGCCTGCCTGGAGGGGGGTGAGGATCTTCTGGTGCAGTTCCCCGAAGGGGACGTTGACCACCTCGACCTTCCCCCCGGTGATCTCCTCGAACTGCTTGGCGTGCAGTTGGGTCGGCTCACCGATGACCGGGACGGCATGGCTGATGATCTTCAGCGTCTGTCCGGAGTAGTCCCTGCGGCTGATCGACTCGTAGCTGCAGGGGCCGGGGACGTCCTTGACCTTCGTGGCCGGGTAGTTCTTGCCGTACTTCCTGTAGCTGATCTCCGAGCCGGGCTTGAAGAGCGCGGCCTTGTCCCCGGGCTTGTGCTGTTCCTCGTTCCGGGTGGTGCACGCGGTGGCGGTCAGGGCCGCGACGGCCGCGACGGCGACCAGGCCCGTGTACGGTCTGCTGCGCATGTGTCTTCTCCTGCGGTGTCAGGGAATCAAGATCGCTCGGCCGCGGACGGCCCCGGTGTGCAGGTCGTCGAGGGCCTGCCGGAAGGAGTCGAGGGGGTAGCGCTGGGTGTGCAGGGTGACCTTGCCGCGGGCCGCGAGGACCATCAGCTCGGCGAGGTCGTTGTAGGAGCCCACGAGGTTCCCGATGAAGTTGATCTCCGTGGAGATGACGTCGATCGTCGGCACGTGGAGGTGACCGCCGTAGCCGATGACGTAGTAGTTGCCATTGCGGCGCAGACAGGCCACGCCCGTCTCGACGGCGCCCCCCTCACCGACGAAGTCCAGGACGGCCTCCGCCCCGTGCCCCCCGGTGAGCTCCCGCACCCGCTCGGCCTCGCTGCCGTCCGCGACGAGCGTGTGGTCGGCGCCCAGTTCCCGGGCCAGCGCCAGGGCTTCCGGACTGCGGTCGACGACGATCATCTCGACCGGCGACAGGGCCCGGAGCACCTGGATCCCGATGTGCCCGAGTCCGCCCGCGCCGATGACCACCGCCCGGTCACCGGGCCGCAGCACCCGGGCCGCCTTGGCGACGGCGTGGTACGCCGTCAGCCCGGCGTCGGCCAGCGCCGCCACCGAAGCGGGGTCGAGGGACGGGGCGAGGGGCACGACGGAGCGGGCGCTGGTCCTGACGTACTCGGCGTAGCCGCCGTCGGCGTCGATACCGGGGAAGGCCGAGTCCGTGCAGTGCACGTCGTCGCCGTCCCGGCAGGCGCGGCACAGACCGCAGGTCGCCAGCGGGTGCAGGATGACCGGGTCGCCGACCCGGACGTGGGTGACGGCCTGCCCCACCTCCGCGACCCAGCCGGCGTTCTCGTGACCGATCGTGTAGGGCAGGGTGACGCCGCTCTTCTCCCTCCACTGCCCCTCCAGGATGTGGAGATCGGTCCGGCAGACCCCGGCGCCCCCGATCCTCACGATCACATCGAGCGGACCGGTGATCTGCGGGTCCGGCACGTCCACCAACTCGGGCGGCTTGTCGTACTCGATGACCTGCACGGCTTTCATGGCGGCTCCCTGCGAGTCGGGGGTGATGGTGCGCCGATTACACAGGCCGCCGCTCATGGGCCGATGTCTCAGAAATCGCTCGCGGATGTCTCAATCTGATACACGGCGTGGGCGCCGCGCCGCCGAGCTGGTCCAATCGCTGCAGTGAAGGATTTGTGACGCGCGCGATACGGGAGTGTCAATGCCCCGCCACCAGCCCGGAAGCTCGCTGCAGGCCGCCAGGGAGCTCTATCTGGAAGTCACCAGGGATCCCAGCGCCCGTCCGCTCGTGGTGGCCTCGTGGCAGCGCTCGATGGAGCACCGGGTGAAGTCGGGCAGCCTCGACGCTCCCTATCTGGACGCCCCCAACCTCGACAGCCCCCTCGCCAGGGCGGCTCAGCCGATCCTGGACAGGCTGCACGAGCAGCTCGCCGACGATCCGGTGGCCACGATGATCACCGACCGGAACGGTGTGGTGCTCTCCCGGAAGGTGTCCCATGAGGGGCTGACGACGAATCTCAACCGCGTGCAGCTGGCCCCGGGCCATGTGTTCGCCGAGCGCTATGTGGGCACCAACGGCATCGGGACCGCGCTGGCCAGCGGCCGTCCCGTCATGATCGCCGGAGTGGAGCACTACGTCGAGGCGTTGCGGGACTTCCACTGCGCCGCCGTACCGATCCTGCATCCCACGCGGCGCACGCTGCTGGGGGCCTTCAACCTCACCACCGTCCGTCAGGGCTCCGGCGGAATGCTGATGGCCTTCGCCCGCTCGGTCGCGGCCCAGATCGAGGGAGAGATCGCGGCGATCACCTCGCGGCGGGAACGGGCCCTGTTCCACGACTACATGGCGGCCTGCTCCTCGGTGCGCCCAGAGCCGGTACTGGCCCTCAACCGCGATGTCGTCATGATGAACGAGCAGCTCAGTGCAGCTGTGACCGGGCCGGACCACTACGCGTTGCTCGACCATGCCCGCGAGATCGCCGACACCCCCCGGTCAGAGGGGACGCGCAGCATCGCCCTGCCCTCCGGACGGGTCGCCGAACTCAGGGTCAGCCGCTGCCGGCGCGAGGACAGCGACGCGGGCGCCGTCCTCAGAGTCCGGCTGATCGGACGCCCGCAGCCGGGACCCGCGGCTTTCGCCGCACCTGCCCGGCCCGACCCGGGACTGGTGGGGTCGTCCCCGCAGTGGCTGCGCGCCGTCGCCGACAGCCGGGCTGCGTTCGTCGCCGGGACGTCGCTGCACCTCCTGGGCGAGGCCGGCGTCGGCAAGAGGATGCTGGTCGAGGCCCTGCACCGGGCCCACGGCGGCGGACGCCGGCTGGAGACGGCGCAGCCGCCGCCGTCCGACTCGCCTGCCGTCACCGAGCGCTGGCTGCACGACGTCGGAGAACTGCTCGCCGTGCCGTCCAACGTACTGGTCCTGCGCGACGCCCACCTGCTGGGCGACCGGTTGCGGGAGCGGCTGGGGAACCTGCTGGCCCACCTGGACGGAACCGCCACCGGGCAACTGGTCCTGACCGGCCAACCCTCGACGGCCTGCGCCGACGACCGGCTCGGCGGGCTCTGCGATGCCCTGGTGGAGGTGCCGCCCCTGCGCCATCGCCACGGGGACATCGAGCAATTGGCACGCTTCTTCCTGCGCAGGTACCGGCCGAGCGCTGAGAGCAGGTTCTCCCCGGAGGCCCTGACCGTGCTCCAGCGATGCCCCTGGCCCGAGAACGTCCGGCAGTTCGAGTCGGTGGTGCGCGGGCTGGCTCGGCGGCCCGCGGGACCGGTGATCCACGCGGAGGACCTCCCCCCGGAGTGCCGGGTGTCCTCGCACAAGGTCCTGACCACCATCGAGACGCTGGAACGCGACGCCATCCTGCGCGGGTTGATGGACCGCGACTCCAACGTCCGGCGCACCGCCCAGGACCTGGGTATCTCCCGCGCCACGATGTACCGCAAGATGCGCCGTTACGGGATCGTCCCGTCGAACCTGACCTGACCGAACCTGACCCGACCGAACCCGACAGGGCCCGACCTGACCCGACCGCCGGGTGGGATCGTGGCGTCCTGCCGGTGAGCAGTCGCTCACCGGCAGGAGCTGTGCACGGCCGGGCGGCCGTGGGCGGAAGGCGCCGCTCAGCCCGACGGCGCGGCCGCCTCGGCCGTCGGTGTCGCCGCCGGCTGAGCCGGCGCCTGCTGTCTCCCGCGCTGAAGGCGGCTGACGACCGGGGCCGTGACCGCCGTGGTGATCAGGGCCACCAGGACCAGCATGGTGAAGAGGTCCGGCCCGATGACGCCGAGTTCGAGGCCGATGGTCAGCACCACCAGCTCCGTCAGGCCCCGGCAGTTCATCAGTGCCCCGATCGCCGTGGCCTCCCGCCAGGACCGCCCGCACAGGCGGGCGGCGGCCGCGGCTCCTCCCCACTTGCCGAGCACCGCCACCGCGAGCAGCGCGCCGGCCCAGAGCCACTGCGCGGGGTCGGCCGCCAGAACCCCGATCTCCGTGCTCAGCCCGGTGTGCACGAAGAACAGCGGCAGCAGGACGGGCACCACCACGGCGCGCAGCCGGGCTGCCGACGCCTCGATACGCCGGTGGCCGCGCGGCGCGGCGACGCCGAACAGGAAGGCGCCGAACAGCGTGTGCACCCCGATCAGGTCCGTGGCCAGTGCGGACAGGCACAGACCGCTGAACAGCAGGACCAGGACCACCCCGTCGTTGGCCCGGTCCGCACGCCCCCGCGCCGCCCACCGGGAGAGCAGGGGCCGGACCACCAGCAGCATCGCGGCACCGAAGGCGACCGTGAGCCCGGCCGCCGACACGGCGTCGAACGGCGACCCGGCCGCGGTGAGCGCCACCACGAGCGCCAGCAGGCACCACGCGGCCACGTCGTCCACCGCCGCGCACGCCATCGCGAGCGCGCCGAGCGGAGTTCCGTACAGCCCCCGGTCGACCAGGATCCGGGCCAGCACCGGGAACGCCGTGACGCTCATCGCCACCGCCACGAACAGGGCGAAGGGCAAGAACCCGACCCCGTCCGGGGCCAGTCGGCCGAACAGCGGGAAGGCCAGCAGCGCGCCCAGGCCTAGCGGCACCAGGATGCCCGCCTGGCTGACCGCGACCGCCGTCCGTGAACTGCCGCGCAGCGTACCGAGGTCCAGCTCCAGCCCGACAAGGAACATGAAGCCCAGCAGGCCGATCTGGCCGAGTACCGAGGTGTACGGCAGGACCGGCTCCGGGAAGAGCCAGGTCTGCGCCTCGGGCCACAGCCAGCCGAGCAGCGACGGGCCGAGGAGGATGCCCATGGCGATCTCGCCGATCACGGGAGGCTGGCCGAACCTGCGCAGCAGCGCGGCGCCGGCCTGGCACGCGAGGATCGCGGCCGGTACCGCGACGAGCACCGCGGGCATGATCTCAGCCGCGGACACGGGCGGCTCCTCCGGGCGGTACGACGTGAGGCGGGCGGGGGGAGGCGGCCGGCGGGGGCGCCGCCGCGGCGGCGGACCACTCGGCGTAGCGGCGCAGCCCGTACAGCAGCGGCTGCGCCGACGGGCGCACGGTGACCCGGCGGGCCTCGGCGAAGACCGCCGTGTGGTCGCCGAAGGCCGCGGTCTTCACGACCGCGCAGTCGGCGACGGCGTGGGCGGACGCGGTCAGGTGCGGACCGCTCGCCCCCAGCGGCAGACGCCACTCGGTGCGTTCGAAGCGGGCCGGGTCGCCGGAGGCGAACAGGTCAGATGTGCCCCGGGCCCTCTCGTGCAGCAGGTTGAGCGCGAACTGCCCTTGCGCGAGCAGCGCTTCCAGGGTCGGGCTCGCCGTCCGGATGCACACCACCAGGGTGGGCGGGGCCAGCGCGACGCTCGCCAGCGAACTGCACGTCAGGCCGCGGGGCAGACCGTCGGCATCGAGGGTGGTGACGACGGAGACGCCCGAGGGGAAGGCGGCCATGAAGGGCCGGAGGTCCGCCTCGTGGAGGACGACGGGATCCTCCGCCGCCGGTGTCCCCTCGACTGGGTCTCCGTCCGGTATGTCCGGACGAGATGGGAAGGTGGGCATGTCTGACTCCCTGTGGGTGACGAAGCAGTACGGCCCGGCGTCCGGCGGACTGCGCCGGGCGCCGGGCCGTGGGAACGGCGGTGGACCGGGTCCTGGACCGGCCCGGATCCGAGCCGGAGTGCTTGCGGAGCCTGGGAGGTGTCGAGGGCGGGGACCGGGGGGTGGAGTCCGCGCCCCCGATCGGCCTACGAGTGGAGTCGCTTCAGGTACTCGTAGGCGCTCGGCAGCGTCTCCAGCAGGTTCTGCTGCTGGCGCTTGACCGTCTCGAAGAGCGGCTCCGCCCCGGCCACGGACTCGGGCTTGTAGGCCAGGGCAGGGAGCGGGGCGTCCGGCTCCAGGCCCAGGCCGGCGAAGATGCAGTAGTAGCTGCCGTTGGTCCAGAAGTTGCGGAACTCGGCCTCGAAGTTGCCGTAGTACGTCGACTCGTCGGTGATGGGGGAGTTGATGGGCAGGCCGGCGCGGTACGCCGAGATCTTCTGCTGGATGTTGTCGGGGAGCGTCAGCTTCTTGTTGGCCTGCCAGAACGGCGTGTCGTTGCGCGGGGCGTAGAAGAAGTGCGCCTGGATGAAGTCGCGGGTGTCGTCGAACATCACCTCGATCTCGCGGTTGAAGGCGTCGACCAGACCCTCGTTGAAGGTCGTGTCCGGGAAGTGCTTGGCCAGCTGGTAGATGGCCGCGGTGATGAAGTAGATGCCCGTCGACTCCAGGGGCTCCAGGAAGCACGAGGACAGCCCGATGCTGACGACGTTCTTCACCCAGGCCCGGCGGTTGCGCCCCACCCGGAACCTGATGTGGTTGAAGGCCGTCTTCTCCGGGTCCAGCCCCCACATCGCGGCGAACTCGGCCGTCGCCTCGTCCTGGTCGGTGAACTTGCCGGAGTACACGTAACCGGTGCCGAAGCGGCCCAGCATGGGGATCTTCCAGGCCCAGCCCGAGGACATCGCGATCGCCGAGGTGTAGGGCTCCACGCCGCCGGCCTCGTCGTCGTGCGGCACGGCGGTGGCGACCGCGCTGTCGCACAGCAGGTGGTCGCTCATGTCGATGAACGGCTCGGCCATCGCCTTGTTGATGAGCAGCCCTCGGAAGCCGGAGCAGTCCACGAAGAGGTCGGCGTCCAGGTCCTTGCCGCTCTTCGTCCGCAGCGAGGTGACGTAGCCCCGCTCGTCCTGGACCACCTCGGTCATCTCGTCCTCGACGTGCCGGACGCTCTGCTTCTCGACGGCGAAGCGGCGCAGGAAGTCGGCTACGAGCTGGGCGTCGAAGTGCCAGGCGTAGCGGGTGGCCGAGCGCCCGTCGAGCCAGCGCGGCGCCTTCATCGCGTCCATGATCGGGGGCTCGCGGAAGCACGCGTAGTCGAACGGCTCCGTCGTGCGGCCCTCGTACTTGCGTTTGAACCAGTAGTGCGACAGCGGCGTCTGGTCGTAGTCGGGCAGCAGCCCGAACGGGTGGTAGAAGTGGTCGGGCCGCCCGTCCGGAAGCGTCCTGGCCGTCGACTCCCCCCGGCCCTCGGTCCGCCAGTTCACGAACCGCACGGCCATCTTGAAGCTGGCGTTGCACTCCCGCATCCACTCGTCCTCGGGGATGCCGAGGTAGTCGAAGAACGCGCGCTGCAGGTTGGGCACGGTCGCCTCGCCGACCCCGATCCGCGGAATCGTCGGCGCCTCCAGCACCGTGATGTCGACCGTTCCCTGGAGAGCCTTGCCGAGATACGCGGCTGTCATCCAGCCGGCCGTGCCGCCGCCCAGGATGACGACCTTCTTCAGTCGGGTGTCGGTGCTGGTCATGGAGCAGCCCTCATTTCTGAGTCGGGAATCGCGGTCGGGCGCTGGGAGCCGGCGCAGAGACGGGCCGGACGCGGCACGACCGACCGGGCAGGACCTGAACCTCCGGCGCCGGCCGGGACCGTCGGAGCCTCAGCGTGCGCGGCCGCTCTATGACGGAACTACAGAGGCGCTATCCGGCCGGTATAGGCCGGATGTAGACCCCGGGAACAGAATCGCCGCAGGCAGAACGGCATGCGGCGGACCTCAGGAGGAAGCGATGACCACCGCGGTGACCGGAATTGCACGGCATGCGGTACGCATCCGCTTCCTGGGTGACTTCGAGTTGACCGTGAACGGCGCCCCGGTGCGGCGCTGGCGGGCCGGAAAGTCCCGGGGGCTCTTCCAGTACCTCGTGATCCACCGAGGTCAGACCCTCACCCGCGACCGGCTGTACGAGGCACTGTGGCCCGGCTCCGACGGGGCCGCCGGCGACAGTTCGCTGAAGGTCGCCGCGCACGCACTGCGACGGGTCCTCGACGCCCACCCCGACGGTTCCGGCGAGTCCGGAATCCGGCTGCACTACCGCGACTTCGGCTACGCCCTCGACATCGCCGACCTCTGGTCGGACGTGGACCGCTTCCAGGAGCTCGCCCACGCCGGGCTGCGGACCGCCGCGTCCGGCGACCGGGCCCTCGCCCGCGAACCGCTGCGGTCCGCCGTCGCGCTGTACGCGGGCGAGTTCCTGCGCGGCGAGCGCGCCGACTGGGTCGCCGAACACCGCGAGTACCTGCGGTCGCTGGCCCTGCGAGCCCTGGACGTGCTGCGCGCCGACGCCGCCGAGCGCGAGGACTTCCCGGACCTCATCGAGGTCTGCCGCCGCACCCTGGGCATCGACCGGCACCACGAGGAGACCTACCGGGCGCTGATGACGGCGCACGGGGTGCGCGGCGAACACGCCTGCGTGCGCCGCTGGTACGAGCTGTGCGCGCGCCGGCTGCGGGACGACCTGGCGGTGGCGCCGTCCCGGGAGACCGACCGGCTGCTCCACGCGATGCTGCCCGCCCGGGCCGCCGCCACCCCGCCGCGCACCGTCCCGGTGACCGCCGCGGGGCTCTCCGGACTCCACCCGCGTGCCGTACGGCGGACCCGGCCCGACGCCCGGACAGCCGCCCTGGGTCTTGCCACCCCCACGGCCGGCCTCCGGGCCGGGCCCCGGCCGCCCACAGCTGCTCCGGGACTCGTCCCGCCCGCACGAACCCAGTGACCGAGCGAACCCAGTGAGGAATCCACCGTGACCGTGCTGACCGTGCCGCAGGACTCCGCCGCACCGACGGCCGAGCCGTCCGCACCCGCCCTGCCACCCCGCTACGACGACCAGTGGATCGGCGGCCGCTGGACGGCCTCCGACGCCGAGAGCCGCCTGGTCGTCACCGACCCCGGCACCGAGCAGCCGCTCGCCACCGTGCCCGCCGGCACCCCTCGCGACGCCGACCTCGCCGTGCGTGCCGCCGCCGGGGCCTTCCCCGGCTGGGCCGCCACGCCCGTGCGCGAGCGGGCCGCACTGCTTCGCCGCGTGGTGGAGGGACTGGAGCGCCGCGCCGAGGACTTCGCCCGGGTCATCACCGCCGAGGTGGGCGCCCCCACCCGCATGGCGCTGCAGACCCAGGTCGGGCTGGCCGTGGGCATGGCCGCGCACTGCGTCGAGACCGCCGCCTCCTACGGCTTCGAGGAGCGGGTGGGCCACTCGCTGGTGGTCCGCGAGCCCGCCGGTGTCGCCGTCTGCATCACGCCGTGGAACGTACCGCTGCTGCTCACGGTGCAGAAGCTGCTGCCGGCCCTCGCGGCCGGCTGCACCGTCGTCCACAAGCCCAGCGAGCTCACACCGCTGCACGCCCGGCTCCTCGCCGAGGTGTTCGCCGAGGCCGATCTGCCGCCCGGTGTGGTGAACACGGCGGTGGGAACCGGCGACACCCTCGGCACCGCGCTCGTCGCCCATCCGCTCGTCGACGTGGTGTCGCTGACCGGGTCCACCCGTGCCGGGCGCCGGGTGTCGGCCCTGGGCGCCGACGGTGTCAAGCGGATCCACCTGGAGCTCGGCGGCAAGAACGCCAGCCTCGTCCTGGACGACGCCGATCTGGGGACCGCCGTCGGCGCCACGGTCGACCAGGTGCTCTTCAACACCGGCCAGACGTGCCTGCAGTGGAGCCGGCTGCTGGTGCCCCGGGAGCGCCAGGACGAAGCGGTGGAACTCGCCGGCCGGATCATGGACGGCTATGTGACCGGCGACCCCCGCGACCCCGCCACGGACCTGGGCCCGCTGGTGTCCGCCGCCGCGCACGCCCGCGTGGGCGAGTACATACGCCGCGGCGAGACGGAGGGCGGCGCCCGGCTGGTCCACGGCGGCGCCGGCCGGCCCGAAGGGCTGGACACCGGCTACTACGTCCGTCCCACGATCTTCGCCGACGTCGACCCGCTGACCACCATCGGGCAGGAGGAGATCTTCGGGCCGGTGCTGTGCGTCATCCCCTACGACGACGAGGACCAGGCCGTACGCATCGTCAACGGGACGCGCTACGGGCTGCACGGCGCTGTCTGGTCGGGCGACGACACCCGGGCCGAGCGGGTGGCACGCCGGTTCCGTACCGGCCTCGTCGACGTCAACGGCGGCTCGTTCAACCCCGCCGCCCCGTTCGGCGGGTTCAAGCAGTCCGGCGTCGGCCGCGAGTGCGGCGCCGCCGGACTGGAGGCATTCCTCGAGACCAAGTCGATGCAGCTGCCCCAGGCGTCCGGCGACCAGGTGGTCGGTCCGCGTCTGCGCGCCGCCGTGCCGGCCGGCGACCCCGGCCAGGAGAGGAACGACGGATGACCGCCCACCCCGCCGCCGCGCCGGCGGTCCGGCCCGCACACGCCCGGCCGGACTCCGCTCTCCCGCCCCTGTTCGCGGCGCTGGAGCGCTGGACCCGCGAACGACCCGACGACCCGGCCGTCAGCGCCGGGGACGGCGCGCTGAGCCATGCCGGGCTCGCCGCACGCACCGCGGCGATGGCCGCCGGACTGTCCGCCGCCGGCGCCGGTCCAGAGACGGCCGTGGGCCTGCTCCTCGGGCGGTCCCGGGACAGCGTGCCCGCGCTGCTCGCCGTGTGGAGCCTGGGTGCCACGGCCGTGCCGCTCGATCCCGGGCACCCCGTGGAGCGGCTGGCGTCCGTACTGGGCGACGCCGGCGTCTCCGTCCTCGTCACCCCCGAGGTGCCCGCCGGGCTTGACGTCGCCGACGTCCGCACCCTGGACCCGGCCGGCCCCGCCTGCCGGGTGAGCTCCGCGACCGGCTCGCTCGACGTGGTCGATCCGGGACCGGACACCTGCGCGTACGTCATCTACACCTCGGGTACCACCGGGCGTCCCAAGGGCGTCGAGGTCACCTACCGCGGCCTCGACACCTTTGTGCGAGCCCTCGCCGGGCTCGGTCCGCAGCCCGCCGGTCTGGGCCTGAACGCCGTCTCGCCCGCCTTCGACGGCTGGCTGTGGTGCACCCTGCTCTACCTCGTGCACGGCCAGGGCGTCGCCCTGGTGGACCTGTCCCTGGAAGGGCTGCGCCGGGCCGCCGACGCCGGCCGCGAGCCGATCCCCGCAGGACTGCGGACCGCCTCCCTCACCCCGTCGCTGCTCGCGGCCCACGGCGGCGCGCTGAGCGGGGCCGAGGTCGTCGTGGTAGCCGGCGAGCAGTGCCCGGCCGCACTGGCCGAACGCTTCTCGCGAGGCCGGCGGCTGCTCAACGTGTACGGGCCGACGGAGGTGACCATCGCGGCCACCTGGGCCGACAGCGAGCGGGGTGACGATGTGAGCACCATCGGACGGCCGTTGCCCGACTACCGCGCCTACGTGCTCGACGACGACCTGATCCCGGTCGCCGAGGGCGTCGAGGGCGAGCTCTACCTCGGCGGACCCGCCGTGGCCCGCGGCTACCGCAACCGGCCGGGGCTCACCGCGGCCCGGTTCCTGCCCGACCCGTTCCAGGGCGGCGGCGCGCGGATGTACCGCACCGGGGACCTCGTGGTCCGCCGGCCCGGCGGCGAACTGGAGTACCGCGGCCGGCGCGACGACCAGGTGAAGGTCCGCGGCCACCGCATCGAACTGGGCGAGGTCGAGCGGGTCGCCGCCGAGCTCCCCGAGGTCGTCGCCGCCGCCGCCTGTGTCCTCGGCTCGGGCCGGACGCTGGGGCTCGCGGTCGTCGCGGCCCCCGGCGCGGAAGGCGCACTGGCGGAGTCCGTGACCGGGCACTGCGCCAAGCTGCTGCCGGAGGCCGCGGTGCCCGCGACGGTCCGGGTCGTCGACCGCATCCCCACCCTGACCACGGGCAAGGCCGACCGCGGCGAACTCGCCCGCCGTCTCGCGGAGCCCGCACGGGAGGAGGGGGCGGGCAACGCCAACGCGCGGGAGCGCGAAGTCATGGCGGTCTGGGGCGAGGCCCTGGAGCGCGAGGTCCCCGGACCGGACGCCGACTTCTTCGAACTGGGCGGGCACTCGCTCGCCGCGGCCCGCGTCGTCGCCGAGCTGCGGCGGACCACCGGGCTGCGCCTCACGCTCGGGACGCTGCTCTCCCGACCGACCGTCGCGGACGTCGCCGCCGAACTCGACCGCCTCGCCGCCGAGTCAGGGGCACCGGACACCGCGCTGCGCACCGCCGAGGGGGCCTGAACCATGGGAAGCTGGATCTCCACCTGGCCCACCGGCCCGGACGACGCGGCCCTCCCCGCACTGCTCTGCCTACCGCAGGCAGGGGCCGGCTGCCAGCAGTTCCGCGCCTGGGCCAAGGCCCTGGCCGGTGTCGCCCAGGTCCACGGCGTGCAACTGCCCGGCCGTGAGAACCGCTGGCGCGACCCGATGCCGGAGACCTTCGGAGAGGCCGTCGAGGCGATCACCGCAGAGCTGCGCCCGATCGTCGCCGGTGGCCGCCGGCTGGTCGTCTTCGGCCACAGCTTCGGCGGACTCCTCGGCTACGAGGTCGCCCGCCGGGTGACGCCCGACGTCCTGGTGGTCAGCGCCTGCCGCGCGCCCGGGCACTGGGACGGCGCCGGGCGGGGCATCGTCGAGGACGAGGAGGAACTGGACAAGCTCTTCGACACGGCCGGGCTCGATCCGGCGTTCCTCGACGAGGACACCCGGGCCGTGATGGTCGCGATGCTCCGCAGGGACGCCGTGCTGTCGCTGAGTTACACCCACACGCCCGGCGACCCGCTGCGCGTGCCGGTGCACGCCTGGAGCGCGGCCGGCGACGAGACCGTCCCCGTCGGGGACCTGGCCGGCTGGGCCGCCGTCACCACGGCCGGCTTCCGGGTGCACCGTGTCGAGGGCGGCCACCACGCCGTGCTGCGCCGCCCCGCGGCGGTCCTGGAACACCTCGCCTCACTGCTGCGGGACGACACGACCGCGGCCGCCACCCCCGCCTGACCGGCGGATGACCCGCCGACAGGGCGGTCCCCTTCCCGCAGCACCGCCCCGAGCCCGGAGGACGCCGTGCCCACGACCCATCAGGTCCTCGTCAACGACGAGGAGCAGTACGCCCTTTACCCTTCGGCGCGCGAGGTGCCCGACGGCTGGACACCGGTCGGGTTCAGCGGCAGCGAGGACGAGTGCGTGGCCCATGTGGACGCGCACTGGACCGACACCCGCCCCCGCTGCGTGCGCGAAGCGACCGCCGCCCACCGCGCCGCCGCCGGCGCGGGCGAAGGAGCCTGAGATGCACATCGACCTGCTCGATCCGGAGCCCTTCGGCCGCAACGAGTTCTGGCCCGTCTTCACCTGGCTGCGCGCCAACGACCCCGTCCACCGGCACCCCGGGCCCGGCCGTGGGGACGAGGGCTTCTGGGTGCTCAGCAAGCACCGCGACATCGTGCGGGTGTACGCCGACAGCGACACGTTCAGCTCCGCCCTGGGGATGCGGCTCGGCAGCGACCCCGCAGCCGTCACCGCCGTCACCCAGCGCATGCTGATCGTGTCCGACGCGCCCCACCACACCCGGCTCAAGCGGGCCCTCTACCAGGCGTTCGCGCCCCAGCAGATGCCACGGCTGGAAGCCCTCGTCACCCGTGTCGTCGCCGAACTCGTCGCCGAGGCGGCCGAACTGGACGAGCTGGACTTCATCGACCTGGCCAAGCAGCTCCCCAACAGGGTGGTCTGCGCCATGATGGGCATCCCCCGCGCCGACTGGGCGTGGATCGGGGCGCTCACCACCGACGCGTTCGACTCCCCGGACGAGTCCGTGCGCAGCAACGCCCACTCGGAGATCTTCCTCTACTTCATGGAACTGCTTGCCGAGCGGCGGGCCCGCCCCGGCGACGACCTGGTGAGCCAGATCGCCCACGACACCCTCGTCGACGAGGGCGACGGAACCGCACGGCCCCTCAGCGACGAGGAGATCGTCTTCAACTGCAACGGCGTGCTCTCCGGTGCCAACGAGACCACGCGCTACTCGGCCGCCGGCGCGGTGCACATGTTCGCGCAACTGCCGGAACAGTGGGAGCTGCTGCGGAGCCTGGGGCCCGCCGGGATCGCGCCCGCCGTCGAGGAGATCCTGCGCTGGACCACACCGGGTGTGCACGCCTTGCGCACCGCCCTGCGCGACACCGAGGTCAATGGGACGCCCATCGCCGCCGGCGACCGGGTCACGCTGTGGAACGTCTCCGCCAACCGCGACGAGGACGTCTTCACCGACCCGCACGCCTTCCGCGTCGACAGGCGGCCGAACCGGCACGTCGCCTTCGGCCACGGACGCCACCTCTGCCTCGGGGCCCGGCTCGCCCGCTTCGAACTCGGCGCCCTGCTCACCGAGATGCTCGGCAGGCTCGACGGGTTCGAACTGACCGGACCCGCGCTCTTCAACTCGTCCAACTTCACCTGGGGCATCAGGAGCCTCCCGGTGCGGCTGCTGCGCAGCCGAGTCCCCGCACCCCGAGAAAGGGCCGCGCTGTGACCACCGCACTGACCGACTTCAACCGCACCGACACGGACTTCCCCCGCACCGGCTACCCGGAACTCCTGGCCGCGCAGGCCGCCCGTACCCCTGCGGCCCCCGCCCTGGTGCACGGCGGCCGGGTCTGGACGTTCGAGGAGCTGGAGACCGCCACCAACCGGCTGGCGCACGCCCTGGTCGCGCGGGGCGCCGGACCCGGTGAACGGATCGGACTGTGCTATCCGCGCGGGGCCGACCACGTCATCGGATCCCTCGGGATCCTGAAGACGGGCTCCGCGATAGTGGCGCTCGATCCGGTCAACCCCGACGAGCGGCTCACCGCGATGATCGACGACGCGGGGCCCCTGCTGGTGCTCACGCCCCCCGAGATCGCCGCGCGGCTGCCCGAGGACGTGGCCCGCGCCGAGGTGGCCACCGCCGGTCTCGACCGGCCCGGCACCCCGGTCGGCGTGGCCACCGGCCCCGACACCGTCAGCCACCTCATCTACACCTCCGGGTCCACCGGCACCCCCAAGGCCGTTCTGGAGCGGCACGGCGCACTCACCAACCTGGTGCACTGGACCGCCCGTGCCTACGGGGTGCGCCCCGGTGACCGGGCGTCCTGGATGTCGACACCGGGCTTCGCCGTGCAGATCATGGAGTGGCTGCCCTATCTGCCCCTCGGCGCCGCCGTCCACATCCCCGAGGGGGGCCGGGCGCAGACGCCGGAGCAGATCCGCGACTGGCTCGCCGCCGAGCGCATCACCCACACCATGCTGGTCGCCGCGCTCGCCGAGCCCGTCTGGGCGCTCGACTGGCCGGCGGACACCGCGCTGCGTGTCCTGGTGACGACGGCGGAGCGCGTGCACTCCTGGCCGCCCACCGACACGCCGTTCCGGGTCGTGATGACATACGGAACCACCGAGACCACCAACGTCCTGACCTGCCTCGATCTCGGCGCGGGCGTCGACTTCACCAGCCAGGCCACCCCCGAGGCGATCCGCACGACCCGTCAGGTCCCGGTCGGCGTGCCCATCGCCAACATGCGGGTGCACCTGCTGGACGAACACGACCGGCCGGTCCCCGACGGAGAGGTGGGGCGGCTCCACGTCTCCGGCGCCGGCGTGGCCGCCGGCTACCACGGCCGCCCCGATCTCACCGCGGCGAAGTTCCGCACGGGCGTCGCCGTCGACGGCGATCCGCACCCGGTGCTGTACGACACCGGGGACCTGGCGCGCCGCCGCGAGGACGGCGCCGTCGAACTCCTCGGCCGCTCCGACGCCCAGGTGAAGATCCGCGGCTTCCGGGTCGAACTCGGCGAGGTCGAGACCCATGTGGCCCGGGGCGACGGTGTCTCCGAGGCCGTCGTGGTGGTCCACGAACGCGCCGCCGACGACCGGCGGCTGGTGGCGTACGTCGCCGCGGAGCCCGGCACGGACCCGGGCCCCGCGGGGATCCGGGCCGCCGTGGCCCGCACCCTGCCCTACTACATGGTGCCGTCCGCGGTCGTCGTCCTGCCCGCCCTGCCCCGCCTGGCCAACGGCAAGGTCGACCGGCGCGCCCTCCCCGAACCGCCCGAGCCCCACGACGGCGTCGGCACCGGATACGAGCCCCCGCGCAACGAGGTCGAGGACGGGCTCGTCCGGCTGTGGGCCGGGGCGTTCCGCACCGAGGTCGTCGGCATCCACGACAACTTCTTCGACCTCGGCGGCCACTCGCTGCTCGCCTTCCAGCTGATCGACGAGATCCGCCGGCGCTACGGCGTCGAGCTGAGCCTGTCCGACCTGTCCTCCCGCCCGACCGTCGCCGAACTGGGCGAGATCGTCACGACCCGGCGCGAGGGCGGACGGGACGGCTTCGGCGGACTGCCCGCCATCGTGCCCGACCCGGCCGGCCGCTTCGCGCCCTTCCCGCTGACCGAGAGCCAGCAGGCACTGTGGATCGGCCGCGGCGGGCTCGTCGACCTCGGCAACGTCGGCTGCCACGGCTACTTCGAGTGGGAGAGCGAGCGCCTCGACGTACCCCGCTTCGAGACCGCATGGCGCCTCCTCGTCGACCGCCATGACGCCCTGCGCACCCGCATCCTCCCCGACGGCACCCAGCAGGTGTACGAGGAGGTCCCCGACTACGACATCCCCGTCACCGATCTCGGCACGCTGGACCCGGACGCCCGCGAGGCGGAGCTCGCCGTCCTGCGGGACCGGCTGTCCCACCAGGTCCTCGACGCCGACAGCTGGCCCCTGTTCGACGTGCGGATCAGCCTGCTCGGCGGCGGCCGCGCCCGGATCCACCTCTGCCTCGACTTCCTCGTCGCCGACGCCTGGAGCTACTTCCAGGTCCTCGTGCCGGACCTCGTCGCGTACTACGCCGACCCGACAGCCCAACTCCCGCCGCTGGAGCTGACGTTCCGCGACTACGTGCTGGCCGTCGGGGACTCCCTGCGGGACAGCGAGCTCTACCGCCGCTCCGAGTGGTACTGGCGGGACCGCCTCGCCGGACTGCCGCCCGCGCCGGAGCTCCCCGAGCGCCCGGCGGACGCCCCGGAACTGCCGGTCCGCTTCGAACGGCTCAGCCACGTCGTCCCCGCCGACCTGTGGAACCGCATCCAGGACCATGCCGGCGACCGCAAGATCACCGCGTCCGGAGTGCTCGCCGCCGCCTATGCGGAGATCCTCGGCAGGGCCTGCGGGCAGGCCAGGTTCACCGTCAACTTCCCGCTCTTCAACCGGCTTCCGCTGCACCCGCAGGTCAACTCGCTGCTCGCGGACACCACGACGACCCTGCTGCTCGCCGTCGAGCAGGAGGCCACCACCTTCGCCGGCCGCGCGCAGGCCGTCCAGCGGCGCCTGTGGGCGGACCTGGAGCACCGCTACTTCAGCGGCGTCCAGGTGCTGCGGGAACTGACCCGGCTCCGCGGCACCCTCGCCCCGGCCATGCCCGTGGTGATGACCAGCCTCGCCGGCCACCCGCCCCACTACGAGCAGAACGAGCTCGGCGTGCCCGTCTACGGCATCTCCCAGACCCCCCAGGTCTCGCTGGACTTCCAGGTCTTCGAGAAGGCGGGCGGCCTCACCTTCAATTGGGACCACCTCCCCGCGGTGTACCCGGACGGTCTGATCGAGGGCATGTTCGAGGAGTTCGTCGCCCTCATCGAGTCACTGGGGGAGGAGGACGCCTGGGAGCGCCACTCACCGCCACCCGGCGAGGACACGACCGAGGCAGGGGCCGTCGGGGAACGGGACACCGGGGACGCCTGGGAACGCTACTGGGCGGGCATCGAGCGCACCGGCCGCGGCGGCGACGTCATCTGGGACGCCGACAGCGGCGAGGAGTTCACCTGGCTGCTCGACCAGGCCAAGCGGCACTTCCGGGACGACATGCCGGTCGTCGACCTCGGCTGCGGCAACGGCCGCTACAGCCGTGAACTCGCCGCGCGCTACCCGCGCGTCGTAGGGGTGGACGTGTCCTCCAGCGCCATCGAGCACGCCGTCCGGGAGGCGCGGGAGGCGGGGGTGGCCAACGTCGACCACTTCGCCGTCGACATGACCGACGCGGCGCAGGCGGCTGCCCTGGGCGAAGGCCCCTACAACATCTTCGTCCGTGGCGTCTTCCACGTCCTCGACGACGCTGCGCGGGCCCGGCTCGCGTCCGTCGCGGGCAGGCTGCTCGGGCGCGACGGAGTGCTGATCGTCCACGAACCCGACTACTCCAGCAACTCCTTCGGCTACCTCGGCTTCGTCGGCGGAAAGCGCGGCCGGGCCGAGGACCTGGTGGGCCCGCTGGAGGCGGCCGGCGTACGGCACTCCCACCGCTTCACCCGGCCCGAACTCGCCGCCGCCTTCCCGGCGGACGACTGGGAGATCGTGCACGACCAGGCGGTGCGGCTGCACGCCGTCGACCCCGAGTCGGACTCCGAGGCGCTGCTGCTCCCCGGTTACTACGCGGTGCTCCGCCGCAGGCACTGAAGGGCCGCCGGGGCGGCAGCCGCCGCCGGTCGCTCCCGGCGCCCGCCACTCGGGAGCGACCGGCGGGGGAGGTGAGGTGGGTCGGACCGTGGCGAGCGGGACCGGGCGGCCGCTCCAGCGGTCCGTCGCCGACCACCACCAGGGCGCCGTCGCCGCCACGCTCTCGTCAGGCCCTGCGCCGCCGATCCCCTCGGGCTCCCGGCGCGGGGCCCGGCGGTCGTGCGGGGGCGAGGGCGGTGCGAACGCCCGCACGGCCGGCCGGGGCACGGCGGAAGGCGGGCACCAGAGCGGCCGCCTGCGCGGTGGCCGGTGAAACAGATGCGGCCGCGGACGGTGTCCGGCGGCCGCACGGACCATTCCGGTGAAAGACTGAGGAACTGTGGAACGACGAACCGCCGACCGGCTGCTCAGAGCACACGCACAGGCGATCGGGGGCCGGGCCCGTGAGAAGACGGTCGCCGGCGCCCTGGAGCGGGTCGTGGCCGTCCAGGCACAGGACCTCGGCGCCGCCGCTCTCGGCCTGCGCGCCCGCGTCGGCGGCCTGACCGCCGAGGACGTACGGCGCGCCACCGACTCCGAACGGACCGCCGTACGGGGCTGGTTCATGCGTGGGACGCTCCAGCTCGTCCCGGCCGCCGACGCCCGCTGGCTGCTCGGACTGCTCGGGCCCGTCCACCTGGCCCTCGGCGCCCGCCGGCTGCGGGAACTCGGCCTGGACGAGCCCCTGTGCGACCGTGCGTCCCGGCTGATCGTGAACGCCGTCGACGGCGAAGGACCGCTCACCCGGGCCGAACTCACCGAACGCCTCGCCACCCTGGGCGTCGCATCCGAAGGCCAGTCCGCGTTCCACCTCATCCGGCGCGCCGCGCTGTCCGGGCTCATCTGCCACGGGCCCCAGCGCGACGGCGAGGCGACGTTCGTCCTCCTCGACGACTGGCTGCCGTCGGACGGCCCGCCGCCCTTCTCCGGGGAGGCCGCGGAGAGGGAACTGGCCCGCCGCTACCGGCTGGCACACGGACCCTCGGACGCGGCCGATTTCGCGCACTGGTCGGGGCTGCGCGCCACCGTGTGCAAAAGAGCCTGGGCGGCCGCGGGAGAACCTACTCGGGAAAACGCGGAGGAAATTCCCCGAGGCGATGTGCGGCTGCTGCCGGCCTTCGACAACTACCTTGTCGGATACCGGGGCAGGGAACTGTCGGTGCCCGCCGCACATGAGCGCCGCGTCTGGCCGGGGGGCGGGATCATCCGCGCGACCGTCATGGTCGACGGCTGGGCGGTGGGCACCTGGTCGGGGGGCAGGCACGGCAGCGGGCCGGTGGTCGAGCCCTTCGCCGGCGGAGAACCGCCGGAGGCGGTGGCGGCGGACGAGGCCGCGACGGAGGAGATCGAGGCCGGGATCGCCCGTGAGGGCGCCGATCTCGCACGGTTCTACAACGGTTCTCACACGCTCTCTACGCCCGGTCTCCAACCGCCCGGATTCGTAACCGGGCACTAACCGCGCGTCCCTACCTTCAATGCCGTCCGACAATTCCGTCCCCGATCAGAAAAGGGCGTCGACATGGCACTCGGTCGGCATTCCGATTTCAACCGCCTGTGGTTCGGGCAGACCGTCAGCAACTTCGGTGACAAGATCTCGCTGCTCGCGCTGCCGACCCTCGCGGTCGTCTTTCTCGACGGGGGAGCGTTCGAGGTCGGCGTGCTCGGCGCGCTGCGCTTCCTCCCGTTCCTCCTGCTCGCTCCGGTCGCCGGGCTCGTCGCCGACCGGGTCTCGCGCCGCGCCGTCATGATCGTGGCAGACCTCGGCCGCTTCCTGGCGCTGGGCACCATCCCACTGGCCTTCGCACTCGACTCCGTCACGATGACGCACGTCTACGTCGTGGCCGCCGCCACCGGCATCCTGACCGCCTTCTTCGAGGTCTCCTACCAGTCCTGGCTGCCGCAGCTGATCGGCACCGAGAACCTCGTCGAGGGCAACACCAAGCTCCAGATCAGCCGAAGCGTCGCCGAAGCGGTCGGCGCCGGCGCCGGTGGCGCGCTGATCCAGTTCCTCGGCGCCGCCCGCGCGATCACCGCGGACGCGCTGACTTTCCTCGTCTCGCTGGTCGCCCTGCTCCTCATCCGGCACCGCGACACCCGCGCCAGGGTCGAGGAGACGAAGGCCTCGGCCAAGGCCGAGATGAAGGAGGGCCTGAAGACCCTCTTCGGAACCCCCGTCCTGCGCAGCCTGTTCACCGCCAACGTCGTGGTCAACCTCGGTGCCGCGATGGGCGACGCGCTGCTGATCGTGTACGCCTACAAGGTCCTCGACCTGAGCCCCGGCCAGGTGGGCGCGGCCTTCGCCGTGATGTCCGTCTTCGTGATCGTCGGCGCGGTGCTGTCCGAGCAGGTCTCCAAGGCGCTCACCCTGGGCCGCACCCTGGTCCTGACGGCGGTCGTCCTCGGCGCCGGCTACATCCTGGTCCCGACCGGCGGCGCCGTCGCCGGCTTCGTCGGACTGATCGTGGTCCAGGCCGTCATCGGCTTCGTGTCCCCGATGTTCGACATCCACGTCCTCAGCCTGGTCCAGGGCGTCACGCCCAACGAGCAGATGGGCCGTGTCAGCGGCACCGCCCTCTCGGCGGTCTACGGCGCCCTGTCCCTCGGCTACCTGGTGGGCGGCGCGCTCGGCGAGGCGCTCGGCCTCACCGGCGCCCTGGCCGTCGCCGGAGCGATCACCGCGATCGGCGGTCTGACACTGCTCGGCGGCCCGGTCGCCGCCATCAAGGAGATGCCGGGCGGCGACGCCCCCGAGGCGCAGGACACCCCGGGAACCGAGCCCGCCGCGTCCGCCGGGGACGACACCAAGATCCGCGCCTAGGGCGCAACACGCCCCAGGACTCCCCGCGCACCGGAGCGGGCGCCGGCCCCGGCCGGCCCCCGCTCCGCAGCCGCACACCGCACCGGCGGACGTACCGCCGGCGCGCATCCGCACCCCCGCGCCCCCCGCCGTCTTCCTCTCGACCACACGCACGGAGGCACAAGGTGAGCGAGTCCCTCGCCGAACGCATAGCCGCACTGCCGAAGTCCCGCCGGGCACTGTTCCAGGCCCTCGCGGGCCGCAACGGGGGACGCGCCGCAGCCAGGGAGGACCCGGACCCGGCACCGCGGGACCCGGATGAACCGCCGGTGCTCTCCTTCGCCCAGCGCCGGCTGTGGTTCGTCGACCAGCTCCAGCCCGGCAGCCCGGCCTACAACGTGCCGGTCGCCACGCGTATCCGCGGCTCCCTCGACGTCCCCGCCCTCCACGGTGCGCTCCAGGACCTCGTGGACCGGCACGAGATCCTCCGCACCGTCCACGAGGACGTCCCGGGCGCGGCCGAGGCGGTGCCCCGGGTGCTGGAGGGGCACCGGCTGCCTCTGCCGGTGACCGAACTGCCCGACGAGGACGCCGTCCGCGCCTTCTACGACGCGGACGCCTCGGCTCCCTTCGACCTCGCGGGGGACGTCCCGCTGCGCGCCTCGCTCGCCCGGATGTCCGCCGACGACCACGTCCTCGTCCTCAATCTGCACCACATCGTCACCGACGGCTGGTCCATGCGGCTGCTGACCACCGAACTGGAGTCCGCCTACGCGGCCCGTACCGGGGCACAGGCCCCACCGCTGTCCCCCCTCGCCCTCCAGTACGCGGACTTCGCCGCCTGGCAGCGCCGCCGCATCAGTGGCGAGCGGCTGGAGCGCCTCACCGGCTTCTGGCGCGAGGAACTCGCCGGCGCGAGCCCCGTGGACCTGCCCACCGACCGGCCCCGGCCCCCCGTGTTCGGCCATGCGGGAGCGTCCCGCTACATCGAACTGCCCCCGCGGCTCATCGCCCGGCTGAGGGAGTTCGGCAAGTCAGAGGGCGCCACCCTCTACATGACGCTGCTGGCCGGGTTCGCCGCCACCCTGCGCCGCTGGACCGGCCAGGACGACATCGTCGTCGGCACCTCCGTGTCCGGCCGCGACCACCCCGCCTTCAGCGACCTCATCGGCTTCTTCGTCAACACCCTGCCGTTGCGGATCGGCGCCCCGGGAGACCTCTCGTTCGCCGGACTCGTCCGCGCGACCCGGCACACCACCCTGCAGGCGTACGCCCACCAGGAACTGCCGTTCGACCTGATCGTGGACACGGCCGGTCTGCCGCGCGATCCCAGCCGGCCACCACTCACCTCCGTGATGTTCCTGCTCGACGAGACCCCCGACACCGCGCCCCGACTCGCCGGACTCGCCACCGAACCCCTCGACTTCGCCTCCCGCGCCACCAAGTACGACCTGATGATCAGCGTCCACGACGCCGGCAGCACCGTCCGCGCCCTCGTGGAGTACCCCACCGACCTTTTCGACCCCGCGACCGTCGACCGGCTCCTGGGCAACTTCCTCACCACCCTCGAAGGAGCCGTCGACCGCCCCGAGACACCTCTCCGCGACCTCCCGCTGCTCACCGGGGCCGAGCGTCGCGCCGCGCTGGACGACTGGAACGCCACCAGGGCCCCCTTCCCCCAGGACGCCTGCCTGCACCAGCTGTTCGAGGAGCACGCCGACCGCAGGCCGGACGCCGCGGCGGTGGTCTGCGGTGGCCTGGGCGGTTGGACCGTCACCTACCGGGAGCTGGAGGAGCGCGCGAACCGGCTCGCCCACCGGCTGACCGAGGCGGGCGCCCGCCCCGACCGGACCGTGGCCCTGTGCCTGCGCCGCGGCCCCGGACTGATCACCGCGATCCTCGCCGTCCTCAAGGCGGGCGCCGCCTACGTCCCGCTCGACCCCGAGTACCCGCAGGAGCGCCTGGGCCTGCTGCTCGACGACGCGGCACCGCCCATCGTCGTCTCCGACGCGGAACTCGTGGGCCGGCTGCCGCTCCGCCCCGGCACCGACCGGATCCTGCTGGACGCCGACCGGCCGCTACTGGAGACGTTCCCCGCGACCCGTCCCGCGGTCCCCGTCACCTCCCGCGACCTCGCGTACGTCATCTTCACCTCCGGCTCCACCGGCACCCCCAAGGGGATCGCCCTGGAGCACCGCGGGGTCGTCAACAACCTGCTCGACCTCAACCGCTCCTACGGCATCGGCCCCGGCGACGCCGTCCTCGCCCTCTCCTCGCCGAGCTTCGACATGAGCGTCTACGAGACCCTCGGCATGCTCGCGGCCGGCGGCACCGTCGTCCTGCCGGACCCCGCGGCGGCCAAGGACCCGGCGCACTGGGCCGAACTGCTCGAGCGCCACGGCGTGACCGTGTGGAACTCCGCGCCCGCGCTGCTCGGGCTGCTCCTCGACCAGCTGGAGCACGCCTCCGGTCCCGCGCTGCCCGGACTGCGCGCCGCCTTCCTCGGCGGCGACTGGATCCCCGTCACCCAGCCCGACCGGATCCGGGCCTTCGCCCCCGGGCTGCGGTTCGCGGCGCTCGGCGGGGCGACCGAGGCGTCCATCCACTCCGTCGAGTACCGGGTGGGCCGCGTCGAGCCGGGCTGGACGAAGCTGCCGTACGGCCGGCCGATGGCCAACCAGCGCACCTACATCCTCGACCCCGAGGACCGGCTCGTGCCGGTCGGCGTGCCCGGCGAACTGCACCTCGGCGGGACCGGACTGGCCCGCGGGTACCTCAACCGGCCGGAGCTGACCGCCGAGAAGTTCGTCCATGTCGAACTCGAGCCCGGACGCACCGAGAGGCTCTACCGGACCGGCGACCTCGCCCGCTACCTGCCCGACGGCACCGTCGAGCTGCTCGGCCGCACCGACTTCCGCATCAAGCTCAACGGGCTGCGCATCGAACCCGGCGAGGTGGAGGGCGCCCTGCGCGACCAGCCCGGCGTCCGCGAGGCCGTCGTCGTCGCCCGGCAGTCGGCCGGCTCCGCCCGCCTGGTGGGCTACGTCGTGCCCGAGGACGGCGCGGTCCCGGACACCGCCGCCCTGCGCAGTGCGCTGGGCACGGTGCTGCCCCCGCACTGCGTGCCGGCCGAACTCGTCGCCCTGGAGCGGCTGCCGCTCAGCCCCAACGGCAAGGTCGACCGCAACGCCCTGCCCGATCCGCGCGCCGCCGCTCCCTCGGCCGGATCGCCCAGCGCGGCGGCGGATCCCGCCCGGGGAACACCCGCGGCCCGCCGGATCGCGGCCGTCTGGGCGGATGTCCTCGGACTCGCCGACGTCGGCGCCGACGACGACTTCTTCGCCCTCGGCGGTGACTCCTTCGCCGCCGTACGTGCGGTCCGGGCCGTCGCCGAGGCCCTGCCGGAGGCCCACGCGCTGCGCGTGGTGGACCTGTTCGGCAACCCGACCCCGGCGGGCCTCGCCGCCCGCGCCGCCGAACTGGGCGGCAGCGGCGGCGGGACGCAACCGCACCGGCTGCTGCACCGGCTGTCCTCCGGGGACGGCCACGACGGGGCCGCCCTGACCCTGGTGTGCTTCCCCCACGGCGGCGGTGACGCCATCGCCTACCGGCCACTGGCGGCCGAACTGCCGCCGCACATGGAGCTGCTGGCCGTCTCCCCGCCCGGCCACGACCCGCTCGCCCCTGGCCCCATGCTTCCCGTCACCGAGTTCGCCGAACTCGCCGCCCGGGAGATCGCCCGCACCGTCACCGGGCCGTTCGCGGTCTACGGCCACTGCGCCGGCGTCGTCGCCGCCCTGGAGACCACGCGTGTGCTGGAACGCGACGGTCTGCGGCCCGTGGCGCTCCACCTGGCGGCCGCGCTCCCCGAGGACGACCCCGACTTCGCCCTGGAGATGGAACGCACCTCCAGCGACGACGACCTCGTCGCCTACCTCACCGCGATGGACGGCTTCGACGGCGTCCTCGACGACAGCGACCTGACGGCCGTGATGCGGATGGTCCGCCACGACATGACCGAGGCGGCCCGGTTCTTCGCCCGTACGCCCCAGGGCTATGAACGGCCGCTCACCACCCCGCTCACCTGCGTCGTCGGTGACGCCGACGACGCCACCCAGGGATATGAGCAGGGCCACCGGGCGTGGGGCCGATACGCCCGTGAACTGCGGCTCGCCGTGATCCCCGGCGGCCGCCACTACTTCGCCAAGCATCTGCCCGACCGGCTCGCCGCGCTGCTGGCCGATCTGCACCGCAACGGAGGAACCCATGTCTGACCTCGCCGAACGGCTCGGCCGGCTGCCCCAGGGCCAGCGCTCCCGGCTGCTGGGCCGGATGCGCAACCAGATGACCGCGGGCGTCGGCCACCGCGTCGAACTCAGGCGCGTCGACCACGGGACACGTTCCCGCGCCTCCTTCCAGCAGGAGCAGATGTGGTTCGTCGACCGGCTGGGCGCCGGCAAGGCCCGCAACAACATAGCCCTCGCCGTCCGGCTGGACGGCCCGCTCGACCGGGCCGCGCTGCACGAGGCGGTCAACGCCGTCGTCGCCGGCCACCAGGTCCTCCACAGCAGGCTCGTCGAGGTCGACGGGGTGCCCTGGCAGGAACCCGTGCCCGCTTTCGTCCTCGGCGTCCAGACCAGCGACCTGGGCGCGAGTGAGGACCCGGAGCGGGAGCTGGCCGAACTCACCGCGTCCTGCGCGTCGGCGCCGTTCGACCTGGCCGACGCCCCGCCCGTACGTGCCCACCTGGTGCGGCTCGCCGACGAGCGGCACGTACTGCTGTGGGTCGTCCACCACGTCGTCTGGGACCCGGGCTCCACCCGCATCTTCACCGAGGAGCTCACCTCCTGCTACGCCCAGGCGGCCCAGGGCCGGCGCCCGGAACCGGCCTCCCCGCCCGTCGAGTACGCCGACTTCGCCGCCTGGCAGCGCGCCAAGCTCGACAACGACGAGCACCGCAGGGCGCTCGCCGACAAGTGGCGGCAGCTGCTCGCCGGCGCCGAGGCCACCGAGGTCATGCCCGACCATCCGCGCAGCCCCGAGACACGCGGAGACGGGCGCGGCCTGAGCCTGCGGCTGGAGCAGGACCTGTTGGACCGGCTCAGGGCGCTGGCCGAGAGCTCCGACACCACCGTCTTCACCACCCTGCTCGCCGCCTTCAACGCGCTGCTGCGCCACTGGACCCACACCGAGGACGTCGTCGTCGGCACGGCCAGCGCCTCCCGCCCCCACCCCGACCTGGAACGGGTCATCGGCTGCTTCGTCCAGATGATCACCCTGCGCACGGAGGTGGGGGACGGCCTCACCTTCCGCGAGCTCGTCTCCCGTACGGCGGGCACCGTCATGGACGCCTTCACCAACAGCGAGCTCCCCTTCGAGCAGGTCGTCGATGCCGTACGGCCGCTCCGAGACCCGCTGCGGCACCCCCTGTTCCAGATCGAGTTCACCTCGCTCGGCCGCTGGGGCGCGCACACCACCCGGTCCGCCGACGTGGACTTCGCCGTCGAGCAACTGCACGACGGGGCCGCCAAGTTCGACATGAGCTTCCTGGTCGGCGAGAACGACGGGCTGGAGCTGTCCCTGGAGTACAACACCTCGCTCTACCGCCACGGCACCGCCTCCGCGCTGCTGACGGCCTTCCGCCGGGTCATCGAGCAGGTCGCCGCCGACCCCGACCTCCCCGTCGGCGAGATCAGCCTCGTGGAAGAGCCGGCGGCGTCCCGGCACGCCCGTGAACTGTCCCGCGGCGGCCCCGTCGACGAGGCCGCCTGGACCACCACCCTCGACCGTGCCTTCCGCGAGCGCGCCACCATCCAGCCCGACGCCGTCGCCGTCCGCCACGTCGGGACGACGCTGGACTACGCCGCCCTGGACCGCTGGTCCGAGGCCATCGCACACCGGTTGCGCGACCGGGGAGTACGGCACGGCGACCCGGTCGCCGTCTGCCTCGGGCGGGGTCCGGCGGCGGTCGCGGCCCTGCTCGGCATCCTCAAGGCCGGCGCCCACTACCTGCCCGTCGACCCGGCCGCCCCGGCCGAGCGCACCAGGACCGTGCTGGCCGACGCCGGCGTCCGGCACGCCCTCGTCGACGACGGGGCCGACCTGCCCGTCCCGCTGGAGCTCGTCACGGCCGGCACCACGGCCCCGGTGCGCGAAGTGCCGTCCCTGGCCCCGACGTCGAGCCCCGCCGACCTCGCCTACGTGCTCTACACCTCGGGCAGCAGCGGAACCCCGAAGGGCGTCATGATCGAGCACCGCTCGGTCACCCACTTCTCCCGCACGATCGCCCGCGCGTACGAGATGGGCACCGGCGACCGCGTCCTGCACTTCGCCCCGCTCACCTTCGACGTCTCCGTCTTCGAGGTCTTCACCACCCTGCTGTCCGGCGGGGAACTCGTCATCGCCACCGACGACGAGCGCCGCGACCCGGCCCTCCTCGCGGCCCGGATGCGCGACGACGCGGTGACCGTCGCCGAACTGCCGCCCGCCCTGCTGCCCCTGCTGGACCAGGCCCGCCTGCCCGACCTGCGGCTGGTCTCCGTCGGCGGTGAGGCGTTCCCCGGCAAGCTGGTCGCCGAATGGACGGCGGGGGAGCGGCGGTTCGTCAACGGCTACGGCCCGACCGAGGCCACCGTCGCCGTCACCCTCATGGACTGTGCCGGCAGCTACGACCGCAATCCGCCCATCGGCCGCCCGATGCCGGGCCACCAGGCGTTCGTCCTCGACGAGCGACTGCGCCCCGTACCGCCCGGAGTACCGGCCGAACTGTGCGTCGCCGGACCCGGCGTCGCCCGAGGCTACCTCGGGCGGCCCGAACTGACGGCGGAACGGTTCGTCACCAACCCCTACGCCGACGGTCCGGAGACCGAACGGCTGTACCGCACCGGCGATCTCGTGCGCTGGCTCCCCGGTGGGAACCTGGAGTTCCTCGGCCGCACCGACCGGCAGCTGAAGCTGCGCGGCCACCGCATCGAACCGGGCGAGGTGGAGGCCGTGCTCCTCGGCCACCCCTCCGTGCAGCAGGCCGTCGCGGTCGCCCGGCCCGGCGCCGGGGGCGAACCCGTCCTCGCCGCGTACGTCACCGTCGAACAGGCCGGCGGGTACGCCTCCGAGGTCGCCGATGCCGAGGGGCTGCGGGCCTACGCCGCCTCCCGGCTGCCCGGCTACATGGTGCCGGTGGTCGTCGTCCTGGACGATCTGCCCCTCACCCCGCACGGCAAGGTCGACGTCGCGGCGCTGCCGCTGCCCGTGGACCAGGCCGTCGGTGGCACCGCCCCGCGCGACGCGGTCGAGGAGCAGATCTGCCGCGACATCCTCACCCCGCTGCTGGAGTGGACGAGCCCCGATGTCGAAGGCGACTTCTTCGCACTCGGCGGCAGTTCGCTCCAGGCGACGATCGTCGTCTCACGGGTCCGCGCCGTCTTCGGCATCGACATCGCGCTGGCCGACTTCTTCAGCCGCCCGACCGTCGCCGGACTCGCCGACCTCGTCCGCACCGCCCGGGCCGAGGCGGCCGGCGAGCAGGACCGGCTGCTGGCGGTGTTCGACCAGATCGAGAACATGAGCGACGAGGAGGCCGCAGCGCTGCTCGACTCGCTGCAGAACCCGGACGGCGGGCGATGACCGCCGACGCGGCCACCGGGGTCGACCGGGCCCTCGCCGCCCTGCCGGAGGCCAAGCGGGAGCTCGCTCGGATGCTGCTCGCGGCCCGGAGCCCCGTCCCCGCCCGGCCGGCTCCGCGCTCCGGCGCGGGGCCCGTGCCGGCCACCGCTCTCCAGGCCCGGCTCCTGAGGCGCGAGCGGCTCGGCACCGCGGGTGGCAGCGGCACCGGTTCGCACGCCGTACGGCTCACCGGAC
Source organism: Streptomyces sp. WMMC940 (assembly GCF_027460265.1). Classification (NCBI taxonomy): domain Bacteria; kingdom Bacillati; phylum Actinomycetota; class Actinomycetes; order Kitasatosporales; family Streptomycetaceae; genus Streptomyces; species Streptomyces sp. WMMC940. The sequence continues at coordinate 6,821,801 of NZ_JAPZBC010000001.1, forward strand.
GACTCGACACGGGGCGGTTGCGCGAGGCGCTCACCGGTGTACTGGCCCGCCACGAGGCACTGCGCTGCCGGATCACCGAGCCCGCGGACGGCGGCGGACCGCTGCTGACGGTGGACGAGGACCCGTGCCTGCGCCTGACCCGCACGGACCTGACGCACCGCACGGCCGCGGCGCGGCGGGACGCCGTACGCGCCCAGCTGGCCGAGAGCGCCGCGACACCGCTGTCCCTGGAGAGCGGCCGCACCAGCGCGTTCCGCCTGCTGACGCTCGGCGAGGACGACCACGTCCTCGTCCTCGCCTCGCACCTGGGCGTCTTCGACGGCTGGTCGTCGGGGGTGTTCCTGGACGACCTCGCCACCGGCTACCGCGAGGGCCCCGGGAGCCTCGCCCCGCCCGAGCTGCAGTTCCCCGACTACGCGGACTGGCAGCGGCGCTGGCTCGCCTCCCCGGACGGTGCCACCGAACTGGCGGACCGACGCGCAGCGTTCGCCGGGACCACACCGGCGCGGGGGGCACCCGGCGGCTTCGAGCGGGGCCATGTCCCGGTACGCCTGGACCGCGGGCCGGGCAGCTCGCTCGCCGAGGGACTGGCTCTGGGAGCCGCCGAGGGCGCCACCCCCTTCATGACGCTCGTCGCGGCCCTCGCCGTCGTCCTGGCCCGGCGCGACGGGACCACGGAGGCCGTCGTCGGCACGCCGGCGGCGGGCCGCTTCGCCGGGCCGCTCGAGGGGGCCGTCGGACAGTTCACCACGGTCGTGCCGATCCGGATCGACCTCTCCGGCCGCCCCTCCTTCGTGGAACTGCTCCACCGCACCCGCACGGCGGTCGCCGACGGGCTGAGTCGTCAACGGCTGCCCGTGGACGAGCTCTTCACCGGCGGGACGCAGCCGTACGGCGTCCTGTTCGCCCTCCACAACTATCCCGCCGTCCCCCTCGGCCTGCCCGGCATCGAGGTGGGCCAGCTTCCCGGTCCGCCCGCCCACCACCTCGAGCTGTACAGCACCGACCCCGCCGCCACCCTGGCCTGCGTCGGCCTGGTCGAACGCGGGGGCGAGATCGGCGGAACGGCCGAGTTCAACCGCAGGGCCGCCGGTCCCGAGGACGTGACCGCGCTGCTCGGCGGAGTCGAGGAGGTCCTCGCCCGTGCCGCCGCGTCCCCCGGGACCACCCTCTGACGCGCCCTAGCCCCTGGGAGTAACCGTTGCTCACCACCGAGTTCTACCGGGCACCCGCCGACTGCGGCCTCGTCCGCTCCGGTGAGGGTGCGCCCCGCACACCCATGCGAGCCCTCCGCGAGGAGATCCATGACGTCCTGGTGTCCGCACCCGTCGCCGCCGCCCGGCGCAGCAGGGATCCCCGTCCCGTCCACCGGGCCCTCGGCGACGCGGGACTGCTCGCCCCGCAGTGGCCCGAGGAGTACGGCGGCCGGGGAGTCAGCCAGGTCGCCGCCGCCGTGCTCGTCGAGGAACTGGCGATGCACGACGTGCCCGACCTGCTGCACACCCTGACCGTGCAGATCGTCGGGTCCACCCTCCTCAACGTCGCGAGCGCCGCCATGAAAGCCCGTCATCTGCCGGGCTTCGCCGCCGGGACCGCCTTCGGCTGCGTGCTCTTCAGCGAGCCGCAGGCCGGCTCCGACCTGAACATCCTGTCCACCCGCGCCGTCTCCGACGGCAACGGCGGGTACAAGCTCTACGGCACGAAGGTCCACTCGCTGTTCGCCGGCCTCGCCGACTACGGCCTGTGCCTCGCGCGCGCCGAGAACGACGCCTTCACCCTGTTCCTGGTGCCCCTGGCCCAGCAGGGTGTGACGATCACCGCCGTCCCCGGCATCGGGGACGACGCCTTCCACGAGGTCACCCTGGACGGCGTGGCCGTCACCGCGGACGACGTGGTCGGCGAGCCGGGCCAGGGCTGGGCGATCGTCGTCAAGACGCTCGCCTTCGAACGCACCGGACTCGACTACTACGTCAAGGCCCTGCGCTGGTACCGCGCCGCGGTGGAACGGCTCGAAGCCCACACCGACCGGCTGCAGTCCGGCCAGCACGACCAGATCGGCCTGGCCAAGCTCAACGCCCGCCTCCTGGCCGCGGGCACGCTCGTACGGCGGGTGCTGACCCGGCTGGACCGCGGCGAGCTCAACGAGGACGAGGCGGCGGCCGCCAAGTGGTACACCACCGAACTCGCCGCGGAGGTCGCCTGGTGGGCCGCCGAACTGGACGGCGACCACAGCATGACCCTCGACGACCCCGGTACCGACGGGGTGGCACATCCACTGGACTCGGCGCTGCGGGAAGCCCCCGGGATGCGGATATCGGGCGGCACCGCCGAGATGATGCTCGAGACGCTGGCCCGGCTGCGTCTCGACTCAGGGGCGGAGGTACGGCCTTGACAAGCGCAGTACAACGGACGGCGGACGGCAGGCCACCCGTGGAGCGGTGGCGGGAGCGCGAGGACGAGGACTCCCTCTTCCGGCAGCTCCGGCTCACCGTTCGGCAGGGCCTGGAGATCGACGCCGCCACGCCCACCAGCGCGTGGGAGGCCCTGACGGGCGTGGGGGCCTGGGAGTTCGCCCTGCCCATCGCCATGGACGGCCTCGACCTCGGCCAGGCCGTCGTCGCCATGGTCTGCGAAGAGGGCGGCAACGCGATGCAACCCGTGCCGCTCACCGACACCTTCCTCGCGCTGGACCTGCTGTCCGGGCTCGGTCCGCTCGCCCCGGAGTGCCTCGACGGCCTGCTCGACCGGGTGCGGGACGGCTCGCACCCCGTCGCCGTGCCGGGCCGGCTGCCCGACCCGCGCGGTTCCGTTCCACCCGGCATCACCTGGAAACCCGACGGTGACGACGGCGGTGTCGTGCTGACCGGCTCCGCGGGGCCCTTCGCCGCGGGTGTCGAGCCCGGTTCGCTGCTCGTCCTGGCCTCCGGGCCGGACGGGCCGTGCGTCGCCCTCGTCGACCCGTCGGCCCCCGGGGTCGAACTGCGCGCGCTCCGCGACCACGGCGGCGGCGCGGTCTCCGGCGCCGTCCTCGACGGAGCCCGGATACCGGCGGGATCCGTCGTCCTGCGGGGCATCGCGGCCGAGCAGGCGCTGGCCCGGGCGGGTCTGCGCGCCGCCGTCCACCAGGCGTCGCTGCTCGCCGGCATCACCGCGGCCGCGCTGACGGCCGTCGTCTCCCGCATCAGGAGCCGCCGGCAGTTCGGCCAGGCACTGGTGAGGCACCAGGGGCCGCGGCTGAGGGTCGCCGGTCTCCTGGCCCGTCTCGACGCGGTGCGCTGGGCGGTCGGAGACGCCGCCAAGGACCTGGACGAGAACCGGCTCGGCCCCGGCGACGCGGCGGGGCTGATCGCCCTGACCGCGGAGACAGCGCTGGACGTCACCCGTGACGCGGTCCATCTGCACGGGGCCTCCGGCCTGGTCAGGGACGGATCGGTGGCCGGGTGCTACCGGCGGGCCGCCTGGGAGGCACTGCGCTGCGGACGTCCCACCCAGCTGTGGGACATCGCCGCGCACACCGCATGAGGAGAGGCACGGGGAGGGGCTCCCGCACCGGGCGGGAGCCCCTGGCCCCTGGCCGTCCCCGCCGGCCCGCTCCCGTGGCGCCGGGGCCCGCCGGCAGTCGGGGCCCCGGCGCCACGGGACGTTCAGTCCAGGTCGCGGCGCATCACCCAGCGATAGCGCTTGTCGCTCTTGGCCTCGGTCCTGCGGACCCGGTGGAAGCCCGCCCGCTCGAACATCTCCATCGTGCCGACGTAGGCGAGCGTCGCGTTCACCCGGCCGCCCTCCGGATCCACGGGGTAACCCTCCACCGCGGGAGCGCCGTTGACCCGCGCGTGTTCCACCGCGCCCTCCAGCAGACGGGACGCGACGCCCTTGCCGCGGAACTCCTTGCGCACGACGAAGCACGTGACGGACCACACCGGCAGGTCGTCGACGGGGGTGATCGTCTTCGACGACGTGAGCCGGTCCAGGTGCTTGCGCGGCGCCACGTTGCACCAGCCGGCCACCTCCCCGTCGAGATAGCCGAGCACTCCGGGGGGCGGATCCCCCGCCTCGACGAGGGAGCCCAGGTGCGCGCCCCGCTCGTCGGCGGTCATCCGCCCGTAGTCGCCGGTGGTCAGCCGCCAGGCCATGCACCAGCAGGTGTGCGCGCTCTTGCGCGGCTGCAGGACCGCTCGCACGTCGTCCCATCGCTCGGCGGTCGCCGGCAGAACTTCCCAACTCATCAGGCTACTTCGCTCTCTTTCCATTGCTGTGCGTGTCCCGCGGTCGCGGGAACGCCCCTCGTCCGGCGACCCTCGCCCATGAGGGACGCCAGGACCCCCGCGGCACGACGGCACGCCTGTCGCCCGACACCCAGATGTGTGACGAGCCGGACCGTCCGTGGACCGGGCGCGGTCACCAGGACCCCCTCCCGGGCCGCCCCGGCCACGACCTCCTCGGCGTCCGGTGTGTCGACGAGGACGACATTGGTCTCCTGCGGACGCACCGCGCATCCGGCGTCCCGCAGCCCCGTCGCGAGCAGGGCCGCGTGGGTGTGGTCCTCGGCCATGCGCTCCAGGTGGTGGTCCAGCGCGTGCAGGCCCGCGGCGGCCAGGATCCCCGACTGCCGCATGCCTCCTCCCAGACCGTGCCGCAACGACCGCGCCCTGGGAAGGCGTTCGGCGGCCGTGAGCAGAACGGAGCCGACCGGGGCGCCGAGCCCCTTCGACAGGCACACCGACAGGGTGTCGGCCACCGGGGCCCCGTACTCCGCGAGCGGCGTTCCGGTCGCGGTGTGCGCGTTCCAGATCCGGGCGCCGTCGATGTGCACCGACGCCCCGGCGCTCGCGGTCAGCCGCCGGATCGCGCGCAGTGTCTCCACGGGGTACACGGTGCCGCCCGCGCGGGTGTGGGTCTGCTCGAGCGCCACCGCGCGGGTGCCGACGGTGTAGGCGTTGCCCGGACGCAGGACGCCCTCCAGCTCCTCGGCCCCGAGCAGTCCCCGCTCACCGGGGACGGTGCGCGTCTGGATCCCGCCGTACCGGGCGGGCGAGCCCTCCTCGTGGGCCAGGATGTGGGCCTCGGCGTCGCAGACGACCTCCTGTCCGGGCGCAGCGAGCAGACGCAGCGCGATCTGGTTGGCCATCACGCCCGACGGGACGAACAGGGCGCCGCCGAAGCCGAACATGCCGGCCAGGCGGTCCTCCAGCGCTCGGGCGGTCGGGTCCTCCCCGAACAGGTCGTCGCCGACCTCGGCGACGGCCATCGCACGGCGCATCGCGGGGGTCGGACGGGTCACGGTGTCGCTGCGCAGATCGACGGGCTCCATGTTCATGACGGCGTGTCAGCTCCTTGTGTGCCTCGCGGTCGCGGTGTCAGCCCGCGGACCGCGGCCCAGTCCAGCAGCGGCCGCACCAGTTCCCAGGTCTCCCGGACGAAGGCTCCGGCGGCGGCCGAACCGAGCGAGGGGCCCGGTCCGAGCCGCCGTCCGGCGTCGATCTTCCGGTGCCGCAGCAGCTCCAGTCGGGGGTGGTCCGCCGGCACGCCCCGTGGCCGGGTGGTGAGCCGGTCCCCGCCGATCGTGAACCCCAGGCCGGTCAGCCGGTCGGTGATCGCGGCCAGTTCCGCGCCGCCGTCCTCCTCCTCGACGGCGGCGCGGTAGCGGGCGACCTCGGCGCCCCCGTACGGGTACCAGCGCCCGGAGGCGTACAGCCCCTCCCGGTCCAGATGCAGCCAGAAGCCCAGCGCGGGCAGCACGTCCAGGTACGCGCCCTGGTACGTCTTGTACGGGGACTTGTCGTGGGACATCCGGGTGTCCCGGACCGGGCCGAGCAGACGCACCCCTCCCGCGTACTCGGCGAAGCGCGCCGACAGTTCGCCGGCCAGCTCCTCCATGGGCGCCCGGACGTCCCGCTCGTACACCGCGCGATGACGAGCCCGCCAGGACTCCTTGGAGTTGTCGGCGGCGAGTGCCTCGTACAGGCGCGGTGCCGAGGGCGGGAAGCCGCTGAACGTCACGACCCGTACCCCGGGAGCGGGTGGCGGGCGCACAGTGCGTCGACGCGTGCCCGCGCCGCCGCGCGCGCCTCGACCGGGAGCACTCCGGAGCCGGCCCGCAGCGCGTCGAGGACGTCCGCGACCAGGTCCGCGCACTCGCCCGCCGCGTTGCGGTCCATGCCGCGTGCCGCCAGGGTGTTGCTGCCCAGCCGCAGTCCGGCGGTGGTCCGCACGGGCGTGGTGTCGCCCGGGACGCGGTTGCGGTTGACGACGATGCCGCAGGACTCCAGGGCCTGCTCGGCGACGTCCCCGGTCAGACCGGCCGGGCGCAGGTCGATGAGCACCATGTGGGTGTCCGTCCCGCCGGTGACCAGGCGCAGGCCGCGTTCGGACAGCCGCTCGGCGATCGCCTGGGCGCCGTCCGCCAGCCGCTTGGCCAGCTCGGCGAACTCGGGCCCCGCCACGAAGTCCAGGGCCCGGGCCTTGGCCGCGATCGACGCGAGGTCCGGAGTGCCCTGGGTGAACGGGAACACCGCGCGGCGCATGGTCGAGGCGAGCGTCCCGCGCTCGGGCCCGGACTTGCCGGCGTCACGGCCGAGCAGGATCAGCCCGCCCCGCGGCCCGTACAGCTGCTTGTAGGTGCTGGTGGTGGTGATGTGGGCGTGGTCGACGGGGCTCGGGTGCAGTCCCGCGGCGACGAGGCCCGCGATGTGGGAGATGTCGGCGAGCAGATAGGCGTTCGTCTCGTCGGCGATCTCCCGGAAGCGGGCGAAGTCGATGCTGCGCGGGTAGGCACTCGCCCCGCAGACGATCAGCTTGGGCCGGTGGGTGAGGGCCAGATCGCGGATCCGGTCGTAGTCCAGCAGCCCCTCGGGGGTGAGCCGGTACCCCACGGCGTTGTAGTAGCGGCCGCTGACCGAGGCGGGTGAGCCGTGCGTGAGATGCCCCCCGCAGTCGAGGTCCAGGCCCAGCAGGGTGTCGCCGGGTGCGAGCAGGGCGGTGAGCACCGCCAGGTTCGCCGACGACCCCGAGTGCGGCTGGACGATGGCGTCCCGCGCCGAGAACGCCGCACGGGCCCGCTCGATCGCCAGCCGCTCGATCTCGTCGGCGACCGAGCAGCCGGCGTGGTAGCGCCCGCCCGGATAGCCCTCGGCGGTGAGATTCCCGAGCGTGCTTCCGCCGCAGGCCAGCACGGACGGGTCGGCGACGCTCGAGGCGGCGACCATCATCAGCGTGTTGTTCTGACGGTCCGCCTCGCGGTTCAGCAGCTCGTACAGGACGGCGTCGGTGCGGCGCAGCCTGGTGGCGGCGTGTCCGGCGAAGGTGATCATGTCGGGTGTCTCCGGCCGCGGACCCGCGGCCGTCGGAGCACCGTACGCGCCCGGGGCGCCCAGCGGCGCGGGCAGGGTGAACGTCATGGCTGTCCCCTCGTGGAGTTCCTGTGGTCGTCGGTCAGGCGCGGGCCGCGGCCCCGGGCACGTCCGGCGTACCGGCGGGGAGATCCGCACCGTCCTCGTCCGGCAGCGCACCGAGGGCCTCCGCCGCGGCCAGAGCCTCGGCGCCGTGCTTCTCGTCGGCGGCGATCCGCGCGGCCAACGTCGCCAGCACGGGGGTGCGGAACACCGTCTTGACGGGCACGGGCACCCCCAGCAGGTCCTGGAGGAGGCCCGCCAGCCGGGTTCCGCTCAGCGAATCGCCGCCCAGCTTGAAGAAGTTGTCGCCGGGGCCGACCCGGTCGAGGCCGAGGATGTCGGCGACGGCCGCGCACAGCACCAGCTCCAGCGCGTCGCCCGGCTCCGCGGCCGCGTCCGCCGCCGCGGAGTCGTCGGCGGCCTGGCGGCTGCCGGCGGTGGAGGCGAGCAGCAACCGGTCCACCTTGCCGTTGCGGGTGAGCGGCAGCTCCTCCAGCACGGTCAGCGCGGAGGGGACCATGTACGCGGGCAGTTGCTCCGAGAGCCGGGCGAGGATCTGCTCTCCCGTGCCCTCCCGGCCGGCGACGACATAGGCGTGCAACCGCCGGACGCCGTGGGCGCTGGCGGGGGCGACCACCACGGCCGCCGCGACGCGCTCGTCCTGCCGCAGCGCCGCCTCGATCTCGCCGAGTTCGATCCGGTGGCCCTGGACCTTCACCTGGAAGTCGTCCCGGCCCAGGATCTCGATGCTTCCGTCCGGGAGGTAGCGCCCCAGATCCCCCGTCAGATAGGCCCGCTCACCGGTGTCCGGCAGTGCCACGAAGCGGCTGCGGGTCAGCTCCTCGTTCTTCAGGTAGCCGAGCGCCAGCCCGACGTCGCTGGCCACGGCCATCTCGCCGACCACGCCCAGCGGGCGCTCGTGGGCGGAGCCGTCCACGATGTAGTACCGCTGGTTGGTGATGGGCTTGCCGTAAGGGATGCTGGACCAGGCCGGGTCGACCTCGCCGATCGGCTGGAACAGCGACCAGCAGATCGTCTCCGTCGGGCCGCCCGAGCCCACCACCTGGACGCGGGGGCTCTGGGCGCGCAACCGGTCCGGCAGGGTCAGCGGGATCCAGTCGCCGGAGAGCACCGAGAGACGCAGGGACTCCAGGGGGCGTCCGCCGCCGCGCCGTTCCCGGACCTCCGCCTCGCCGACGAGGAGTTCCATCAGTACCGGCACGGAGTTCCACAGCGTGACGCGCTCCGCGGACACCAGGTCGGCCCACACGTCCGGCTCGGCGTGCTCGAACGGCGGCGGGACGAGGACGGTGCCTCCTTGCGTCAGCACGCCGAACACGTCGTAGATCGATGCGTCGAAGTGCAGTCCGGAGACGGCCAGCAGCCGGTCGGCGCCGTCCACCCCGAACCGCCGGGCCACGTCGCGGATCAGGTTGACGACACCGATGTGGTCGACCATGACGCCCTTGGGCTCACCCGTCGAACCGGAGGTGAAGATGGTGTACGCCATGTCGGCCGGGGTCTGCGCGACCTCCGGCAGTCCGGCGTCGCCGATCTCGAAGTCCTCGTCGACGCGGTAGCGGTGGGCGTTCGGCGGCCAGCCGATCCGGGAATCCAGCCGGGACTGGGTGAGCACCTTGTCCACTCCGGCGTGGGCCAGGAGCCTGCGCAGGCGCTCGGGAGGCAGGGAGGCGTCGAGCGGCAGATAGGCCGCGCCGGACGCCAGGATCCCGTAGACCGCGGCGTACTGTTCCCAGCCCTTCTCCATCACGACGGCGATCAGCTCGCCCGGCTTCGCGCCGTGCTGCCGCAGTCTGCGGCCGATCCGCCAGGCGTAGGAGGCGAGTTCCGCGTAGCTGAGCCGCCGACCGGCGTCCACGACCGCCTCGGCGTCCGGCGTGCGGGCGGCCTGCTCGGCGAACAGCTCGTGCAGGGTGATGTACGGGATCTGGCCCGCCGTGTCGTTGACCCGGCGGCGCAGCTCGCGTTCGGCGGGGGGGATCAGGTCGAAGCGCCGGCTGCGCAGGCTCTGCGGTTCCTCCACGAGGCGCCGGACGAGGGAGACGTACGCCCCGAACGCGGCCGCGGTGAACCCGGGCGCGAAGGCGCCGTCGACGTAGTCCCAGATGATCCGCAGTTCCCCGCCGAGTTCGCGCAACTGGACGTCGAGGGACACCTGCGGGGTCTGCGAGATCGAATAGACCTCGTGCCCAAGGTCGGTGACCGGGCGGCGGGCCGGGTAGTCCAGCAGGCTGGTGACGACCACCGGCATCCCGGCCTGCGCGCCGGCACCGTGCAGCCGGGTCAGTTCGCGCAGCACCCGGACGCCGTTGAACGCACCGTGCTCCATGTCCCGGCCGAGCTGGTCGCGCAGGGCCCTCGCCCGGTCGAGGAAGGTCGCGCCCGAACCGTCCGCGGCGAGGAGCACGGCGTTGGTGAAGTCCCCCAGCACCGAACCGATGTCCTCGTGCACCCGGGGACGCTCGAAGACCGGGTAGTTCAGGGTGAAGTCGGTCTCCTCCGCCCAGCAGCGGACCACCTCGGCGAACGCGGCGGTGAGCAGTACCGACGGGGAGACCTCCGCCTCCCGCGCCACGTTCCTGAGACGTTCCCAGTCCGCGGGCGACAGCCGGTGCTCGTGCCGTTCGAAGCGGACCCCGGCCCCACCGCCCCCGCCCTTCGGCAGCGAAGGCGCCGGCGGGAGCTCGGGGACCCGCTCCAGCCAGTAGTCACGGGCCGCGCGGAACGCCTCCGTGCCGGGCATCACGTCGGCACGCCAGCGAGCGTAGTCGGCGAACGTGAGGCCGGGCTCGGGCAGTTCGGCCCCGGGGTCCTCGTACAGGTCGATCAGGTCCGGGAAGAGCACCTGGAAGGCGCTGGAGGCGTCCAGCACCTGCAGATCGATGCCCAGATGGACCCGGCCCCGGCTCCCCTCGCCCGGCAGCAGCACCATCCTCAGGTCGAACAGCGGCCAGCTGCCCACCGGGAACACCCGGTGGCTCATCTCCTCGCGCAGTTCGACGAGCCGCTTCTCGGCCTCGTCGACGGTGAGCCCGCGCAGGTCCAGCACCGGTGTCTCGTACGGGGGAGGCTCCGCGAGCACGTGCTGCGCGCCGTCGGAGCGGCCGACGGCACGCAGCATGTCGTGACGGGCGACGACCCGGCGCCAGGCGGCGGCGAACCGCTCCGGATCCAGGTCCTCGCGCTCCCATTCGAAGTACCCGTAGCAGCCGATGCTGCCCAGCTCGACGCCCTCTCCCCGCCCGATCATCAGCGCCTGCTGCGTCTCGGTCATGGGGAAGGGGACGGCGCTGTCGGCGGGGCCGTGCAAGAGCTCGGTCATGGTCCAACTCCACTCGCTCTGAAGGGAATTCATTAGGCCGGGACTGCAGAGGCGTCACCGCTCCGCCGGGCGGAGCGAGGGTAGGCCGCGCCGGTTAGCCACCGGTTACGCCCCCACGGAACCGTCCGGCCGGCGCGCCCTGCGCCCGGTCGTCCGGAAGGGAGAGGGCGAAGAGCCGCACCAGTGGGTGGAACACGTAGCAGGGCCGGCCCCACTCGTCGGCGCCGCTCACCTCCAGCAGCGCCTCGTCCGCCAAGGCCTCCAGCAGCAGCTCGGCCTCCCCCTCGGGCAGCCCCAGCAACCCGGCGGCCCGCACCGCGGGGAACGGCTCCGGGCCCATGCCGCCGAGGTCCGGGAACGCCCGGCGGGCGTCCGGCCGCAGTGCCCGCCAGGAGGCGAGCAGCGCGCCCTGCACGTCCAGGTCGCCCGAGTGGAGTTCCCGCAGCCGCGTGTCGGGGTCCGCCAGCCGCCGGGCGAACCGGTCCGGCGCGTAGTGCGGCCGGGCCGCTATCCGCGTGCCCGCGATGCGCAGCGCCAGCGGCAGCCCCGCGCAGTGCTCCACGATGACCGCCGCCGCACCGGGGGCGGCGGCGATCCGCTCCGGCCCCGCTGCCGCTGCCAGTACCTGGAGCGCCGGTCCGTCCTCCAGTGGATCGAGGGCCACGGTGTGGGCCCCGGCCACGGTGGGTAGCGCGGTGCGTCCCGTGACGAGGACGGCCGGTTCCGGGGTGTTGGGGAGCAGCGGTCCGAGCTGCGCCGCGCTCGCGGCGTTGTCCAGCAGAACGAGCAGCCGCCTGCCGCCGGTGCGCTCCCGGTAGAGACGGACGAGTTCGTCGGTGTCGTCGGCCACGCCCGAGCCGAGGGCGAGCCCCAGTGCCCGCAGCAGCTGCACCAGCACCCCGCCGGCCGGCCGCGCGGTGCCGTCCGGAGCACGCAGGTCGGCGTACAGCTGTCCGTCGGGGAAGTGCCGCTTGCAGCGGTGCGCCGCGTGCACGGCGAGCGCGGTCTTGCCGACGCCGGCCATTCCCGTCACCAGAACCCGGCGGGGCCGGTCCGCCGCGGACGCGTCCGGGGTGAGGGCCCGGGACAGCAGTTCCAGTTCGCGCTCGCGGCCCGTGAAGTCCACCGTGTCCGGGGGCAGTGTGGCGGGCACGCCGTGGGTCTCCCGTTCGCCCTGGCGGCGGCCGCCGGGCTCCGACGCCGCCGGGGCGCCGGCCCGCCGGGGATGCCGCACCAGGGAGCCGTCCAGCAGCGCCCGGTAGGTGGCCTGCAGTTCCTCGCCCGGGTCGACGCCGAGTTCCTCGGCCAGCACCGCGCGGCCGTGGTGGTAGAGGTGGATCGCGTCGGCCTGCCGTCCGCAGCGGCACAGCGCGGTCATCAGCTGGCAGCGGATGCGCTCCCGCAGGGGGAACTCCGCAACGAGGCCGGTGAGTTCGACGGTGATCTCCTCGTGGCGTCCGAGCGCGAGGTCGGCGGCGATCCGGTTCTCCAGGGTGACGGCGCGTGCCTCCGTCAGGCAGGGGGCCTCGGCGGCCGCGAGATGGTCCGTGGTGTTGGCCAGCGGAGGGCCGTTCCAGCGCGCGAGGGCGCCCCGGAGAAGATCTCCCGCCCTTTCGTGATCCTGCGCGGAAAGCGCTTCCCGGCCCTCCCGGTCGAGTTCCTGGAATTCGATCAGATCGAGCGAGGAATTGCCTATGGCCATGGCATATCCGGGTGGCCTGCGGTCGATGAGTATGTCGTCGCCCAGGATTTTCCGCAGCCTCGACACATAGGTGTACAGCTGGGCGCTCGCGGTGGCGGGCGGTGTCCAGCCCCAGAGCAGCCGGCTCAGCCGGTCGTCGGAGACGACCTCCTCGCGGGACATCAGCAACGCTGCCAGCACGGTGTGCAGCTTGGTGCCGGAGAGCGGCACTCTGCTCCCGTGCCGGCGGACCTCGACCGGCCCGAGCACTCGGAATTCCATGGCAGCCCCGTTCGTGATTCACGCGAAGAATCTGGGAACGACGCTAGAGGGGTGCGTTATTTTCTCGATATCGTGTCGGTTTCACGGGGGTCCCGACGCGTGAAATCGGTGGGACAAGGGATCGAAAGGAGGCGTCCCTACTGTCCGTTCGTACCGCAGCAAGCGGCAATGACGGTCCACCGATGAGGGGGAATCGCAATGCGCAGCACTCGGACGGCGAAGCGGGCGACGATGGCCGGTCTGTTCGTACTGGCGGGGCTCATCACGGGCGCCGGCGCCGGACTGGGCTTCACCGGGCACTCCACGACGGTCGCGAACGCCGACGACATGCCCTGGGGCATCGTCGAACCGACGGGGCCGACCGCGGCCTCCGACGACGACATGCCCTGGGGCTGAGTCCCCGAACCCTCCGGGACCGGCTCAGTCGGACCGGTCCGCCAGGAGCAGCCGCAACGTCCCGGGTGTGAAGCATCGTTCCGTCCCGGGGACCGCGGCAGCACCCGCCCCGCCCGGCCCGCCGCGCAGCGCGGCGAGCAGCCTCAAGACCCTTTCCCGCCAGGGCTGGGCCCCGACTTCGCCGAGCGCGGCATGAGCCCGCTCGAACCTCTCCGCCGCTGCCGAGTGCCGGCCGTCCAGCGCCTCCACACAGCCCAGATCGGTCTCCACCCGCGCGTACAGGAAGCGGTCGGACAGTTCCTCAGTGATCTCCAGGGCCTGCCTCAGCGTGCTCTCGGCCGCCGGGAGCAGGCCCTGGCTCCACTGCGTCTCGCCCAGTCCGCGCAGCGCGTGTGCCTCGCCGACCCGGTCGCCCTCCTTGCGGGACAACTGCAGCACCTCGTGGAAGGACTGGGCCGCGTCGTCCAGTTCGCCCGCGCACAGTCGCGCCTCCGCGAGCCGGTAGAGGTTCTGCGTCTCCGCGCGCACCGACCCGGACCGCCGGCTGAGCGCCACCGCCTCCACGGCCAGTGGGAGCGCCTGCCCCACTTGTCCGCGGTCCAGTTCTATCTGCGCCAGATAGCCGAGCAGATGGGCCTGGTTGCGGGTGTCGCGCACCTCGGAGAAGCCCTCCAGCGCGGCCCGGCAGAACTCCAGCGCCCGGTCCCAGTCCCCCTGGAGCCTGGCACACATCGCCAGGTTCCGCTGGGCGAGCGCCGCCCCGTGGACGTCGTCGCTGCCCCGCAGGATTCGCAGAGCGGCCATGTTCCAACCCTCGGCCTGCTCGTAGCGCCGCTGGTAGATGGCGAGCGAGCCCAGCAGGCGCAGCGTCGTGGCCTCGCCCACCCGGTCGCCCACGCGCCGGGCGGAGGACAGGGCCGCGTCGGCGCAACGCTGCCAGTCCTCCAGGTAGTTGCGCGTCTCGAAGTGCGGCACCGCGCTCTCCGTCAGGGCCCACGCGTACCGCGCCCGGCCCGTCTCGGCCGCGTGCGCCACGACGTCCGCGACCGCGGCCCGCTCGGACTCGAACCAGTCCAGCGGCGCGGCAAGCAGTTCGTCCGCCGTTCCCGACAGGAAGGCCGGTGCCCGCTGCGCCGGTCGGCCCACCGGGAAGTCCCGGCCGTCCAGCCGCCGATGTGCCTCCTCCGCGAGCCACAGCCAGGCGGCGAACGCGCGCTCCAGCGCGGCGTCGCACTGCTCCTCCGTCTCGTCGGCCTCGGCACGCTCGCGCGCGAAGAGCTGGAGCAGGTCCTGGAACCGGTACCGGGCGGGCCTGCCCGGTACCGGCTCCACGGCCTCCAGCAACTGGGCGTCCACGAGCTGGTCGAGCAGTTCCTCGGCCCGCCACAGGCTGGTGTCGACCGTCGCGGCCGCGGCCCACGCCGCGAAGTCCGGGGTGCGCAGCAGCCCGAGCCGGCGGTACATCCGGGCCGCCTCCGGAGACAGGTCCCGGTAGGTCAGCCGGAAGCCGGCCCGGACCCCGCCCTCCTCCGGGCTCAGCTCGTCCAGCCGCCGCCGCTGGTCGCGCAGTCGCTCGACCAGCCCGCGCACCGTGAGACCGGGTTTGGCCGCCAGCCGTGCTCCCGCGATCCGCAGCGCCAGCGGCAGGCAGTCGCAGAGCGCGCTCAGCTGCTCGAGCCCCACCGGGTCGCTGCCGAAGCGGTCGGTACCGGCGATCTTGGTGAGCAGTGTGGTGGCCTCGGCGGGCGGGAGGACGCGCAACCTGATCCGCAGAGCCGTGTAGTCGCCGGTCACATCGTCCAGGACCTCGCGCCCGGTGGCCAGGACGACACTTCGGCCGCCGCCCGGGAGCAGGGGCCGCAGTTGGGCGAACGACCGTACGTTGTCCAGGAGGACCAGCATTCTGCGCGTGCTGAGCAGGCTCCGGTACAGCGCCGCACGCTCGTCGAGCTCCTCCGGGATCTGCGGGGCAGGCACCCCGAGCGCGCGGAGGAAGCGGTCGAGCACGGCGGCGGGGGAGACCGGGGGGTTCTCCTCGTCGTAGCCGCGCAGATCGGCGAAGAGCTGACCGTCCGGGAAGCGGTCGGCGGCCTGACTCGCCCAGTGAACGGACAGTGCGGTCTTGCCCACCCCGCCCACACCGACGACCGTGGCCAAGGCGGGGGCGTGGGGGTGGTAGGGCTCCTTGAGCAGCCGGTCGAGCGCGGCCAATTCCTGCTGTCGTCCGGTGAACCGCATGACGTCCGCGGGCAGTTGTGCCGGAACCGTCAGGACGTTGACCGACGCGGGTGGAGCGGTGGCGGGCGGTCGGGACAGCTCGGGCGAGTCGTGCAGGATCAGATCGTGCAACTGCTGCAGCGCGGGCCCCGGTTCGATGCCCAGCTCCTCGTTCAGCAGCCGGCGCCCCAGCCGGAACACCTCCAGGGCCTCGGCGCGCTGTCCGGAGCGGTAGAGGGCCAGCATCAGATGCTCGCGCGACTGCTCCCGCAGGGGGTGCCGTGCCACGAGTTCACCGAGCTCCCCGGTCAGCACCCGGTGTCTGCCCAGCTCCAGCATCAGACCGGCGCGCTCCTCCATCAGATCGAGCCGGAGCTGCTCCAACCTGGCCGCCTCCGCCTCGATCCGCTCGCCCGAGAGCTTGTCCAGCGCCGCCCCCCGCCACTTGCTGAGAGCCTCCTCCAACAGCGCGCAGGCGTCCTCGGCCCGACCGTGGCGCGCGGCGTCACGCCCCTGTTCCGCGTGCTGCAGAAACTCCACGACGTCGATGCGGTGCTCACCGCGGGCGAGTACGTAGCCGGGCGGGGACGTCAGCAGCAGCTCGCTCTCGCCCGCTTCCTTGAAGGTCTTGCGCAGCGTGGCGACGCAGATGGCGATCTGGTTGCGGGCGGTCGCCGGAGGGCTCTCCGGCCACACCGCGTCCACCAGGGTGTCCACGGACACGATCCGGTCGGCGGAGAGAAGCAGCATCGCGAGGACGGTGGACTGGCGTCTGCCTTTGATCCGGACCGGCACCCCGTCTGCCTGAACCAGCAGGGGGCCGAGCATTCTGAAGACTAACTGGTTCAAGAGGTCCCCCCGATGTGCCCCTGTTCAAGGCGCTGACGGTACAATACGGAAGCACTCGAAATCGGCCATCAACAGCCCTTCCGGCAGGGCGATTTCCAGCCCTGGCGGGTGGACCGCGGAGCGTGCGGGCGCGGTGGCCCCACAGGGGCTTCGCGGACTCAGGAACGGGTTTGCGGTGCGACGGCGCAGAGGGCCCGCGACAATTCCCCCAGCATCTCGATGATCTTGCGGAATCCATCCTCGCCACCCAGCTCTCCGCACAGTCGGCGGGTCAGTTCGGCCTGGCCGGGCTCGATTCCGTGCAGGACCGCCCTACCGCCGTCGGTGACCTCGAGCAGTTTGGCGCGCCGGTGTGCCGGGTTGTCCCGGTAGGCTGCCAGTCTCCGGCTCACCAGCACATCGGACGTACGCTGCACGCTCTGTCGGGTGACACCCAGGAGGCGGGCCACCTCGGAGACGGGTCGCGGCCCGGTGCCTATGGCGTTGAGTACCTGCCACTGGGCCGCGCTGAGTCCGTGCGCCAGCGTCAGCCTGTTGAGCTCGGCCGTGAACCTGCCGGTCAGGTGGAGCACCGCGAGTGCGGAGCGGCTGAGCGCGTCGACGCTGGTCACGCCACCACGAGCGTCCTCACAGTACTTGGCGACACGCAAAACGGCCCCCTCCGCAGGAAGTCGACACACTGAGCGTCCGTCGGTCCGCGGCCCCCGATGGTTCCGGCCACATGTTGCCGCACCGTACCGTTGGCCGAACGCAGTGTCCATGATGTGTTCGATTACCGGAATCTCACGCGCCGCTTGTGGTGGCCGCCTCCGCCGAACCTCGGGAACGAAGCAGCGGATCCATGTGGCACCCCGCCGACGGCCGATGCCGTGCGGCCGGCCGGACGGCCGCGGCGGGGAGGCGAGACCGATGCCGCCCGAGTCGCGGTCATCCGGTCGGTGCGAAGCGCGTCGGCACCTCGGTGCGGCCGTCGTCGCGCCGACAGCAGACGCCAGCGGCCCGCTGGTTGATGTGGGCGGCCCACCGGAAGGGACTGCCGGGTGTCTCGTCGGCAGTGCGGGGTCTTCGTAGTCACTGCGGCACAGCCGCATCCCGCCGTGTAGACGCCCGTGCGGATGCCGAACCATCGTGGACGGGGCGGGCGATGCGGCCGACGGACTCGCCGGTGGCCGAGGCGGGTCGCCGGACTTCGCGGTGTGCTGCCGGGTGGGCGGGGCAATCGTGCGCGAAGGGACGGAGGAACCGAGGGACCGAGTACGCCGCCGGGCCGGGTGAGGAGCACCGAGCGCCGAGCCGGGAGCGCGGACGGCCCTGCGGCGGGCTCCGGTCCGCACGGACCTTCCGGGCGCCGCGCCATCGATGAGCGGTGTTTCGGCAGGCGTTCGTTCGGCGGATGGTCGTTCGCCGGGCGGTCGTTTCGGTGCGCGTCATTCCGGTGACCCGCGCGGAAACGAGGCCGGCCCGGTATCCGCCGCGCGAATACCGGGCCTCGGAGCCGGAGGGCCCCCTCAGCGGTGAAAGGCGTCCTTGGTCTTCTCCTTCGCCGCGCGCATATCGCCCTTCGACTGTTCGGCCCGCCCCTCGGCGGTCATCCGTTCGTTGCCGACCGCGCGTCCCAGGGTCTCCTTCACCTTGCCCTTGGCCTGCTCGATCTTGGCCTGGGTCTTCTCGTCCGCAGCCATGACTCTCACTTCCCGGAAGTCGACGACAGGTGCACTGCGTCGACTCACCCGAGCCCGCGCCGTCAAACCCCCCGGTCCGTCCGGGAAAGGACGGCGGAGTGATCGACCGTGCCGCAGGTATGAATTCGCGGAGTGGGGGCAACCGTGGCTTCGGAGGTTGATAAACATGGTTCCGTTGCTGCTGGTTCTCATACTCGCCGCGCTGCTTTTCGGTGCTGGATTCGCTCTCGAAGCGCTCTGGTGGATCGCCGCGATCGTCCTCGTCGTCTGGCTGCTCGGTTTCGTCATCCGGCCGGCCGGGCCCGGTGGCGGCCGGGGACGCTGGTACCGCTGGTAGGTCGGCGCCGCGCCGACTGCCCGAACGCGGGTGCCCCGGGAGGACCTCCCGGGGCACCCGCGTCCCCGTGTCCGGACGGCGCCCGAACGGACCCCGTGGATCAGGAGCGGCGGCGCGGCTTGCCGGGCCGGGCACCCCTGCGCCCGGCGGAAGCGCCGCCGCGCCCTGTTGCAGCACCGCGCCGTCCCCCGGACGCGGTCTTGCCGCCCGCCGCTTCGCGCGCCGGGCGGCCCGAGCGCCGGGCCTTGTCCTTCGGCTGCTCCGCGGGGGAGGTGCGGCGGCCCCGCGTGCTGTTGACGGTCCTCCCGCGGACGACGCCGATGAAGTCGTCCACCAGATCGGTGGTCCGATCCTCGGGCCAGGACAGGGCGACGCCCGACTGAGGGGCGTCGGTGACCGGGCGGTATGTGAGGTCCCTGCGGTGGTGCAGCCGGGCGAGGGACTGGGGGACCACCAGCACACCCACCCCCGCGGCCACGAGCTCGATCGCGTCCGCGGTCGTCGCCGGGCGCTCGATCGCGGGACGTCCGGGGAGGTCCCGCCACTCGAGGGTGTCGTCCAGCGGGTGGAACACGACGTCGTCGGCGAGGTCCTCCAGGGACACCTCGTCGACGGCCGAGATCGCGTGGTCCTTCGGCACGACGACCACCGTCGTCTCCGTGTAGAGGGGGATGGCGCTGAAAACGGCGCGGTCGACGGGCAGTCGCACCACACCGGCGTCGGCGCCCCCGTCGCGCAACAGCCCCGGCGCCTCGGCGGCCGGCACCGCGATGAGGTCCAGTGGGACGTCCGGCAGCCGATCCTGCCAGATCCGCACCCATTTGCCAGGAGTCACGCCGGGTACGTAGGCGAGCCTGAACGAGGGGGGAGCTTCCGAGCCAGTCACCGCTCCAGGTTATCCGGCGTGGTCGGAGCTCGTGCACGCGCTCGATATCCTTGTCCCATGACGTCGCACCACGGCACCCAGACCATGAAGCCCGCCACGGCGGCCAAGAAGCTGGGTGTGTACCTCGAAGCCACCCCTGCGGAGTTCCGGGAGGGCGTCGTCTCGCGCGACGAGCTCAACGCGCTCCAGTCCGACCCGCCCGAGTGGCTCCGCGAGCTGCGGCGCAACGGCCCGCACCCGCGTCCCGTGGTCGCGGCGAAGCTGGGCGTCTCCATCTCCGGCCTGGCCCGCGGCGGTGTGACGGAGCCCCTGACCACGGAGCAGATCGAGGCGCTGAAGCAGGAGGGCCCCGAGTGGCTCCAGCGGGAGCGCGCGACCCAGGCCGAGGTGCGCAAGGAGGCCGTGCGCCTCAGGGAGAAGCGCGCCGAGAAGGACGCCGAGGCCGAGGGGCGTTCCTGACGGCAGGCCCGTGCGCGGGCCGGCCCGCCGGTGACCAGGAGTCCCCGCGCCGGTGATCAGCGGCGTCAATACGTGATCTTCGTCCACGCGATCGTGCCGAGCAGGCCCGTCCCCCGCCGAGGTCGAGGCCGCCTTCCGGCTCCACGGTCTGCCGGCCCGGCGCCCGCGCCCGGGCCGATCCCCACGTACACCCCGCTGCCCCGCAGGGTCGCCGCGTCGACGGCGGAGTAGCGTCAGACGAACACGCTGTGCCCGGCGACGTGGGCGTCGGCGGTGATGTGCGGGACCGGGTTCGCCGCGTCGACGGCGGAGTAGCGCCAGACGGACACGCTGCGTGCCGAGTCCCCGGGGCGCAGCGGGACCGGGTGCGGGCCCGGGTCGTCGAGCCGGGTGATCGGTTCCGTCCCCTTGAGCACGGTCACGTCCATGGGCCGCACGTACCATCTCGCGGACGGTGTCGCCCGAACCGTCCCGTGGACGGCGCGCATGTGCGTCCAGGACGTTGCCGAGGCCGTGGTCAGGTCTCCGCCTTCCTGGCTCTTCGGCCCGGAAGGTCCGTCACACCACCGCAGTGTGACGGCACCGGATCGTGACCGTGCCCCGCGACCCAGATGGGCCTCGGGGCACGGACCCGCCTTGCGCGGACGGCGGTCAGCCGCGACCGGCGCGGCGCCGGCGCGTCACCACGAGGATGCCGGCCCCGGCCGCGACCGCCGCGGCCGCGGCGCCCGCGATCACGGGCGTGGCGCTGGATCCGCCGGTCTCCGCGAGGGGCGGCGTGCTCGGCTCGGGCGCGGGCGGCGCCTCGGAGCTGGGCGGCTCCGAGCTCGGGGTGTCCGAGGGCTCCGGCTCCTCCGGGGTCCCGGAGGGTTCCGGCGTCCCGGAGGGTTCCGGCGTCTCGCAGACGGGCGCGCTCTTGGTCTCGTCGTGCGAGAACCGGTCGCCGTCGCCGGCCTTCACCACGAGCCGCACCTCGACCTCGGCCTTGTGCTCGGGCAGCTGCAGCGTCTTGCTGAACTCGCGCCCGAACGCCTCGGTGGGCAGCAGGTCCTTGCCGTCGACGGTGACCGTCACCGTGTTGGTGACGTTGGGGCTGTACGCCTTGAGGTCGACCGTGACCTCGGAGCAGGTCACCGTCCAGACGGGCGTATGGGCCGACGCCGGAGCGGCGCTCAGGCCCACTCCGACCAGCCCGAAGGCAGCGCCGGCCATAAGAGCGCCCGAGCGCTTCCACGCACGGGTGGGTGCATTCATCAATCCTCCATGGAGGTCCGAACACCTGGTCTGATGGCAGCGCACAGTACTCCTCCCGCGAACCAGTGTTCACTCCGCCCCCGATAACGACTTGGTCCCATCACCCCACCGGGCGGGGGGCGTTGGCGCCGGCGCTACCCGTCCCTACGCCGTCCTGCTGCCGGCGCCGGGGCGCTGCCCCCGTCCGTCCGGTGCTGCGAGCGACCGGGGCGGCCCGGGGTGGACGGGAGCGTTCGCCCCTGCGCGATGTCGCAGTCCTCGCACTTCCGGGCGTGATCCCTTTCGGCCCGCCCTCGCCGCTGGAGGTCCTCGGCCGCGCCCGGCTGCCCTGCGGCGGGCCGCTTCGGCACCACGGCGGGCTCCGCACCGGATGACGGGCCGGGCGTCCGCGGCCGTGCCCCTTTCCGAAGCCGTCGCCGGCCGCATGGCCCGGCCCCCTGCCGGGCCTGAGGGAGGATGCGGCCGGAGGAGCCCGCGCCGCCGCTGCGCCCGTACGGGGTCGCCCAACTCTCGCGCCGACGGAGAGGTCCGGTGCCGGGCTTCGAGCCGCGTCGGAAAGATCGCCGATGGTCCGAATTGCCCCGATTGGTCGATATCCGTCAGGCTTGTACTGGCAGGACGGGAGTGGACCCGTGTGGACGTGGCAGGAGCAGGCCGCGAGGCTTCCGCGGCACGGCGCCGGAGCAGGCGCGGGGCCGACGGCGCCGATGGCGCCCGACGGACCATGGGCCGGCCGGACCGCCGGACGCGGCAACCAACCGTGCCGTACGGCCGGCGCGGCGCCGCCCCCGCGCACCCGTGTGCCCGTCCCCACCGACCTGAGCATCCGCCTCCCGACCTGTGAACCGCGCGTCGTGCGACGAAGGAGAACCTCATGGCCAAGGCAGTCGGAATCGACCTGGGGACCACCAACTCGGTGATCGCGGCTTGGGAGGGTGGAGAGGCCGCAGTCCTCCCGAATTCCGAGGGCAGCCGCACGACCCCCTCCGTCGTCGCCTTCACCGACACCGGGGAACGGCTCGTCGGCCAGTTGGCACGCCGCCAGGCGATTCTCAACCCCAAGGGGACGATCTACTCGGCCAAACGCTTCATCGGCCGCCGCTACGACGAGATTTCCGACGAGGCCAAGGCCGTCGCGTTCGACGTCGTTCCGGACGAGCACGGCAACGCGCGCTTCGACGTGCGGGGCAAGCTGTACTCGCCGGAGGAGATCAGCGCGCTGGTGCTGCGCAAACTGGCCGACGACGCGGGCAAGCAGCTGGGGGAGCGGGTGACCGAGGCGGTCATCACCGTTCCCGCGTACTTCAACGACGCCCAGCGCCAGGCCACCAAGGACGCCGGGCGGATCGCCGGCCTGGAAGTGCTCCGCATCATCAACGAGCCGACCGCCGCGGCCCTCGCCTACGGCCTGGACAAGAAGGGCCACGAGACGGTGCTGGTGTTCGACCTCGGCGGCGGCACGTTCGACGTGAGCCTGCTCGATGTCGGGGACGGCGTGGTCGAGGTACGGTCCACCGCCGGTGACAGCCACCTCGGCGGCGACGACTTCGACCGGCGCCTGGTCGACCACCTGGCCGACAAGTTCCAGCAGGAAGACGGCATCGACCTGCGCCAGGATCCCCAGGCACTGCAGCGGCTGTTCGAGGCAGCGGAGAAGGCCAAGGTCGAACTGAGCTCCGTGACCCAGACACAGGTCAGCCTGCCGTTCGTCACCGCCGACGCGGCCGGCCCCAAGCACCTGACGGAAACCGTCATGCGGTCCACGTTCGAGCAGATCACCGCGGACCTCGTCGAGCGGACCCTGGAGCCCGTCAAGCAGGCCATGGCGGACGCCAAGGTCACCGGGAACGACATCGACGAGGTCATCCTCGTCGGCGGGTCCACCCGCATCCCGGCCGTGCAGGCCCTCGTCCGCCGGCTGACGGGCGGCAAGGAGCCGAACATGAGCGTCAACCCCGACGAGGTCGTGGCCCTGGGCGCCGCGATCCAGGCGGGCGTGCTCAAGGGCGAGGTCAAGGACGTCCTGCTGCTCGACGTGACCCCGCTGTCGCTGGGCGTGGAGACCCGCGGCGGTGTGATGACCAGGCTCGTCGAACGGAACACGACCGTCCCCGTCCGCCGTACGCAGACGTTCTCCACCGCCGAGGACAACCAGCCGGCCGTCGACGTCGTCGCCCTCCAGGGCGAGCGGGAGATGGCCGCCGACAACCGTGTCCTCGGGCGCTTCCAGCTGAAGGACATCCGGCCGGCCCCCCGGGGCGAGCCGCAGATCGAGGTCACCTTCGACGTGGACGCCAACGGCATCCTGAACGTCACCGCGCGCGACAAGAACACGGGAGCCGAGCAGGGCATCACCATCAGCGAGGGCTCCAACCTCGACCAGGGCGAGGTGGAGCGGATGGTCCAGGAGGCCGAGCGCCACCGCGGCGAGGACCACGCGCTGCGCGAGGCCGTCGACGCACGCAACGAACTGGACGCCGTGGCCTACCAGGTCGAGCGCGCACTCCAGGACCTGGGAGACGCCGCGCCCCCGCACGAGAAGGCGAGGGCGGAGATCCTGGTCGGCGACGCCCGGCAGGCCGTGCGGGAGGAGGCGCCGGTCGACCGGGTCAGGTCACTGACGTCCGAACTCCAGCAGGTCCACGCCTCGTTGTCCGCCCACCGGGCCGGTGCCGCCGCCGGTGCCGCGCCGGGCGCGCCGGGAGCGAGGGCCGAAGCCGGTGCGTCGGTCGGTGCCGGAGGGTCCGACGACGACGTGATCGACGCCGAGTTCGACAAGGGCTGAGACGGTACATGACCACCGACGACGTACCCGTTCCGCCGGAGGAGCCCGGCCGGGCACCGGCCGCGGAGGGACAGCCGGACGTCGGGGAACCCACCGCGGAACTCGACGAGGTCCGGGACCGCTGGCGGCGCTCCCTCGCGGATCTGGACAACCTCCGCAAGCGTCATGCGCGGGAGCTGCAGCGCGAACGGAGCGACGAAAGGGCCCGCACGTCCGCGGCCTGGCTGCCCGTGGTCGACAACCTGGAACTCGCCCTCCAGCACGCTGGATCCGACCAGTCCGCCGTGCTGGAGGGAGTCAGGGCCGTGCGCGATCTGGCCGTCGACGTCCTCCGGGGACTCGGGTACCCCCGCTACGAGGAGACGGGAGTGCCGTTCGACCCGGCCCGGCACGAGGTGGTCGGCCTCGTCGACGACCCCGGGGCCGAACCCAACACCGTGGTCCGGGTCCAGCGGCCCGGCTACGGCGAGGGCGACCGGCAACTGCGTCCCGCGGCCGTCGTGGTGAACAAGCGGCAGGAGTGACGCCCATGGCGCGTGACTACTACGACGTGCTCGGGGTCGGCCGCGGCGCCGGTTCCGACGAGATCCAGGCGGCCTTCCGCAAGCTGGCCCGCAGGCACCACCCCGACGTCAACAAGGACCCGCAGGCCGAGGAGCGGTTCAGGGAGGTCAACGAGGCGTACGGCGTGCTGTCCGACCCCGACACGCGCCGCCGCTACGACCGGTTCGGCGAGCACTTCCGGGACGTCCCGGAGGACTACGACGAGCGTGTCGCGGCCGCCGCGGGTGCCCGGGGCGGTCGCGGAGGGTACGCATGGTCCGGCGCCCCGGGCGGCGACGGCCGCCGGGTCCGCTTCGTGTCCGACTTCGGGGACGGCCACGAGGGCCACGAGGGCGGCGCGGGCGTGGACTTCGAGGACCTGCTCGGCGGGCTGTTCGGGCGCGGCGGGACCAGGGCCAGGGGGCCCGTGCCCGGCGCGGACCAGGAGGCGGAGCTCCCGCTCGGCGTCGAAGAGGCCTACCACGGTGGCAGACGCGGCATCACCCTCTCCGGACCGGACGGTCCGCGGACCTACGACGTGGCCGTTCCCCGCGGGGTCGTCGAGGGCCAGCGCATCCGGCTGGCCGGGGAGGGCGGCCGGGGGAGCGGTGGCGGCCCGTCGGGCGACCTGTTCCTGCGTGTGCGGATCACACCGGACTCGCGGTTCCGGCTGGAGGGCCGTGACATCCACGTGGTCCTCCCGGTCACCCCCTGGGAGGCCGCCCTCGGTGCCACCGTGCCCGTTCCCACCCCCGGCGGCACGGCGAAGGTCACCGTGCCGGGCGGTTCGTCCGGCGGCCGCAGACTGCGGCTGCGCGGCGAGGGGATGCCCAACCCCCGCGGCGGCGACGGGGACCTCTACGCGGAGGTCCGGATCATGGTGCCGACGAAACTCTCCGAACGCGAACGCGAACTGTTCGGCCAACTCGCCGCCGACTCCACCTTCGACCCGAGGAACCCAGGATGACCCACGACCCCCGGTCTTCCGGGCGGGCCCCCGGACACCGCCCGGCGACACCACCGGCCCGGCAGCCGGGCGTGAACGTCGTCGTACGGCGCTACGCGATGGATCCGGTCCCCCGGCTGGACCTGGACGCCGTCGCACGCAGCGCCTCCCTCCACCCCGAGGTCGTCCGGCGGTTCGTCGCGCTCGGCCTGATCGACGCGACCCGCGGCGCCGACGGGCGGCTGTGGTTCGACCGGAGCGCCCCCTCCGCACTGGCCCGCATCCAACGCCTACGGGCCGGGCTGCACCTCGACTACGCCTCCCTCGGTCTGGTGCTCGATCTGCTCGACCGGATCAGCGAACTGGAGGACGCACTGAGGCGCAGCAACGCCGGCACCAGGAGTGATGAATCGTGGATATGAACCGGCTGACCCAGAAGTCGCAGGAAGCCCTGGGGGAGGCACAGACGATCGCCGGACGGCTCGACCAGACCGAGGTCGACGGCGAGCATCTGCTGCTCGCCCTCATCGACCAGCCTGAGGGCCTGGTGCCCCGGCTGCTCGACCGGACGGACGTCGACACCCAGGGGCTGCGCGGGGCCGTGACGGAGTCGCTGGCCCGCCGACCCAGGGTGACCGGCCCCGGAGCCCGGCCCGGCCAGGTGTTCATCACCCAGCGGCTCGCGCAGGTGCTGGACACCGCCGAGCGGGAGGCCAAGCGGCTCAAGGACGAGTACGTCTCCGTCGAGCACCTCGTCCTCGCCCTCGTGGACGAGGGGTCGAGGACCTCCGCGGGCCGGTTGCTCAAGGAGTTCGGCGTCACGGAGGAGTCGTTCCTCGACGCCCTCACGCAGATCCGCGGGCACCAGCGCGTCACCTCCGCCACACCCGAGGGTTCGTACGAGGCACTCGAGAAGTACGGCCGGGACCTGGTCGCCGAGGCCCGCGGCGGAAGGACGGACCCGGTGATCGGCCGCGACGCGGAGATCCGCCGCGTCATCCAGATCCTGAGCCGGAAGACCAAGAACAACCCCGTCCTGATCGGCGAACCGGGCGTCGGCAAGACGGCGATCGTGGAGGGGCTGGCCCAGCGGATCGTACGCGGGGACGTGCCCGACGGGCTGCGCGACCGGACGATCTTCGCCCTGGACATGAGCCTGCTGGTCGCGGGCGCCAAGTACCGGGGTGAGTTCGAGGAACGGCTGCAGGCGGTGCTCGGCGAGGTCAAAGGCGCCGAGGGGCGGATCCTGCTCTTCGTCGACGAACTGCACACCGTCGTCGGCGCGGGCGGCGGCCCCGAGGGGGCCATGGACGCCGGGAACATGCTCAAACCGATGCTGGCACGCGGTGAACTCCACATGATCGGCGCCACCACCCTCGTCGAGTACCGCAAGTACGTCGAGTCCGACGCCGCCCTCGAACGCCGTTTCCAGCAGGTGGTCGTGGACGAGCCCAGCGTCGAGGACACCATCTCCATCCTTCGCGGACTGCGCGAACGCCTGGAGGTCTTCCACGGAGTGAAGATCCAGGACACCGCGCTCGTCGCCGCGGCCACCCTCAGCCACCGCTACATCTCCGACCGGTTCCTGCCGGACAAGGCGATCGACCTCGTGGACGAGGCCTGCGCCCGGCTGCGGACGGAGATCGACTCGATGCCGGCCGAACTCGACGAGATCACCCGCCGGGTGACCCGGCTGGAGATCGAGGAGGCGGCGCTCGACACGGAGACCGAACCCGCCAGCCGCAAGCGCCTCGAGGAACTCCGGCGCGAACTGGCCGACCTGCGCGCCGAGGCCGACGCCATGCACGCCAAGTGGGAGGCCGAGCGCCAGGCCATCAGACGGGTGCAGGAACTGCGCCAGGACCTGGAGCAGGCACGGCAGGACGCCGAGGAGGCCGAACGGAACTACGACCTCAACCGCGCCGCGGAACTCCGCTACGGCAGGATCACCGAACTGGAGAGGCGGCTCGCGGCCGAGGAGGACTCCCTCGCCGCCAAGCAGGGCGAGAACCGGCTGCTGCACGAGGTCGTCACCGAGGACGAGATCGCCGAGATCGTCGCCGCATGGACCGGGATCCCCGTCACCCGGCTCCAGGAGAGCGAACGCGAGAAGCTGCTGCGGCTCGACGAGATCCTCGCCGAGCACGTCGTGGGGCAGGGCGAGGCGGTCAGACTCGTCACCGACGCGATCATCCGGGCCCGTTCCGGCATCCGGGACCCGCGGCGGCCGATCGGCTCGTTCGTCTTCCTCGGCCCGACCGGCGTGGGCAAGACCGAGCTCGCCAAGGCGCTGGCGGCGGCGCTGTTCGACAGCGAGGAGAGCCTGATCCGCCTGGACATGAGCGAGTACCAGGAACGGCACACCGTCAGCAGGCTGGTCGGCGCGCCCCCGGGATACGTCGGCTACGAGGAGGGCGGCCAGCTCACCGAGGCCGTCCGCCGCAAGCCGTACTCGGTCGTCCTGTTCGACGAGATCGAGAAGGCGCACGCCGACGTCTTCAACACCCTGCTGCAGGTACTCGACGACGGCCGGATCACCGACGCCCAGGGCCGCACGGTCGACTTCCGCAACACCGTCGTCATCATGACCTCCAACATCGGGTCGACGTACCTGCTCGACGGCGTCACCGCCGACGGCGAGATCAAGCCCGAGACCCGGGCCCTGGTCATGGGCGATCTGCAGGCGCACTTCCGGCCGGAGTTCCTCAACCGCATCGACGACGTCGTACTGTTCAAGCCCCTCGGCATGGCACAGATCAAGCAGATCGTCGACCTCCAGTTCGACGATCTGCGCCGGCGGCTCGCGGAGCGCCGGATCACCCTGGAACTCACCGACGCCGCCCGCGAGCACATCGCCGAGCAGGGCTTCGACCCCGTGTACGGTGCCCGGCCGCTGCGCCGCTACCTCTCGCACGAGGTCGAGACCCTGGTCGGCCGTGCACTGATCCGCGGTGACGTCCGGGACGATTCCACGGTCCGCGTCGGCGAGCAGGACGGCGAACTCCTCGTGACCTACGACGACGCGCCAAGCCACCCGCGACCCGTGCGGGAGGCCGCGTGAGCCCGATGAAGCCGACCGGCGCGGGCGGCAGAACGGTCGCGTGCACCGAGTGCGGCCGCGGGAACCGCGTGCCGGTGGCCGCCGACGGCCGTCCGCGCTGCGGGAGCTGCAAGGCCCCGCTCCCGTGGATCGCCGACGCGGGCGACGACGACTTCGAGCAGGTCGCGGAGAAGGCCGCGCCCGTCGTGCTCGTCGACCTCTGGGCCACCTGGTGCGGGCCGTGCCGCATGGTCAGTCCGGCGCTGGAGCAGGTCGCACGGGAACTGGCCGGACGGATCAAGCTGGTCAAGGTCGACGTCGACCAGGCGCCGCGCATCGCGCAGAAGTTCCAGGTGCAGGCCGTGCCGACCCTGATCCTGATGGACCGGGGAGAGGTCGTCTCCCGGCAGGCGGGCGCGGCCCCGGCACCCGCTCTGCGCCAGTGGGTCGAACAGACCCTGCGGGGCCGCCGCTGAACACCCCCAAGCCGCCAGACCCTGCGGGGCCGCCGCTGAACACCCCAAGCCGCCGAAGGAGGCCGCCAGTGATGGAGACCGATCCGCATCTCGACATGGTGCGTCCGGTGTCGCCGAACACCCCCGAGGGCTGCGAGGAGTGCCTGCGGCTCGGATCACCCTGGGTCCATCTGAGACTCTGCCTCACCTGCGGTCACGTCGGGTGCTGCGACTCCTCGCCGCTCAAGCACGCCGGCCGGCACGCCGCGACCGAGGGCCACCCGATCGTGCAGTCCTTCGAACCGGGTGAGGACTGGCGCTGGTGCTACATCGACGGCGCCATGGTCTGACGGCGACGGACCGTCCTCCCGGCTCCTGCGGGCGTATGTGCCTCGACCGGTATCGCCGGGCCCGCGCCGCGAGGCGCCGTGCGCACGGCCCCGACGCGGCCCGCCCAGGGGCTGCCGTTCGGCGCCGTGCTGCCCGGCGCGTCCTGCCCGGGAAGCCCCTCTCGATCCGGGCCGAGAGCCCCGAACGGCTTACGCACAGCGCCGGATTGGCCCGCACCACGTCCTCCCGTACGGGCGCGCCGGTGGGGTCGGCGCCGTGCCGGGTGCCGGGTTGGAGCTGGGAGCCGGCAAGCGGGTCGACGACGGTTCGTGCGGGTGCCTGCTCCGAGCGGCCCGTCGCTGTGGCGCCGGGACGGGACCGAGGTGAGTCTGGTAGTGAGGACGGAGAACCGGCCGAAAGGTGGCGGCATGGGCGGCCTGGTGGTAGTGGGAGTGGACGGATCGGCGTCCGGCCTGGCCGCGGTCGAGGAGGCGGCCCGGGAGGCCCGGTGGCGCGGGGCCACGCTCCGGGTCGTGCACGCGTTCATCTGGGACAGGATGCACGTGCCGCTGGGCCCGCCCTCGTACGGGCCGCCCGGGGGCGGTCTGCGGAACGCGGCCGCCCGGCTCCTGGCCGAAGCGGTCGAGCGGGCCGCGGCCACCGCACCGGAAGTGGAGGTCGTCTCCGCCGTGGTGTCGGGCGAGCCGTTGACCGTGCTCGGGACGGAGTCCCGGGGAGCGGAACTGGTCGTCGTGGGTTCCCGCGGGATGGGCGGCTTCGTCGGGCTCCTGGTCGGGTCCACGGCCGTGCATCTGGCGGCGCACGGCCGATGCCCCGTGCTGGTGGTCCGGGAGCGTTCCCACAGCGGGGGCCCCGTTCTGGTGGGCGTCGACGGTTCTCCGGCGAGTGAGGCGGCGGTCGACTTCGCCTTCGCGGAGGCAGCGTTGCGCGGGACCGGAGTACTCGCCCTCCACGCCTATACGCCGTGGAACGCTCCGCTGCCACCGCCGCAGGACCCGTCGATGCCGTACGCGAACCCACCGGGGGCGCTCACGGAGGCGGAGGAGCGTCTGCTGGCGGAGGCACTGGCGGGCCGACGGGCGACGTACCCGGGCGTCCCGGTCGAGCACGAGGTCGTGCGGGCCGACACACGGAAGGCCCTGATCGAGGCGAGCGGGTCGGCGCAGATCCTCGTCGTCGGTGCCCGGGGGCGCGGGGGCTTCAAGGGGCTGCTGCTGGGATCGGTGAGCCAGGCCATGCTCCATCACGCTGACTGCCCCGTCGCCGTGGTGCGCAAGAGCGGCGCCGGCGTCTGAAGCGACCGGGCCTTCGGGGCCCGCCGCGGGGACTCCGGCGCAGTGCCTCCGGCGGCCGGCCCACCCCGCCGGGGACGACGAGTTGCGGATTGCTTTGAACACTCCGCGGCACGCGTCCGTATGGAACTCAGCGGGTCCCCCACAGCCGTTCGCGGCCACGCGCGAACCGGCAGAGACGCACAGGAGTTCCATTGAGAAGAAGTGCACGCAGACGCTCAACGGGCGGCAGGAAAGTAGTGGCGGCCTCGATCGCGCTCATGCTGGGCGGGGGCGGGCTGATCGCCGTCAACACCTATGCCTCGGCCGGCGAGGGGTGGGGGCAGTCGCAGAACCAGACTCTCGGTGCGGGCGCTGCCGCGTCCACCATCAAGTGTCCTGAGGTCGCGAACGGGCTCTCGGAGGTGCCGGACGCGGCGAGGCCGGAGGTCGACAAGGAACTGGCCGCGATGGACAGCCAGATCACGGAGGCATACAAGCGGTTCGCCGAGCAGAAGGAACAGGTCGCGCGGGACCCGAAGTTCGCCGAGAACGCGGTCCTCGGTCCGCTGGAGGACAAACGGACCGCCAGCCTCGACCGCATCTCCACGGCGATCGGCCGGTCCGGCGAACGGCCGAAGGGCCTCGAGTCCATGGCTGCCTGCGAGTTGAAGGAGGACGACGCCGACAATCAGGGTCAGGACGGCGGTCAGGGCGAGGGCCAGGACAACGGCCAGGGCCAGGACGACGGCGGCCAGGACCAGGGCGACGGCAACGGCAACGGCGGTCAGGCCGGCAACGGCCCCGAGCAGTCCGACTTCGTCGACATCCAGTCCGTCCAGCCGAACGTCGACAACCCCCCCAACCAGCAGAACGCGTCCCGGGGCACGTTCACGACCGACTGTGGTGTGAACGAGAACGGGAAGTTCAACCCGGACAACGTGATCGTCGCTCCCGGTGTCGCCAACGGCGCCCACCACATGCACGACTACGTGGGCAACCAGGCCAACGACGCCTTCGCCAGCGACGACGACCTCGCCAACGGGCAGACGACCTGTGTGGACCAGGGCGACAAGTCGACGTACTACTGGCCGGTGCTGCGGCTGCAGAACGGGCAGCAGGAGAACGACGCCGACGCCGACGGCGGCGGCAAGGACCAGAACGTCGGTGAGATCCAGACGCCGTCGCAGGTCACGCTGAACTTCGTCGGCAGCCCGGTGTCCGAGGTGACGGCCATGCCGCGGTTCCTGCGGATCATCACCGGCGACGCCAAGGCGTTCGTCAACGGTGACGCGAACGCGAACGCGTCGTGGAGCTGCACCGGGTTCGAGGACCGCCAGCTGAAGGACAAGTACCCGATCTGCCCCGAGGGCAGCCAGGTGGTGCGGTCGTTCAAGTTCCAGAGCTGCTGGGACGGTCAGAACACCGACAGCGCCAACCACCGCACCCATGTCGCCTTCGCCCAGGACAACGGTGCCTGCCCCAACGGCTTCCGGGCCATTCCGCAGCTCGTGCAGCGCATCGTCTACGACGTGCCGCCGCCGGTCTTCGACGGGGCGAACCCGAGCGTCTTCGCGGTCGACTCGTTCCCGGAGCAGCTGCACAAGCCCATCACCGACCACGGCGACTTCATCAACGTCTTCGACGAGAACCTGATGGAGGAGCTGGTGAGCTGCATCAACGAGGGCCGCGAGTGCGGTCCCGGCGATGCGGGCGCACCTCCTGCCGACGGCGGTGACAACGGCGGTGACAACGGCGGTGACAACGGCGGTGACAACGGCGGTGACAACGGCGGTGACAACGGCGGTGACGACGGCGCCGGCAACGGGGAGAACCCCGCTGACCCGGCCCCGCCGAACGACGGCGCGACGGGCGGTCAGGACGCTCCCGACGCACCGGGCGAGCCGCAGAACCCCGGCGGCGACAACCCGCCCGCCGACGGTGGAGCGGGCGGTCAGGACGCACCCGGTGCCCCGGGCGGGGACGACAAGCCCGGCGCTGCCGCCGGTGCCGGTCAGGACGGCTCCGGTCAGAATGGTGCCGGTCAGGACGGCTCGGGCGGCGACGGCGGCTCCGGGGAGCAGAACGCCCCGGAAGGCGGCGGTGACGTGAAGGACCCCGAGGTCCTCGCCGGTTCCTCCGCCGGTTCCTCCGCCGGGTCGAACGGCTCGTCGCAGACCGGAACGGGCGACGGCGAACCCGCCGCCCAGGCCACGAAGGACGCGGGGGAGAACGATCCCGAGCCCAACGGCGGCAGCCGGCCCGTGGCCGCGGGACAGGGCGGCGGGCTCGCCGAGACGGGTGCCCAGCTGTGGCCGTCCGCAGCCGGAGCCGTGCTGCTCGTCGCGGGAGTCCTGCTGCTCCGTACGCGTCGTCCGCAGCGCGCGGCCGCACGCCGTCACTGACGCGGTCCCGTACCTCGGCCCTGGCCGGTCCCGTCGACACGGGGCCGGCCAGGTCGTTGCGGGCGCCCGCATCTCTCGGCCCCCGGCCCCGTCCGCCGGACCGAGGACGCAGGACGCAGGACGCAGGACTCAGCGCGGGGAAGAAGCCGCCGCCGGCACCGGATCGTTCGACGTGACGGTGAACAGGCCGCCGTCGGGGTCGACGAGGGTGACCCAGTCCTCCGCCCCGGCCGCTCGGGCCGGTGCGGCGACCCGGCCGCCGAGGCCGACTGCCGTACGGACGGCGGAGTCCACGTCGGGCACGTAGAAGTACACGTGCCAGCGGGGGCGGATGTGCGGGTCGGGAGCCTCGCCGGCCGCCCCGCCGGTGATCCGGGCGACCACGTCCCCCTGGTGGCGGAGGACGACGTGGTCTTCCTCGTAGGCGACCTGGCAGCAACCCGGCTGTGCGCAGGCCCAGTCCAGCACCTCGGCGTAGAAGATCGCCGCTTCGAAGGCGTCGCGGGTGCGCAGCTCCAGCCAGGCGGGGGCCTTGTCGGTCCCCATGCTCCAGTCGGGGATGGCCTTGCCCTGCCAGATGCCGAACACGGCGCCGTCGCGGTCCGCGGCCAGCGCAGCCCGGCCGGTGCCGAAGCTGAGCGGGCCCACGGCCACCGTGGCACTGCGCTCGTGTATACGGGACGCGGTCGCGTCCGCGTCGTCCACCGCGAAGTACGGTGTCCACGCCACGGCGACCGCGAGGCTCTCCGCGAGCGCCCCGATACCGGCGACCGGAGTGCCGTCGAGGAAGCCGACGGAGAACTCCTCGCCCAGTCGGGTGGGACGGAACGCCCACCCGAGCACCTTCGCGTAGAACTCCTCCGCCGCAGGCAGGTCACGAGCCATGAGGCTCACCCAGCACGGAGCGCCGAACAGCGCATGACTTGACGTAGACACGACAGCCGCCCATCTCCACCTCGCGCGAGTCCGGACACGCGAGACTGGAATTCTCACGCTACTCCGCTCGTCCGGTCCCCGCCGGGTCGCGTCACCCCGAGTGTCCGGGTCGCGCCCGTCCGTGAGGGGCCCGGCCGCCGCGCAACGGGGCGGGCGCGGTGTGCCGGGTACCGGCCGGCCCCTTCGACGCCGGGCGCGTGGGGCGCACGGGGACGGGTACCCGGCCTCATGAGCCGCGCCCCGCCGCGGACGCCCGGAGGCTCGGGTACGTGGAGCCCCGGGGAACGTCCCGCCGGGGAGTCCCGGAGCCGACGTCCCGGAGACGTCCCGGGACAACGGCACGGAGCCGGGTCCCAGAACCGGGGCCCGGACCGAAGACCGGTTCGAGGAGCCGGATCGGAGGCGGGATCGATCCTCCGGAGGTGGGAATGCCCGAGCTGCCGGACGTCGAGGGCTTCCGTGAGGTGCTGAGCTCCTGCGGCCGTGGCCGCAGGGTGACGAGCATCGTGGTGCGCGACCCCGCGGTTCTGCGCGGGGTCACGGTGCGTCGGCTGCGGCGGGAGGTCGAGGGGCAGCGGTTCGGGGAGCCCCGGCGCCGCGGCAAGTGGCTGATCGCTCCCACGGACGACGGGCCCGCTCTCGTCTGGCACTTCGGCATGACGGGAGCCCTGGTCTGCGCCGCCTCGGACGAGCCGCTCGGTCCGCACGACCGAGTCGTGCTCACGCTCGAGGACGACCGGCAGTTGCGCTATCGCGACCAGCGCAAGCTCCAGGGCGTCCAGCTCGCCGGGAGCGAGCGGGCAGTCACGTGCATCCTCGCCGACCTCGGTCCCGACGCCCTGTCCGTCTCCCGTGAGGAGTTCCACGAGCTGCTCGGCGGGCGGCGGGGCGCCGTGAAGAACGTGCTGATGGACCAGTCCGTCCTCGCGGGTCTGGGCAATCTGCTCAGCGACGAGATCCTGTGGCGAGCAGGAGTGGCCCCGGACAGGGCCGCCCGAGAGCTGAGCGACGCGGAGACCCGCGGCCTGTACACGGCGATGCGCAGGGTCCTCGCGTCGTCCGTGCGCGCCGCACGCGTGCCTCCCAGGCGTACCTGGCTGACCGGCCGGCGGGAGGACTCCGAACCCCGGTGCCCGCGCTGCGACGGACCACTGCGCTCCCGCCGCCTCTCCGGCCGCCGCACCCTGTGGTGCCCGCACTGCCAGAGCCGCTCCCGTCGCGCGGAACGCGATGTTCATCCCGCAAAAGGCGGGTAGGCGCGCTGCATGGCGAAACGGTCGGCGCGGCCGCTGCCGGAGGACGACTCCGCCCCTGGGGCGGCGTCCCGTGCGCCCGGCGAGCCGCGGCATGGGCCTCGGACCGTACCGGCCCCCGGGCCCGGCTCCGCCCGGGCAGGGGCCGGTGCGGTGGAGCGCGACGAGGGATCACGAAGGCCAGGGCTGTGGAACGGCATGACGACCGGGCCGTCGAACGACTGGGGCGCACGGACCACCGGGGGCCCGACGGACGTCGAGGGTCGACAGAGGGCGGCCGGAGGCGGCGGATGACGAGGCACGGCTCGCTCAGGAGGCACAGGTCCGGCGCAGGACCGGGGTCGACGGAGCACCGCAGGACGGAGAACCGACATGGACCAGGCCCCGACGGGGAACCGGAGCGACGGCCGTCGGCTGCACGTCGCCGGTAGCGGCGACGCCCCGCCGGGTGGCCGTGCCCCGGGTGCCGCCGGGCCGCCTTCCGGCCGGGCGGCATCGCTGCCGCAGGACCACACCCAGGCCATCCTGGAGACGACGAAGCACGTGGCCGCACTACTGAAGGCGTCCGGGCATCCCTTCGCGCTGGCCGGAAGCGTCGCCGCGCACGCCCACGGAGTGCCGGCGGGCTTCCAGCACGACACGGACTTCTGCATCCGGAGCGAGGACGTCGACGGGGTGGTCCAGGCGCTGCGGGACGGCGGCGTGGAAATCGTCCCCGCCCCGGAGGACTGGCTGGTCAAGGCCAGATCGGGCGATGAGGACATCGATCTGATCTTCCATCTGGCAGGCGGGCCGGTGACCGACGCCATGCTGGAACGCGCGCCCGTGCTGGCCGTCGACTCGGTGCGGATGCCGGTCCTGGCCCCGTACGACCTGCTCAGCAGCCTGCTCGCGGCCCTGTCCGAGCACCACTGCGACTTCGCGCCGCTGCTGACCGTCGCACGCACCCTGCGGGAGCTCATCGACTGGGACGCCCTGCGGGAGGAGCACCAGCGGAATCCGCTGCCGGACGCGTTCCTCTACCTGCTGGAACGTCTCGGCGTCATCGAACCACGGGAACCGAGGGAGGCCGGGCCGTGAAGCACACCGACACCGGCGAGGGTGCCTACCGCGTCGCACGGATCCGCGAACGCCTGGCCGGGGACGACACCGCCGAACTGGGCGTCCGCGTCGAGGAACGCGGCGGCGCCGTGCTGCTCACCGGCACCGTGTCCTCGCCGGAACAGCGCGACGGGATCCTGCGCACCGTGCGGGACGAACTGGGCGACGACACCCCCGTCCGGTCCGACCTCGTGGTCGCCTCCACCGCCGCGCCCGACGTCCACGAGGAGCTGCCATGATCCGCATCGCGGCCGTCGGCGACATCCATCTCGGCGAGGACGGCCGGGGCAGGCTTCGCCCGGCCTTCGACACCCTCCGCGACCGCGCGGACGTCTTCCTGCTCGCGGGTGACCTCACCCGCCACGGCACCGTGGCCGAGGCCGAGGTCGTCGCCGGAGAAGTGGCGGGGTTGCCCGTGCCGGTCGTGGGCGTCCTCGGCAACCACGACTACCACGGCGATCAGGAGGCGGAGATCACGGCCGTGCTCGGGGACGCCGGGGTCACCGTCCTGGAGGGCGATTCGGCCGTGCTCGACATCGACGGCACGAAGGTCGGCGTCGCCGGTACGAAGGGCTTCTGCGGCGGCTACGCGGGCCGCAGCGCGGGAGAGTTCGGCGAACCGCTGATGAAGGAGTTCGTCCGCTACACCCGGCGCTGCGCGACGAACCTGCGCCGCTCGCTGGAGGCTCTGGCCGCGGAGGGCAGCGATGTGCGCATCGCCCTGACGCACTTCTCGCCCGTCCCCGACACCCTCGCCGGCGAGCCGCCCGAGATCTATCCGTTCCTCGGCAGCTATCTGCTGGCCGAGGCCGTCGATGAGGGGGGCGCGGACCTGGCCGTGCACGGCCATGCGCACCTCGGCGTGGAACACGGCATGACCGACGGCGGCGTGCGGGTGCGCAATGTGGCGCAGCCCGTGATCGGGCGCGCGTTCGCCGTCTACGACCTCCGCGTACCTCAACGGTCCGGGTGTGTCCACCGATCAACCGATCCCCGGACCACCCCCGTGGACCGGAAGCAGCCGGGCAGTAGCCGGACATGACGGTGAACAACCCCGACCCCGGCCCGCTCCGGGTACCGACTCCCCTGACATGACTGAGGGTTGGGATGGGGGGTACCCGCCGTACCCATCCGTGAAGTCATGCCGAAGGGGAGGGGACATGGCGGTTCCCAAGACGGCGATGCTAGCCCTCGACTGCGCCGAGCCGGAGGCGCTCGCCGAGTTCTACGCGGCGCTGCTCGGCGCCGAGGTGCGAAGGACGTCCGACTCCGATCTCATCGAGGTCGTCGGCCAGGACGGTTCCGTACTGGGCTTCCAGCGCGACCATGGACTCGCGCCCCCGAGCTGGCCCCGTCCGGAGGACGCCCAGCAGGCCCATCTGCTGGTCCTGCTGCCCAGGGGGGACCTGGACGAGGCGGAGCGCGAGGCCGTGAGCCTCGGGGCGACCCCGATGGACGTGACCGACCGGGGGACCCCGCGCGAGGCCCGGTTGCTGTCCGACCCGGCAGGCCACTCCTTCCTGCTGCGGGCCCGCGGGTAGCCGGTGCCCGGAGGTGGTGGCTCCGCCGGTAGTGGGTACGCGCGGGGCGTGCCCGTTCGTGCGGCGGGCGTCGCCCGCACGGCCGCGGACGAGAGGAGTCGCTGTCATGAGCACGATCAGGGAATCCGTCGAGGTCGACGTCCCCGTCAGCACCGCGTACAACCAGTGGACGCAGTTCGAGGAGTTCCCGAACTTCATGGAGGGCGTCGAGGAGGTGAAGCAGCTCGACGACCGCCACAACCACTGGACCACCAGGATCGGCGGCGTCCACCGGGAGTTCGACACCGAGATCGTCGACCAGCTCCCGGACGAGCGCATCACCTGGCGCACCACCGGCGGTGACACCAGGCAGAAGGGTACGGTCGCCTTCCAGCGCCTGGACGACACGCGCACCCGTGTGGAGCTGGTGATGGATGTCGAACCCACCGGAGCCGCCGAGAGGGCCGCGGCCATGGCCGGACTGATCGACCGGCGGGTGAAGGCCGACATGCGGCGTTTCAAGGACTTCGTCGAGGGCCGGGGTGACGAGTCCGGGGCCTGGCGCGGACGCATCCGTCCCACCACCTGATCCGCTCCCACCGCCCTCGCCCCGGTCGGGACTCCGGATCTCCCCTCCGCCCGCGGACGCCGCATCGTGCCGGCGGAGCCGCGGACCGGTCGTCCGGAGGCGCCGGCTGCCCGATGGGAAACGGCGTGGCCCGCCCCCTTCCACCGACCGAGGAGCAAAGAGGGGCACAGTGGGTACACGTGAGGCATGAGTGACACAGCGGCCGACCTTCGGGCGCCGGCGCTGCCGAAGCCGCGGGGCGCGCTCTCCGAGGCGGTCATCGGCCGCCTCACCGAGGGAACGCCGCTTCCCGCGGTCGCGGTCGCCGCCGGGACGGACCCGTACGGCGACGATCTTCAGCTCGCCCTCTACCTCTGCTACGAGCTCCACTACCGCGGCTTCTCCGGGGTGGATCCGGCCCTGGAGTGGGATCCGGGCCTGCTCGGGGTGCGGCGCGCTCTGGAGGACCGTTTCCTGGCGGCCCTGCGGAGGGACGCCACCCGCCACGAGACCGTTGACGAGGCCGTGGCGGGGCTCCTGGTCGAGCCGGTCCGGGGCGCCTCGATATCGCACCATCTGTGGCACGAGGGAGAACTGTGGCAGCTGAGGGAGCTCGCGGCCCAGCGGTCCCTGTACCACCTCAAGGAGGCCGACCCGCACGCCTGGGTGCTGCCGAGGCTGTGGGGTCGGGCCAAGGCGGGGATGGCCGCCGTGGAGTTCGACGAGTACGGCGGCGGTCGGGCGGACCGGATCCACGCCCGACTCTTCGCCGCCCTCATGGAGGACCTGGGGCTGGACACCACGTACGGCCGCTATGTCGACTCGGCGCCCGCGCCGATGCTGGCGACGGTGAACGTCATGTCCCTGTTCGGGCTGCACCGCGCGCTGCGAGGCTGTCTGGTCGGGCACTTCGCGACCGTCGAGATCACGTCCTCACCGGCGTCGCGGCGGATGGCCGGGGCGATGCGCCGCGCCGGGGCCGGCCCCGCGGCCGAGTTCTTCTACGACGAGCACGTCGAGGCGGACGCCGTCCACGAGCAGGTCGTGCGGCGCGAGGTCATCGCCGGTCTTCTCGACGAGGAGCCCTCGCTGGAGGCCGATGTGGCGTTCGGTGTCGACGCCACCGTCCATCTCGACGAGCGCCTCGAGCGGCATGTGCTCGCCGCCTGGCGGGACGGTCGGACCTCGCTGAGGGGCAGGGGCCTGCCCGCCCGGTCGGATACCGGGGCCCGAATGCGGGCGACCCGTGCGGGCGGACCAGCGGGCACGGATGATTGGGCTGATATGTCAGGGTAAGCGTTGTATGTGACGCTCATCATGTTGCCGGGGGTGTACGCCCCGCAGGACGACACCGTCCTCCTCGCCGGGGCCCTCCGGCGGGAGGTGCTGCCGCCGAGGGCCAGGGTTCTCGACGTGGGCACCGGGACGGGCGTCCTGGCCGTGGCGGCGGCCAGACGCGGCGCCCGCGTCACCGCCGTGGACATCTCCCGGTCGGCGGTGTGGACGGCTCGGCTCAACGCACTGCTGGCCCGGACGCCGGTGCGGGTACTGCGTGGCGATCTCACCGCCCCCGTCGAGGGCTGCGCCTTCGACCTCGTCGTCGCCAACCCGCCGTACGTGCCCAGCCCCGGCCCGCCCGGCCGGGGTGCGGCGCGCGCCTGGGACGCCGGACGCGACGGACGGCTGGTGCTGGACCGGATCTGCGGTGAGGTGCCCGGGCTGCTGCGGCCGGGCGGGGTGCTGCTCCTCGTGCACTCGGCGCTGAGCGGTGAGCGGGCCACGCTGGCCCGGTTGCGGTCGGCCGGGCTGAGGACGGAGGTCACCGAGCGACGTCAGGTGGCTCTGGGGCCCGTCCTGCGGTCGAGGCGGGTGTGGCTGTGCCGCCGGGGCCTGCTGAGCCCGGGCGGTCAGAGGGAGGAACTGGTGGTCATCCGTGCCGAACGAACGCGGTGAGAAGCCGCGCCGCATCACCGCTCGGACCGACGGGCCGGTGCTCGTCGAGGGTCCGGTAGAGATCGTCCTCGAGGACGGAACCGTGGTTTCCTCGGACCGCTTCTGCGTCGCCCTGTGCACCTGCCGGAGAAGCCTTCGCTTCCCCTGGTGCGACACCAGTCACCGGCGCCGCGCACGCGACTGAGTCGGGGCGTCCGGTCACCACGCGCGCCCGGACGGGGCAGCGCGCGCGCGGTGACCGGACGCCCCGACTCCGGATGGCCGGGTGCCCGGCCGTCGTGAAGGCCGGGCGCGGATGCCCGGACGGACGGACCGGAGGCTCCGCCCGCTTCCTCAGGCGGCCGGGCGGCACACCCTGTCCCGGTCGCCCCGCTCGGCCTCCCGCCGGCCGCGCTCCTCCCGCTCGCCCCTGGCGGGCCCGAGCAGCGTCCGGAGCTCGCGCTCGCCGAGTCCGCCCCATACGCCGAACCGCTCACGGGTCTCCAGGGCGTGGCGCAGACAGGACCTGCGTACCGGACACCGGCCGCACACGCGCTTGGCCTTCTTCTCCCGCTCGTCCCGGGCGTCACCGCGCTCGTTGGGCGGATGGAAGAACAGGCTGCTGTCCGCGCCCCGGCAGGCGGCGCGCAGTTGCCAGTCCCAGTGGTGGTTCGCTGCGCCGGGCAGGCGCGACACATCCGTCATCGGACGTCCTCTCCCTCGGGTGTCGTCCCCGGGTACCCCGCGCCCGTCGCGCCAAGCGGACGGCAGCGCATGCCCGTACGGCAAGCGCCCTCCCCGTCCTCGACCGACGCCCTCCGCCGGTCCTTGCCGGTCCGCCGGGGTCCTCCCGCCCCTCGTCGCCGATCCGGTACTCGCCTGGCCGGAACAGGTGCGAAGCCGGGTATACCGGACGCCCTGGCGGGTACGCGCACGGATGCAAGCGGCCCTCCGCTGAAAGGCGGCAGAGATGAACGGGACGACCCCCGACGGGACCGGACTGCGCGTGGTGGTCGTCGGGGCCACCGGCAACGCCGGGACGAGCGTGGTGGAGGCACTCTCCGGGCATCCGGGCGTGGCCTCGCTCGTCGGACTGGCCCGCCGGATCCCCTCCTGGCGGCCGGACCGCACCACCTGGGCGGCCGCCGACATCGACCCCGGCGGCGCCGACCTCGTGCCGCTCCTCACCGGAGCCGACGCCGTCATTCATCTGGCCTGGAAGTTCCAGCCCACCCACGATCCCGTGACGACCTGGCGGACCAACGTGCTCGGCGCCATCCGCGTCTTCGAGGCGGCGGCCGCTGCCGGCGTGCCCGCGTTGGTCCACGCCTCATCGGTCGGGGCCTACTCACCGGGTCCCAAGACCAATGCGGTGGACGAGAGCTGGCCCACCCACGGCTGGCCCCAGGCGGCGTACTGCCGCGAGAAGGCGTACCTGGAGCGCTACCTCGACGCCTACGAACACCGGAATCCCGCGACGCGGGTCGTGCGGATGCGCCCGGGGTTCCTGTTCAAGCGCGAGTCCGCCTCCCAGCAGCGCCGGCTGTTCGCGGGCCGTCTCCTGCCCGCGCATCTCGTCCGCCCGTCGCTCGTGCCCGCCGTACCCGATCTGCCAGGGCTGACGTTCCAGGCGCTGCACACCGACGACGCGGCGGCCGCGTACCGGGAGGCCGTCGTCCGGCCGGTCCGGGGCGCATTCAACCTCGCCGCGGCCCCGCCTCTGGACGCGGCCGGACTCGCGCGGATCCTGGAGGCACGACCGCTGCGGCTTCCGCTCCCGCCGGTGCGGGCCGCGCTGTCCGCGGCCTGGCGGCTGCGCCTGGTGCCCGCTTCGCCCGATCTTTTCGACGCGGTACTGCGGCTGCCGCTGATGGACTGTTCGCGTGCCCGGGACGAACTCGGCTGGACGCCGCGCCACACGGCCGTCGAGGCGGTACGGGAATTCCTCGACGGCCTGCACGCTCAGGCCGGGATGGACACCGCCCCACTGGCGGCGTGAGGCAGGGAGCGCGCCTGGGCCGTCCCGCCGGTCGTCGCTCCCGCCGTGCCCCTGGCCGCCCGCGGCACGCCCGCTGCCCCGGCCCGCAACACGCCGCCCGCGGCGTTCGGTTCGGCCGGCTCCGCGCCCGGATCGTCCCGGCGGGGGGCGTCCGCGGCGAGTTCCACCGGGAACCGGTGCTCCGGTGGCCGCCCGGCATCAGGAGGACGAACCGCGGCTGCTCGCACGGCGATCACCTCGGCGCCCGTGCGGGGGCGGTCGGCGGACGAGGCGCGCGCCGCCACCCCGCCCCGGCGGGTCGGTGACCGCTACCGGGGCCGGGAGGGCTTCGGCCGGGGCTCAGCCCTCGACGACGCCCGACTTGGCGATGGTGATCTTCGCCTGGGTGGCGCCGTTGCGCGATCCCAGGGACTCGATCCGCTTGACGACGTCCATGCCCTCGACGACCTCGCCGAACACGACGTGCTTGTTGTCCAGCCAGTCGGTGACGATGGTCGTGATGAAGAACTGCGAGCCGTTGGTGTTCGGGCCCGCGTTGGCCATGGACAGCTGACCGGGCTTGGTGTGCTTGATCTGGAAGTTCTCGTCGGCGAACTTCTCGCCGTAGATGCTCTTGCCGCCCGTGCCGTTGCCGGCCGTGAAGTCACCGCCCTGGAGCATGAAGTCGGGGATGACGCGGTGGAAGCCGGAGCCCTCGTAGCCGAAGCCGTGCTCGCCGGTGGCGAGCTCACGGAAGTTGCGCGCGGTCTTGGGGACCACGTCGTCGAACAGCGTGAAGACGATCCGCCCGGCGGGCTCGTCGTTGATGGTGATGTCGA
This sequence comes from Streptomyces sp. WMMC940, assembly GCF_027460265.1. Classification (NCBI taxonomy): domain Bacteria; kingdom Bacillati; phylum Actinomycetota; class Actinomycetes; order Kitasatosporales; family Streptomycetaceae; genus Streptomyces; species Streptomyces sp. WMMC940. The sequence continues at coordinate 6,864,501 of NZ_JAPZBC010000001.1, forward strand.
AGAAAACGTCGTTGCTCATGGGGTCCATGCTGTCATCCGTGCCCGGGGGAGTTCACACCAGACCCCTCCGACCTGGGGCGTGTCCGCACCGGGCGTGTCTCGTAGCGGTCCGTCACCACCACCCCGTTCACCCGTTCGTACGCCCTCGGAGCCATGTACGGAGGTGCCGGCCGCGCATCCGGTCCGATCGGTTGCGCAGGGTCAGCATCAGGCGGATTCTGGACCTGACGAAGCCGGCCGGTGAGGGCGTCATGAACAACGCGAGAAAGTCGACCGAGGACGCCGACTTCCGCGGACCGCTCGACGTCACGAGCGCCGCCACGTTCGTGCTCGACGAGCGCGACGTCGTCATCGGCTGGAGCCACGCGGCGCAGGAGCTCCTCGGCTACCGGACCGACGAGATCATCGGACGGCCCGTCGCCGTGATCCTGGAGCCCGACGGCACACCCGGTCCCGGCGCCGCACCGGAACGCCGGGCGGCAGCCGGCCGGGCCGCCGGCCCGGGTGGCAGCCCCCTGATCCCTCCCTTCCCCGAGCACGACGTGCACGCCGCCGTCCACCGGGACGGCCACCGGATGCGGCTCGTGACCGCCGTCTGCCTGCTCTCCGGGACGGGTCAGGCGGAGCGCGTCGTCGTGGTGGCCGACCGGGAACGGCTCAGGGAATGGGAGTCCCGCCTCGCCATGCTCCAGGGGCTGGCCACCGAGTCGCCCCTGGGGTTCGCGATTTACGACGTCGATCTCCGGCTCGTCTGGTGCAACGCCGCCTCGGAGCGGGAGATCGGGCGCCCGCTCGCCGAGACCCGAGGCGAACTCGCCGAAGACCTCTACCCCAGGGGCAGGTTCGTCACCCCGGGGTACCCGGAGACGCTCCACGCGGTCATGCGTCAGGTGCTGGACACCGGGGAGCCGTTCCTCGACCTGCACTTCCGCGCGGAGCAGCCCAGCGATCCGGGCCAGGAACACCTCTGGTCCTGCTCCTACTACCGGCTGCAGGACGCGAACGGCCATGTGTTCGGCGTGTGCGAGGACGCCTTCGACATCTCCGACCGCTACGAGGCGCAGCGCCAGGTGAACCTGCTGGTCGAGGCGGGCCGCAGCGTCGGAACGACCCTGGACGTGCTCGTCACGGCCGGCGAACTCGCCGCGGTGGCCGTGCCGGAGTTCGCCGACCGCGTGGAGGTGGACCTGGCCCCCGCGGTCCTGGAGGGCGAGGTGCCGGGCGGTGCGGGAACCAGGGCGACGGATCTGCTGCGCGCCGCCTCTCGTCCGGCGGGGGCTCCGGATTCCCGGGCCCCGGGGCCCGGGCCCTCCGCCCACGCCACCGTCGACGGGCGGGCCGGTGGCGCTCCGGGGGAACGGAGCGGCCTCCCGCGGCCGGTGACGTACCGGGAGGGCTCGCCCCAGCACCGCAGCCTCGCCTCCGGCGGGCTCGTACTGGAGGACGACACCCTGGTCGTTCCCCTGCGTGCCGGAGGCGGTGTGCTGGGGCTCGCCACGTTCGTGCGCGACGGCCGGCGGAGCTTCTTCGACCGCGGGGCGGTCGCCGTGGCGGACGAACTCGTCGCCCGCGCCGCGGTGTCCGTCGACAACGCCCGCCGCTACACCCGGGAGAGGGAGTCGGCGCTGGCCCTCCAGCGGCAGCTCCTGCCCCAGCACCTCCCGTCGAACTCGGCCGTCGACCTGGCGTACCGCTATCTGCCCACGGACGACCTCAGCGGGGTCGGCGGCGACTGGTTCGACGTCATCCCGCTGTCCGGGACGCGCGTCGGGCTCGTCGTCGGCGACGTGGTGGGCCACGGCCTGCACGCGGCGGCCACCATGGGGCGGCTGCGCACGACCGTACGGGCGCTGGCGCCCCTGGACCTGCCGCCCGACGAACTCCTCAAACGACTCGACGACCTCGTCGGGCAGTCGGCCCAGGACAGCGCCGACGCCCTCGGCACGCTCACCGGCGACGACGACGTCGCGGCCGGTGCCACCTGCCTGTACGCCGTCTACGACCCCGTGTCGCGACGGTGCACCATGGCGCGCGCCGGGCACCTGCCGCCGGCGGTCGTCGAACCCGGGGGGCGCGTCACCTTCCCCGACCTGCCGGCCGGACCCCCGCTGGGGCTGGGCGGGCTGCCCTTCGAGTGCCTGGAGATCGAGCTGTCCGTCGGCAGTCTGCTGGCGCTCTTCACGGACGGCCTGGTCGAGGCCCGCGACCGGGACATCGACAAGGGGCTGGAGACCCTGGCGCGGGTACTCGCCGGGGGCGCGGATCCCGCGGACTCCCTGGAGGACCTGTGCGACCGGGCCATCTCCGAACTGCTGCCCGACGGCACCACCAACGACGACACCGCGCTGCTGCTGGTACGGACCCGGGAGCTGGACGACCGCAGGGTGGCCGTCTGGAGCCTGCCGGCGGAACCCGTCGCCGCGGGTCGCGCGCGCGAGCTCGTCGCGCACCGGCTGCGGTCCTGGGGGCTGGACGAACTGGTCTTCACCACCGAGCTGATCGCGAGCGAGCTGGTCACGAACGCGGTCAGATACGCCGAAGGGCCGCTGCACCTGAGGCTCATCCACGACCGCACCCTGGTGTGCGAGGTGGCGGACGCCGGCCACACCGCCCCCCACCTCCGCCACAGTGCCGACGACGACGAGGGTGGGCGCGGGCTGTTCATCGTCGCCCAGCTCGTCCAGCGCTGGGGCACGCGGTACGGCCAGGACGGCAAGGCCATTTGGACCGAGCAGGCCCTCCCGGCACCCTCGCGTCCGCTCCCCGGCGCCGGCGTCGGCGTCGGCGACTCGACCTGCCTCCCGGACGACCCGGTGCCGGCCCGCCCCTGACCGCCGCCCCCCACGCGTCGGGCTGCCCCCGCACCTGCCCGGGGGCGGTGTCCGTGCGCGTCCTGCCGATCCTCGTCGCACCGGCTCCGGGTGCTTCGCCCCGCACCCGGCCGGTCCGTCCCGCCCTGCACCGCACCGCCGGGCCGCCTCACCCCGCTGAGCCGCGATCCTCGTCGAGCAGGGATAGCCCGTGACGGCGTTTCCCGAGGACGCGCTCGGAGGCCGCCGCCTCGGCCGCCGTGCCGAACGCCTCCGGGGCGCGGGCCGCCGAGCGGCGGGCCGCGACCGCCGCGGCGGTGTCGGCGGCCACGAGTTCGGCGTTGATCGCCATGGCCGCCTGGGCTCCGGACGCCGCCGCCACGGCGACGCTCGCCGTGAGGTCGGTGACGTTGCCCGCCACCCACACCCCCTCGGCCCCCGTAGCCCCCCGTGCGTCGGACTCCACATAACGGCCCACGCCCATGGGGTGTTCGGCGGTCGTCACGCCGAGTCCGGCGAGCAGATCCCCGCGTGCCGTGAATCTCGGGCCCACCGCCAGTGCCCGCACCGGCACCTGCCGGCCCGATGCCAGTCGCACCCCGCAGAGCCGGTCGTCCTCGACCGCGAGACCGGTCACCTCGCCGTCGACCACGGCGATGCCCCTCGCCGCCAACTGCTCCCACTGCTCTTCGGCCGGGTCGTCCGCGGTGTGGAGGAAGAGGGTCACGTCCGGCGTCCACTGCCGGAACAGCAGTGCCTGGTGCATCGCCGCGGGACCGCTCGCGAGCACCCCGATCGGCTCGTCCCGCACCTCCCAGCCGTGGCAGTACGGGCAGTGCAGCACATCCCGGCCCCAGCGCTCGCGCAGGCCCGGAACGCCCGGCAGTTCGTCGACCAGACCGGAGGCCACCAGCAGGTGCCGCGCCCGGTGGCTGCGGCCGCCCGCGGTCCCCACGACGAAGCGGCCACCGTCCCGGCGGATGCCCGTCACCGTGTCCGGCACGATCATCCCGCCGTACCGGCCGACCTCCTCCCGCCCGGTCCGGACCAGCTCGCCCGGGGACATCCCCTCCCGGCCGAGGAGGCCGTGGACGCCGGCGGCGGGGGCGTTGCGCGGCTCCCCGGAGTCGATCACCAGCACGGTTCTCCTGGCCCGCGCCAGGGTCAGCGCGGCGGACAGCCCGGCGGCGCCGCCCCCCACGACCACGACGTCCAGTTCCGCGAGATCCCGCTCGTTCGTCTCGTTCATGGCGCCACCCTGCGACCGTTCCGGACAGCTAGGCAATGTTTCTTGCCGTTTCGGCAAAGGGTCCCGCTGTCGTGGTCCGTCTGCCTCACGGCGGTACGAGCACGGCCACGCCCGTGACGTTCCCGGCCGCCAGGTCCGCCAGCGCCCGGTCCGCCTGCCGCATCGGGTAGCGCACGGCCCGCACGGTGGGGCGCACCCGCGCGGCCTCGGCGAGGAAGGCCCGGCCGTCGTCCCGGGTGTTGGCGGCGACGCTGCGCACGGTGCGCTCCTGGAACAGGTGCCGCTCGTAGTCGAGCGGCGGCACGTCGGTCAGGTGGATGCCGGCGATCGCCAGGGTCCCGCCCCGGTCCAGGGCCTCGAGCGCCTTCGGTACCAGGACTCCGGCGGGTGCGAACAGGATCGCGGAGTCCAGGGGGCACGGAGGGACGTCGGGCCCGGCGGACGCGGCACCCAGCTCCAGCGCGAGCCGCCGCGCCTTCGGTGAGCGGGTGACGACATGGACCTCGGCGCCCCGGGCCACGGCGAGCTGGGCGGTCAGATGGGCGGAGGCGCCGAAGCCGTAGACGCCGAGCCGTCCGCCCTGCGGCAGTTCGGCGCGATCCAGGGCCCGGTAGCCGATGATCCCGGCGCACAGCAGCGGAGCCGCGTCCTCGTCCGGCAGGCCCTCCGGCAGCCCGTACACGTACCGCGCGTCCACGACCGTGCACCCGGCGAACCCCCCGTGGACGTCCCAGCCGGTGTAGCGCGAGGCGGGGCAGAGGTTCTCCCGTCCGGCCCGGCACCAGCGGCACTGTCCGCACGTCCCGGCCAGCCAGGCCGCGCCCACCCGGTCACCGGGTGCGAATCCGCCGGCGGAAGGACCTGCCGCCAGCACCTCGCCGACGATCTCGTGGCCCGGGGTGCAGCGGGGCCGGCGGGGTGGCAGGTCGCCCTCGGCGAGATGCAGGTCCGTACGGCAGACACCGCATGCGAGGACGCGCAGCAACAGCTCGTCGGGACCGGGTGCGGGGATCTCGCGCTCGACGCGGCGCAGCGGCCCCGCGGCGATCGGCGCGGGACGCTCGACCACCCAGGCGTGGGTCGTGCCGGAACTCGGGAGTGCCGCCATCGCTCTCCTGACGTACCGCTGGAACTCTCCTGCCGTACCGCCGGGACAGCACACATCGTATCGGCGGACGGCGCCGCCGGACGGGTGAGGGCGTCCGGCGGGCCGCGGCAACGGTTCTGTGGTCTATTCCTAGTGGCATCCCACTCGGCGGTGGCGCGTACGTATGACGGCGCCCCGACCGGGTAGCCAACGGCGCAGAAACCTCACGCAGTGAAGGAGGTCGCCATGAAGCGAGCCAGGCAGCACGGGAAGCCCGTTCCCAAGGCCGAGGAAGAGCTCGACAGGGAGATCATGGACGTCGCGCCGGAGATGACCGGGCGCCGCCGTGCACGCGGTGGTGCGGGGGACGTTCTCAGGACCAGGCGACAGGCCGGGGAAGGCGCGCCCACCGGCAGCCGGCTGCCGTAGACGGCCTTGTGGCGGCGGGCGCTCCGGCCCTGGCCGGAGCGCCCGCCGCGGCGTCCCACGGGGCGGTCGGCCGGATGCGGTGGGGCGCGGCTGCCGCGCGGAGGCGCGCCCGGCCGGCGCGCGCCTCCGGCCGCCTCGTCCGGGCCTCGCTCGATCGCTCAGCGTGCCGGTTCGGCGGCACACGGTTAATGTGATCGGAAGGTGCGCTTCCGCGTAACGCGGTCCGGATCGTCGACGGGTCGACGGCCGTGAGCAGCGCGGTCCTCCGGTGCGACCCGGGCGTCCGGGAACCGTCTCGCGTGCACACCTCCTCCGAACGGCTGCCGCCGTTCCCGATCCGCCGCCCGCCCGCGGCCGTCGGAATACCGCCGAATCGACAGGCAGGCAGGTGATCGCGTTGATCGGGTCGAGAAGAACGTCCGCGTACAAGGGCACCTCGTCAGAGGCGATCCTTCATCAGTACGACTTCCTGGGCGAGTTCTACCGGCTGACGCTCGGCCCCGAACTCGTCTACTCCTACGGCATGTGGGAGGACGGCGACACGCTCGAATCGGCACAGCTCCGCAAGCTGGACCACCATGTGGCGGCGGCGCGGGCGACGGGCGCCGGCCGAGTCCTCGACGTCGGCTGCGGATGGGGCAGCCTCATGCAGCGGCTCGTGGAGAACCATGACGTGCGCCATGCCGTCGGGCTCACGATGAGCCCGGGCCAGGCGGCATGGGTCCGCCAGAAGGGCTGGCCCAACTGCGAGATCCTGGCCGAGAACTGGTTCGACCACGAGCCGGACGCCCCGTACGACGCGATCATCGCGATCGAGGCGATCGAGCACTTCGCGGGCACGACCATGCTCCGGCGCAAGCGGGTGGCCAGTTACCGCACGTTCTTCGAGCGCTGTCACACCTGGCTGCGGCCCGGCGGGCGCGTCTCCCTCCAGGCCAACGCCTGGAACGGCGGCGGCTGGTTCACCTCCCTGGTGCTCCCGCCGCGCCGGCCCGCCGGGCACGAGGGGAACGGCGCCGGTCGGGTCCGAACGGCTCTGAAGGACGTCCGGGACGGTTTCGACAACGTCCGCGAGGGCATGCACGCCTCCCGCAAGGTCTTCCCCGAGGTGTTCCTCCCGACCCGGGGCGAGCTCACCGAGGCGGCCCGCGGCCTGTTCCGGATCCCGGAGGTGCGCAGCGACCCCGAAGACGGCGTGAAGACCGTGGCCAGCTGGCTGGAGCGGGCGCAGGCCAACCGGGCCAGGGGCGCCGAGCTCATCGGGGAGGACGCGGTCGCCGACATCATCAGGGAGCAGCGCACCGCGCTGAAGTTCCTGCGCGAGCGCCGCTACACCGCGCTGCGGATGGTCTTCGAGAAGGTCTGAGCCTCGGACGGCCCTCGGTGCGGTCCGATGTCGGGGCCGGGTCGCCGCACGGCGACCCGGCCCCATCGTTTGCCGGTTCCGGTGCCTTGGATAGGGTGATTCCTGAGAAAATGCACCCAAAAGGCTGCACCGGTGCCGGGCGAACGGCGCTCATCCGGGAATCGCCGGGGAGTTCCCGGTCCGCGCTGCGCCCCCGCTCCCCGGGGTGAGGCGGTTGCGTGGACGTTCACGAGCCGATGAGCAAGGTGCCCGACCAGCCCCTGACAGTGGTCGGGTACGCGGGTGTGCTGCGCGATCTGCTGCCGGTCGCGCTGTGGCGGACGGACGCGGGCGGACGCATCGTCGAGTGGTCGCTGGCCGCCCAGGACGTCCTCGGGCATTCGCCGGAGGACCTGCTCGGCCGCGACGTCAACCAAGCACTCGTCCCGGAGGGCAACCGGGAGCTGGCCGAGCAGCTCGCCCAGCGCGTTCTGGCCGGTGAGACGGTCGTCGGCACCCTCCCCGTGCGCCATCGCGACGGCCACTTCGTGGCGATGGAGATGTGGATCTGCCCCGCGGCGGATCCGCAGGGCGAGACGGGCGTCATGGCGATCGCCGTCGAGACCTCCGCCGTCCTGCGCATGCGGGACTCACTCGCGGCCATGGAGGGCCTGTTCACCCAGTCGCCCATCGGGCTCGCGATGCTCGGCCCCGATCTGCGCTATCTGCGCGTCAACGAAGCGCTGGCCAGGATGAACGGCGTGCCCGCGGAAGACCATCTCGGCAAGCGGCCCACCGAGGTCGTCCCCGGGGTCAACGTCGAGGTCCTCGAATCGCTGATGCGGGAGGTCCTGCAGCGGGGCGAGGCGATGGTCGACGTACGGGGCACCGCCCGAACCCCCGCCGAGCCCGGCCGCGACCGCATGTGGTCCTGCTCCTTCGCCCCGCTCCTCGACATCACGGGCCGCCGGCTGGGACTGATCGCCTCGCTTCTCGACATCAGCGACCAGGAGGAGGCCCGGTCCCAGGCCCGCCGGGCCGAGGGGCGGTTCGCGCTGCTCGCGGACGCCGGCGCACGCATCGGCACCACCCTGGACCTGCGCCGGACCGCCGAGGAGGTGGTGCAGATGCTGGTGCCGGAGATCGCCGACTCGGCCGACGTCCAGCTGCTGGAGGAGGTCCTCGGCCCCGACGAGGCCACGGAGTCCAGCAAGGGCATGGTGCGCCGGATGGCGGCCGTGTTCCCCGAGGCGGACGCCCCCACCGCGACGCTCGTCGCGGGCACCACCTACCAGGTGCCGCTCGGCTCGGTGTACGAACGGGTCATCGCCGACGGCCGGCCGATGGACCTCTTCCGCAGCGACCTGCCGACGCTGTTCCCCGGCCCCGGGGGCGAGCGGCTGCGCGAGTACTTCGGCTCCCGCATCCGCTCCGCGCGCCTGGTGCCGCTGGTCGCCCGGGGCAAGGCCCTCGGTGCCGTGGTGCTCACCCGTACCCGGGACCGCGAGCCGTTCGACGAACTGGACAAGGTGTTGATCGACGAGCTGGTCGCCCGGGCGGCGCTCAACATCGACAACGCGCGCATGTACACCGGCCAGCGGGAAGCGGCGCTCACCCTCCGGCGCAGCCTGTCGATCGCCGCGCTGCCGGAGGTGACCGGGCTGGAGCTCACCGGGCGCTATCTGCCCGCCAGCGACCACGAGGTCGGTGGCGACTGGTTCGACGTGATCGCCCTCCCCGACGGCCGGACCGGACTCGTCATCGGCGACGTGATGGGGCACGGCATCCACGCGGCGGCGGTCATGGGACAGCTGCGCACCGTGGTGCGGACGCTGGCGCGGCACCACGTCCCCCCGGCCCGGATGCTCCACTCCCTCGACGCCGCCGTGGCCGATCTCGGGGAGAACGAGATGGCCACCTGCGTGTACGCCGTCCTCGACCCGGCGTCCGGGGACTGCCTGATCGCCCGGGCGGGCCATCCGCCCCCGGCCGTGGTCGCCGCGGACGGCGCGGTCGCCTTCCTCGACGGCTCTCCCGGCACGCCACTGGGCACCGGCTGCGCGGAGTTCCGTACCGAAAGGGTGCCGCTGGCACCCGGCGCCCTGCTGGTGCTCTACACGGACGGGCTGATCGAGGCCCGCGGCAGGGACCTGGACGAGGGCATGCGGGAGCTCGCCACGGCACTGCGGCACCTCGACCTGCCCCTGGAGGACACCTGCGACCGCGTTCTCTCCCGGCTGCTGCCCTCGGCGGCACGCGACGACGTGGCGGTACTGCTGGCCAGGCGCACCCGGCGGCGGGCGGCGCGGTGACACCGGCGTCGTTCCCGGACATGTGGCCCCCCGCAGGCCCCGGAGGACCGGGAGAACGGCCGGTGCGGCGGGTGGACGACACCCGTGCGGACGTCACCGGGGCCGACCGCGACGACTACCCCTTCGCCGTCGCGGGCACGGCGGCGGCACTGCTGGACGGCGCCGGCACCGTCGTGGCCCTGACTCCGGCGGCCGAGGTGCTGCTCGGCCGTCGCTCCGCGGACGTCTGCGGGAGGCCCGTACGGGAGCTGCTGGCGGACGCGGGCGCCTGGGAGGCCCTGCTCGCGCAGCGGGTGGGCGTGCCGCGGCGGGACGAGGTGCCGGACCCGGCCGGTACCAGGGCCGCCGGCCGGGGAGAGCAGGCTCCCCCGGATCCACCGGCGGGCTGGGAGGGCCGGGTGACGCTCCGACACGGCTCCGGACACGACCTGGACGTCGGCTTCGGCGTCCTTCCCCTCGACGAGGGCCGCGGTGACGGCACGGCCCGCTTCCTGGTCGTCGGTGCGCCCGCCGACGCGCTCGTGCGGTGGCGGCAGGACCGCGCCCTCACCCGGGAGCTGTTCCTCCAGGGCCGGGTGGGGCTCGCCCTCTTCGACGCCGGACTGCGGCTGCTGCGGACCAACTCCCACCTGCTGCCCTACACCGGGCTGCCCGTCGACCTCGGCGGCCGGCGCCTCGGGGACTTCCTCCGCGCCGAGGACGCCGACACCATCGACGCACAGCTGAGGGAGGTCCTGCGTACGGGCGCCCCGCTGATCGGCTTCAGCACCGCGGTGCGCACCCTCGCCGACCCCATGGGCGGCCGGGAACTGTCCTTCTCGGCGTTCCGGCTGCTGGAGTCGGACGGCCGCGCGATGGGCGTGGCGACGGTCTTCACCGACGTCACCGACCACCAGCGGGCCCGCGGCCGGCTGGAGCTCCTGTACCGCGCCACGGAGGCGCTGAGCGGATCGCTCTCGGTCATGCGCACCGTCGAGGATCTGGCGGAGGTCCTGGCGCCCGCGCTCGGGGACCGCGCCGCCGTGGACCTCGCGGAGACCGTGCTGACGGGCGGCGAACCGCCGGCGGACGGCCGGCACACGCTGGTGCTGCTGCGGATGGCCGTCGCCGGGGCCGAGGCCGGCGTGCCGCGGACCGGCACGGCCCATGTGGAACCCATCGCAGGCCCCGACGGGTGCGACCCCGAGGACCTCGCGGGCAACGGCCACGGTGCGCTGGTCACCGGACTCCGCCGGGACACGGCGTCCACGGGCGGTGCGCCGGAGTGGACGGCCGCCGTGCCGGGCGCCCACTCGGCGATGGCCGCCCCGCTGCGCGCCCGGGGCATCATGTTCGGCCGGCTCCTGGTCTGGCGCACCGGGCACCGCCCGACCCTGGACCTGGACGATCTGGCGCTGCTGGAGGAGATCGCCGCACGGGCCGCGCTCGCGGTGGACAACGCCCGCCGCTACACGAAGGAGCGCCGCACCGCCGTGGGCCTCCAGCGCAGCCTGCTGCCGCCCGCGACCTGCGAGCGGCCCGCGCTGGAGGCGGCCGGCGCCTATCTGCCGGCCGACGCCGACAGCGGCGTGGGCGGTGACTGGTTCGACGTCATCCCGCTGTCCTCGGCCCGGGTCGCCCTGGTCGTGGGTGACGTGGCCGGTCACGGACTGCACGCCACGGCCATGATGGGGCGGCTGCGCAGCGCCGTGCGGGCGCTGGCCGATCTCGACCTGGAACCCGAGGAACTGCTGGCACACCTGGACGACCTGGTCCTCCAGGTCGCCGCCGAGGCCGAGAGCGAGGAGCCGGGCAACGGAGACACCGGCATCCCCCTTCCCGGCGGTCCGGCCGGTGCCACCTGCCTCTACGCCGTCTACGACCCGGTGGCCCGGAGTTGCGTCATGGCGAGCGCCGGGCATCCACCGCCCGCGGTCGTCACCCCGGACGGCACCGTGGACTGGGTCGACCTGAGCCCCGGCCCGCCGCTCGGTGTCGGCGGCTGGCCCTTCGAGGCCGTCGAGCGCGATCTGGCGCCGGGCAGCGTCCTGGCCCTCTACACCGACGGCCTGATCGAACGCGGGGACGGAGACGTCGACGAGGGCATGCGGGACCTGGCGGACCGGCTGAGACGTGCGGAGGTGCTGGATCGGCCGCTGCGCCACGCCCGCCACGACATCGTGGCGGACCTCCCGCCGGGCCGGCTGAAGGACGACGTCACGCTGCTGCTGGCCCGTACCCGCGAGGTGCCCGCCGGTTCCACCGCCACCTGGCTGCTCGACGCCGACCCCGCCGTCGTCGCGGACGCGCGCCATCTGGTGCTGGAGCAGCTGAGCCGCTGGGACCTCGACGAACTGGGCTTCACCACCGAGCTGGTCGCCAGTGAGCTCGTCACCAACGCCATCCGCTACGCCGGCGGTCCCGTGCGCCTCCGGCTGATCCGAACCGACGCGCTGACCTGCGAGGTCTCCGATCCGAGCAACACCCAGCCCAGAATGCGCCGGGCCCGGACGTCGGAGGAGGGGGGACGCGGTCTCTACCTCGTCGCCCAGCTCTCGCGCCGCTGGGGCAGCCGCTACACCCGGGAGGGGAAGACCGTCTGGTCCGAGCAGCCCCTGCCCCTCGTTCCCGCCGGCCACTCACCGTGAGACCGCGGGCCGGCGGTGTTCCGCCGGTTGTGGGGCAGGCCACTGTCGAGAGGGGAGCCGCCCCGAGATATCTTGATGTCGAGCAATGTTGCAGACGTGGAGAGCGGAGCACCCGGTGAGTGACTCGACCATCATCTACACACACACTGACGAGGCCCCGGCCCTGGCGACGTACTCGTTCCTGCCGGTGATCCAGGCGTACGCCTCGACGGCCGGAGTCGCCGTGGAGACCCGGGACATCTCGCTGGCGGGGCGGATCATCTCCCAGTTCCCGGAGTACCTGGAGGAGGGCCAGCGCATCGACGACGCCCTCGCCGAGCTCGGCGAACTGGCCAAGACCCCCGGCGCCAACATCATCAAGCTGCCGAACATCTCGGCTTCCATCCCGCAGCTGAAGGCCGCGATCGCCGAGCTGCAGGAGCAGGGCTACGCGCTGCCGGCCTACCCCGACGACCCGAAGACCGACGAGGAGCGCGACGTCCGCGCCCGCTACGACAAGGTCAAGGGCAGCGCCGTCAACCCCGTGCTGCGCGAGGGCAACTCCGACCGCCGCGCGCCCGCCTCGGTCAAGAACTACGCCAAGGCCCACCCGCACCGCATGGGTGCCTGGACCTCCGAGTCCAAGACCAACGTCGCGCACATGACCGGCGACGACTTCCGCTCCACCGAGAAGTCCGCCGTCGTCGCCGAGGACGGCACGCTCCGCATCGAGCTCGTGGGCGACGACGGCAGCACCACCGTGCTGCGCGAGTCGGTCCCGGTGCTCGCCGGCGAGGTCGTCGACGCGTCCGTGATGCGCGTGGCCGTCCTGCGCGAGTTCCTCGGCGAGCAGGTCGCCCGCGCCAAGGCCGAGGACGTGCTCTTCTCCGTGCACCTCAAGGCCACGATGATGAAGGTCTCCGACCCGATCGTCTTCGGCCACGTCGTCCGGGCCTTCTTCCCCAAGACCTTCGCCGAGCACGGTGAGGCCCTCGCCGCGGCCGGCCTGACGCCCAACGACGGTCTCGGCGGCATCCTCAAGGGCCTGGAGTCGCTGCCCGAGGGCGACGCGATCAAGGCGTCCTTCGAGGCCGAGCTCGCCGAGGGCCCCGCCCTGGCGATGGTCGACTCCGACCGCGGCATCACCAACCTGCACGTGCCGAGCGACGTCATCGTCGACGCCTCGATGCCGGCGATGATCCGCACCTCCGGCCACATGTGGGGCCCGGACGGCCAGGAGGCCGACACCCTCGCCGTCATCCCGGACAGCAGCTACGCGGGCATCTACCAGGTCGTCATCGACGACTGCCGCGCCCACGGCGCCTTCGACCCGGCGACCATGGGATCCGTCCCGAACGTCGGTCTGATGGCCCAGAAGGCCGAGGAGTACGGCAGCCACGACAAGACCTTCGAGGTCGCGACCACCGGTACGGTCCGCGTCGTCGACGCCGACGGCAACGCCGTGCTCGAGCAGACGGTCAGCGCCGGCGACATCTTCCGCATGTGCCAGACCAAGGACGCGCCGATCAAGGACTGGGTCAAGCTCGCCGTCACCCGAGCCCGCGCCACCGGCGACCCGGCCGTGTTCTGGCTCGACGAGGGCCGCGCGCACGACGCCCGGCTGATCGAGAAGGTCCGCCGCTACCTGGCGGAGCACGACACCGAGGGCCTGCAGATCGAGGTCATGGCCCCGGTCGACGCGATCCGCTTCTCCCTGGAGCGCATCCGCCGCGGCGAGAACACCATCTCGGTCACCGGCAACGTGCTGCGCGACTACCTGACCGACCTGTTCCCGATCCTGGAGCTGGGCACCAGCGCCAAGATGCTGTCGGTCGTCCCGCTGATGAACGGCGGCGGACTGTTCGAGACCGGCGCCGGCGGCTCCGCGCCGAAGCACGTCCAGCAGCTCGTCAAGGAGAACTACCTCCGCTGGGACAGCCTGGGCGAGTTCCTGGCGCTCGCGGTCAGCTTCGAGCACCTGGCCACCACGACGGGCAACGCCCGCGCCCGGATCCTGGCCGACACGCTCGACCGCGCGACCGGCACCTTCCTCAACGAGAACAAGTCGCCGAGCCGCCGCCTCGGTGGTATCGACAACCGCGGCAGCCATTTCTACCTGGCTCTCTACTGGGCCCAGGAGTTGGCGAAGCAGACCGACGACGCCCAGCTCGCCGAGGCGTTCGCCGGGCTGGCCAAGACGCTGACGGAGCAGGAGGGCACCATCGTCGACGAGCTGATCGCCGTGCAGGGCTCGCCCGCCGACATCGGCGGCTACTACCAGCCGGACGCGGCCAAGGCCTCGGCGGTCATGCGCCCGTCGCAGACCCTCAACCAGGCGCTCGCGACCCTCGGCTGAACCCGGGGAGCAGGGGCGTCCTCCCGTGCGGGACGCCCCTGCCGTCCCGGCAGCCCTCCGCCCCGTCCGGTGCACGATCACCGGACGGGGCGCATCCGTCGGCGGCCCTGGAGCCGCAGCGAGGCCCGCTCAGCCGTTCCCCGCGTCCGCGTCGGCCTTGACCAGGTCGGCGCACTTCTCGCCGATCATCATCGTCGTGATGCAGGGATTGACGGTGGTGAGCAGCGGCATCACCGAGGCGTCGGCCACCCGCAGGCCCCGTACGCCCTTGACCCGCAGGCGCGCGTCGAGCGGCGACTCCGGATCGTCGTCGCCGCCCATCCGCACGGTACCCGCGGGGTGGTAGACGGTGTTGTGGGTCGCGCGCACATAGGCGAACAGCTCGTCGTCGCTCGTGGTGCCGGGCCCGGGGGCGAGCTCCGCACCGGCCCAGTCCGTCATCGGCGTGCGGGAGACGATGTCCCGTGCCAGCCGCAGCCCGTACGTCATCACGCGGATGTCGTGCTCGTCGGTGAAGTACCGGGGGTCGACCATCGGCTTGTCGCGGAAGTCCCGGCTGCGCAGCCGGACCGTCCCCCGCGAGCGGGCCCGGGTCACGTTCGGGGTCAGCGAGAAGGCGTTGTCGGACGTGGGATAACCCTGCCGGTAGGTGTTCAGGTCGAAGGGCACGGAACCGTAGTGGAACATCAGGTCCGGGCGGTCCAGGCCGGGCACGGTGTCCGCGAAGACACCGATCTCCCACCACTGGGTGGAGGTGGTCACCATGGGCTGCTTCGCCTCCCACATGATCACTCCCTCCGGGTGGTCCTGCAGGTGTGAGCCGACGCCGGGGGCGTCCACCCGGACGTCGACCCCGACGTCCCGCAGATGCCCTCCCGGCCCGATGCCCGACAGCATCAGCAGCTTGGGCGAGTCGATCGCCCCGCAGGCCACGACCACCTCACCACGGGCGGTCACCACCGAGGTGTGGACGGTGTCCGGCTCCAGGTACTCGACACCCGTGCACCGGCCGTCGGCGGAGAACAAGAGACGCCGCGCCCGTACCCCGGTCCGCACCTCCAGATTCGGCCGGTTGCCGAGCACCGGGTGCAGATAGGACACCGAGGCGGACGAACGGGTCCCGTCCGGGCGGGCGTTGATCTGGAACCAGTTGGCGCCCCGTACCACCGTGGTGCCGGCGTTGAACGGGGTGGTCGGGATGCCCGCCTCGGCGCAGGCCTCCAACAGGGCCCGCCCGCAGGGGTCCCTCGGGGGTACCGTCCGCAGCCGCACCGGGCCGGAACGTCCGTGGTGCTCGCCGGGCGCGTCGTTGTTCTCCAGCCGCCGGTACAGCGGGTAGCACTCCGCGGCGCTCCAGCCGGTGCAGCCCCCCGCCGCCCACTCGTCCAGATCCTCCGCGGGCGCCCAGAACGCGATGCAGGAGTTGTGCGACGAACAGCCGCCGAGGACCCTCGCCCGGGCATGGCGGAGGAAACTGTTGCCGTTCACCTGCGGTTCGACCGGGTAGTCCCAGTCGTATCCCGACTCCAGCAGGGCCATCCAGCGCTCCAGCACCAGGATGTTGTCGTCGCCCACGTCCGAGGGACCGGCCTCCAGCAGGCAGACGCTGACGTCCGGGTCCTCGCTGAGCCGGGCGGCGACGACGGCGCCGGCCGTGCCGCCGCCCACGACGACGTGGTCGAACTCCGGCACGGACATGGGTGAAACCATGGCATCTCCAGGTCGTCGGGGAGCCGTCAGGTCGTGTCCGGACGCGTCCGGGCGTGCCTGGAGGGCTCGTCAGGAGCCGCCGGACCGCCGGTCGGCGCGGACTGGTACGCGTGCTCGGCGAGCACGCCCGTCCTTCGGCGCCGGACGAACGGGTTCCGGCCTGTGGCCCGGTTCCGCGAGCGACGGTCCGGCGTGGCGGCCGGGACCCGACGGGTCCTCCCGTACGGGGCCCGTTCCGCGTCGGCCGTCATGCGAACCACCTCTGTGGGCTCGGTGCGAGATTGCGCCAGATGTGCTTGGCCTCGAGGTACTCGCCCAGACCGGCCAGTCCGAGTTCGCGGCCGAACCCGGACTGCTTCATCCCTCCCCACTCCGCCTGCGGGACGTACGGATGGAAGTCGTTGATCCATACCGTGCCGGCCCGCATCCTCGAAGCCACCCGGTGGGCGCGCGCCGGATCCCCGGTCCAGACGGCTCCCGCGAGCCCGTAGACCGTGTCGTTGGCGAGCGCCACCGCCTCTTCCTCGTTGCGGAACCGCTCCACGGTCAGCACCGGGCCGAAGGACTCGTCGCGCACCACGGTCATGTCCGGGGTGCACTCGTCGAGCACCGTCGGGAGGTAGTAGAAGCCGTCGGCGAGCTCCGGGTCGTCCGGTCGGGAGCCGCCGCAGCGCAGGACCGCGCCCTCGGCGAGACCGGCCGCGACGTACGCCTCGATCTTCTCCAGATGTCCGGCGGAGATCAGGGGGCCCGCGCGGGCGTTGTCGTCGAAGGGCCCGCCGAGCCTGATGGACTCCGCCTGCTTGACGACCTCCGCCACGAACGCGTCGTGCAGATCCTCCTGCACCAGTAGGCGTGCCCCGGCCGAGCAGACCTGGCCGGAGTGGAGGAAGACGGCGGTCGCCGCGTAGTCCACCGCCGCCTCGAACTCCGCGTCGGAGAACACCACGTTCGGGTTCTTGCCGCCGAGTTCGAGCGCCACCTTCTTCACCGTCGGCGCGGCGGCCGCCATGATGCGACGGCCGGTGACCAGGCCGCCGGTGAACGAGACCATGTCCACCCTGGGGTCCTCGGTGAGCGGGGCCCCGACCACACCGCCCGCGCCCAGCACCAGATTGGCGACGCCGTCGGGCAGCCCCGCCTCGGTGAGCAGCCGCATCAGCATCACCGCGGTGTGCGGGGTCAGTTCACTCGGCTTGAGGACGAAGGTGTTGCCGGCGCCGAGGGCCGGGGCGACCTTCCACGAGGTCTGGAGCAGTGGGTAGTTCCACGGAGTGATCAGCGTGCAGACCCCGACGGGCTCATGGACGACCCGGCTGTCCACGTCCGGCTGTCCGGCGTCGACGACGCGGTCGTGACCGCCCGCCGCCACGAGATGGCCGAACCAGCGGAAGCACCTGGCGATGTCGTCCATGTCGTACGCGCTCTCCACCATCCGCTTGCCCGTGTCCAGTGACTCGGCGCGGGCGAGTTCGGCCTTGTCACGCTCCAGGAGGGCGGCGGTGCGCAGCAGCAGCCGGCCGCGTTCGGCCGCCGGGGTGCGGGGCCAGGGCCCGCTGTCGTAGGCGTCCCGGGCGGCGGCGAGGGCGGCGGAGACGTCCTCCGGTCCCGCCTCGTCGACGGTCGCCACCAGTGTGCCGTCGGCCGGACAGCGGATCTCCCGCTTCCTCCCGCCGGCCGCGGCGGTCCAGGTACCGCCGATGAAGAGCTCGGGCATGTGGGGCCACCTCCGGGTTCGGACGGGCGGGCGTACCGGAGCGCCTTCCGAGTCGTGCGGTTTCTTCGTGTTTCTTCTGCTTCGAGGCTAGAGAGCCCGGGGCCGCTCTGCACCGCGAGCGGTGTCCGACGCCCGGAGTCCGCCACCTCGCGTGCCTCCGCGGCTACCCAGGGTGCGTGCCGGGTGTTCCTCCGCCCGTTCCCGTGGGTTCGTCCCGGTGACCGCTCGCCGCACGGGGCGGCTCGCCCAAGATCGGCGTTGTCAGTGCGCGCCGCTAGGTTCAGTCGTGTCCCGCCGGCCTCTCTCTTCCGGCAGGGACTTCCCCTGCTGTGCAAAGGAGATGGGTGCGTTGTCCGACTGGGAGAAGCGGAGCGCGGCACGCGTGGTGGCGCCCGCGCGACCGCGAAAGCTGGCCAAGGTCCCGTTCGTCGAGCTGGCCGACGGACGCCTGCAGGGCGTGGTGTCCAGCGGCTCGGACATCGAGCGGGTCTATGTGTCGTCGGTCGAGGCGGGCACGTACGCGTTCGCCTGCAGCACGAACAACAACCGGCCCTGCGGCGGTGCGCGCGGCTCGTTCTGCAACCACATCCGGACCCTGGTCGGCGAAGCCGTGCTGCAGTACGGTGCCGAGCGCGTCGCCCGATGGCTGCGGGTCGACACGGGGGACGGGGAGCCGACGGCGGCCGGCGTCACCGCCGCCATGACCGCCACCCGCCCCGCCCAGGCGGAGACGAAGACCGCCGCTCCCGTGTTCAGCCGGTTCCTGCGCCACCTGGCCTACCTCGAACTGACCCCCGACACGGCTCCGTTGCCGGAGATGCAGTGGTTCCCGCAGACCAGGGCGGTGGCGTGATGCGCACCGCCCTGCTCACCGATCCGGTCGACGGGCTCGACGAGGCCCTGGGCGCCGTGGACGCCTTCGACCGCGTCCTGGTCGGTGGACTCCTGCGTCCCCAGCCCGCCCAGGCCGCGGGTCTGGCCGCACTCGCCGACGCCGTGGCGGGCACGCCGCTGGCCTCCCGGACCGCCGAGGCGGCAGCGAGGGCCGCGGCCGGAGCCGCCGGCGAGGACCACTTCGTCGCCCTGGCCTCCGCCCGGACGGCGCTCCTCGGCTCCGTCCACGACGCGCTCATCACCCGGATCGACGAGGTGACCGGCCGTCCGCGCATCGAGGAGGCCGCGCCGCCGCCCGCCCGGCGACAGCCGGCGAACCTGTCGGCCGCCGCGCGCTCCTGGCTCTCCGACCTGGCGCGCGCCGGATGGCAGGGCATCGACCTCGAACTGGTCTCAGGGGCCGCCCAGGTGGTCTCCGCGATGCTTCCCGACCCGGCACTGCGCCGGTCCGCGACGCTCCTGGACGGCTTCGCAGCCGAACTCGCCGCCTCCTCCTCCTCCTGCCCGGGGGCGACGCTCGAAGGCGTCCCCGTGCGCCGCTGGGCCGACCTCTGGTCGCGGGCGATGCTCCTGACGCTGCCCGGTGCGGCCGCGGTGTCCGCACCCGGCACGGCCACCGGCCGTCTGCTGCCGCTCGGCGTCGACGTCCACGAGCACGCGACAGCCGCGCAGGCCCAGGTCCACGCGGTGTTCGAGCCCGCGGACGGCACCGCGCCCCGGCTGGTGCGCGCCGCCGTGTCCGTGCCGAAACCGGACACGGTCGTGGGGGCAGGCGTCTGGCAGCTGTTCCGTCCGCGCATGGCGCTGCTGGCGGCGGTGAGCGAAGGGAGCTCGATGGATCTGTCCGATGTGCCGATCACCGCGGAGGGCGACCTGATCTGGGACGACGAGCGAGCGCGCCCGGGCGGGCCCGCCGATGCCTTCGCCACCGCCCGCGTCGCCCTGGCCGCGGCCGCGGCCACGGCCGCGGCAGCCGCACCGCTGGACCGCCACCCGGCGCGTATCGCCGAGCCGGTGTTCCTGGAGGGCTACACCGCACGCAGGGATGACGGCGTACTGCTGTTCGAGGTCGCCGGGCATCCCGTGGTCGTCGACGCCGACCGCGTTCCGGTCGCGGGCCCGCTGACGCCGGAGGCCGTCGAGGCGTCGGGCGCGTGCATAGGACTGCTCCGTTGGGACGCCGGCGTGTTCAGGCTCCAGCCGCTCGCCGTCGAGACGACCGTGCGGAAGAGGACCACGGCGGTGCACGGCGGGGCCTGGGCCGGCGGCACGACCGACAAGGCCGGCCTCAGGGCGGAGAAGGCCGCCACCGATGCCGTGAAGGTGCTGCGCGAGAGGGCGGGGAGGCTGCTGCGGAAATGACCGAGCAGACGACCGCACCCGAGCAGAAGGACCGGCACCCCGGGGTGGACTCCCACGACAACCGCCGCCAGGTCCTGTACTGGCGGCTCCTCGCCCGCCTCTTCGACCGTGAGGAGCAGACGACGCTGGAATCGGCGAGCCTCGCCGTCGTCGAGGACATCGGGCTGCCACCCGCGCTGCTGGATCCGCTGGCGTCCGTCGACTCCGTCGTGCAGCGCCATCCGGAGCTGGCCGCCGAGTTCGACGGCCTGATGGTGCCCCGACCCGATGACGGGACCGGCCGTGGATCCGTTCACCGGCCCGGTGCCGGCGCGGGGCCCGTCGACCGGCCCGACGGCGGGTCCGCCGCCGAACCCGGGTCCCGGTCCGCGGCCGGGTCCGCACCCGAGCCGGAGGCCCCACCCGTGCCGGCACCTGTCACCGGCAGCGGTTCCGCGGCGACCGGAGCCGCAGCCGTACCCGAGGCGGGGTCCCCGGCGGCATCCGGAAGCGGTATGGCATCCGTGGCAGGGCCCGGTACCGGAACCGATCCCGGAGCCGCGGTGGCCGGGACCACCACGGGATCCGCAGCCGAGCCCGATGACGTACCCGAGGCGGACGTCGCCGGCGGGGGCGGTCGCGACCGCGCCGCCGAACTGCGCCGCGCCGCACTGGTGTCGAAGGTGCTGCTCAACGTCTTCTCTCCCGGATCCGGCACGGTCACCGCCGGGCAGCTCTCGCGCTGGCAGTCCGACGCGGGCTGGCTGGAGCGTGCGCTCGGCTGCCGCCCCGGTGAACTGCGCGGCGGCCGGACCGGCGGCGGCGCGGCCGGCCGGGGCGTCAGCCCCATCGGCACCGGTGGCGGTGGGGCGCCCGACCTCGGCGCGCTGGTCCCGGCGATCGGCCCGGAACTCGGCGCCATCGAGGCCGACCTCGTGCGGCGGATGCATCTGCGCGAAGTCCTCGCCGACCCCCGGCTCGCCTCGCAGCTCACCCCGAGCATGTCGCTGATCGAGCAGCTGCTGCGTGACAAGAACAATCTGTCCGGTGTGGCGCTGGCCAATGCCAAGGCCCTGATCCGCCGCTTCGTCGACGAGGTCGCCGAGGTGCTGCGGACCCAGGTGGAGAAGGCCACGGTCGGTGCCCTGGACCGCTCCGTGCCGCCCAAGCGCGTCTTCCGCAACCTGGACCTCGACCGCACGATCTGGAAGAACCTCACCAACTGGAGCCCGGAGGAGGAGCGGTTGTACGTCGACCGCCTCTACTACCGGCACACCGTGCGCAGGACGACGCCGCAGCGGCTCGTCGTGGTCGTGGACCAGTCCGGATCCATGGTCGACTCGATGGTCAACTGCACCATCCTCGCCTCGATCTTCACCGGGCTGCCGAAGGTGGACGTCCATCTGATCGCCTACGACACCCAGGCCCTCGACCTCACCCCCTGGGTGCACGACCCCTTCGAGACCCTGCTGCGCACCAACCTCGGCGGCGGCACCGACGGCACGGTCGCCATGGCGCTCGCCCAGCCGAAGATCGCCGAACCCAGCAACACCGTCGTGGTGTGGATCTCGGACTTCTACGAGTGGCGGAGCGAACAGCTCTTCGAGTCCATGGCCGCCGTGCATCGGTCGGGAGCCAAGTTCATCCCCGTCGGTTCGGTGACCAGCTCCGGCCGCGGCAGCGTCAACCCCTGGTTCCGGGAACGCTTCAAGGACCTCGGCACACCCGTGATATCCGGTCACATACGCAAGCTGGTCCACGAACTCAAGACGTTTCTCGCCTAGTTCTCCACGAGAGGCTCGGCCGGCGACCGCCCCGCAGCCGTCACTCCCGGGCCCTGCCCGTCCGTCCGTGTCGCCCTCTGCCAGGGCACCGCGGCCACGACGACCTCTCCTCAGGCTGAGACGTCCTCACGCTCACACGTCCTCACGCTCACACGTTCAGAAAGGCCCTGACATGTCCGAACTGCTGCGCGCCCCTGCCGAGATCAAGTACGCCGAGGAACTCGACTGGCTGGAGTCGATCGACGACGGCCCCAAGCCCTTCTCCTGGCGGCTCTCCCCGAAGATGGTCCGGCTGTTCGTCCTGGGATCGGAGCGCTCCGACGGTCTCGAGAGGGAGATCTCCCAGAAGTGGTTCGGCGACCGCAGCTTCGTCGAGCGTGCCATCGTCACCCTGGCCTCCGACCGCGGTCTGCTGCTCATAGGCGACCCCGGCACCGGGAAGAGCTGGCTCGCCGAGCTGCTGTCCGCGGCGATCTGCCGCAACTCCACCCTGGTGGTGCAGGGCACGGCCGGCACCACCGAGGACCACATCAAGTACTCGTGGAACGTGTCCATGGTCATCGCCAAGGGCCAGTCCCGCGAGTCGATGATCCCCTCGCCGATCATGACCGCGATGGAGACCGGTGCGATCGGCCGCTTCGAGGAGCTCACCCGCTCCACCAGCGACGTCCAGGACGCCCTGATCTCCATCCTGTCGGAGAAGTACATCTCGGTCCCCGAACTGGACAGCGACGGAATCGTCTTCGCCAAGCCCGGCTTCTCCGTCATCGCCACCGCCAACAGCCGTGACCGGGGTGTCAACGACCTGTCCTCGGCGCTCAAGCGGCGCTTCAACTTCGTGCGCATCCCGGTGGTGACGAACAAGAAGAGCGAGGCGGAGATCGTTCGTTTCCGCACCGAGGAACTGCTGCGCCGCCACCAGATCGACCTGGACGTGCCGCCGACGCTGCTGGACGTACTGCTGCAGAGCTTCGCCGATCTGCGGGCCTCCGCGGCCTCGGCCGGCAGCGACGACGAGAAGCTGGAGTCCGCGCTGTCGACGGCCGAGCAGATCGGCGTGCTGGAGGACGCGATCCTGCACAGCAACTTCTTCGGAGAGCGCGCGCTGACCGCCCACACCCTCGCCTCCTCCCTCGTCGGGTCGCTGGCGCGGCGCGAGCCCGAGGACCTGGCCATCCTCAACAAGTATCTGCACGGCGTCGTCGAGCCGCGCAGCAAGGACGAGGGCGGCTCGTGGCCGGAGTTCCTGGAGGGCGGCCGCGACGCGATCGCCACCCTGTCATGAGCGCCGCCCAGGAGGGGACGTTCACCGGCCTGCGGTCCCAACTGCAGGCAGCGGCGACGGCCTTCGCCGACGGCCCGGACGCGCTCGAGGGCATTCTGCTCGGCATCGTCGACGACGTGGACCGCGCTGTGCGGGAGCCCCTGGAGATCTTCCCGGTCTGCCACCACTCACCAGCCTCGGCGCTCGCGATGGCGCGGCGGCTGAGGGAGAAGCAGCCGAAGGTGGTGTACCTCGAACTGTGCGAGGACATGGCCCCGCTCCTGACCGAACTGCGCAACTGCAGACTCCCGGTCGCGGTCCAGGCGTTCGCCACCGAGATCGAGGGGTTCCCGGCCGACTGGTCGCCCCTCTCGGTGGTCGCTCCCATCACCGAGGCGTCGGCCGAGTACCAGGCGATCGCCTATGCACTCGACACCCCGGGTGTCGAACTCGTTCTCGTCGACCGCTCCTCCGACCACGTGTTCCAGTGGGACGCGCGCGGAGCGGACCCCTCGGAACCCTCCGAACCGGCCGGTCCGGGCGCGCCGGGCGAGGAGGAGGCAGCCCTGCACGGGGACGCGGTCGGCGTCGAGATCGGGGACCTCCGGCCCCGCTTCGCCGAACTGGAGGAACATCTGCTGCGCCATGGCCGGGTCCGGCACTGGTCGGAGTGGTGGCACCAGTACGTGGAACTGCCGCTCGGGGACAGCGACCACGACACCTACCGGCAGGTCATGCTGCTGATCGGCAGTCTGTTCCGCCGCCTCGCGCCGGGTGACCTCCGGCGGGTGCGCGTGGACGAGGACCGCGAGCGCTACATGTGGACCCGGATGCGCGAGCACCTGGCCGCCACCGGCACGGACCCCGCTGACTGCCTGTACGTCTGCGGCGCGTTCCACGCGGCCAGCCGTGTCGCCGAGTTCGGCGTGGACGGTGCCGACGGCTTCGAGATCGGACCCCGGACCGCGACCAGGTGGCAGCACGGTCTGATTCCGTCCAGCCACGCCGCGATCGAGGCGCAGTTCGGCCTCGCCTCGGGTTCGGTGTCCATCGCCTCGACGGTGTGGGCGAAGAACGTCAGGCGCACCCGCGTCGAGCCCTTCCGGCTGGCCGGACAGGCGGGCACGAAGAAGCGCGCGAGTGCGGCGAAAGCGGGCCCGGCAGCCGCCGACGCGGCGGTGCCGGCCTCCGACAGGCTCTCCGGCTTTCTGCAGCGGCCGCCCGTCCTCGACCGGCTCGACGAGGCCGAACTGCTCGGCTGGTCGGTAGAGATCGTGCGGGCGGCGCGTCGTAACGGCTATCTCGCCTCCACCGCCGACGCCATCGCCGTCTTCGAGACGTCGATCCTGCTCGCCGGGATGCGTGACCGCGCCAAGCCCACCCCGTACGACTTCCAGGACGCGGCCGTCACCTGCATCGAGAAGGACACCGTGCCGGGCCGGCGCGATGTGCGCCGGCTCGTGGAGATCATGATGGGCGGCGACCGGACCGGCCAGGTCGGCTACGACGCGCTGCCGCCCCTGGCGCGCGACGTGCACGACCGGCTCGCGCCGCTCGGGCTGAAGCTCCAGCAGCGCGGGGTGCGGCGTGCGTTGCTGGACATCGCTTCCCGGCCGGAGCTGGAGAAGTGCTCCGACGTGCTGTGGATGCTGCGGTACCTGATGCCGCAGGGCGCCGCGCGCCCGATCATGGGTGAGCGGCGGCTCGGCGAGCGCCCCATCCAGGAGTCCTGGGACCTCGCCCTGGGCACCCACCAGCGTGCGCTGATCGAGCTCGGCTACGAGGGCGTCAGCATCGAGCAGGTGCTGGAGCAGCGGCTGCGGCGCACGGCGTACGACCCTCGGGCGACGACGGCCGTCGTCCTCGAGGCCGTCGAGGACGCGACGCTCCATCTGCGCAGCCGGCGCCTCGCCGACGAGCTGGGCACCCGTGCCCTGGAGGTGCTGGCCACCGAGCGCAGCGTCGACGGCGCCCCCGAGGTGCTGCGTCGGGTGCGCGGACTGCTGGCGTACTACCGGACCAGCGAGCCGGTGCTGCCGCCGTGGATCGAGTCCTTCGTCAGGACGGGGTACGCGCACTACTGCACCCTGCTGCCGACGGCGTTCACCGACGAGGACGCGACCGTGCGCCAGGTCGCCGCGATGCTGGGGTTCCTGTTCAGCATGGAGGGCCTGGCGCTGTCCCTGGGCTGCGACCGGATGCAACTGGAGCTGGCGGTCGCCCAGTCGCACCCCGAGGAGCCGGCGAAGGTCGCGCTGCTCTGGGCGGCGCGGATCCAGCTCGGCAGCCTGTCCCGGGCGGAGCTGCGGGCACGCTGCGACGAACTCCTCGGCAATCCCTTGGTGGTTCCGGCCTATCCGCGTTACCTCAGCGGATTCCTCCACGCGCTGGAGCCGGTGCCCGCCCTGGCCGAATTCGTCGTGGAGGCGGTGTCCAACGCCTTCGCCCGGCTGCCGGACCCGGTGCTGCTGCCGTGGCTGCCGAATCTGATCGGCACCCTGAGGTCCGGCGGTGCGGAGCAGGTGCCGCTGCTGATCCGTGAGGCCGGCCGGATCTTTCCCGGGCGGCTCCGGGCCCTGGACACATGGGTGCCGCCGTGGCGCGTGGAGCCGGACCCGAGGATGGGGCGTTCCGCCCGGCCGGGGGGCGCCGGCCGCTCCGTCCCGCTGCTCGCCGCCCACCCCGCCACCTGCGACGCGGCGGCGGAGCTGCTGGGTTGCGACGTCGTGTGGGAGACGACGGACCCGGGCCCGCGCGGCGCGGCACTCGTCCATGCCCATCCGGCTACGGCGGCGGCGCTGCAGGCTCTGCCGGCGCCTGAGCCCGTTGGACGGTGAGCCCGGTCCGCCCCGGCCGCAGGGTGGCGCACCGGGTTCCCCGCGACCACCTCGCGACCGGCTCGGACGGCGGCCGTCGGGGCACGGGACGGGACGCCGTGACGGGCGGCCGTCCGTGATGGGCACGCGGTGTCCGTACGGGGCGGGGGGAGCAGGGCCCAGGCCCAGGCCCAGGCCGTTGCCGGAGAACTCCGTTCCGGTGCCGGCGGCGGAACACTCGGCGCACGCGGCGCCTTCCTCGGGCGGTGTTCTCCGCCGTCCGCCGGCCGCGTGTGCGCCCCGTACGGTGCGGGTCCGGGATGCGGGCGGTGGTCGTCCCGTGCGGACGGGTGCGGCGGAACAGCGGGTGCCGGACCCCGACGGGTGATGCGCCCGCACCGCATTATGCGTTAAGTTAGGTGTGCCTAACCTAACTAGTCGAGGGGTGCGGAATGACTGCTGACGACGTCTGCGCGGGCGAGGGGGCGAGCGCGGCCGAACAGGTGCGTACGGTGCTGGCCGCCGCCGAATCGTTCACGGTGGTCACCGACGCGCACACCTGTGACCTGGTCGGCGGCGGTCTGCACAGCGTCGGCGGCGACGGCCGACTGCTGCTGAGGGTGCCGGCCGACTGCCGACTGGCCGGTGAGGTCGCCCTCGCACCACGCGGCACGCTCGCCGTCGTGCTCAAGTTCACCGATGTCGCGCCGGTCGCGGTCCGCGACCGGGTGCGCTCCCGCGTCACCGTCGCCGGTTGGCTTGCCCAGGCCCCGCCGGAGCGCGAGGAGTCCGGCACCGTCACGTTCCGGATGGTCACGGCACACGTCGCCCTGGAGACCCCCACCGGGCCGGTCACCGTCGGCCTCGACGAACTGGCCCTGGCCCGGCCGGACGTGCTCGCCCTCCATGAGGCCGCCATGCTCACCCACCTCGTCGACGACCACCCCGATGTGGTGGCCCAGCTCACACGACTGGTGGACCCGCGGCTGCTCCAGGGCGTGGTCCGGGTGTGGCCGCTGGCCATGGACCGGCGGGGGATCACCCTCCGCCTCGAACACCCGCACAGCCAACGGGACGTCCTGCTGCCCTTCCCCGCGCCCGTGCGCGACCCGGGGCATGCGGGCGACCGGGTCCGGGAACTCCTGGCGGAGGCCCGCGCCTGCCGTCGCGGAAGCCGACTGCCGAGCCGGCCGTGAGCGGCGGACGCCCCGAGCGGTTCCCCGCCCGCCGCAGCGCGCGTCCCGCCGCGCAGTGCCCGGGTCGGACCACCGGGGAACCCTCACCGGAGCCCGGCGCCGACCTGGTCGGCGCGATCATCCGCGCCGCCCCTCGCGCGGCAGCGATCTGCACACCGCCGGGACCTCCGCGTCCCCGAGGGCGCGAAGTGTCGCCCGGCCCGTAAGGCCCGGCACGCGCGCCCGCTGCGTCGTCGGACCCGTCCGGGTGCGCCCCGTACGAGGCCGGCCGGGACGTTCCGGGCAAGGACGTCGCGAACCCGCCTTCGGCGCGGGTTCCGCCCCTGTACGCCACGGACTTCCCTGGGCGACCGCCGGGACCGGAGCCCGGGGCGGACGGCCTCGACACGACGAACGGGCCCGGGCGACCCGCGTGGCACGGGCCGTGTGGAGACCGTGTGCCTCCCTCACCCGCCGGGGAGCCCACCGAGGAAGTGGAAGCCCGGCCGTGGGTGCATGAGGAAGTCGTGGTGCGAGATGTTCCAGGCGTACGCACCCGCGAGCGCGAACACCAGCCGGTCCCCGGCCCGCAGACCCGGCGCCGGCACCCCGCGGGCGAGTACGTCCTTCGGCGTGCACAGCTGCCCCGCCACGGTCACCCTGTCGCCCCGGGCCGCGGGACGCGGCCACGGGTGGGGCCAGCCGGTCACGGGCAGCACGGCACAGGGCTGGTCGTGGCCCTTCGTCGCCGGGGTGCGCAGATGGTGCGTTCCGCCTCGGACCACGGCGAAGTCCTCGCCGTGGCTGCGCTTCACGTCCAGCACCTCGGTGGCGTACCAGCCGCAGTACGCGGTCAGCGCGCGCCCCGGTTCGATGCGCAGCCTGAGGTCCGGGTGGCCCTCGGCGAGGCGCGCCAGTCCGGCTCCGTAGCCGGCCCAGTCGAACCGGGTGCCGGGATCCGCGTAGTCGACGGTCATGCCGCCCCCGACGTTCACCTCGTGGAGCGGTACGCCGTGGTGCTCGAAGAGCCGTACGGCCCATGACACCACGGACTCGGCGACGGCGAGCTGCGCCGCCGCCCCGAGCCCGCTCGCCAGATGGGCGTGGACCCCGCGCACCCGCAGCCGGGGGCAGGACCCGCCGGTGAGGAACCGCATCACGTCGTCGGCCTCGGACGGGTCCAGACCGAACGGTGTCGGCCGGCCGCCCATGGACAGCGCACTCGCCCTCAACGCCCCTTCGGACAGTGGCAGATTGAAGCGCAGCAGCACCGCGACCGGTGGGGCGGGCGCCGGACGCTCGGCGGCCAGGGCCGCCAGCATCCGCAGTTCGTGGGTGCTCTCGACATGGAACCGCGCCACACCGGCCGCCAGTGCCGCCGCCGTCTCGGCAGGCGTCTTCCCGGGACCGCCGAACGCCAGCGGACGATCCGGTACGGCCCTGGCCGTATGGGCCAGTTCGCCGCCCGAGGACACCTCGAAGCCGTCCACGTACGGCGAGAGGGCCGTCAGGACCTCCGGTTCGGGATTGGCCTTGGCGGCGTAGTAGAGCTCGACCCGCTCCGGCAGTGCCTCCCGTACCGCCGCGGCGTGCTCCCGCAGCGCGTCGAGGTCGTAGAGGTAGGCAGGGAGCCGGTCGACCGGGAGGGAGAGGGCCCGCTCGCGAACCGGTGCGGTGACGGCGGGGGAGACCGCGGCGGGTGCCGCGACGGCCGTCGGGGAGTCCGTCATCGTGCGCTCCGGATGTCGTCGTTGCGGGCCGCTCCGGACAGCACGTCCTCGGCGAGCGGGGAGGGCAGCCGCACATAACCGGCCTCACGGTCGGCCGTGCGGGCCCAGCGGGTGAGCAGATTGGCCTTGGCGGGCAGCGGCGCGCCCGACAACAGCCCTTCGAGCCGCGGCTGCCGCCCGTGCTCGGCGGCGTGGCGGCGGAGCGTGTCCCGTACCTCGGCCCACAGTTCGGTCTCCACGCCCGGGTGCAGATCGGCGAGGGCCGCGAGCATCTCGGACACGTGGTTCACCAGGAGGCAGTAGACCACCCGGTCCCAGCCGCGCCCGGCGCCGTACGTCATGGGCCCGGCCACGGCCGCCGGCAGCACGGCGAGCGCGGCGGAGTGCCGGTCCGCGAGGAGCTTGGTGCCCTCCAGATCGCGGAACAGCACCTGCCGGGGACGGCCCTCGTCGTCCACGCACACGAGGACGTTCTGCAGATGCGGCTCCAGGACGAGGCCGTGGTCGAAGTACGCGGCGAGCACCGGCGGCACCAGCAGCGCGAGGTACGCGCGCCACCAGGACAGCGCCGTGCGCGGGTCCGTGTCCGCCAGGAGCCGGGAGATGTGGGCGGGCCCGGTGGCGTACTCGTCGGCGACCGCCGCGGCGAGCAGAGGGGTGAGTCCGGGCCGCAGCCTCCGGCCGAGCCCTTCGCGGACGATCACGCCGAAGCCCTCCAGCAGTCCCCGGACCGGCACTCCGTCCGGCCCGGGCAGGGCGAGGCTCCGGTACGCGGGTTCGCGCAGCACGTCGCTGCCGGGGAAGCGGGCCGCCAGTTCGGCGAGGACCGGCTCCAGCAGCCGGGTCAGCGCCACCGCGCCGGACAGTTCGTATTCCGCGTTCTTCCGGAGGCAGTTGGTGATGCGGACGTTGAGGCTGAACTTCAGGAAGCCGTTCCCGTCGAACAGGGTGCGGACGGAGGCCGTGGCGGCGAAGGGGGTGGTGCCGGGGCCGAGGTCGAGGACCTCACCGCGGGCGAGGGCCGTGCGCAGCCGGGGGTCGTCGCGCAGCAGTGCGTACTGCCACGGGTGGGCGGGCAGCAGCCGGTAGCCGTCCGGAGCGCGTCCCAGCCGGTCCAGCGCCGCGTCGGCACCCGGCTCCGCCGACTCCCCGGCGACCAGGTCCTCGCGTACCGCGAGCAGCCGCAGCGGGAACGACGCGCCGGCCTCGGGCGCGTACGCCGCCCAGGCCGCGGGGTCCCCGTCGCGGGCCTTGGGCGTCGGGTGGAAGCGGTGCCCGAGGGCGAGGGACTGCTCCGAGGCGAGATACGCGGCGGGCACGGCACGCGGGCCGGTGGCCCGCGCGGCCGGGCGGCCCTCGGCGAGCGCGGAGGCGACGCCCCGGTGGCTGGAGGCGACCTGCTCCAGGAACTCCTCGTTGCGCACGCCCGTGCGCAGCGTCAGCTCCGCCTGGACGAGCTCGGCGAGCCGCTGCCAGCCGACGGGCGACCAGCCGCCGGACGTCTCCTCGGCGACGGGGCCGCCGAACCGGTGGGCGCCGAGCAGCGACGTACGGCGCAGCGCGACGCGCAGCAGCGCGCCGCGGCGGGGCAGCCGCAGCAGCAGGTGCCCGCCGATGACCGCGGTCTGGTGCTCGGGTCCGCACAGTTCACGCAGGAGGCAGTTGAGGAGGGTGTGGGCGACCGCAACGTCGGCCGAGGGCGGGGGCGCCAGCGCGGAGCGGTGCGCGGAAGGATGTGTGGAGGTCATCCCGGTTCACACTCCCCGCAGCAGGTAGTTGGGGCCGGTGGTGTAGTGCTTGTTGATGTCGGACGCTCCCGAACGTTCCTTGGCCAGCAGGGTTCCCGCGGTCACCATCGCCTTCACGGGCAGCTCGGGCGCGTCCAGCACCCGCGCCCGCAGCACGGCCCCGGGCTCACCCGGCCCGGTCCCGAGCCGCTCGACGGCCTCGGCCAGCCGATCCCGGACGAGCCGCAGCAGCCGGTCCAACGGGGCGCGTCCGTGGCGGGCGAGGTCGAAGGCGTAGGCCCCCGCGCACAGATGGACGGTGATGGTGGTGAAGAGGTCGGCGAGCGGACCGTCGCCGTCGGTGAGTATGCGGCGGTCGTCGAAGTCCCCCGGCCCGGGCGCGTCCGGGCCGAGCGCCGTCCGCAGCCGGCCACCGTGGACCCGCGGGCCGTCGTTGTCCTTGAGGAGCAGCCGCAGCCGGGGGCCCCGGCCGGTCCCGTCCAGCACGAGGGACACGTTCTGCTGGTGGGACTCCAGGGCGATCCCGTACCCGAAGAGCGTGGTCTGGAAGTCCAGCAGCAGCGTGAGAACGGCGTCCAGCAGCACGAGCGGGTCGCCGCCGTGGAAGCGGTCGGCCAGATGGTCGACGACCAGCCGCCCTCCGGGTGCCCGGGCGAGCAGGGCCGCCATCGGCACGACGACGCAGCCGTCGAGCCCCGCGGGCTGGCGGCGCAGCAGCACCGCGAGCAGTTCGTGCCCGGCGTGGGCGAAACGGGTCTCGTCGGCGTGCAGGACGGTGTCCCGGAACCGTGGTTCGCGGGAGGTCACGGTCTGGAGCAGACGCTGGACGGCGGCACCGTCGCGCAGGGTCCCGGGCTTGATGGTGCGCCGGTTGAGCCGGCCCAGTGTGGAGGTGGCGAGCGGCAGTTTCAGATGGATCCCGGGCCGGTCCGCGAGGGCGACCGTCCGCATGGACAGGGTGGGCACGACGTCCAGGTGGGCCCGCGGCGCGGGGAACGCCCGGCCACGGAGTCCCGCGGCGCGCACCGCCTTGCCGAGCGGGCCCGCTGCCGTGAGCGGGTGCACGGGCAGCGCGACATGGCTGCCGTCGAGGCCGGACAGCCCGAGGGCCGAGGGCGCCGGGCCGGGGAGCGGGCCCACGGCGGTCACGGCCTCGCGCGGTACGGCGAGCCAGCGCAGCGCGAACCGGGGGTGGAACTCGGGCGCGTACGCCCGCAGCGCCGCAACGGCCAGGCCGGACCTGCCGCGGGCGGTGGGGTACACGGGGTGGTCGAGCCGGGCGGCGAGCGCGTCCAGGGCGAGGCCGCCCGACAGCCCGGTCCAGTGGGCGGGATCGGCGCCGTGGCGCTCCGCGAGTGTCCGCAGCACCTCCTCCTCCGTGGCCTCGTGCAGCCGTACGGCGGCGAGGGTCCGGCGGCACTCCTCGGCGAACGCCTCGAAACCGCCCCGGTCCACCGGCGCGGCGAGGGAACGGAGTTCGGCCAGGACCGTGTCGGTGTCCGTCAGCTCGGCGCCGTCGGACTCCCGGCGCAGCAGCGGTTCCCTGGCCGCCCACACGCACTGGAAGCCGTCCTCGCGCACCGGCAGCAGCAGCGCGTCGGGTCCGGGGGTCGCCAGCCGCAGCCAGGTCCCGTCCGCGCGCTCGACCGGGTGGCTGCGGCTGCGCAGCCCCGCGACGTCCTCGCGAAGCAGGGCGCTCAGCACCCGCAGCAGCAGTTCGTCTCCGGCAGTCGCCGGTCCGGCCGTCCGTGCCCGGGCGGCGGCGCCCGCCGGGGGGACCGTCAAGGTGCGATCTCCCAGCGCTGCGCGGCCAGGAACGCGGCCACGACGCGGTCCACGGCCGACAGGTCGGTTCCGGTGGCCCGCACCACGCCGAGGAAGTCCCGGTTGGTGCCGTACACCGGGTGGCGCTCGCCGAGGCCGCGCAGCGGCCGGTACGTCAGTCTCACTCCGTCCGTCTCCACTTCGGTCGCCCCGGGGGCCGACGTCAGCGTCCCGGCACGGTCTGCGCACGGGTAGTCGAGCCTGGCCGCCCCGTCGGTCCGCGCGCCCAGCACCGGCGGGAGCGGCTCGCCGAGATGGGTGCGAAGGACGTGCTCGAAGAGCGGTATGTCCAGCAGCCCGGCGAGCAGCAGATCGCACTGGTCCCCGATGGCACGGTAGTTGACTTCGATGATCCGCGCGCGGCCTTCGTGCACCGTGAACTCGGTGTGGCAGGCTCCGAACCCCACGCCGAGCGCGTCGAGTTGGTCGAGCACCTGCGTCTCGATGTCCCTCGGGTGCCGGGGCACGTAGGTCAGCCGCTCCTCGATGAAGTACGGGGGAGGGGACAGCTCGGTGCGGAACCCGCCCAGCACATGGCGCACCCGCCCGTCGCCCAGGGTCTCCAGGGTGAACAGCTCGCCGGGCAGGTACTCCTCGACCACCAGCGCCGCCCCCGGCCGCCGTGCCCGGATCTCCTCGCAGCGCCGCACCAGTTCCGGCGCGTTCCCGGCCATGACGACGTCCTCGCTGGCCACGCCCTCGCGCGGTTTGACGACGCACGGGTACGGGACGTCGGCGGCGAGGGCGGCGGGGTCCTCCCCGGCGGTCAGTTCCACGGACCGCACGGTGTCGGCGCCCGAGGCGGCCAGCCGGCGGCGCATCTCGGCCTTGTCCTTCGTGCGCAGCGTCGCTCGCCAGTCCTTCGCGGCCAGCCCGAAGTAGTCGGCGGCGAGAGCGGCCTGGGTCTGCAGATGGTCGCTGTTGGTGAAGACCGCCTCGGGGGTGCCGTGGGCGGAGACACGGGAGACGACGGCCCGGAAGTCGCGCACGTCGCACTCCAGCACCTCGACGTCCGGGTACACGGCTCGGTGTGCGGCGGGCCGGTCGGTGAGCAGAGTGACGTCCAGGCCGAGCCGGCGGGCGGCCGGGAGGAATCCCTCGGTGACCGAGTCGGTCGGGTTCAGGGCAAGCAGGTACAACCGCATGAGGGGGCCACTCCGCGCTCGGATCCGGTGATCCGACCGTTCCGGATCACGGGACGTGAGCCTAGGTTAGGCACACCTAAGTCTGTCAATTCGCCGCGACGCGGCCCCGGTTGGCGCATGAGATCCCCTCTGTGGTTAAGGTGAGGCTCGCCTTACCTCATTCTGTCTCAGTCGTCGTGTCGAGGAGCGTCCGTGACCCTGGCTCCGGTGTACCCTCCTGCCGCCGCCGTGAGCTGCGCCACCCTGGCCGGCTCGGCGTTCCGCAGACTGGTGGCGCTCTGCCCCGCCCTCGACGCGGACGTCGCGGAGCCCGGTTCGCGGACCCCGCAGGGCTGGGCCGACGGTGCCGAGCTGGCCGGGCGCCCCGAGTTCCTGGACGCCCTGGTCGCCGCCGAGACCCTGCGGGTGGAGCGCGACCACGGCCGCACTCCGCGTCCCGACGTCGCGGCCTCCCGCGCGCTGCACGACTACCTCTGGTCCGTCGGTCTGCTGATGAGCGGTCCCTGGTGTCTGGAGCGTCGCGTCCCGCGGATCCGGCCCGAGGGCGTTCGCGTCAGCCTCACCACCGGGGCGTTCTCCGTCGTTCCCGGGGGCTTCGCGTGCCTCCCGGATGATCCGGCCGCCGGGATGCCGGGTGCGAGGGTGCTGCCGCACGAGGAGGCCCTGCGCGCGGAGCTGCGCGCCGGTTTCGCCGACCATGTGCGTCCGCTGCTCTCCGCGATCGCCCCGCGGGTGCGCCGCGGGCCCCGTGCCCTGTGGGGCATGGCCGGCGACGACCTGGTGTCCGGCGTCTGGTACCTCGGCCGGATGCTGGGGGAGGAGGAGCGCGGCGTGCGGGCCGCGACCGAGCTGCTGCCGGAGCCCGTCCCGCCGTTCCCCGGAGGCGCTGACTTCCGGAGGCTCGCCGGACGCGCGGGCCGGTCGTACCCGACCCGCACCCGCGCGGGCTGCTGCCTCTACTACACCCTCCGCCCGGCCGAGGCGTGCGGCACCTGCCCGCGGACGAGTGACGCCGAGCGGCTGCGCCGGCTGGAGGGTGACGGCCCCTGCTGACGGGGCCCGCCCGGGAGGCCTCCACGACACGCTTCTGATGGGTGAGTCATGTGGCGACTTGTCCTATTCGCCACATAATTTGAGCTCATGACGAAACGACAGTTCATGTACCTCGGCTGTGTCGCTCTGATGGTGACCTCGGGGCTGGGCGTGGCGGCACCGGCAGGCGCCCGCACCACCTACGACGTGGTCCCCGGCGAGTCGATCCAGCTCGCGGTCGACCGGGCGCGCCCCGGCGACACCATCGACATCGCCCCCGGCGTCTACCGGGAGAGCGTCATCATCAGGAAGTCCGACCTGACGCTGCGGGGCGCGGGTGAGCGGACCGTCCTCGTGCCCTCCACGGCCAAGCCGACGCACGTCTGCGGACTGGGCGGCAACGGCATCTGCGTCATCGGCACCGACGCGAAGCCCGCCACGAACGTCCGGGTCCACTCGTTGACGGTGTCGAAGTTCAGGAAGAACGGCATCTGGGCCTCACGCACCAACAAGCTGAGCATCCGCGGCGTCACGGCGGTGGGGAACGGCAACTGGGGCATCGCCCAGGAGCGCTCCCTGCGGTCCGAGATCCGCGGCAACGCGGCCCGTGACAACGCGGAGTCGGGCATCTTCGTGTCGAACACCATCGACACCGAGGCCGGCGCCGTCAACACCCGGCGCACCGTGGTCATGGACAACCTGCTGGCCGGGAACCGCATCGGCATCACCGTCCGGCGCCTGCGGAACCTGTACGTGAACAACAACGTCGTCACCGGCAACTGCGCGGGCATGTTCATCGTGGGCGACGAGGGTGTCCCCCGGACGGGCGACCTGACCGTGCGCGGCAACCGGGTGCACCACAACAACAAGTCCTGCGCCAAGACCGCACGGCTCCCGAGGATCCAGGGCGCCGGCATCGTCCTCACCGGCGTCGAGGGCGCCACCGTCGCGTCGAACGCCGTCTGGAGCAACGTCGGCACCTCCCCGTTCTCCGGCGGGATCGTGCTCTTCAAGAGCATCGTGGGCGCACCCAACAGCGGCAACGTCATCAAGGCCAACATGCTGGTGGCCAACCGTCCGGCGGACCTCGCCAACCGGGACACCGGCACCGGCAACACGTTCTCCGGCAACTACTGCCGCCTGTCCGAGAAGGCGGGGAAGTGCGCATGACGACCGGCACGACCGGCGCGGCCACGGACACCGCGGGTTCCACCGTCCGCACCGCCACCCCGCCGTCCATGCGGCTGCGGGAACTCGTCTTCGGCGCGGCCCTGGCCGGTTCCGTACGGGCCGCCGCCCGCCTCGGCGTCGCGGACGCGCTGGGCGATACCCCGGCCACCGCCGAGGACCTGGCGGCGGCCGTCGATGCCGACCCCCGGGCGCTGCGGCGGATGCTGCGTGCGCTGACCTGCTACGGCATCTTCACCGAGCAGGCGGACGGCACGTTCGCCCACACCGAGATGTCACGGCTGTTGCGGGAGGACGACCCGCACAGCCTGAAGTACATCTCCCTGTGGTGCACCGAGCCGTGGACCTGGGACGCCTGGCCGCGCCTCGACGAGGCGGTACGGACGGGCCGGAGCGTCTTCGAGGGCCTGTACGGCAAGGGCTTCTTCGACCACCTCCACGAGGACGCGCACGAGTCCGCGCACGTCTTCAACCAGGCCATGACCACCTCCAGCATGCAGTCCGCGCTGGACGTGGCGGAACTGCTCGACCTCACGGGAGCGGCCACCGTCGCGGACATCGGCGGCGGCCAGGGCCACGTCCTGGCGAGCCTGCTGGAGAAGAACCCCGGCCTCAGGGGCACGCTGCTGGACCTGCCCCGCGTCGTGGCCAACGCCGATCCCCGGCTGCGGGACGGCGGGGCCCTCGCCGACCGGGTCACCATCGTCCCCGGCGACTGCCGGGAGACCATCCCGGTCGAGGCCGACGTCTACATCATCAAGAACATCCTGGAATGGGACGACGACAGCACCCGCAGAACCCTCCGCAACGTCGTCTCGGCGGCCCGTCCGGGAGCCAGGGTGGTGGTCATCGAGAACCTCGTCGACGACACCCCGTCGATGAAGTTCACCACCTCGATGGACCTGCTGCTGCTCCTCAACGTGGGCGGTGCGAAGCACACCCGGCAGAGCATGACCACCAGGATGGCGGACGCCGGTCTCGTCGTCGGCGACGTCCGTCCGGTCAACGCGTACCTGCACGCCTTCGACAGCGTCACACCCGGCGGCTGACCGCCGGGCTCCCTCCCCCGCGCCGGCTCCGCGTCCGCACGCGGAGCCGGCGACTCGTCGTGCTCATCCCTTCGCCGGCCGCTCCCAGCGGTAGAACTCGTGGGCCATGGCGTCCTTCGGGCTGCGCCAGGTCTCCGGGTCGTACGCGCTGACGTAGGCGGAGAGCTTGTCGCTGATGTCACGGAACTCGGGGTGGCCCGCCACCTTGGCCACCGCCGGCCCCGGCGGCCGGTCGGCTTCGATCAGATGGAGGTAGACATCGCCGAACTGGAAGAGGCTGCGCCGGGTCACCCCGACCAGGTCGGGCAGTTCGCCCCGGTCGGAGGCCTCGAACACCTTGGCGATGTCATGGGCCGAGTCCGGTGCCATTCGGGCGACGATGAGGGCGTGGTGCATCGAGGGGGATCCCTTCGCTGGACGGTCAGTCGGAGTGGACCGAGACCGGCGTGCCGCGTTCCCGGGCGCGCTGCTCGATCTTCTCCTTGATGAGGGCCATCTGGACCTTGGAGTTCTTGTTGATGTTGTCGGTCATCCAGTCGTCGTCGACCGGGGCGTCCGGCTTCATCGCGAAGTCCTGGGTCCAGTGCATGAGGACGCCCTCGGGCGTCCGGGTGTACTTCCAGTGGATGTCCATGTGCTGGAAGGGGCCCGTCTCGACCCGTCGGGCGCGCACGGTCCTCGCACCCGGGTCGATGACGCGCTCCGACACCCAGCTCCACACCGTGCCGTTCTCGTCGGGGTGCATGGTCAGCCGGAACTTCGTCCGGTCGCCCTCGCGCTCCAGGATCTCGACGGAGGCGTACTCACTGAACAACTGGGGCCAGTTCTCGATGTCGTTGGTGACGTCCCAGACGAGGTCCATGGGAGCGTTGATGACGATCTTGTTCTCGGTGTGCCCGGACACTTCAGGCTCCTGCCATGAGGGAGTTGTTGACGAGGTCGAGGAATTCGCGGGGGGTCTTGCAGCGGTCCGCGTCCTGGGGGAGCGCACGGCCGTATCGGTTCTCGAGCTCCCCGACGATGCCGAGGAGACCGAGGGAGTCGAGGCCGTACTCGTCGAACCGCGCCTCGGGGCGGCCGCCCATCTCCGCGGGGTCGACGGTGATGCCGGCGCCCTTCTTCATCAGAGCGGCCAGCTCTTCGATGGTCAGCTTGGAGATCTGCATGGTCATGAGGTCCTCCTTCTCACGGTTCTTCACCGGGTGTTGGCGCCGTGCCGCAGCACGAGCGCCGCGTTCGAGCCCATGAGTCCTCGGCTCAGCACCAGGGCGGTGCGGAGCGCGGCAGGACGGGGCCTGCCGGTGACCACCTCGAGCTCGTGGCACACGTCGAAGACGTTGGGCGTGGGCGGGACGACACCGTCCTGCAGGGCGAGCACGGCGGCGGCCGTGTCCAGCACGGGCGCGCCGCAGTACGCCCGGCCCGTACCGGCCTTGGGCGCCGTCACCGGCACCCGCCGGCCGTGGGTCCCCAGAGCGTCGGCGAGCGCCAGGGCCTCGGCGCGGTCCGCGTCCGGGATGCCGAGCGCGTCCGCGAAGACGACGTCGATCTCCTCGGGCGCGCACCTGGCCTCCGCCAGGGCTCCCCGGATCGCCTGGGCCAGCCCCTCGCGCGACTCCTCCCACCGGGAGGCCCCGGTGAACGTCGCCGCGTGTCCGGCGACGACCGCGCGGACCGCGGCGCCCCGCCGGCGGGCGGCCGACTCCTCCTCGACGACGAGCATGGCCCCGCCCTCCGCGGGCACGAAGCCGCTCGCGGCCGAGGTGAAGGGCCGGTAGGCCCGCTCCGGGTCCTCGCTCGTGCTGAGTTCCCGGTATCCGAGCTGGCAGACCAGCGAGTACGGCGCGAGCGGCGCCTCCGCCGCCCCGATGACGACCGCGTCCGTGCCCCGGCCGATGGCCCGGGCCGCGTGCGCGAGGGCGTCGAGACCGCCCGCCTCGTCA
The DNA here is from genome assembly GCF_027460265.1 of Streptomyces sp. WMMC940. Taxonomy (NCBI): domain Bacteria; kingdom Bacillati; phylum Actinomycetota; class Actinomycetes; order Kitasatosporales; family Streptomycetaceae; genus Streptomyces; species Streptomyces sp. WMMC940. Next base: position 6,903,055 of record NZ_JAPZBC010000001.1, read on the forward strand.
CTGGCCACCACGCCGCAGGGGCCCTTGAACCCGCCGCGGATGGAGATCTGACCGGTGCTCGCCGCGTAGAACCAGGCGATGGACTGGTACGGGCCCACATAGCGCGAACCCTGTCCCCACAGCCGCTGCAGCTCCCGCTGGCCGAACTCGCCGCCGCCCGAGCCGGCCGCCGTGACCACGCCCACCGCGAACGGGGACTCGCCGTAGTCGCCCGACGGGATCCGGGCGTCGGCCAGCGCCATGTCGGCGGCGGCCATCGCGAAGTGCGTGAACCGGTCGGTCTGGACGAGGTAGCGCTCCTCGACCAGGGATTCGGGGTCGAAGCCGCGGACCTCTCCCGCGACCCGGACCGGCATGTGGTCGCAGCCTTCACGTGTGATGTGGTCGAGGACGCTGATGCCCTCCCGTGTGGACTTCCAGAAGGCATCGGTACCGACCCCGTTGGGGGCGACGACACCGATTCCGGTGACGACCGGTCGCCGGTCCTGCCGAGGACTCATGGTGTCCTCCCTCCTGGCCGGGTCAGGACCACGGCGGACTGGAACCCGCCGAATCCGCTGCCGACCGAGAGCACGTTGCGCAGCTTGAGGGCGCGCGCCGTGCGCGGCACATAGTCGAGATCGCACTCGGGGTCGGGGGTCTCGTAGTTCGCCGTCGGCGGCACCACCTGGTTGGCCAGTGCCAGCACGCAGGCGACGACCTCGATCGCCCCGATCGCCCCGAGCGAGTGACCCACCATGGACTTGATGGAACTCATCGGGACCTTGTACGCGTGGGAACCGAGCGACTGCTTCACCGCGGCCGTCTCGTGCCGGTCGTTCTGCTGCGTACCGGAACCGTGCGCGTTGACGTAGTCGATGTCCGACCCGTCGATCCGGGCGTGGTCCAGGGCGCTGTCGATGGCACGCGCCATCTCCAGGCCCTCACGGGTGAGTCCCGTCATGTGGTACGCGTTGCCGAACGTGGCGTAACCGCCGATCTCGCAGTACACCGTGGCACCGCGGGCCCGCGCGTGTTCGAGTTCCTCCAGGACGAGCACGGCTCCACCCTCGCCCATGACGAACCCGTCGCGGCGCGCGTCGAAGGGGCGTGAGGCGTGGGCCGGATCGTCGTTGTTGGGCGATGTGGCCTTGATCGCGTCGAAGCACGCCACGGTGATGGGGGAGATGGGCGAGTCCGACGCGCCGGCCACGCACACGTCGACCCTGCCCTCCTCTATCGCGTGGAAGGCGTACCCGATCGCGTCCAGGCCGGAGGTGCAGCCCGTGGACACGGTCTGCACCGGACCGTGGGCGCCCGTCTGCTCGGCGACCTCGGAGGCGAGGGCGCTGGGCGAGAACGCCCGGTGCAGATGCGGCTCCGCCTCGCTCGGATCCACGTCCCAGCGCCGGCCCGAACTGCTGACCTTGACGTAGTCGTGCTCCAGACGGGTGGTGCCGCCCACGGCGGTGCCGAGCGACACCCCGATCCGCCAGGGGTCCTCCTTCTCCGGGTCGAGACCGGCGTCCCGGAGCGCCTCCCGGGCGGCGACCATGGCGAACTGGACGTATCTGTCCGCGCGCTGCACCTCCTCCGGACCCAGACCGTGCTCCTTCGGGTCGAAGTCGCACTCGGCGGCGATCCGCGAGCGGAAGCCGGTCGGGTCGAAGAGGGTGATGCCGCGCGTCGCCGTACGGCCGTCGGCCAGGAGGTCCCAGAACGCCGGTATCCCGACACCCCCCGGCGCGACTATGCCGACACCGGTGACCGCCACGCGCCGGGTCATGAAGCCGTCCCGGTGCGTTCCGGCGGCCGGTGGGCCGCCGTGGCCTCCGCCCCCGGTGTCTCCTCGGTGTCGACGTGGCCCAGCTCCGGCCGCGGGGCCAGCGGCCCGAGGTGGAAGACCATCCGGGCCTGGGTGCTGCCGACGTTGCGGAACCGGTGGCGCACGTAGGGCGGGATGAACAGTCCCTGGTCCGGCCGGATCGACAGCGTCTCGTCGTCGAGGTCGACTTCCATCTCGCCGCACACGACGTACACGAACTCCTCGGAGTACGGGTGGTAGTGCTCGCCGATGCGGTCGCCGGGCTCGACGGTCGCCAGGCCCATGAAGCCGCTCGTGGCGCCCACCGCGGTGGGCGTGAGCATGGCGCGCAGATCGCCGCCGCGTTTGGTGTTGTGCTGGGTCTCGCTGAGATCGACGATGCGATGGGGTGTGGTCATGACGGGTTCCTCCACGTGGCCGCGCGATGGGGCGCCGGCGGATCGGGGTGTGCGGGTGCCTGGGCGGCCGGTCGCACGGGTCAGGGGGCGTGGCGGTCGGTGATCGGACGCATGTCGGCGGACGACAGGAGCTTGGACATGTCCTCCTCCGTGGCCGGGGCGTCGATGCCCAGCGCCTCGCTGTCCAGCAGGCGGGACAGCATGGCCGCCTTGCGCGGGCCGTGCGCCCCGATCACCTGCAGCGGCGCCGCGTCACCGGAGCCGCGCACGTCGACCAGGCGTACGACGATGTCGTCCCGCTGGAAGATCGTGCTGCTGTCGATCGGGGTCGACGGGTCGCCCGCCGCCGCCTCGTCCTGTCCGGCGAGCAGCCGCGCCAGCGCCATGCCGCAACCGGGCTTGGCCGGGTAGTACAGCGCGTGCCGCTTGACGGCCTCGTCGTCGGGGCCCGCGGAGGCCAGGTGGTGCACCGCGGGGAGCGCGGCCCGGGTGAAGAACACCCGTGCGGAGTCCGGGTCGTTGAGGTCCCGGTCCTGCTCCAGATAGGGGTTGATGGCCTCCTCGACGGCCCGCACCTCGGGCTGCCGGGCCACGTGGCGCAGCGCCGCCATCAGGTCGCCCTCCACCTCGACGGCCCGCACGACACGGTTGCCGTGCATGAACAGCGACGTCCGGCGCAGCCGGGTGTGCTCGTCGACCTTCGACTGCGGCGACTGGTAACCCGCGAGGATGTCGGCCACGAGCGCCTCGGTGCCCGGCTTCACGGTGAAGGTGAGGGCGTGGCGTACCACGTTGTCACCCACACGGGGGAATGGCTGCAGTCCGCCCTGAACGGCGTCGGCGGTCGCGGAGGTGTGCAGCTTGCCCGTCTCGCGCAGCACGCTGAAGCGAAGGGACCGGGTGTCCCGGACGCAGTTGTGGAGCGGCCGTACGGTCTCGACGTGCTCCTCGCTGTTCACCCAGGCGAGGAAGGGCGGTGCGCTCTCCCACTCGCTGGTGATCAGCCACTGCGAGGGATTCTCGATCGACTGGCACAGCTGGTCGCTGATGTGGCCCGGAACCGACGCGACCTGGTTGCGCATGTGCTCGTACGCCTTCAGGAAGTTCTGCTGAGCGCCGTCATGAAGGTCCAGCAGCAGTACGACACGCAGCCTGGAGCCGTCAAAGGCCGACTGGGATATACGTTCGGAAAGCGTTGTCATGATGCACGCATCTCCTTCGAGACGGTGGGGCCGCCGCGTGCGGTGCACGAAGCCGGCTCGGGGGTTTCAGGCTTCGATCCTGTGCCGGTACCACGGGTGGCGCGAGATGTGTGAACCAGGTGGGTGAACCGGGCGATCGAGCCCCTCCCGCCAGGGCATGGAAACTCCATTCCCCCTACCGGCGGCTGGAGCTGGAGCTACTGATGGAAGAACACATCGACGAGCGCGTACCGGTACTCATCGTGGGCGGCTCCCTGGTGGGGCTGTCCTCATCGCTGTTCCTCGGCAGGCTCGGCGTCGGGCACATGCTGGTGGAGAGACACGCGGGCACGTCGAGGCATCCGCGCGGCCGGGGCAACAACGTCCGCACCATGGAGCTGTTCCGGGTGGCGGGGGCCGAGCCGCTGATCCACGAGGCCGCGTCCCTCCTCGCCGACAACCACGGCATCTTCCAGACCCCGTCGCTCCACGGCGACGCGGGGGAGTGGCTCCTCAAGGAGATCGACCCCGGGGGCGGGATCGCCCGCTTCAGCCCGTCCGGGTGGTGCGTGTGCAGCCAGAACGACCTCGAGCCCGTACTGCTGGACTGCGCGCGCGAGCTCGGCGGCGACCTGCGCTACTCCACCGAGATGGTCTCGTTCGAGCAGGACGCGGAGGGCGTCACCGCCGTCGTGCAGGAGCGCGGATCGGGACGGCGCAGGACCGTGCGCGCCGACTTCCTCATCGCGGCCGACGGCCCCCGCAGCCCGATCCGCCGGCACCTCGGCATCGGCCAGACGGGCCACGGGGACCTGTTCCACAACGTCAGCATCACCTTCCGCTCGCGCGGGCTCGCGGACATCGTCGGCGACCGGCGCTTCATCGTCTGCTACCTCACCGCCGAGGGTGCGGACGGCGCCCTGCTCCCCGTGGACAACACCGAGAACTGGGTGTTCCACGCCCCCTGGCAGCCGGACACCGGCGAGACGCTGGAGGACTTCACCGACGAGCGCTGCGCCGCCCACATCCGCCGCGCCGTCGGTGCCCCGGACATCGACGTGGAGATCACCGGAAAGGCCCCCTGGCACGCGGCCGAACGCGTCGCGGAACGGTACGGGCGGGGCCGGGTCTTCCTCGCCGGGGATTCCGCCCACGAGATGTCGCCCACCGGCGCGTTCGGCTCCAACACCGGCATCCAGGACGCCCACAACCTCGCCTGGAAGCTCGCCCTCGTCCTCGACGGGTCCGCGGGCCCCGGCCTGCTGAGCAGCTACGAGGCCGAGCGGCGGCCGGTGGCGGAGGCCACCAGCGAGCGCGCCTCTGCGCGGTCGGCGGAGCACAGCCACCCGGGCTACACCCCCGGACCGGAGATGCTCGGCGGCCGGCAGCGTGGCATGCTCACCGTCGCCATGGGCTACCGCTACCCGCGCGGCGCCGTCGTCGGAGCCGATCCGGACATGGCGGTCGTACCCGATCGGATGGACCTCTCCGGGGATCCCGGCACCCGCGCCCCGCACATGTGGCTGCACCCGCAGGACGGCAAGCGGACGATCTCCACACTGGACCTGTACGAGCGCAACTTCGTGCTGCTCACCGGCTCCGGCGGCACACCGTGGCACACGGCGGCCGCCAAGGTGGCCGAGAAGCTGTCCATCACCCTGGACGCCTACCGGATCGGCGCGGAGCCGCACGCGGAACTCGTACCCGAATCGGGTGACTGGGCCGAACTGCACGGCACGACGGACGAGGGTGCCGTGGTGGTGCGCCCCGACGGCTTCGTCGCCTGGCGCGCGCCCGGTGCGGTCCGCGACCCGGAGACGGCCCTGCTCGACACCATGAAAGCCCTGCTCCACCGTGCCTGATCCGGCACGGACGCCCTCACGGCCGCCGTGGCGGCAGCCGGTGCAGTCCCACCTCGGTCAGCTGCCCGCGCGCCGCCACGGCGGTCATGTACGTGCAGTTCGGCTGCCGCCGCCGGTCCGTGGGCGAGCCGGGGTTCAGCAGCCGCAGCCCGCCCTCGGCGGTGGTGTCCCAGGGAATGTGGCTGTGGCCGAACACCAGGACGTCCAGATCGGGGAACCGCTCCGCGCAGCGCCGTTCGCGGCCCTGCGCGGGGCCCGTCTCGTGCACGACGCCGAAACGCAGACCGCCCAGTTCCGCGCGCGCCACCTCCGGCAACCGGCCCCGCAGCGCCGGACCGTCGTTGTTTCCGTACACCGCGACGAGCCGCCGCGCACGGGCTTCCAGCAGATCCAGGGTGGCGGTGTCCACCCAGTCGCCGGCATGGATCACGACGTCGGCACGCTCGATCCGTCGGAGCAGCTCACCCGGTAGTTCCCGGGCCCGCACGGGGACATGGGTGTCCGACGTCAAGACCAGCCTCATGAGCCCATTGTCCATCGGGCGGCCCCGGGCCGGCCGTCCGGAGGGGATCTCCGGGGGTGCGGACGCATGGCTCCCCGCAGGGCCTGCGGCAGGGCGCATGAAGCCCAAGGGGCGCGGGTATCCGGTGCGGGCACTGACGGGCCCACACGGCTGGGGAGAGGCGACCATGAGGCGCAGCGGCGGCAACGACACGGCGGCGAAGGAGGCCGGTGCCCGGCCGGCACCTGGAGCGGAACCGATGGCACCGGTCCTGCGGGCACTCGCGGTGGTGGCGGCGTTCGTGGCGACCGTGGCCTTCAGCGTGGTCCTCGCCCGGCTCACCCTGGAGCCGTCGGCCGCGTCGGAACCGCTCACCCACAGCAACGTCCGGCCGGGCGCTTCCATCCGGGACTACCTGTCCCAGCCGGCCTTCCGCGACACCGTCAAGCAGCTCGGCGGCAACGTCCTGCTGGGAGTCCCGTTCGGCGTGCTGCTCCCGGTCCTGGTGCCCAAGGCCCGCGGCCTCGTACGGGTGCTGCTGGTGACGGCCCTGGTCATGGCGCTGGTGGAACTCGTCCAGGGCGCGCTGGTCACCGGCCGTGCGTTCGACGTCGACGACGTCATCCTGAACACCACGGGTGCCGTGCTGGGTTATCTCCTCGTCGGCCGCCGGCTCGGCCGCGCCGTGCACCCGCGGCGCCACCACTGGTGGCAGCGCCGGCCCCGCGGCGCGGCGGCGTCCGACGCCTGACGCCCTCGGCGGGAGGTCCCGGTCACCCCGGCCGCGGCCGGACCGTACCGATGTCCGCCCGCTCGATCAGGACGGGAACCGGCACCCGGACCGTGCGTGCGGCGTCTGCGTCGAGGCGCCCGGCACGGACGATCCGCCGGTGGTACGAGTCCGGGAACGTCCGCGTCATCACCCCCGCACCACGGCCGCGAGGGGGACCCCGCGCGGCGGCACGCAGCCTCGCAACCGTGCGCTGCGGCGGGCCGACGCGGTCGCCCGCCGTAGCGGCCCGGTGTTAGATAGGACCATGGCCGGACCTCTCGGCCGCCTCCGCTCCATGATGAGCGCACGCACCGTCGCCAGTCAGGTGTTCGTCCTGCAGGTGACGGTGGCTTTGCTGCTCGTCGCCGCCGCCGTCGCCGCGGTGCTCCTGCAGGCCCGGTCGGACGGCGAGCGGGAGGCGCGCAACCGGTCGGTCGCCGTCGCCCAGACGTACGCCACCGCACCGGGCGTCAAGGAAGCGCTGCGCGGCCCCGACCCGAGCGCGGCACTACAGCCCAAGGCCGAGGCCGCGAGGAAGACCTCCGGCGTCGACTTCGTCGTGGTGATGGCCCCGGACGGCACTCGGTACACCCACCCGAATCCGGAAGAGATCGGCAAGAAGTACCACGGCACCATCGCCCCGGCGGCGGCCGGCGGCACGGTGACCGAGACCGTCACCGGCACCCCCGGTCCGTCGATCCGCAGCGTCGCGCCCGTCGAGGACGCGAACGGCGAGGTGATCGGCCTCGTGGCGGCCGGCACCACGGTCGAGCGGGTCGGCGGAGCCGCCGAGGACCAGCTTCCCCTCCTGCTCGGCGCCGCGGCGTTCGCCCTGATCGTCGCCACCTCCGGGGCCGCGCTGATCAGCAGGCGGCTGCGGCATCAGACCCACGGCCTGGGGCCCACCGAGATGACCCGGATGTACGAGCACCACGACGCGGTCCTGCACGCCGTGCGGGAGGGCGTGCTGATCGTCGACGAGGACCGCAGGCTGGTGCTCGTCAACGACGAGGCGCGACGGCTGCTCGCGTTGCCCCCGGAGGCCCAGGGACGCCCCGTGCGCGACATCGCCATGGCCCCCGAGATCGCCCGGCTGCTGGAGTCCGGCCGACCGGCGAGCGACGAGGTGCACGTCATCGAGGACCAACTGGTCGCCGTCAACCAGCGCGCCATGGGCCCGCGGTCGGACTGCTCGGGGCCCTGCGGCACCGTCGCCACCCTGCGGGACACCACCGAGCTGCGGGCCCTCAGCGGCCGTGCCGACACCGCACAGGGCCGTCTGCGACTCGTCTACGACGCCGGCATGCGGATCGGCACCACCCTCGACGTGGTCCGGACCTCGCAGGAACTGGCCGACTTCGCCGTACCCCGGTTCGCCGACTTCGTCACCGTCGACCTCCCCGATCCCGTGCTCAGCGGGGACGAGCCTGCGGAGACCGGCACGGACATGCGCCGCATCGCCTTCACGGGCATCCGCCACGACACCCCGCTCTACCCGTCCGGCCGGCTGATCCACTTCGTGACCACCACCCCCCAGGCCGTCGCGTACGCCCGGGGCAAGACCATCCTGGAGGCCGACCTGGCCGCGTTCTCCGGATGGCAGGATCAGGAACCGGCCCGGGCCCGCAGACTCGTCGGCTACGGGATCCACTCCATGATCGCCGCTCCGCTGCGGGCCCGCGGGGTGACGATGGGCGTGGCCACGTTCTGGCGCTCCCGGAAGCCGGAGCCCTTCGACGACGACGACGTCTCGCTCGCGGAGGAGCTGGTCGCCCGCGCCGCGGTGAACATCGACAACGCCCGCCGGTACACCCGTGAGCACTCGATGGCGGTCGCCCTCCAGCGCAGCCTGCTGCCGCGGGTCCTGCCCGAACAGACCGCCCTGGACGTGGCCTACCACTACCTCCCCGCCCAGGCCGGACTCGGCGGGGTCGGCGGGGACTGGTTCGACGTGATCCCGCTTCCGGGTGCCAGGGTCGCCCTCGTGGTCGGGGACGTCGTCGGCCACGGCCTCCACGCCGCGGCGACCATGGGGCGGCTGCGCACCGCCGTCCACAACTTCGCCACCCTCGACCTGCCGCCGGACGAGCTGCTGTGGCACATGGACGAACTGGTCTCGCGCATCGACCAGGACGAGGACACCGACGGCTCGGTCACGGCGCTCACCGGCGCCACCTGTCTGTACGCGATCTACGACCCCACATCACGGCTGTGCACCGTGGCCCGCGCGGGGCATCTGGAGCCGGCCATCGTCCACCCCGACGGCCAGGTCGAGTTCCCCGGGGTACCGGCCGGGCCGCCCCTCGGCCTCGGCGGACTCCCCTTCGAGTCCAGCGAGCTGCATCTCTCCGAGGGCAGCAGCCTGGTGCTCTACACCGACGGCCTGGTGGAGGACCGGCACCGCGACATCGACGAGGGGCTGGACCTGCTGCGCCGCACGCTCGCCCAGGCCGGCGGGACGCCGGAGGAGACCTGCCGTGCGGTGCTGGACGCGCTGCTGCCGGAGCGCCCCCGTGACGACGTGGCCCTGGTCGTCGCGCGTACCCGGGTGCTGGGCGGCAACCGCGCCGTCACCTGGGACGTGCCGGCGGACCCGGCCGAAGTGGCCCGGGTACGTGCCGAAGCCGCCCGGACCCTGGAGGAGTGGGGGCTCGAGGAGGAGGCGTTCACCACCGAACTGATCCTCAGCGAACTGGTCACCAACGCCATTCGACACGCCGGCGGACCGATCGGGGTGCGGTTGATCCGCGACCGCTCCCTGATCTGCGAGGTCTCCGACGGCAGCAGCACCGCCCCCCATCTGCGCCGGGCCACCACCACCGACGAGGGCGGCCGCGGGCTGTTCCTCGTCTCCCAGTTCGCCGAGCGCTGGGGCACTCGCTACACGGGCAGCGGCAAGGTCATCTGGACCGAGCAGCCGTTGCCCTGGTAGTCCGCGCGGACGCGGCAGCACAGCACCGTCGATCAGTTCGGAAGCGGGGATTCCGGGGCGAGGACGCGGAGCACCCGTGCCGATCCGCCCTCCGCCTTGCCCGCACCTGCTCCATCTGCTCCTTCGTCCGCTCGTCCGCTCGTCCGCACCGCCACCGGCGCTACCCGGCTCCGTGCTCAGCGCGCCTTGGCCAGCCGCTCGCGCGGCGCCAGCGGAATCTCCGCCCACACCTGCTTGCCACCGCTGAGCGGCACCGCGCCCCACGACGCCGTCGTGGCCTCGACGATCAGCAGTCCGCGGCCGCCCGTCGCCTCCCAACCCTGGTCGGCGGGCTTGACGGGGCTGCGGGGAGAGGCGTCGTTCACCGCGATCCGCAACCGGTCCGCGGACAGTGTCAGATCGAGCCGCACCTCGCCCTGCGTGTGGGCGATGGCATTGGTGACCAGTTCGGACACCACCAGCAGGGCCCCCTCCAGCTCCTCCTCCGCGCCCCAGGAACGCAGGGTCCGCGCCGTGAAACGCCGGGCGTGCATCACGGCGTTGGGCAGCCGCCACACCGTCCAGTGGGTCCGCATCGGCCGCACCCGGGTGCCGTCGTACCGGAGCAGCAGCAACGCCACGTCGTCGTCGCGCCGGTTCACCGCCACCACCAGCTCGTCGGCCACCCGACCGGCGTCGGCGGGGTCCGCCGTGGCGAGCGTGTCGCACACCCGCCGCATGCCCTCCTCCAAGGTGAGGGCCGCCGACTCGACCAGCCCGTCCGTCAGCAGCATCAGCAGGGTGCCGGGCACCAGGCCCGCCTCCGTCATCGGGTACTCCTCGTCGGCGAGGACGCCCAGCGGGGGGCCGCCCTCGACCATCAGCTCCTCGGTGCTCCCGTCGGGATGCCGGATCACCGGATGCAGATGGCCCGCCCGTACCAGCCGGGCGATGCCCTCCTCCATGTCGAGGTCCACGTAGAGGCAGGTGGCGAACAGATCGGTCTCCATACCGACCAGCAGCCTGTTGGCACGGGCGACGACCACGTCCGGAGGGTGCCCCTCCACCGCGTACGCCCTGACCGCCGTGCGCATCTGCCCCATGATGGTCGCCGCTCCCGCGCTGTGCCCCTGCACGTCCCCGATGACCAGGGCCACATGGCCGTCGCCGAGCGGGATCACGTCGTACCAGTCGCCGCCGACCTCGAGCCCCGCCGTGGCCGGGAGGTAACGGGCGACGGCCTCACCACCGGGCAGCTCGGGGAGCTTCCTCGGCAACAGGCTGCGCTGGAGCATCGTGGCCAGTTCGTGCCCGGCGTCCATGGCGTGGGCCCGCATCAGGGCCTGCCCGACCAGGGCCGCGGCGGCGGTCAGCAGCGACCGCTCCTCCGGGTCGAACCGGTGCTCGTCGTCCCACCCCACCAGGCACACCCCCACCATCCGGCCGTCCGCCCGGAGCGGCAGCACCGCGAGACCCCCGCGCCCGATCTCGGCCAGAGGGGGTTCGAGGTCCGCGCCCGCCGGCCACAGGCTCACATGCCCCTCGCGCAGCGCACCCTCGAGGGTCGGCATGTCGTGGATGGAGAGGTCCGGCCACTCGGAGCGCCATTCGGCGCGCCAGACCGCGGGCCAGGCGTCGGGCTCCGGCGGGTCCAGGATCGTGACCACCAGCCGGTCCCCCTCCCGCTCGGCCACCGCGACCCGGCTCGCCTCCAGCGGACCGCGGAGCGAGGCCACCACCAGCCTGCTGACCTCCCGGATGGTGCTCGCCCCGGCCAGTTTGGCCGACATCCGCTGCACCACCGAGACCTCGTCGGCGCTGGGCCGCAGATAGGCGGCGTCGGCCACCACGCCCAGCACCCGCTCGGGCGTGCCGTCGGCGTCCACCTCGACCCGGCAGCGCAGCCCCAGCCAGCGCAGCTCACCGCCGGGCCGGCGGATCCGGAACGCCAGCTGCTCGGTGGCCGCGGACATCCGCCCCGGTTCGACGATCTCCATCAGGGCCGGGATGTCGTCGGGGACCGCGCAGGCCAGCAGGGTCTCCACCCGGCCGTCGAACTCCTCGGCAGGGACGCCGAGAAGCTCCAGGACGTACTCGTGGGCCTCCATGCGACCGGTGCTCAGCTCCAGTATGAACGCGCCGCCCTGCAGCGGTACCAGGGTGGTCTGCGCCAGGTGCGGCTGCGGCGGCGTACGGCCCGGGATCCGGGCGGCGGCCGATTCCAGCCCGGCGGCGACCTGGTCGGCGTAGAGCTCCAGCAGCGCGCGGCGGTCGGGGCTGAAGCCGTCGGTGACGTCACCCGCCACTATCAGACAGCCCAGTTCGTTGGCGCCCCGCCCGAGCGGCAGCGCCCCGAGCGAGAGCCGGGCGGTCGTCTCCGGCCCCTCCCCGCGGCGGCCGGGGAAGTGGTGGGGGTCGAGCTCGACGTACGCCGCCAGCTCCTTCGGGTTCAGCCAGAGCGGGCGGCCGGCGCGGAATGCCTCGGCCGCGGGGGAGTGGCCCTCCACGGCGATGATCGCGGGCAGCCCGTACAGCATCCTGCGGTCACCGGTCAGCTCGGCCAGGTGGAGCTCGCGGCCCCCGCCCGCGAGGACGTAGACAGCTGCCAGCTCAGCCCCGCAGAACGCAAAGCGTTGCCTGGTCACCGTCTGTTCCGCCTCCTCGCGCGGGCAGCCGCCGAGTGCCGTCCTTCCTCCATGCTGTCGCGTCCGGGACCCTCCGGGCGAGTCAGGACGGAGGGCGGTCCGTGCCCCCGGCGCTCTGGTGTGCGTGGACCCTACCGGGCCGCGCCGTGCTGGATCGCCTGTTCCGACCAGATGGTCTTGCCCTCTCCGGTGGTCCTGGTGCCCCATCGGTCACTGAGCTGCATGACGATGAACAGTCCACGGCCTCCTTCGTCCGTTGCGGTGGCATGGCGCATGTGCGGCGAGGTACTGCTGGCGTCCGAGACCTCGCAGATCAGGGTGCGGTCGAGGATCACCCGCAGTTCGATCGGGCCCTGCCCGTGGCGGATCGCGTTGGTGACCAGCTCGCTGACGATCAGTTCGGTGGTGAAGACGGCGTCCGGCATGTCCCATGCCTGGAGCTGGTGCTCGATCAGCCGGCGGGCCGTGGCGACGACCGAGTCGTCCCGGGGCAGGGTCCAGCTGGTGACGCGGTCCGCGTGTAGGGCTCGGGTGCGGGCGAGCAGCAGCACCGCGTCGTCCCGGGGGCGGCGGGGCATGAGCTCGTAGATGGCGGAGTCGCAGAGCCGGCCGAGGGACTCCTCGGGCTGGGCGAGGATCTGGTGGAGCCGGGCACGGGCCTTCCCGGCGTCCCTGCCGGGAGTGCTGACCAGGCCGTTCGTGTAGAGCGCCAGCAGGGTGGACTCCGGGAGGGTGACGGTGGCGGACGCGTAGCCGGTGCCCTCCGCGCCCAACGGGGGACCCTCCGGTACGTCGAACTCCATCGCCGAGCCGTCGGGCCCCAGCACCAGGGGGAGCGGATGGCCGGCCCGCGCGGCGGCGCAGACGCGGGACACCGGGTCGTAGACCACGCACACACAGGTGGCGAGGTGGTCCAGGGGCGCCTCGTCGCCGTGTCCGACGGGTGAGCGCGTCCGGCTGAGGAAGGCGGCCGTCTCGTTGAGCCGGTCGAGCAGTTCACCCGGCTCCAGGTCCTGCAGGGCGAGCGTGCGCAGGGCCGTGCGCAGTTGGCCCATGGTGGCGGCGGACTCGATGCCGTGCCCGGCGACATCGCCCACCACCAGGGCGGCCCTGGCGCCGGACAGCGGGATGACGTCGTACCAGTCACCTCCCGCGCCCTCGGGGAGATAGGCGTACGCGGTGTCGACCGCGGTCAGCTCGGGTGGCCGGCCCGGCATCAGCCCTTGCTGCAGCGTCGTCGCCACGGTGCGCTCACGGGCGAAACTGCAGGCGTTGTTGAGGTGCAGGGCGGTCTTGGTCACCAGTTCCGTCGAGAGGGCGAGATCCGCGTCGTCGAACAGTTCGGGGCGTTCGAAACGGTAGAGGGCGGCCACACCCAGCACCGTCTCCCGCAGCGTCAGCGGCACCACCACGAGGGAGTGGACGCCCGCGGACACGATGCGTTCGCCGCGTTCGGGGTCCGCGCCCAGCCAGGCGTCGTTCGCGTCGACGTCGGTGATGAGCCGCGGTGTGAGGTCGTTCAGGGCCTGGGAGTACGGAGTATGGGCGCCGAAGGTGTTGAGTTCGCCCTTCCGCGGCCCCCGCTCACGACCGAGGACGGACCTGAACGCGGCCCGGCGCAACGGCGTGTCCGCCGGTACGGGGCCGGGGCGCAGCGGCCGCCCGCGCAGCGCGTCGTCGAGCAGGTCCACCGCCGCCGCGTCGGCGAGCCGGGGCACGAGGACCTCCACGAGCTCCTCCGCCGTTCCGTACGCGTCCAGGCTCGTGCCGATGGACTGGCGGGCCTGGTGGAGCAGGTCCAGCCGGCCGAGGGCCGCCTCGCGTTCGGTGACGTCGTCGGCGATGACGGCCAGGCCGAGTATCTCCCCGTCGGTCCCCTCCAGCCGGAAGATCGACAGCGAGACGGTCATGTCCCGGTCGGGATCGGACAGGGGCCTGCCGGTGATCAGGCGGTCGCGGACCACCGTGCCGGTGCGGAGCGCGTCCTCCGCCAGGGCGACGACGGGGTCACCCGTGAAGCCGTCGGTCAGTTCGGCGACGGTCTTGCCCAGCACCTCCTCGGGAGGGATGCCGCGCACCCCGGGCGCCGCGCTGTTGAACCTGACGACCCGCAGCTCGTTGTCGCACAGGAAGAGGCCGTGCGGTGCCTGTGTGAACAGGGCATCGAGGATGGCCGACTCCCGCCGCCGTGCGTCGTCTGCGTCCACAGTTCCACGATGGCCTTCGGCGTGCCGGGGGCAACTCGGCGTTGTCCGGCGGCCCGGCGGCCCGGCGGCCCGGCGGCCCGCGGTCCGGGGCTCCCCGGTGCGCCCCTCCCCGGTCCGCGGTGGCGCCGGGAAGGGGCGCACCGGGCGCTGCCCCTGCCGTGACCGCCCCCTGCACACACTCCGGCGCCCTCGGCCGTCCGGTCGTCCCCCTGGGGGCGGCCGGAGCCGTCGCGCTGCCGCGGCCGTACCTCTGCGTCCGGGGCGGCCCTGTCCGCCCGGGCCGGCACCTCTTCGGGCGGCTCCGTCGGGCCCTCACCTGAGCGGCCCTTCCCGGCTCGCGCGCCCGCGGGCCCCGGGTTCTGCTGTTGTCAGCCTGCCCACCAGCGGAGGAGTACGCATGCCGGACGGAAACACCGGCTCCGAGGGACGTGACCTGGAGCAGTTGCGTGCCCGGATCGCGGCACTGGAGGCCCGGGAGCAGCCCCCGGCCCGGCCCCCCCGGCACCGCATGCGCTCCGCGCTCGCCGCGGTGCTGATCGTGATCGGCTGCGTGCTCGCCCCGCTCAGCGCGGTCGCGACCTGGGCCGAGAGCGAGGTGGGCGACACCGACCGCTACGTCGCCACCGTCGCTCCGCTCGCCTCCGACCCCGATGTCCAGGCAGCCGTCGCGACCCGGGTCACGAACGTCGTGATGGAGCACATCGACCTCCCCGCGCTGCTGGAGGACGTGGCCCCGGCCGACCGTCCGCGGCTCGACGCCCTGATCGGCCGGCTCGGAGGCGCCCTGGAGAACGCCGTCCGCAGCTTTGTGCAGGCCCGTACCCAGGACATCGTCGCCTCCGAAGCCTTCCAGCGGATCTGGACCGACGCGAACCGCCGGATCCACGCCGCGGTCGACAAAGCCCTCACCGGCAGCGGGGGCGGAGCCATCGAGCTCACCGACAACGCCGTCAAGATCGACCTCGCGCCCGTCATCGAGCAGGTCAAGCAGCGCCTGGTGAACGAGGGCCTCACCATCGCCGAGAAGATCCCGGAGATCCACACCGACTTCACCGTGCTCCAGTCCGAGGACGTCGGCCGCGTCAAGACCGGGTTCCGGCTGCTCCAGCTCGCGGGCACCTGGTTGCCGATCGTGGCCGTCGTGCTGATCGCCGCCGGAGTGCTGCTCTCCGCCCATCGGAGAAAGGCCCTGGTGGCGGCCGCGCTCGGGGTCGCGGTCGCCACAGCGCTGCTCGGCGCGGGTCTCACGGTGTTCCGACTGATCTATCTGGACTCCCTGCCCAAGGGCGTGTCCCAGCCCGCGGCGGAGTCCGTGTTCGACGCCCTCGTCCGCTTCCTGCGCACCACGATCCGCAACATCGTGATGCTCGGCGTCGTCGTCGCCCTCGCCGCCTGGCTCACCGGACCCGGCCGCTACGCCGGTCTCGCCCGGCAGCTGTGGACGTCCGGCATCGCCGCAACCCGCGCCACGGCGAACCGCGCGGGCCTGCGCACCGGGCCTGTCGGCCCGTGGGTGCGCCGCTACCGGACGTGGATCATCTGGGTGCTGGTCGCCGCCGCCGTGCTGGCGTACGTCCTCTGGTCGTACCCCACCGCCTGGGTCGTCGTCGGACTGGCCCTCGCCCTGCTCTTCGCCCTCGCGATCGTCGAGTTCCTGGCGCAGGACGACGAGGGGGCGCCCCCGGAGCCGCCGGCCCGCGAACCCGCGGCCACCGGTGGCCCACCCGGCGCCCCGTGAGACCCCGGCCTCCCGGGCCCCCGGAGGCCGGGGCCCGCACGGCGCCCGCCGGTCCGCCGTGTGACGCTGGATCCATGGCCAGGGCCAACGACGAGATAGAGGCGATCCTCCAGGAGTACGCCGACCTCATCGCCATCACCGGCGGCGACGCCTTCCGGGCCCGTTCCTACGAGAAGGCCGCCCGCGCGATCGGCGGCTACCCCGCCGACGTGGCCACCCTCGACCCCAAGGGACTGCGCGAGATTCCCCATGTCGGCAAGTCCATCGCCGACAAGATCGTGGAGTACCTGGCGTCCGGGCGGATCACCGCCGTGGAGGACCGGCGGCAGTCCGTACCGGCCGGGGTGCGGGAGCTCATCGCCATCCCCATGCTCGGCCCGAAGAAGGCGCTGCTCCTCTACGAGGAGCTGGGCATCTCCTCCGTGGACCAGCTGCTCGACGCGGTCCACGAGGAGCGGCTGCGCGATCTGAGGGGCTTCGGCGAGAAGACGGAGGCGAACATCCTCCACGGCATCGCGCTCATGCAGAAGGCCGGTTCCCGGATCCTCCTCAACGCCGCCATGGACGCGGCCGAGCAGATCGTCGACGAACTGTCGGGCGTCGAGGGCTGCGAGAGGTGCGCCTACGCAGGATCGCTGCGCAGGATGTGCGAGACCATCGGCGACATCGACATCCTCGTCGCCGCGGACGCCTCGGCTCCCTTCATGGACGCGCTCGCCGCACTTCCGTACACGGCCGAGGTGATCGCCCACGGCGCCAAGAAGACGTCCATCCGCACGACCAAGGGACTGCAGGTCGATCTGAGGGTGCTGCCGCCCGAGTCCTGGGGCGCGGGACTGCAGTACTTCACCGGGGCCAAGGCGCACAACATCCGCACCCGTGAGATCGCGGTGCGCCAGGGGCTCAAACTGTCCGAGTACGGGCTCTTCGACGCCGAGAGCGGCGAGAGGATCGTCTCCTCGACCGAGGAGGAGATCTACGCACGCCTGGGCCTGCCCTGGATCCCCCCGACCCTGCGCGAGGACCGGGGCGAGATCGAGGCCGCGCTCCGTGGTGAACTGCCCGTGCTGGTCACGGAGGAGGACATCCGCGGCGATCTGCACACCCACACCGATCTCACCGACGGTCTGGCCCCGCTGGAGGAGATGGTCGCCGCGGCCGCGGCGCGCGGATACTCCTACTACGCGGTGACCGACCATGCCCCGGACCTCGCCATGCAGCGCATGACGAAGGAGAAGGCGCTCGCCCAGCGGGAACGGGTCCGTGAACTCGACCGCCGGCGCACGGGCATGCGCCTGCTGCACGGCACCGAGCTCAACATCGGTCCCGACGGGGACGTGGACTGGCCCGACGACTTCCTCGCGGGCTTCGACATCTGTGTGGCCTCGATCCACTCCCACTTCAACCAGAGCCGGGACGACCTCACCCGCCGCCTCGTCCGGGCCTGCGAGAACCCGTACGTCTCCGTCATCGGCCACCCCACGACCCGCAAGATCGGCAAACGGCCCCCCGTCGACGCCGACTTCGACGCGGTCTTCGCGGCCTGCGCCCGCACGGGCACGGCCCTGGAGATCAACGCCCACCCCGAGCGGCTCGACCTCGGTGACGAGGACATCCTGCGCGCCAAGCGCCACGGCGTGCGCTTCGCGATCGACTCGGACGCGCACTCCACCACCCATCTGCCCTACATGAGGTACGGGGTGGCGACGGCCCAGCGCGGCCGGCTCACCAAGGACGACGTCGTCAACACCTGGCCGCCGGCGAGACTCAGGCGCTTCCTGCGCCCCTCGGCCTGACCGCCGGTCCCGGCGCGCCCGTCGATCCGGCCGCCCGGCCCACCGCTCAGCACGGCAGGCGCCATGCGTCCAGCTCCAGCCGCTTGCGCATGGAGGACAGTCCCAGCCGTCGGGACTCCGCGCAGAACTCCCGGTTGGGCAGCGCGTACTCGACGTGGAAGACGGCCTTCCCCGCCGCGACGAACGGGGTGAGCTTCGCGCACTCGCCGTACTGGGCGCATTCCTCGTTGACCGCGAAGTCGAAGTACCCGACCAGCTCCGCCACCTGGGGCAGGTCGTTCTTCAGCCCGACGGACAGCCCGCGTTCATGGGCGATACGGGCGATCATGCGGTTGTAGGCGAGCTGGTGGGCGGCGGTCAGCGGGAAACCGGTGTCGTTCAGATGGGCGTCCAGCAGGTCGGGTTCGACCGCGTCGAAGCCCTTCTCCCGGCACATGTCGAAGCGCTTCTCCATGAGGGGCCCCAGTACGTCCAGCCGGCGGATGTCGAGCCACCGCTCGCCGTCCCAGCCGTTCGGCCGGCCGCGCACGGAGACCGGGAAGTCCGCCTGGTCGGGACGGAAACTCTCCCAGGCACCGGCGTTGATGTAGCAGATGACCCGGCGTCCGTCCCGGTGCAGCCGCGCGACGTCGTCGGCGCTGTTCTCGAAGCCGTCGATGTCGTACACGGGCACATCCGCCGCCGAGGGGTCCGCGCGGCCGTCGAGCTGCCACTGCCACGCCGTGCCGGGCCGGGGCTGCCAGCGGGCCCCGTCCGGGTCCGGTGGGGCGCCGCCGGAGCAGCCCGCCACCAGCAGCACGGCGAACAGCAGGCACAGCCCGGGGACACTACGGCGGTTCAAGGAGCCTCCCGGTACAGGGCGGGGGGCGGTGCGCCCCAGGGATTGGGCAGCGAGTCGGCGACCGCGCAGTACACCGCGGCCCCGCGCTCGCCGGCCGCCCGGGCCGCGACGTCCGCCAGTGCCGTGGGCACCTCGTACACCAGGTGGCAGAACCGCTCCGGCGGATGCCGGGCCGTCCAGCGGGGCCGGGAGAAGGTGGAGAGATAGACCGGCCAGGGGCCCTCGAACGTCACCAGCAGATCGGCGATCCGGGCGTAGCCCGGCGCCGGGTGCACCCCGTGGTTGAGGACGACCGTGCGACAGCCCCGCTGCCGTGCCGCGCGGACGAGACGGCGGCACCCGGGCAGGGCTGACCGGTCCGCGGGCACCTGGTCGAAGAAGCAACCGTCCGTGTCGTACCACTCGCGATGGCGGTCCAGGTCACCGGTCACCGCCGTGTCCGGGCGCACCCCGTAGTCCAGGTCGACATAGCCCAGGACGCGCGTGCCCGCCTCCCGCAGGGCGCGGGCGGCGGAGACGAACGCGGGATCGGGCGCCGAGCCGGGGCCGTCGGCCGGGTTCAGCACCACCCCGTGGACCCGGTCCCCGGCGGCCGTGACCAGCCGCCAGGCTTCCGGGTCCTCCGCGGGATGCACATAGAGCGGGACCAGCAGCGTCATGCCACCGGGTCCGCTTCCCCGTCGGCGCCGAGCGACGCCCACAGCGAGGTGAGGGAATCGGTCAGGGTGAACCGCGGCTCCCAGCCGAGGGCATCCCGTGCCGCCGTGATGTCCGAGCACTGCCAGGCCACGCCGGCGGAGCGCGCCGATCCGATGCCGGCCTCGTCGACGCGGCCCCGGAACCCGGCGACGGCCACCAGCCCCTGCACCAGCTCCCGGATCGGAACGGCCCGGCCGCCGCCGATGTTGAGGATGCGCGGGAGCGGCCCGGAGGCGGTCGCCGCCAGCACGACCGCCCGGGCCAGGTCCCGCGCGTCGACGAAGTCGCGGTGGGCGGACAGATCACCGAACCGCACGACCGCGTCATGGTCCCCGCCCGCCCGGCGCAGCCGCAGGGCGGTGCCGCCCGGCAGGCTCATCGGCGCGGCGCCCGGACCGACCGGGTTGCCCACGCGCAGTACGACGGCGTCGAGGCCCGACGAGGCGACGGCCACCGTCCCGGCCAGTTTGGTGGCGCCGTACGAGCCCACCGGCCGCGTCGGTGCCTCCTCCGTGACCGGTACACCGGGCTCACCCGCCCCGTACTCGGCCGCCGAACCGAGGTGTACCAGCCGGGCGGTCGGCGCGGCCTTGCGGAGTGCCGCGCACAGCACGGCCGGGCCGCGCGCGTTGACCTCGGCGTCGGTCACCGGGTCGGCGCCGAGCGACCCGGCGCAGTTGACCACCGCGTCGGGGGAGAGGTCCGCGAGCTTCTCGGCCAGCCGCCCCGTGTCGACCGTGGCGAGGTCGACGCGGAGGTCGGCGTCCGGGGACCGGCCGCCGCCGAAGAGCCGCACGCCCCCCAGCGCGCTGAGCTGTGCGGCGACATGGCGGCCCAGGTACCCGGTGTGGCCCAGGACGAGGATGTGCATGGGGTGTTCAGGCTCCCTTGAGCAGCAGTGACTGATGGGTGGTGAACTCGGCGTTGGCCCGGTCGTAGTCGTCCGGCCGGCCGATGTCGAGCCAGTAGCCTTCGAACTCGTAGGCCTGCGGCGGGTTCCCGGCCTTCAGCAGGTCCAGGACGAGTTCGTCGAAGCCGAGCGGCAGCCCGGCGGTGTATCCGTCGAGCGTGTCCCGGGAGAGCCCGTACACGCCCATCGAGACGCGGTAGTCCATGGACGGCTTCTCGGCGAAGCCGACCACCTTCCCTGCGTCCGTGGTGAGCACGCCGAAGTCGATGTGCACCTTGCGGGCGTACGTGGCGATGGTCAGCGCCGACCCGCTCGCGCGGTGCCGGCCCAGGACGTCGGCGAAGTCGAGGTCGGTGAGGATGTCCCCGTTCATGACGAGGAACGACTCGGGCAGCCGGTCGCGCATCGTCAGCAGCGGGCCCATGGTGCCCAGCGGGTTCTCCTCGGTCGCGTAGTCGATGCTCAGCCCCCATCGTGAACCGCTGCCGACGTAGGCGCGGATGATGTGGCCGAGATGGCCGACCGCGATGGTGCAGCTCGTGAAGCCGCTCGCCGCCAGCTGACGCAGCACGATCTCCAGGATCGCGTGCCGGTCGCCGATCGGGACGAGCGGCTTGGGCAGCGCGGTGGTGTACGGGCGCAGCCGGATGCCCTTGCCTCCGGCGAGAATCACTGCGTGCACGGTAGCCCCCTGTGAGTACGGTGGTCGGTGGTCCGCCGGGTCAGATGTTGTAGATGCCGGTCTTGTAGCGGGAGAGGTTGGCGGGGTCGCGGAAGAACTCCACCGTCCGTGCCAGTCCCTGCTCCAGGTCGAGGGCGGGAGCCCACCCGGTCGCCTCCCGCAGTCGGGTCGCGTCCGCGACCAGCCGCATCACCTCGGAGTTCGCGGGCCGGATGCGTTGTTCGTCCTCCCGGACGTCGAGGTCGGTGTCCATCACCTTGCCGACGAGCCGCACCAGGTCGCCGACCGAGATCTCGCCGCCGGTACCGGCGTTGAGGGTGCGTCCCACGACCGCCTCGGCCGGTGCGGTGCCCACGGCCAGGAACGCCGCGGCCGTGTCCGTGACGTAGGTGAAGTCGCGTGTGGGCCGGAGGTCGCCGAGGGTGATCGTCCGCTCCCCGGCGGCGACCTGCCCGATGACGGTCGGGATGACGGCCCGCATCGACTGGCGGGGGCCGAAGGTGTTGAAGGGCCGCAGGGTGACCACCGGTGTGCCGAAACTGGCGTGGTAGCTGTCGGCCAGCCGGTCCCCGCCGGCCTTCGAAGCAGCGTACGGGGACTGGGTGTTGATGGGATGGTCCTCGGTGATCGGCACGGTCTGCGCGGTCCCGTACGTCTCGCTGGTGGAGGTGTGCACCAGCCGCGGGGTCCCAAGGGTCCGCACGGCCTCCAGCACATTGAGCGTGCCCGTGACATTGGTGTCCACATAGCTGTGGGGGGCGCGGTACGAGTAGGGGATCGCGATCAGAGCCGCCAAGTGGTAGACGGCCTCGGCCCCTTCGGCGAGCCCGCGGACCGAGCCGGGGTCGCGGACGTCACCGAGCACGATCTCGACCTGGTCGAGGACGTCCTGCGGCAGTGTCTCCAGCCAGCCGTAGGAGGAGAAGGAGTTGTACTGCGCCATCGCGCGGACCCGGTGTCCCGAGGCGACGAGGGCCTCGGTCAGATGGGAGCCGATGAAGCCCTCGGCTCCGGTGACGGCGGCGAGCGGTGCGGATGTCAACTTTCTTTCCTTTCGGGGAGGTTCGCTGCAAGGAGCGGTGGTGTGCGGGCGGTGGACGGGAGCGGTCCGGACACGGGGGCCGGAACCCGCGCGATTCGGCGGGCGGTTGCCGCGAGCGGCAACGAGCGGCGGGCGGCGGACGACGGGGTCAGGAGTGCGCAGTGGGTCTGCCCAGACACCACAGGACGGCGGTGACGAGCACCCCGGCGGCGGTGCCGCAGCAGATCAGCAGCGGGGCGGCGATCGTTGGGCCGCCGAGCAGGGTGACGGCGGCCACCCCGGCGGCCGCGGTGAGCGTGACCGCGGCCGGGAGCCATGCCAGTCCGAAGGCCTGGAGCAGCAGCGCGGTCCACAGCAGCGCGGCGAGGGCCAGCAGGGGTGCCGGTTCGGCGCCGGTGAGCAGCGCCGCCGGGACGAGCGGCAGCAGATAGCCGCCCAGACACAGCGCCAGCGTCCGGGCGGACCTCAGCCGGAACCCGACCTCGTCCGCCGAGGCCCGCAGTGCCGCCACCGACAGCCCCCGGTAGCGGTACAGCAGCCATTCCGCGGGGCCCATACTGACGGTGAGCACGACCACCGCCCAGGGCTGACGCTGCCCCACGGACATCACCAGCGTGCCCGCGGCCAGACCGAACAGCCCGTACGGCAACGAGTCGAGAAGCCGCGGCCGGGTGCCACCGGACGCCCTCTCGGCAGCGAGCATCCCCCGGATCTCCCGGCCGGCGACGGCGACGGCGAGCACCACCGTCAGCACCGGCAGTGCGATCCGCGGCAGTGGGCCCGGGTCCCACCACGGCAGCACCGCCGCGCCCGCGGCCAAGGGGGCGAGCGTGCCGAGCAGCAGCCGTTCCCGGCCGCGGACCAGGAGCACTCCGGCCGCCGCGAGATACAGCGACTGCCCGGCGCCGAACAGGGCGACGGGCCCCGGTCCCGCCACCGCAAGGGCAGCCGCCGTGGCGAGCAGGGCACCCGAGGGAGCGCCCACGAGCAGCGTCCGGCCCGCCCCTCGAGGCCCCGCGGCCAGCCGCAGATACGCCCGGTGGCTGAGCGCCTGGCCCCAGGCCCACGACAACAGGCCCGCGGCCACGAGCGCGTACACCCCGCCTGGCGAGCGCCACATGCCGGCCGTCAGCAGATAGGCCAGTCCCGGCAGGGCGAACAGCGCCCCGCGCAGGGCGCACCGGACGTGGTCCGGCGCCCAGGGATCCGGCCCGCGCGGGGGCTCGGGGAAGCTGCGCGGCACCCGCCCGTACAGGTCGGCGGCGAGCGAGAACAGATCGGGACGCCCGTAGCGCTCCTGGATCTGCTCACCCGTCAGGCCCTCCGACTCCAGCAGGGCCGCGACCTCGTACGCGTGCACCGCGGGTCCGATGCGATCGGCGAGTTCGGCGGCGAGGACGTCCACCGGGTCGTCCGGCACCCGTCTGCGCCGGGGCAGGCGCAGCGACAGCGTGGCGTCCGGCGCGGCGAGCCGCAGGGCCAGCGTGTCGCCCTGCCCGCCGTCGGGTTCGAGAGCCATCGGCCCGCTCATCCGGCCACGCTCCCCAGCGGTGCCTCGTCGCTGAGGGGCGTGCCCCAGGGATCGGCCAGCCGCACCCCCCGGACGGAGAGTTCCAGGTAGATGGCGCGGAAGGTGTCGATGGTCTGCCGGAGCGTGAACTGCTCGATCACCCGCAGTCTCGCGGCCTCGCCCATCGCCGCCCGGCGCGGGGGATCGGCCAGCAGCTCCAGCGCGGCCGCGGCCATGGCCCCGGGATCGCGGGGCGGGACGACCAGCCCGGCGTCGCCGACCGCCTCCCGGACGCCGCCGACGTCGGTGGAGACGGTGGCCCTGCCGCACGACATGGCCTCGATCAGGGTGAAGGGGAATCCCTCGCTGATGCTGGACAGCATCACGACGTTGCCCGCGGCGTAGGCGTCCTTGATGTCGTCGACCCGGCCCTCGAAGGTGACGGCGTCGCCGTGGCCGAGCGATGCCGCGAGTGCCTCGCACCGCTCGCGGTACGCCTCGCCGCCCCGGGGCGTGCCGCCGAACAGCCTCAGGGTGGCGGCGGGAAGCGCCCCGCGGACCTCGGCGAACGCCCGGATCAGGGTCTCCAGGTCCTTGATGGGGTCGACGCGCCCCGCCCAGCTGAGCGTCGGGCCCTGCGGTTCGGGGCCGGCGGGCGGGAAGGCGGACGGGTCCACCCCGTTGTAGACGGTGCGGATGAGTCGGGGATCGGCGCCACCCTGCTCCTCCCACAGCCGGTTGTAGCGGTTTCCGGGCGTGATGAGGGCGGCGCGGCGGTAACTCTCCTCGGCCAGCAGCCGGAAGAAGCCGAGCAGCAACGCCTTGACCGGCCAGCGGTACGGAGCGGTCCGGTAGCCGAGATAGCGTTCGCGCAGATAGACCCCGTGCTCGGTGAGCAGCAGGGGGACGCCGTGGAGTTCGAGGGCGGCCAGCCCCGGCAGCACCGCCACGCCGCCGCTGACCGCGTGCGCCACTCCGCGCTCCGGCGGCGGCGCCGCGAGCGGCCGCAGGGCGTGCTCCAGCAGCGCGGTCGCGGTGACCGCGTCGTGGAGGCTGGGCCGCGCCTCCCGGACGGTCAGGCCCCGGCGGTTCCACACCGCGGTCAGGACGCGCAGTGCCCGGTCCCCGCGCAGCGCGGGACCGAGCACCCCGTCCCGGGCGGCGTGGGCCATTTCGTACAGGGCGGGGGAGAACCCCTCCTCGGCGGTGGGGTCCACCAGCGCCGTGAGGAAGCGCTCGTACGCCGCCATCAGCCGGCGTTCACGCCGGCCGCGCGGCGGTGAACCGGGGGGTGCGGGGCCCCACATGGGGACCGTGACCGGCTCGGCCACGTGCGGGGGCAGTTCCCATACGACGGATTCCCGTCCGGTGCCGGTCACCGCGATGACGTCGAAGTCGATGTCGGGCATGCCGCCGACGAGCTGGTCGCACCAGACGCTGACCCCGCCGTGACTGTGCGGGTAGGTGCCTTCGGTGAGGAGGGTGACGCGTGCCGCGTCTCGGCGCGGCGCACGAGGCGATACGTGCATGGATGGGCTCCACGGCAGGAGGGCGGGCGGGGCGGGTTCCGGGCGTTCCCGGCGGGACGCTCTGCACGGCGTGCGGCGTCCGGAACCCGCGTCCTCGCGGTGAGCTGGTGCGGCCGGTGCGTACGGGTCAGCGCTCGACGCCCGGGACCACGGGGCGAGCGACGCCCGTGGGCACGGGACCGTCGGGCGCCGGCGCCGAGGCCCGTCCGGGGCCGGCGGCCGGGCTCCCGGAAGCGGGGGCCGACGGCAGCGAGAGGGCCAAGCCCTCCTGACCGGGACCCGGCGGCACGCTGCCGGAGACCGTGCCCGCGTACGGCTCCCCGAAGGCCGCCGGTCCGCCCGGGAGCACCCGGGTGGTTCCCGTCGGCATGGTGGCGCGGACGGCCGTGCCGGCCGGAGCCGTGACGGTGACCGTGTCGCCGATCCGGTACGCCGTGACCTGACCGGCCTTCACCGCGCGGTCCCAGGCGGCCCGTTCGCTCAGCTCCGCCCCGACGTCCTTCATCCTGGGGTTCACCAGCGGGGTGTCGTCCGCGTACAGCGTCGCGTACTGGTCGAGGATCCGGTCCAGGACCGGGTAGGCGAGGCGGTCCTCGGCCAGGTTCGACTGGTGGATGAAATGCGGCCGGGGGTCGTTGGCCAGGACGTGGCCCATGGCGATCCGTGCCTCGAGCGGCACGATGTGCTCCGCGTAGCCCGTCGCGGGGTCGAGCGGCGCGTCGAGACAGGTGGTCGTGGCCGAGTCCTCGCAGATGCCGCTGCCGCCCTGGGCCCTGCTGGTGTAGATCCAGTTGTACTCGTCGACCTGCTCCGCGGCCCGGCCCACGTTGTAGAACACGTTCATCGGGTGGCGCGAGACGGTGAGCGCGGGGCCGACCTGCCGCTGCACCGGGTCACGGGAGTTGTCCGAGGCGAGCCAGGTGACGCCGTTGTCCGCGAGCGCAGGGGCGAGGTGGGGATTGTCCTCGGGCTGTTGCGGCAGCAGCTTCAGGCCGGAGTGCTCCCCGGTGACCAACTCACCGCTCTCCAGAGGCAGTCCGGCCCGCTCGGCCCACTGCCGGTTGTCGGAGATCTGCCGTGATATCTCGTCCCGCCCGACGTAGCGGACGCTGCCGTCAGGATTCGTGGCGCACCTCCACGGAACGACGCTCACGTCCTGCTCGCAGCCCAGGTACGGGTGGTCGTAGGTGTGGTTGATCCAGCGGAAGGCATCGCGGTCCACGGTGAGCCGGTCCGCCAGTGGATCGGCCCCGCCGTGCTCCTCCCGGTGCTCGACGCTGCCACCGCCGTTGTACGCGAGGTCGAGGGTGAAGTCCCGGGAACGCGACCACTCGACCGCCCGGCCGACGTCGTCGGGCGTCATCCGGATCGGGTTCGGTGTGCCCTGACCGGGCAGGCAGTCGACGTCCCCCGGTGTGCAGTTGAGCTCGGTGTCCCAGCGGTCGTCGGCGGCGAAGACGTCGTCGACGTGGACCGAGAACCAGTTGCGCGAGCTGCCCAGCCGTGTCCCCTGTGTCATCCAGTCGACGATGCCCCGGGCGAGCAGGCGGAACTGCTGCTGGTGCTGGTTGGCCACGAAGGTGACCACCAGTTCGCGGCGGCCGTCGTGCCGGTACTCCCCGACGAGCGAGCCCCTGGCGGTTCCTCCGGGGAGGGGCGCGTCGACATAGGTGGTGAAGTCGGCGCCCGCCCGTGGCCGGGAGAGGAAGCCCCAGCTCTCGTCCACCGCGGGGTCGTTGTCCTCGAAGGTGAAGACGCCGTCGAGGTAGCCGAAGGGTCCGGCCTTCCCGGCCGCGGTCACCGTTGCGGTGATGCCGTCCACGGGCCCCGCGTACCCGCCGTTCACGGGGTACTCCAGCCCCGCCTGCGGCCGGGCGTAGGTGTACGCGTCGACCTGCGGGATCGCGTAGGTCCGCTCGTAGTCCGCCAGGGCGGCCATCTCCTGCGAACCGGTGGGGAACGGCTGGTCGTTGGGCAGTACCACGGCCTGGTACCTGGCGCGGGGACGGCCGTCGACCTCGTCCGCGAGGAAGGCGGCGTCGATGACGGGCCGGCCCTCGTCCGCGAGGTCGACCACGGTGTACGGGGTGCCCGCGCTGTCGAGTTCGGCGGCGATCGCGGCCGTCGCCGGGCCCCCGTCGGAGACCACCAGCACCCGGAGGTCGATCCTCGGTGCCGGTTCGGCCGCCTGCGCCGGCGCCGCCGGCAGTCCGCCGAGCGAGATGATGAGCGCTCCTGCGGCGAGTGCGGTCGTGCGTATGGTCCGCCGGACGCGGATCCGCTTCATGCGGTGTTGTCCCTCCCCCTGACCCCCCGGCACAACGACGCGGCGGCTCCCCCCGGAAACGCCGTGCCGTTGTGCCCTGTCCCGAGACATATTGGAGGCTGCGTGTGGGTTGTGTGCGCCTACCGTGAAAATTGACGTGAAAGCGCAGGTGTCGCACGGAAGTCGGCGACGGGCGGGAGCAGTTCCTGCGCCAGGGGGCCGGGCGGGCGCGGCGGGTAAACGCTTGCAGTCGCGGGCCGGGCGGACAAGGTGACGGCCGGGGCGATGAGTGTTTTCGGCCAGAGGCGCGCCGGCTCCGGTCGCGGGTGCCCGCGCGGGAGCGTGGCCGCACCGACCGGGTGCCGGTGCGCGCGGGGCGCGCCCGTGCCGGCCGGCTGCCGCCGCTCGAAGCCGGGCCCGTACGGCCGACGGCGGCCACCGTCGCGAGTGCGTCCGGCGGCCGCCGCGGTGTTGCGGGGAGGTCGGGAAGGTCAGTGGGCCGGGGAGGTGGAGCCGGTAGGGGAGGTGGGGGAGGCCCGGCGGGGGCACCGGGTCGCCCGGGCCGTCAGGAGGCGGCGGGCTCCGCGGGGGCGCAGGCCACCCGGGTCTCCGGCGTGTTGTGGATGCCGTCCTTGGTGCGCTGCCCGTTCTCGTACTCGTAGTACAGGTACGAGTAGAAGCCGATGGTCCCGTTGCAGCCCGAGTCGGCCGCCACCTGGTACGTCAGGGTGACGGTCCGGGAGGTGCCGGGGGCCAGCGGGATGTCGTAGTTGACGCCGAGGGCGGTCGAGCCGGTGCCCGAGCAGGCGGCGCCCTGGGCGGTGCACGAGACGAAGCTGTACTTGAGGTCCTTGCGCTGGGTCGTCGCCCAGGTCGGCTGCACCGACTGGTACACGAACCGGATGTCCGTCGACTGGTTGTTGGTCAGGGTCATCGTCAGCGACACGGTCGAGCCCGGTGTGGTCACCGGCTGGTCGACGGTGAAGGCCAGGTCCGGGGTGTCGGCCGCGGCGGGCTGTGCCGCGCCGAGGCAGACGAGGGCAGTGGCGAGAGCGGCTGACTGTCCGAGGCGTCTCAGGTGTGTGATGCGCATGGGCCGGGAGGCTAGGAGAGCGCCGCCGAACCCGTCTGCCCCGCTCCGTGCCGGGCGGGTGTCGCCCGGCGCGAAACCGCCGTGGACCTGCGCGGGTCCGGAGGCCCGCGCAGCGCGTCCGTCTGGGCGCATATGCGCCGGACATTGCCGGTGCTCCCACCCTCCGCATCCGGTCGCTCACCGTGTGCGCGATGTCACTCAGCGGAAGTACGACAATGGCCGGTTCCGCGGCGCGGCGTTCCGACACCGGGCCCCGGAGGACTGCGGACCGGGGCGCGCCGGCGGGGCGCTCCCGGAGTGCGGCCCGGCCGGAGTGGAAGGACGATGAAGCCGATGAGCGGAGCGGCCGTGAGCAACGAACCCTTCAACCCGGGCATGAGCAGTCGTGCGCTGGTCGAGCTGCACCACGTCGACAAGCACTTCGGCCCGCTGCACGTCCTGCGGGACATCAATCTGACCGTCGACCGCGGTGAGGTGGTCGTCGTCATCGGCCCCTCCGGCGGAGGCAAGTCCACGCTCTGCCGCGCCATCAACCGCCTGGAGGCCGTCGACTCCGGCGAGATCGCCATCGACGGCCGCCCCCTGCCCGCCGAGGGCAGGGAACTCGCCAGGCTTCGCGCCGACGTCGGCATGGTCTTCCAGTCCTTCAACCTCTTCGCGCACAAGACCGTCCTGCAGAACGTGACCCTCGGCCAGATCAAGGTCCGCGGGAAGGACCGAAGGAGTGCCGAGGAGCGGGCCCGCACCCTTCTGGACCGCGTGGGCGTGGGGACGCAGGCCGACAAGTACCCCGCCCAGCTCTCCGGCGGACAGCAGCAGCGGGTGGCGATCGCCAGAGCGCTCGCCATGGACCCGAAGATCATGCTGTTCGACGAGCCGACCTCGGCCCTGGACCCGGAAATGATCAACGAGGTGCTGGAGGTCATGCGGCAGCTCGCCAGGGACGGGATGACCATGGTGGTCGTCACCCATGAGATGGGGTTCGCCCGTTCGGCCGCCAACCGCGTGGTGTTCATGGCCGACGGCAGGATCGTGGAGGAGAGCACACCCGAAGAGTTCTTCACCAACCCCCGTACCGACCGAGCCAAGGACTTCCTCTCGAAGATCCTCCACCACTGAGGCCCCGGCGCCCGCGGGCGCCCGCGCGTGACGTGCCGGGACCACGCACCACCCAGCGATCCCCAGGGATGATCACCATGATGCCTCGCAAGCTCTCCGCCGCGGCAGCCGCGGTGCTCGCGCTCGCACTCGCCGCCACGGCCTGCGGTTCGGACGGCGGCGGCGGTTCGGACGACGGGAAGAAGATCACCGTCGGAATCAAGTTCGACCAGCCCGGGGTCGGCCTGAAGACGCCGGACGGCGACTACGAGGGATTCGACGTCGACGTGGCCCGGTACGTGGCCGGGCAGCTCGGCTACGCCCCGTCCGACATCGTCTTCAAGGAGGCCAAGAGCGCCGACCGCGAGACGCTGCTCCAGCGCGGCGACGTCGACTTCATCGCGGCCTCGTACTCGATCAACGACGAGCGCCGCAAGAAGGTCGACTTCGCCGGGCCGTACTTCCTGGCGCACCAGGACGTGCTCGTCCGGGCCGGCGACGCCTCCATCGCCAAGCCGTCCGACCTGAACGACAAGAAGCTCTGCTCGGTCACCGGCTCCACCTCGGCGCAGAACGTCAAGACGAGGATCGCGCCACAGGCCCAGTTGCAGGAGTACGGCGGCTACTCCGAATGCCTGACTGGCCTGGAGAACAAGACCATCGACGCGCTGACGACCGACGACGCGATCCTCGCCGGTTATGCCGCGCAGGACCAGTTCAAGGGCAAGTTCCGGCTGGGCGGTTTCAAGCTGAGCGACGAGTTCTACGGGATCGGGGTGAAGAAGGGCGACACCGAACTCAAGAACAAGATCAATGCTGCGCTGCAGAAGATGGTCCAGGACGGCTCCTGGAAGAAGGCGGTGGAGGCCAACTTCGGACCGGCCGGCTATCGGAGCGAACCCCCGCCGCGGATCGGTGTCCTCGCCGGCTGACCCGGGCCACCGGGACCGCTCAGACCACCGGGACCGCTCAGGCCACCGAGACCACGTCACCGAGGCGCAATCGTGTTCGACTTCCTGCAGGGGTACGACGTGCTGGGGGCGTTCTGGGCGACCATCCGGCTCACCCTCTGGTCCGCGATCGGATCCCTGGTCTGGGGCACCGTGCTGGCCGCGATGCGGGTCAGCCCGGTGCCCGTGATGCGCGGCTTCGGCACCGGGTACGTCAACGTGCTCCGGAACATCCCGCTCACCGTGATCATCGTCTTCACGTCACTCGGGCTGTTCCAGACCCTGGGCGTCAGTCTCGGCGCCGACACCTTCGATGTGATCAACTTCCGGCTCGCCGTGCTCGGGCTGATCGCCTACACGTCGGCATTCGTCTGCGAGGCACTGCGGTCCGGCATCAACACCGTGCCCGTGGGCCAGGCGGAGGCGGCGCGTGCCCTCGGACTGAGCTTCGTCCAGGTGCTCACGCTCGTCGTCCTTCCCCAGGCCTTCCGCTCGGTCGTCGGCCCGCTCGCGAACGTGCTGATCGCCCTGACCAAGAACACCACCGTGGCCGCGGCCATCGGCGTCCCCGAGGCCGCGCTGCTGATGCGGGAGATGATCGAGAACGAGGCGCAGCTCATCCTCATCTCGGCCGTCTTCGCGGCGGGCTTCATCGTCCTCACCCTCCCCACCGGCCTGTTCCTCGGCTGGGTCGGCAAGAAGGTGGCGGTGAGGCGATGAGCTCCGTCCTGTACGACGTCCCAGGGCCCCGGGCCAGGCGGCGCAACATGCTGTACACGCTGGGTTTCCTGGTCGTCCTCGCGGCCCTGGCGTGGTGGGTCCTCGCGGGCCTCGCCGGCAAGGGCCAGCTGGAGTGGTCCAAATGGGCGCCGTTCTTCACCGACTCCCGGGTGTGGAGGACCTATCTCCTGCCGGGGCTCGAGAACACCCTCGTCGCCGCGGCGCTCTCACTGGCGATCGCGCTGCCGCTCGGCGCGGTCCTCGGCATCGCCCGGCTGTCGGACCACTGGTGGGTGCGCGGCTCGGCGGGCGCGGTGGTGGAGTTCTTCCGCGCCATCCCCGTGCTGATCCTGATGCTGTTCGCCAACGCGGCCTACGCCGCGTTCTCCGACATCAGCCCCGACACCCGGCCCCTGTACGCCGTGGTGACCGGTCTGGTGCT
Source organism: Streptomyces sp. WMMC940 (assembly GCF_027460265.1). NCBI lineage: Bacteria > Bacillati > Actinomycetota > Actinomycetes > Kitasatosporales > Streptomycetaceae > Streptomyces > Streptomyces sp. WMMC940. The sequence continues at coordinate 6,934,653 of NZ_JAPZBC010000001.1, forward strand.
CTACAACTCCTCCGTGCTCGCCGAGGTCGTCCGGGCCGGGATCCTGGCACTGCCCCTGGGCCAGTCGGACGCGGCCAGGGCGATCGGCATGCGCAAGGGCCAGACGATGCGTTACGTGCTGCTGCCGCAGTCGGTGACGGCCATGCTCCCGGCGATCGTCAGCCAGATGGTGGTGATCGTGAAGGACACCGCCCTGGGCGGCGCGATGCTCGGCTTCGCCGACCTCCTGGCGTCGGTACGGCCGATGAGCGCCAACTACGGCGCCAACACCATCGCCGCCTTCACCGTCGTCGCCGTGATCTTCATCGTGCTGAACTTCGCGCTCACCTCGTTCGCGGCCCGGCTGGAGAGCCGGCTCCGGCGCGGCAGGAGGTCCACCGGCGCGGTGGTGGCCGCGGACGCGGTGGAGGAGCTGGCGACGCCGGGCGAGCACGTCGGACGCAAGCCGGAGCCGCCGGAGCGGCCCTGACGCACGGTCCGCCGATTTGCCGCCGCGCCGGAGCGGAGACGGGGAGGACCGCCGCGCCCGGCTTCCCGGCCCACCGCGCACTCTTGCCGGATGTGCCGTGCTTGCGGATGTGCCGTGCCGGTCGCGGGACCCCCTGCGCGGGGCTTCCCCAACCACCGCGACCATCAGGAGCGGCCCCGGCAAGGCGACACGCGATCGTCGCTCCCGCCCGGAGCCCATCGGGGCTAGTTGCTGCTCCGGATGACCGCGGGGCGGTTGAGCGGACCGCCGCCCGTGCAACTAGTCAGGGACATGGCCGTCGGCGCATCTCATATGACCGTTCCGCGTGAACCGGGTGACTCCTCAGGGCAGCACGGCCGGGGGAGAGGCGGCCGCCTGCGGCTCCCCTCCCCCGTCACCGCCGGTGCCTCGCTCCTCGCCGCGCTGCCGCTCGCGCTGCTGGCGACGGCCGCCTGGCTCGGCCGCCATGTGCGTCCCAGCGCCGACGAATGGTGCTTCCTGCCCGTGGTGCGCGACCAGGGCATCGGCGGGATGATCGGGAAGTTCTACGTCACCGACAACGGCCGCGTCGGCAACGGCCTCCTCGTCGGGCTGTACGCCCGGTTCCCCGTGGCGGGCCACCAGTGGTACGCGGCAGTGAGCGCGCTGTTCGTCCTGGCCGTGCTGTGGGCCCTCGTCGTCCTGCTGCTGCGCCGCGCACGCCGGTCGGTGCCGCGCGGAGTCGCGCCGCTCGTCGCCGCGATGGCCACCGCGGTCTTCCTCCTCGCGACCCCCAACACCTACAAGACCCTCTACTGGCCGGCGGGGTCCGTCTCGCACACCGTGGCCCCCGCGCTGGCCTGCGCCGCCGTCCTCCCGGCGCTGGCCGCCGGGACACGGCGCCGCCGTGCCGTCGCCCTGGCCGTCGCGGCCACCGCCGGGGTCTTCACGGGCACCCTCTCCGAGGAGACCTCGGTCGTGGCGCTGGTGGTCCTCGGGGGACTGCTGCTGTTCGGCCGCCGGCTCGTCACCGACCGGGTGTGGCCCTTCCTGCGGACGTGGGCGCTGACCGCCGCGACGGGAATCGCGGTCGGCACCGCCGTGCTGATGACCTCGCCGGGCTCCCTCCGCAGGCGCGAACGCTTCGGCGCCGAGACCACCTCGATCCTGGCGCCGGACTCCCTGCTCGCCTCGGCCCGCGGCTTCGCCCGGATCACGGAGACCGTCCTGACGACCTGGGAGTACGGGGGAGTCCTCGCCGCCGGAGTCCTGCTCGGCCTGCTCGTCCGTCCCGCCCGCGCCGGGACCGGTCCGGCCGTGCTGCGCCCGTGCCGCCCGCTGCCGCTCGCCTGCGCGGGCGTGCTCGCCGTCCTGGTCTCCGGCTATCTCTGCACCGTCGTCACCTATCCGGTCTTCGGCCCGCGCGTCGTGACCGCCGCCCGTACCTGGAACGACTACCTGCTCCTGTACGTCCTGGTGCTCGCCGGCGTGGGCGCCCTGCTGGGCCGGGCGCTGCGGGGGCGCGGCGCCCGGCCGTGGACGGTGGTGACGGCCGCGGCGGCCGCGGCGGCGCTCTACGCCGCGTCCGTCGTGGGGATGGCCCTGCCGCTGCACCATCTGGGCGGGGACATGCGGGTACGGGCCGGGCAGTGGGACCGTCAGGACACGGCGCTGCGCGCGGCGGCGGCGCGCGGGGCGGAGGTCGCGCCGTACACCCCGACCCCGGTCGCCGGGATGCTCGAACCGTTCCGCAACGGGGGCCGCATCGCCTGGCCCGCCCGGTGTGTCGCCGAGTACTACGGGCTGGAGCGGGTCACTCGCTCGACGCGGGTTCCGTGACGGTCCGCCGGGCACCCGACGTGATCGCCCAGCGTGCGACCAGGAACGACAGCGGGGTGACGAGAACCCCGGCGGCGACCGCCGCGAGATGCTCGTCCATGCCCAGCCGGCTGACGGCCAGATGGAGCAGCACTCCGCTTCCCACGAGACCGGCCGCCCCCGACAGCGGATAGCGCACGAAGCCGCGCCACGTCGGCCGGGTGCGGAGGGTGACGTACGAGTTGAGCAGGAACGAGCCCGTGACGCCCACCCCGTACGCCAGGGCGTGCGCGACCAGGTACGACAGCCACAGCAGGAGCAGGGCGTACACCCCGTAGTACACCCCGGTGTTGACCACCCCGATCACGGCGAAGACGGCGAACTGCCGCAGGACGGCGGTGTTCACCGGCGGGGCCGGGACTGCGCCGCGGCCGCCGGGGGAGCACCGTCCCCGGGCCGGGGCGAGGCGGCGTCGCTCTCGGCCACGACGTAGTGCGGCCGCCGTTTCGCCTCGTGGTAGATCCGGCCGACGTACTCGCCGATGACGCCGAGGGTCGCGAGCTGGATGCCGCTCAGGCCGACGATGGCGGTGATGAGCGTCGCGTACCCGGGTGTCTCGACGCCGTCGAGCACCGCGTTCGCGACGATCCACACCGCGTAGCCCAGGGCGGACAGGAAGAGCCAGAGTCCGGTGTGGATCGCCAGGCGCAGCGGACGGGTGTTGAAGGACAGCAGTCCGTCGATCCCGTAGTCGAGCAGGCGTCTGCCGCCCCACTTGGAACTGCCCGCGGCCCGCTCGACGTTGCGGTAGGTGAAACCGGCCGTCGGGAACCCGATCCAGGAGAAGAGCCCCTTGGAGAAGCGGTTGCTCTCCGGAAGCGACAGCACGGCCTCCACGGCGCGGCGCGACAGCAGCCGGAAGTCGCCCTCCCCGTCCGCGATCTCCACGTCCATGAAGTGTCGCACCATCCGGTAGTAGGCCCGGCTCAGCGCCGAGCGCACGGCGCCCTCGCCCGTGCGGTCACGACGGGCGACGACCTGGTCGTAGCCGTGCCGGTACAGCTCCAGCATCCGGGGCACCAGCTCGGGGGGATGCTGCAGATCGGCGTCCATGAGCACCACCGCGTCGCCCCGGGCCATCCGCATCCCGGCGAGCAGTGCGGCCTCCTTGCCGAAGTTGCGGCTGAAGGAGGAGTAGCGCACGTACGGCGAAGCCGCGGCGAGCGCCCTCAGCCGGTCGGCGGTCCCGTCGCCGCTCCCGTCGTCGACGTAGCAGATCTCGAAGCGCTCCCCGGTCGGCTCCAGCGCGGCGACCAGCGCCGTGTGGAAGGCGTCGAGCACCTCGCTCTCGTCGAAGCAGGGGACGACGACCGTCAGCTGGGGATGTGGCATGCCTCCAGTGGAACGCGGAAAGGGCCGCCCGGCCGCGGTACCTACTCCGCACGAGTGTGTCGGGGGCGCGATCGCCGGGCGGTGACGCGCGGGAGCCGCGGATGCCCCAGGTGCGGCGGCGGAGGACACCCGCATCCGCATTCGGAGCCGGAGCCGGAGCCGGAGTGGTCGGGCCGGCTCGCCGCGGCCCTGTGTCCCGGAGCGGCGGCAGCGCGTCGCCCGGACCGGTTCGCCACGGACGACACGCACGGGCGCGGCCGGCCTCCGCACGTGATGCGCACGAGGACCGGCCGCGCCCGGAGGTCGGGCCTCACTTGACCGAACCGGCCATCACTCCCTGGACGAAGTGCCGCTGGAAGGCGAAGAACACCACCACAGGCACGACCAGCGACAGGAACGCGCCAGGTGCCAGCACGTCGATGTTGCTGCCGAACTGCCGTACCTGCGACTGGAGTTCCACCGTGAGTGGCTGCGACGAACTGTCCGCGAAGAGCAGTGCCACGAGCATGTCGTTCCAGACCCAGAGGAACTGGAAGATCGCCAGGCTGGCGATCGCCGGACGTCCCACCGGCAGAACCAGCCGGGTGAAGATCCGCCACTCGCTGCCGCCGTCCATCCGCGCCGCCTCCAGCATCTCCCGGGGGATGTCCGCGAAGTAGTTCCGCAGCAGGAAGACGGCGAACGGCAGCCCGTAGGCCACGTGGAACAGCACCACGCCGGGGATCGTGCCGAACAGCCCCAGTTGGCCGAAGAGTTTGGCGACCGGCAGCAGACCCACCTGGACCGGTACCACGAGCAGCGCCACCACGAGCAGGAAGATCCAGTCCCGGCCCGGGAACTCCAACCAGGCGAAGGCGTATCCGGCGAGCGCCGCCAGGACGATGACCAGGGCGGTCGTCGGCACCGAAATCAGCACGGTGTTCCAGAACGCCTGGGTGATGCCCGCGTTCCCCAGCAGCTCCGTGTAGTTGTCGAAGGACAGCTGCCCGGGGCTGGTCAGCGTGGTCCACCAGCCGCTGGCCGCGTTGTCCTGGGGCGTACGCAGCGAGGACAGCAGCAGACCGGCGAGCGGGGTGATCCAGACCAGGCCGATCACCACCAGGAGGGCCTGGACCACGCCGTTGCCGAGCCAGCGGCCGAGCCGGCTGCCGGACTTCGCCCGAGCCGTGCCGCCGGGGGCGGCCGGCTCCTGCACGGCGGCGGGGTCGGTGAGGGTGGCGCTCATGACTGACTCCTGCGGAAACGGCGGACGTTGAAGACCATGGCGGGGATCACCAGCAGCAGGAGCAGGACGCCGAGCGCGCTGCCGAGCCCCTGGTCGTTGCCGCCGCCGAAGGACACCAGCCACATCTGGGTCGCCAGTACCGTGGCGTCCTCCTGCACCGGCCCGGGCGCGATGATGTAGACGAGGTCGAAGACCTTCATCACATTGATCACCAACGTCACGAAGACCACGGTCAGGATGGGCGCGAGCAGCGGGACGGTGATCCGGCGGAACACCTGCCACTCGTTGGCCCCGTCCATCCGGGCCGCCTCGAGCGTGTCGCGCGGCAGCGAGGACAGCCCGGCGCCGATGAGCACCATCGCGAACCCCGTCCAGATCCACAGGTAGGCGCCGATGATGGCCGGGGTGACCAGCGCGGGCCCGAGCCAGGAGACCCCCTCGTAGGGCGGCGCGAAGTTCGCCGCGGGCAGCCGCACCGTGTAGGAGCCCGCCTCCAGGTCCCGGAAGGCGAAGGAGCCGTCGGCCGCGGTGGTGGCGGAGGCGACGGTCCTGCCGTCCCGGACCGCCTCGACGGTCATCCGCGGCAGCCCGCTCTCGGTACGGTCGACCGTGCCCTGCTCACCGCCCCCGCCGGGGGTGAAGTCCAGATAGACGACGCCGGTCAGCTCACCGGCGCCCGCCTGCTTCCGCGCCGCCCCGTACGCGGGGCGCGCCTCCTCCGGGATCTCCGCGGGCTTCACACCGACGAGCCCGAGCGTGAGCACGTCTCCCGGTGACGCCGCACCGATCGTGGCGTAGGACCCGTCGGGCCCCTTGGCGAGGCCCTGTCCGTCCCTGGCTCGTGCGGTCGGGTACGGCGACGAGCCCTCGAAGGCGTCGTGCACGCCGACCACGGCCGCGTTGAGCACGCCCTTGTCCGGGTCCTCCTCGTAGGCGAGCCGGAAGATGATGCCGGCGGCGAGGAAGGAGACGGCCATCGGCATGAACAGCAGCAGCTTGAACGCCGTGGCCCAGCGCACCTTCTCCACCAGGACGGCCAGGATCAGCCCGAGTCCGGTGAGCAGGGTCGGCGCGACGACGACCCAGATGGCGCTGTTGCGGACCGCCTTGAGCGTGGCCGGATCGCGGAACATCTCGGCGTAGTTGCCGGCGCCGACGAACCGGGTGCCGGAGGCGTCGAAGAAGCTGCGCCCCACCGAGAACAGCACCGGGTAGACGACGAGCGCGCCGAGCAGCAGCAGCGCCGGGAGCACGAAGGCCAGGGCGACGATCCGCCGGCGCCGCCGGGCGCGCTGCCGGGGATCCCCGGCCCTCGTCGGCCGGGGCCGCCCCGCGGACGGGGCGGCCGGTGGTGTGGTGACTTCGGTCATGGGACGTCAGCCCTTGTACGCCTTGGCCGCGGCGTCCTCGAGACGGGCCGCGGTGGCCTTCGGGTCGGACGGGTCGCGCAGGAAGTCCTGGAGCAGCTTCCACTCGCCCGCGCCCTTGGTGCCGCCGAAGGCCGCGGGTGCCTGGTCGGACATGTCGAAGCGGACGGAGTCGCCGGCGTCGATCAGCGACTTGGCCGTCTCGCGGGCGGTGTCGTCGCCGTACGCCGCGAGGTCGAGCTTCTTGTTGGGGGAGAGGAAGCCGCCCGCCTCGGCCCAGACCGCCGCTGCCTCCGGGGTCGCCAGGTACTCCAGGAACGTCATCGCCGCCTTCTGGTTCTTGCCGTCCTTCAGCACGACCGCGGCGTCACCGCCGCTGACGACCGGCGCCTTGCCGCCGTCGACCGCGGGGAAGGGGAAGAAGGAGGCGTCCTCGCCGATCTTCTTGCCGAACTGGTCCTTGGCGACACCGGCGACGAAGTCGCCCTCGTAGACCATGCCCGCCTCGGGCTCGGGGCCGAAGACCTTCTCGACCGAGCCGGGGAAGTCGGTGGCGAGCGCGCCCTTCTGGCCGCCCGCGATGAGTTCCTTGTCGGAGAACAGCTTGCCGAGCGTGGTCAGCGCGTTCACCACGCTGGGGTCGGTCCACGGGAGCTTGTGCGCGGCGAGCTGGTCGTACTTCTCCGGACCGGCCTGGGAGAGGTAGATGTTCTCGAACCAGTCGGTGAGCGTCCAGCCGTCCTCACCGGCGACCGCGAAGGCGGGCAGGCCCGAGTCGGAGACCGCCTGGCCGGCCTTCAGCATGTCCGCGTACGTGGACGGGGGCTTGACGCCCGCCTGGTCCAGTGCGTCCGGGCTGTACCAGACGGTCGACTTGTGGGCGGCCTTGAAGTACAGGCCGTAGAGCGAGCCGTCCACGCTGCCGTAGTTCTTCCACACGGGCGCGAAGTTGCCGTCGACGGACTGCTCGGTGGTCTTCGACAGCGGCGTGAGCCAGCCGCTCTTCGCGAACTGCTGGAGCACACCGACCTGCGGGACCATCACCACGTCGGGGGCGTTGCCCCCCTCGATCTTGCTGCCGACGACGGTGGAGACGTTGTCGCCGGTGGAGACGAACTGCGTCTTGGCGCCGGTCTTCTCGGTGAAGGCGTCCAGCACCTTCTGGAAGTTCTTCTGTTCGGCGCCGGACCAGACGCCGGCGACCGTGATCGTCTGGCCGTCGAGGGACTTGTCGCCACCGCCGGCAGGCGTGACGGGGTCGCCGCCGCAGGCGGTCGCGCCGAGGGCGAGGGCCAGGGCGGTGCATCCGGCGAGCATCGTGCGTCGTGGGTTCATGGCGGAACTTCCTTACCGGTCGGGAAACGGGCGGAGCGTCGCAGAGCGTGGTTCAGGCGGTGGTGCGGTTCCGGGGACGGGTGGTTCGGGCGGTGGTGCGGTTCCGGGGACGGGTGGTTCAGGCGGTGGTGCCGTCGCCGATCCACCAGGCGGCGGTGGAGCCCGGCAGCGCACCGGTCGGGCAGGGGCCGCTGGACAGCAGCGGCGCACCGGAGACGGGGGCGGGTACGGCAGCGGTGCCGAAGTTGACGGCACACACCAGCCCGTCACCGCGGACGAAGGCGAGCACGTCCGGCGGGGAGTCGAGCCAGCGCAGGCTGCCCTCGCCGAGCTGCGGCAGCCCGCGGCGCAGCTGGAGACCGTCGCGGTACAGGTGCCAGAACGAGCGGGTGTCGGCGAGCGCGCGGTCGGTGGCGTGCTCGGCGAACCAGCCTGGCTGCGGCAGCCAGGGCTTGGCCCCTTCGGCCCCGGAGGTGAAGCCGAACGGCGAGGCATGGCCCGACCAGGGCAGCGGCACCCGGCATCCGTCGCGGATCCGCGCCCGGCTGCCGGTGCGCCGGAAGATCGGGTCGGTGAGCACCTCGTCGGGCAGGTCCACGACCTCCGGCAGGCCCAGCTCCTCGCCCTGGTAGACGTAGGCGGCGCCGGGCAGTGCCAGCATCAGCAGCGCGGCGGCCCGGGCACGGGCCGAGCCGAGCCCGCTGCCCTCCGTGCCGGACTCCCCGTACCGGGTCACGGTGCGGACCTGGTCATGGTTGTTCAGCACCCAGGTGACGGTGGAGCCGGTGCCGGCGATGTCCTGCATCGCCTCGGCGACGACCTTCCGGAACGCCGCGGCGTCCCACGGCGCGCTCAGCAGGTCGAAGAAGAAGGCCTGGTGCAGCTCGTCCGGCCGCACGTAACGGGCGTGCTCGCGCGCGGTCGGTACGGAGACCTCGCCCACCAGCAGGCGCTCCCGGCCGTCGCGGACGGTGTACTCCTCGCACACCGAACGCCAGTGGCGCCACACGTCGTGCACCTCGGGCTGGTTCCAGGCGAGGGGGTTGACGGAGTCGCGGGTGCGGGCGTCGGCCTCGGGGTCGGGGGAGTCGGGCAGCTCCGGGTGCTTGAAGAGCCCGGCGGCGACGTCGATCCGGAAGCCGTCGACGCCCCGGTCCAGCCAGAATCGCAGGACTTGGTCGAAGTGGGCGCCGGTCTCGGGGTTGCGCCAGTTCAGATCGGGCTGCTCGGGCGTGAACATGTGCAGGTACCACTGGCCGGGGCTGCCGTCCGCCTCGGTCACCCGACTCCAGGCGGGGCCGCCGAACATCGCGTGCCAGTTGTTCGGCGGCACGTCACCGCCGGGGCCGCGGCCCTCGGCGAAGTGGAACCGGGCGCGGGCCGCACTGCCGGGGCCCGCGGCGAGGGCCTCGCGGAACCACGCGTGCTCGCTGGAGCAGTGGTTGGGGACGATGTCGAGCAGCACCTTCATGTCGAGTCGCTGCGCGGCGGCGATCAGCAGCTCGAACTCGGCCAGGTCGCCGTAGACGGGGTCGACGTCGCAGTAGTCGGCGACGTCGTAGCCGTGGTCGTGCTGCGGCGAGGGGTAGAAGGGGCTCAGCCATATGCCGTCGACGCCGAGCTTCTTCAGGTACGGGAGTCCGGTGCGGACCCCGGCGAGGTCGCCGATCCCGTCGCCCGTGCTGTCCAGGAAGCTGCGGACGTACACCTGGTAGATCACCGCGTCGCGCCACCAGCGGTGCGAGGGGCGGTGCGAGAGGCCGTGGCCGGCCGTGGCTGTGAGCGTCACCCGTTGACCTGTTTCTTCGTGAAGGGGTGCCCGCGACCAGAAGGGCAGCGGTTATGCATGCATGTTAAGTAGGGGTGTCGAGAAGGTGTCAACGGTTGTGCGGGAAAGCCAAGGGAGTTGAGGGTTATGTCCGCAAATGTTCCTGCGATTCGAGCTCAGGGCGATGTGATCCCGTTACCTAACAGATAGGTAAGCGGGACGGGTGTGGATGGAGGAGCCGGGCGCTCAGCCCCGGCGGGCGACCGCGGAGAGCTCGCGGGAGAGCCGGCGTACGGCCTCGTCGGGGTCCTGGTGCTGTGCCATCGCGTCGTGCACGACGGCCTGCACGGCCAGGCTCACCTGCCCGTACCGCGCGCTCTTGGGCCGCGGCGCGGCGGACAGGACACTGGCCCGCAGGGCGGGCAGATAGGGGAACCGCCGGATCAGCCCGGGGTCCTGGTAGAGCTCCGCACGCACGGGCGGCAGCGCACCCTCCGTCAGCACCTGCCGCTGTACGGGGGCGCTGGTCAGATAAGCGATGAGGTCGTTCGCCGACTCCGGATGCCGGGCGCGGGCGCTGACCGCGAGGTTCGACCCGCCCAGCACGCTGGTGCCCGGGCCGTCGGGTCCGGGCAGCGGTACGGCGCCGAACTTCCCCGCCACCCGCGAGTCCCCGCCGGAGGCCCCGGCGTAGGCGTAGGGCCAGTTGCGCAGGAACAGCAGCCGGCCGTCCTGGAAGGCCTGCCGGGACTCCTCCTCCTTGAAGGTCAGCGCCTCGCCGGGGATCCAGCCGTCGCGCACCCCACGGGTGAGGAAGTCGAGGCCGGCGCGGGCCGCCGGGGAGTCCACGGTGACCCGGCCGTCGTCGTCGAGGATCGTGCCCCCGGCCGAGTACACCGCCTCCGTCGCGTTGACCGTGAGGCCCTCGTACGGCAGGAACTGCCCCGCGTAGCCGCCGAGACCGTACCGGGGGGCCAGCGTCCGCGCCTGGTGCTCCAGCTCCGCCCAGGTGCGCGGCGGAGTCAGGCCCTCACGGTCGAGGACGTCCTTGCGGTAGTAGAGCATCCCGGCATTCGTGACATACGGGACGGCGTACAGCTTTCCCTCGTACGTCGCCGTGTCGAGCACCGGCGGCAGGAAGCTGTCGAGCGGGAAGCGGCCCGCCTCCAGCGGGGCTATCCAGCCCGCAGCGGCGAACTCCGAGGTCCAGGCCACGTCCATGTTGAGGATGTCGTACCGGCCGTCGCCGGAGCGCAGACCCGTGGTCAGCTGCGCCCGGGTCTCGTCCGCGGAGTCCGGCAGCTCGACCAGAGTGACCCTCTCGTCCGGGTGGCTGCGGTTCCAGCCCTCCAGCAGCGGACCCAGATACCCGGTGAGATCCCCGGCGGTGGCCAGCGTCATGGGGCCGCGCCCCTCGCCCTGGGCCGCGCCGGCGGGGTCCGTGCCCGTCCCGGTGCCCGCCGAGACGTATCCCGCGAGGACCACCGCCGCGATCAGGAGCCCCCTACCGGCGGCACGTATCCACCGCATAGGTTCCTCCTGTGCACCGGCGTGGCTTCTTCGACCGCGTCCAGGGCATGTATACCCGTTAGGCATGGGCGATACTAGGGCCCGTATCGGATGACGAGAGCGATCCGGGCCACATCGGACACGGTAGCGGACCGCCCTCGGCCGGCCGGCGGACAACAGGGAGGAGGGGAGCGCGCGTGCGTCTGCCCCTCCTGGCGCTGCTGTCCCGGGGGCCCGCCCACGGCTACGAGCTCAAGCAGGACCTTGAGCAACTGCTGGGCTCGGCGTACCCTCAGCCGAACGTCGGCCAGATCTACGTGACGCTCGGGCGCCTGGAGAAGTCGGGGCTGATCCAGGGCGAGGAAGTCGCCCAGTCGAGCCGGCCCAACAAGAAGATCTACCGCCTCACCGACGCCGGGACGGAGGCGCTGCGCGCCTGGTTCGAGGAGACGGCGGACGAGCCGCGGGTACGGGACGACTTCTTCATGAAGCTCGCCCTCGCCCCGAGGACCGGACTCGCCGACCAGATCGCCCTCATCAACAAACAGCGACGCGAGTACCTCAACACCATGCGCAACCTGTCGAAGCTGTCCGCGACCGAGGAGCGGGACAACCGCATCGCCCATCTCCTGATCGAGGGAGCCATGCTGCACCTGCAGGCCGACCTCGACTGGCTGGAGCGCTGCCAGGAGGAGCTGGAGGGGCTGGAATGAGCCGCACCCCCGACCCGGAACGCACCGGCCGGACCCCGCTCCTGCGCGCCGAGGGGCTAATCAAGACCCATCACGGCGAGGGCGCACCCGCCCACGCCGTGCGAGGGGTGGACCTGTCCGTGCGCCACGGGGAGTTCGTCGCCGTCAGCGGGCCCTCCGGAGCCGGCAAGTCGACCCTCCTGCACCTGCTCGGCGGACTGCAGCGGCCCGACAGCGGAAGCATCTGGCTCGACGGCGAGTGCACCGACTCCTACAGCGAGGCCCGGTGGGCGACGGAGCGGCGGCGCCGGATCGGCATCGTCTTCCAGTTCTTCAACCTCGTGTCCAATCTCACCGTCGCCGACAACGTCGAGCTGCCCGCCCTGCTGGCAGGCACCGGCCCCCGGCAGGCGCGGGCCGAGCGCGAGAAGCTGCTCGCCGAGCTCGGCCTGGAGGGCAAGGCCCGCAGCATGCCGGGCGAGCTGTCCGGCGGTGAGCAGCAGCGCGTCGCACTGGCCCGCGCACTGGTCAACCATCCCCGGCTGCTGCTGGCCGACGAGCCCGCGGGCAGCCTCGACAGCAAGGGCACCCGCGAGGTCATGCGCCTGCTGTCCCGCTTCCACCAGCGCGGCCAGACCATCCTGCTCGTCACCCATGACGCGCGGCTCGCCAGCGCCGCCGACCGGGTCATCAGCTTCTTCGACGGCCGCATAGCCGACGACGCCGAGCTGGGCGGCACCCCCGCCCGGGGCACCGGGCTGTCCGGCGTCCTCGAACTGAAGGACTGACCGTGCGGGCCACACTTCGCTGGGCGCACGCCGACCTGCGCACCCACCGGGGCGAGGCGCTGTTCATCGTCTCCGCCACCGCGGGCATCGTCGCCGCCCTGCTGCTCGCCGCGGCGCTCTTCGGCTACGCCACCAACCCCTGGCAGCGCGTCTTCGCCCAGTCCCACGGCGCACACGTCTGGATCCACACCGGGCCCGCCGCCGACCCGGGCCGGCTCGCCGCCCTCGACGGGGTCGAGGCCGTTTCCGGCCCGTTCCGCACCGCTTCGGCATCCGTGGCCTCACCGGGCGCCCGCGCGTCCGTCGAGCTGCGCGGCGCCGGAGCCGAGCCGCCCGCCACCGGGCGTCCGCTCCTCACCTCCGGCCGCTGGCTCACCCCGGCGACCCCCGACGGCGTCGTCCTGGAGAGCAGCCTCGCCCGGGCCCTCGTCGCGGGCCCCGGCGACACCCTCACCCTCTCCGGCACCGGCCGCACCCTGACCGTCATCGGCGTCGCCGACAGCGCCGAACCGCGCTACCGGCCCGGCGAGCGGCCCGGCACCGTCTGGGCCCTGCCCGCCCAGGTGCGGGACACGGGCGAGAGACCCGGCCACGTGGTCGGTCTGCTGCTCACCGACCCCGCCGACACCGACTACGCCGTCCAACGCGCCGTCACCGTGCTCGGAGCCGGGGCGGTCACCGACGTCTCCCACTGGCAGCAGGCCAGGTCGGAGGCCCAGGGGGACACCCGGCTGCTCGGCCAGGTCCTCGGGCTCTTCGGGCTCGGCGCGCTGCTGGCCGCCGCGCTCGCCGTCTTCGGCGCGATCAGCACCCGGGTGCGCGGCCACCTCAGGGACATCTCCGTCCTCAAGGCCGTCGGCTTCACCCCGGGGCAGGTGGTGCGGGTGTTCCTGGTCCAGCACCTGGCCTTCGCCGTTCTCGGCGCCCTGGTCGCCACGCTGCTCATCGAGACGCTGGGCAGCGCCCTGCCCGGACGTCTCGGCGAGGCGGTCGGCGTCTGGCAGGGGCTGCCGGGGCACACCGCCGCCCTGCTCGCCGTACCCGTCGCCGCGGTGCTGTTCATCGGTGCCACCACCTGCCTCGCCGCCTGGCGGGCCGGCAGGGTCCCGCCGGTGCCGGTGCTCCCGGCCGGGAAGGCCGCGGGCGGCCGGCTGTCGGGACCGGCCAGGAAGGCGCTCGGGCTCGGGTTGCCCCCGGCCCTCGTCCTCGGTTGGCACCGGGCCTTCGCCCGCGGCCCGCAGAGCCCCGCCACCATCGTCCGGCTGGCCCTGCCGCTGCTGCTGATCACCGTGGCGCTCAGTGCCTGGACCACCATCGCGCGCTTCGACAGCAGACCGGCGGAACTGGGACTGCCCTCGGCGCTGACCGCCCGCGCGGCCGGCGGCCTCGCCGAAGGGGAGGCAGCGGCGCTGCTCGACGGTCACCCGCAGGTCGTGGCGGCCCATCCCGGTGTCGAGGTCGCGGCGCTCGTCCCCGGCCAGACCGGCACCATCGCGCTGCGCGGCCTCGGCACCCGCGAGCGGCCGTACCCGTACACCGTGGCAGAGGGCCGGGCCGCCGACGGACCCGACGAGGCGGTGGCCGGGCAGGGCCTGCTCGACCTGCTGGGGGTGGAGGTCGGTGACTGGGTGCGCATGACCGTCGGGGGCCATCCGCAGATCCTCCACATCGTCGGCCGGAGCATCGAACCGGAGAACGGCGGACGGACCGTCTCCACCTCGCTCGACACCCTCCGCGAGAACGACCCGGCCATGCGTGCGACGCTGTACCAGATGCAGCTGCGGCCGGGGGCCGACCCTGCCCGCGTACGTGCCGAGCTGACCGAGGCGTCGGCGGGGAGACTCGACATCCACGAGGTCACCAGCCCGGCCGACCGGCTCTCCACCATGCGGGGCGTCGTCGCCGGGCTGATCGGTGTGCTCGCCCTGATCGGGCTCACGGAACTGTCGACGGCGATCGGTGGGAGCGTCCGGGACGGGGAGCGCGATCTCCTCGCCCTGAAGGCGATCGGGCTGTCGCCCCGGCAGATCACGGCGGTCACCGTCACCGCGGTCGGCTGCACCGCGCTGGCAGCCGCGGTGGTGGGAGCGGGGCTCGGGGTGCCTCTGGCCCACTGGCTGATCGACTCCGAGGGCCGCTCCAGCGGCATCGGTGCCGGTATCGCGCAGACCCCGTCGCCGCTCCATCTGGTGTTGCTCGCGACCGCCGCCGTCATCGGAGCGATCGCGCTCGCGGCGCTGCCGGCGGCCCGGGCCGCGCGCCGCCGGCTGGTGGACACCCTCAGCGCGGTGGCCTGAGCCGGAGAGCCCGCCCGCGCGCGCCGCCTTCGAGGGGTGTGAGCCGGTGGGGCGGACTGTCCGTCCGGTGCGGATTCCGGGGACCGGTGCCCTACCGCGTCTCCCGGGCGGACCGCGGCCCCGGCTCCTCCGGGGGCGGCTGCCGGGTCACCAGCAGGGGGGCGACGTCCTCGCGGACCGTGCGTTCGCCGATGATCACCTTGGCCACGTCGCCGCGGCTCGGAATCTCGTACATGACGGGCCGCAGGACATGCTCCATGATTCCCCGCAGGCCCCGGGCGCCGGTGCCGCGCAGCATGGACTTCTCCACGATGGCCTCGAGGGCGGCCTCGCTGAACTCGAGCTCCACGCCGTCCATCTCGAACAGCCGCTGGTACTGCTTGACCAAGGCGTTCCTCGGCTCGGTGAGGGTTCGCAGCAGCGCGGTCCCGTCCAGGCTCGACACCCGCGCGATCACGGGGAGCCGGCCGATGAACTCGGGAATCAGTCCGAACCGGATCAGGTCGGCGGGCATCACCCTGGCGAACGCGTCCCCGTCGTCGGCCCCGTCCCCGGAGCCCACCTCGGCGGCGAAGCCGAGGCCCCGCCTTCCGGTCCGGTCGTCGATGATCGTCTCCAGCCCGGCGAACGCCCCGCCCACGATGAACAGCACGTTCGCCGTGTCGATCTGGAGGTACTCCTGGTGCGGATGCTTGCGGCCGCCCTGCGGCGGCACCGACGCGGTGGTGCCCTCCAGGATCTTCAGCAGGGCCTGCTGCACCCCCTCGCCCGAGACATCGCGGGTGATCGACAGGTTCTCGCCCTTGCGGGCGATCTTGTCGATCTCGTCGACGTAGACGATGCCGGTCTCGGCGCGCTGCACGTCGTAGTCGGCCGCCTGGAGCAGTTTGAGCAGGATGTTCTCCACGTCCTCGCCCACGTACCCGGCCTCCGTGAGGGCGGTGGCGTCGGCGATGGCGAACGGGACGTTCAGCAGCCGGGCGAGGGTCTGCGCGAGGTAGGTCTTGCCGCAGCCGGTGGGGCCGAGCAGCAGGATGTTGGACTTGGCCACCTCGACCGGCTCGTCCTCCTCCTGCTTGCCGCGGACCCGCTTGTAGTGGTTGTAGACGGCAACCGCGAGCGACCGCTTGGCCGACTCCTGACCGATGACGTACCCGTCGAGGAACCGGTGGATCTCGGCCGGCTTGGGGAGCTCCGTCAGCGGCGTGGTGGTGAAGTCGGAGAGTTCCTCCTCGATCAGCTCGTTGCACAACTCGACGCACTCGTCGCAGATGTGCACCCCGGCGGGGCCGGCGATGAGCCGCCTCACCTGCTTCTGGCTCTTCCCGCAGAAGGAACACTTCAGCGGATGGCCGTCCTCACCGATGCGTGACATGAACGTGCCCAGCCCCCTCCGGATGGTCTCGTCATCCGGATGTTACTGTCATTCGAGCCGGGAAGGGTGACGGCGCACGCGCGACGAGGAGAACGATGGCTCGGCTCACCAGGGTTCAGACGCAGCAGCGGACCCGTGCCGATGTGCTGGCGGCAGCCCGGGACGAGTTTGCCGAGAACGGTTTCCGCGCCGCCAGGATCGACGCCATCGCCGAGCGGGCCGGTCTCACCCGCGGCGCCGTCTACTCCAACTTCCCCGGCAAGCGCGCCCTCTACTTCTCCGTCCTCGCCGAACTGGCCGAGCGCGCGCCCTCGACGACCGGACCCGCACCCCAGCAGGGCCGCACCGCGGCCGAGGCCCTCGGTGCGCTCGCCCGGGCCTGGGTCACGCGGCCGGCGTCCGCCGGGGCGGAACGGGGCGGCCGGGACCGCGTGGGGGCCGGGCCCACCGGCGGAGCACGGCCGGGGGCGGCCGGGCTGGGAGCCGACCTCGTACCGGAGGTCACCGCCGACGAAGGGCTGCGCCGGTCCTACCGCCAGCTCCTCGAAGTGGACGCACTGCTCGTCGCACTGGCGCTGGAGGCGCTGCGACCGCTCGCGCCGGTCCCGGGCGCTCCGCCGCGCCGCTCGGTGCGGCTCGCCAAGACCGTCCTCGCCACCCTGCACGGCGCGAGCCGCACGGCCGCGGCGGCGCCGGGCTTCATCGAGCCGTTCGACGTCGTCAGCGCCTGCGAGCAGCTGGCCGGACTGGAGCTGAGCGACTGGTGGGCCCCGCCCACCGGGATACGGCCCGCCGCCCGGGCCGACGACCCGTGGCGACCGCCCGCGGCGGCCGATCTCGTTACGTGCGAGCCCGTGCGCCTCACCTCGGACGGTGTGGTGGCCCTCCTCGGCATGCACCGGCTGTCGGCCGTCGAGGAGGCCGTACGGGCCGCCCCGCCCGGCACGGGGATCACCCTCGTCGCCGTCACCGGGGAACCGGACGAGCTCGTACCGCTGTCGCGTCTGGTCGTCGGGGAGCTGAGCCGGTGTCTGCGGGAGGCGTTTCCGCGGTCGGCGTGGCCGGGACTGGAGGTGCTGTGCGACGGCTCGGGGGAAGTCGCCGCAGCGGCCGGGATCACCCGCGTCGGCGACACCACCGAGGCGGCGGTCCGCGTCGGGGGCGGTCGCATCGTGTACCGGGCGACGGGCCCAGGCGCCTGCCACGCCGTCGCCTCCGCCGCCGTGTCGCACGCCGGGCCCGCCCCCGCCGCGTGCTGACCGGCCGGCCGGCCGCCCCGGAGCACCGGGCCCGGGCAGATGCCCGGTACCCGGCGAGTGCGATGAACGAGCCGGAGCCGGAGCCGATGCGCGTCCGCCGGACGCCGGCGCCGGACGACCGGGGAGCCGCGAGCCCGGAAGAGCCGGCGGGAGCACGGGAGTCCGGCACCAGGAGCGACCCGAAGCGCACCGGAAGCCCACGTTCCCCTGCGGAGGGGAGAGGCCCGGGGCCTCAGAGCAGTTCGGAGTCGAACAGCCGCAGCAGGGCCTCCCCGCCCGCCTCCGTGTCCGGCGTGTCACCCGGCAGCGGCTGCTCGGCCCAGATGATCTTTCCCTCGGACGTGTACCGCGTGCCCCAGCGCTCGGACAGCTGCGCCACCAGGAACAGCCCACGGCCGCCCTCGTCGGTCGTCGCGGCGTAGCGGAGGTGTGGCGAGGTGCTGCTGCCGTCGGCGACCTCGCAGGTCAGGCCCTGGTCGTGGAGCAGCCGTACCCGAATGGGCTGGGTGCCGTAGCGGATCGCGTTGGTGAGCAGCTCGCTGAGGATCAGCTCGGTGCCGAACGCCATCTCCTCCAGTCCCCACTCCGTCAGCTTCGCGACGGCGGCGGCGCGCATCCCGGCGACCGCGCTGGGGTCCGACGGCACGTCCCACTCGGCGACCCGGTCCGGGCCGAGGGCGCGGGTGCAGGCGATGAGCAGTGCCACGTCGTCCTTCGGGCGGGCGGGCAGCAGCGCCTCCAGCACTCCCTGGCACGTCTGCTCGGGTGTGCCGTCCGTGCGGGCGAGGGCGCGACGCAGCAGTTCGATGCCGACGTCGATGTCGCGGCTGCGGTCCTCGATCAGCCCGTCCGTGTAGAAGACGAGTCTGGTGCCTTCGGGGATCTCGAGCACCGCGCTCTCGAACGGCATCCCGCCGAGCCCGAGTGGCGGGCCCGCCGGGAGCTCCGGGAACTCGACGCTGCCGTCGGGGCGGACCAGCGCCGGCAGCGGATGCCCGGCCCGGGCCATCGTGCAGTGCCGCGACACCGGGTCGTAGATGGCGTAGAGGCAGGTGGCGCCGGTCATCGCCGGGCCGTCGGGACTGCCGCCGGGGCCCATCTCGTCCTGGTCGATGCGGCCGACCAGGTCGTCCAGATGGCCGAGGAGCTCGTCGGGCGGCAGGTCGAGCGTGGAGAAGTTGTGCACCGCGGTCCGTAGCCGCCCCATCGTCGCCGCGGCGTGCAGCCCGTGGCCCACCACGTCGCCGACGACCAGGGCGACCCGGCTGCCCGGCAGCGGAATGACGTCGAACCAGTCGCCGCCCACCCCGGACTGGGCCGGCAGATAGCGGTGCGCCACCTCCACGGCGCTGTGCTCCGGCAGCGCCCTCGGCAGGAGGCTGCGCTGGAGCGTCACGGCGAGCGCGTGCTCACGCGTGTACCGGCGGGCGTTGTCCACCGACACCGCGGCCCGGGCGACCAGCTCCTCGGCGAGGGACAGATCGTCCTCCTCGAAGGGGCCGGGCTTCTCCGAGCGCCAGAAGTTGGCGACCCCCAGGACGACCCCGCGGGCCTGCAGTGGCACGGTGATGAGCGAGTGGATGCCGTACTCGACGATCGCCTTCGTCCGCTCGGGGTCCTGGGCGCGCCAGCCCAGCGCCCTGGACAGGTCCGGTACCACCTCGGCCCGTCCGGTGCCCATCCCGCGGGCCTGCGGTGTGGAGGGCAGGAACGCGATCAGCCTGCCGCGTTCGTAGAGCGGGTGGTCGTCGCGGATCCCGCTGACGGCGGTGCGGCGCATCTCGCCCGCGGAGCCGTTCGGCTCCTCCCCGTTGAGTACCGGGTCCGCGAGGTCGACGGTGACGTAGTCGGCGAACGAGGGGACCGCGACCTCGGCCAGTTCCTCCGCGGTCCGGGTCACGTCCAGCGTCGTCCCGATCCCCACACCGGCGTCGTACAGCAGCTGGAGGCGCTTGCGCGC
The DNA here is from genome assembly GCF_027460265.1 of Streptomyces sp. WMMC940. Classification (NCBI taxonomy): domain Bacteria; kingdom Bacillati; phylum Actinomycetota; class Actinomycetes; order Kitasatosporales; family Streptomycetaceae; genus Streptomyces; species Streptomyces sp. WMMC940. Next base: position 6,953,886 of record NZ_JAPZBC010000001.1, read on the forward strand.
CACTTCGGCCCGGCCCGTCAGCGCCTGCAGCTCCGTGGAGTCCCGGATGGTCGCGACGGTGCCCAGCGGGCCGCCCGGGCCGTCGGTGGGCCGCTGGTTGACCACGAGCAGCCGGTTCCCTGCGGTCAGCACCTCGTCCGTGGCCGCCGTGCCGGAGGCGAGCAGTTGTGCCGTCGAGGGTTCGAGACCGGCCAGGTCGCGCACGGGCCGTCCCTCGGAGTCGGGGCCCAGGTCCAGCAGCCGGCGGGCCTCGTCGTTGGCGAGCAGCAGCGTTCCGTCCCCGCCGACGATGACGACGCCTTCCCGTACCGCGTGGAGGACGGCGTCGTGATGCTCGTACATACGGGTCATCTCGGCCGGGCCGAGCCCGTGGGTCTGGCGTTTCAGGCGTCTGGTCGCCAGGGCCGTGCCGGCGGTGGCCAGGGCGAGGCCCGCGGCTCCCGTGCCGAGGATGACCGGCAGCTGCCGGTTCACCGCGCCCGTGACGTTGCGGACGGTCAGGCCGGCCGACACCAGCGCCTCGACCTTGCCGTCCGGACCGGTGACCGGGACGACCGCCTGGACCTCCTTGCCCAGGGGGCCGTCCACGCTCTCGAGCAGGACCTCGCCCTGCAGGGACGGTTCGATCGTGCCGACGAAGCGGTGCCCGATCCGCTCCGGCAGGGGATGCGTGTAGCGGATCCCGTTGGTGTCCATGACGACGATGAAGTCGACGCCCGCGCGCTTCCGTGCCTCCTCGGTGATCGGCTGCAGGACGCGGGACGGGTCGGGGGAGTCCAGCGCGGTGAGCAGCCCGGGGGAGTGGGCAAACGATTCGGCGACCGCGACCGACCGGTTGCGGGCCTCACGGTCGGTGTCGTGCCGGGTCTGAAGGACCAGGGCGAGGATCGTCCCGAGAACGAGCAGGACCACGACCGCCACCTGGAGGATGAATACCTGCCCGGCGACGCTCCTGGGGCGTTTGCCGATCAGTGGCCGAACCGACACGCCCCGCAATCGGTCGAAGCGCCTGATCACGCTGTCCTTTCTAGCACCGCTTGCCCCCATCGGGCCATACGCGTCCGGCAACGTTCGACCTCGGAGGTCGGGAAGTGGGAAAGCTCCTCACGGACAGGTATAGAGGAATTCCGCCGACGCGTCGTGTTGCGAGGGTGAGCTGAGACGCAGCTCGGCACGGGCGCGGTAGGCGCCCTCGCCGTGGAAGGTCCACAGAAGACGCAGCCGCGCCCTGTCCTGACCGCGGGCCAGCCGCTCCGTCAGCACCTCGGACGCGGTGCCGTCACTGCGCACCCAGCGGTAGGCCAGGGTGCCCGGTCTGCCGTCGGTGCGCACCACGGCCGTGACGACGGCGGTGCCGTCGCAGCCCGGGCCGCCGGGGTCGGCGTCCACCGCGACGCCGTGGACCGTGGGGCCGGGGCCGTACCGCTGCCAGCCCAGGAGAAGGAGGGCGGCGAACAGGATCAGGGCCGCCAGGGAGTAGCGGCGCAGTCCGGACGCCCACGACCGGCCGGTGCCGCGGGACTGCGGGGCCGCGGCACCCGGCAGTGTGCCCGTGTGCCACACGGCGGTCGTACGGTCCCCGTCGTATCTCTCCCGTGCCGCCGCCGTGACTCCCGGGCCGAAGCGCAGCACCGTGCCCTCGACCGCGTCCGGGGGCGTGTCGGGCAGCTCGGACCAGTGACTGGCGAGCGCGGTGGCGCTGTAGTCCTCGGGCGGAGGCGGAACTTCCCCCTCGCCTTCCGGCGACGGGGAAGGGGGGCGGAAGGGGAGGCGCGGGTCGTTCATCCGATCGTGCACCTCTGCGTCACGATCTCCTGCCGTGAGCCGCCGTTCGCGGCACCCGGCGAGCTGTCCGCGGTGAGCCGCCAGTAACAGGCCCTGGCGTTCCGGAAGACGTGTTCGACGGTGAGCGTGTACCTCGTCGCGCCACTGCGCTCGAAGGTGTCGGCGGCGCCGTCCGGGGTGCCCGGGCCGCCCTTGGCCGCGGCGGTCGCCCAGTCCAGGACGATGCGTACCGGGCCGGTGCCGTCCGTGACGACCTCGACGGTCGCGGTGGCCGTCGCCGCACCCGTCTGCCGCAGTGAACCGATCGACACGGTCGCCACCGGGACCTCCGGCGGCTCCGGTGTCACCGGTGGTTCGGAGGTGACCGGTGGCGGGTCCGGTGAGGTCACCGGCGGGGCCGTGGGAGTTCCGGGTGCGGTGGGCGGGATGGCGGGGCCGGACGGGCCGGCGGTCACCGTCGGCCCCGGCGCCGAGGGCGAGGCCGAGGGCGAGGAGCCGGGGGACGCGGAGACGGCGGACGGCGACGGCGGGGCGGAGGCCGGGCCGGTGGCCGCGTCCGGCGCCGGAGGCACGGCGCTCGTGGTGGCGACCGCCCGCGCCGCCGGACTCCCCGGACCGTCACCGGCGGCCTGCGCCGCGATCACCAGCAGCAGCCCCAGGACGAGCGCGAGCGACGCGGCGAACAGTCCCTGCCGGTCCGGCCACAGAGCCCCGAGCCGGTGACCGCGCCCCAGCGAGGTCGACGCCCGCGCCGCCACCGAGACGGGCGGCGCGCCGGCCGAGGGAAGCAGCAGCGGCAGCAGCGCGGCCAGCGCGGCGAGTTCCCCCCGGCCGCGCTCCTCCCAGTCGGGTCCGACGGCCTCGCACGCGATCGCCTCCAGCTCCGCGACGAACGCCTCCGCGGTCTCCGGCCGCTCCTGCGGGGACTTCGCCATCCCGCGCCGGATCAGCGGCCGCAGTTCCTCGGGCACCCCGTCGACCGGCACCGGCGCGCTCGTGTGCCGGAGCGCGAGCTCCGCGAAGTTCTCGCCGGAGTACGGCTTGTGTCCCGTGACGCACTCGAAGAACGTCGCCGTGGCCGCGTACACGTCGGCGGCCGGCGAGGCCGGCCCGCCGGTCCACTGCTCCGGGGCCATGTACGAGGGCGTGCCCGCGACCCCGGGCGTCGTGCCCCGCCCCGCCGCGATACCGAAGTCGACGAGCTTCGACGAACCGTCCGGCGCCACCAGCACGTTCTCCGGCTTGTAGTCGCGGTGCACGACTCCCGCCCGGTGCGCCGCCGCCAGCCCCAGCAGCGAGCCCTTGAGCACCACGAGGGCGGGCGCGACGCCGGTCGCGCCCTCCCTGGCCAGCAGGGCGCGCAGCGCCACGCCCTCCACCAGCTCCATCACGATGGCCGCGCCGTCGGGGCACTCGACGTACTCGTACAACCGGACCACGTGCGGGGTGTCGAGCCCGCTCAGCAGTCGTGCCTCCGAGCGGAAGGCACGGACGAAGGCGGTGTCCCGGCGCAGCCGCTCAGCGAGGTACTTGACGGCCACCGGTGTGCCGGTGGCGTCGTGGACGGCGAGCACGACCCGTCCGCTGCCGCCCGAACCGAGTTCTCTGGTCTCGGTGTATCCCGGGACCGTCCATGTGTTCATCCCACCCCCTCGGCGGACGCGGCCGGAGCGCACTGCCGGCGCCGCGTGCGCCGTCGTCCCCACAACAGACACACGTACGGTACCGGCCGGTTCCCGGCGGTCCGGGTCATGGGCGTTCCGCGGCCGCTGTCCGGCCGGCGCGGGTGATCAGTCCGTGCAGCCGCTCGGCGGCGGCCCGGCCGAAGGAGGGGTCGTTGATGTGGGTGGGGAAGTCCACCGTCTCCACCGGGCTGCCCCGCAGCCCCTCCCGCAGCGCCGCGAACAGGGCCGCGTCGGCGTCCGGGTCGTGGTACGGGCCGTCCGGCGCCCCGAGCGTCGACAGCCCGCGCAGGGGTACGCACACCTCCGCCGGTCCCCTGGCGCCGCGCAGTTTCTCCGCGATGCCCCGGCCGAGCTCGGCGCACTCCCGCGCGGTCGTGCGGACCACGGTCACGGACGGATTGTGGACCCGCACGTCCCGGCCCCGCAGCCGCTCCGGGACGGTGTGCGGAGGACCGAACTTCACCATGTCCAGGGCGCCGGGGCTGACGACCTGGGGCGTGCCCCGGCGGCCCGCGGCGCGCAGCCGGTCGGGGCCGGCGGTCAGGGTGCCGCCGACCAGTTCGTCCGCAAGCTCACTGAGCGTCATATCCAGGACGCCGACGAACAGCCCCTGCTCCGCCAGGGCTTCGAGGGTCCGGCCGCCGGTGCCGCTGGCGTGGAACACGAGCACCTCGTAACCGAGTTCGGTCAGCCGCTCGCGGGCCGCGTCGACCCCGGGGGTCGTGACGCCGGCCATGCTCGCCGCCACCAGCGGTCTGCCGCCCGCCCCCAGCCGCTCCGGCCGTACGGCCCGGGCGCTCCCGGCGAAGCCCTTCGCCATTCCGCAGACGGCGTCGACGGCGTTGGCCAGGACCGGGGCCGAGACGGAGTTGACGCCGGCGATGTCGACGACGCTGTACATCATGGTGATGTCCGCGGATCCGACGTAGGCGGACACCTCGCCCGACGCCATCGACGACACCATCAGCTTGGGTACGCCGAGCGGCAGACCGCGCATCGCACGGGTCGCGATGGAGGTCCCGCCGCTGCCGCCGAGGGCCAGTACCCCGTGCAGCCGCCCGGCCTCGTACAGCCGCAGGAGGGTGGCGGCCGCACCCCGGGCCATCGTGGTCACGGCGGCGCCGCGGTCCCCCTCGGCCCGCAGCCGCTCCAGGTCCGCGCCCGCGGCCCGGGCCACCTCGGAGCGCGGCACGTCCGGGCGCAGCCGCGGTTCGCCGGCGACGCCCGCGTCGACGACCACCACACCGACGCCGTGCCGCAGCAGCCGCTCCCGAAGCCACGCGTACTCGAGACCTTTGGTGTCCAGGGTGCCCAGAAGGACGACGATCGCCATCCCGGTACTGTCCGCGAGAATCGACAAAGCGACAAGGGTGCCTGCGGGCGGCTCCGGCGGTACCGCCGGACCGGGCGGCGCCCTCGCCGGGAGCGACGCGTCGCACACGGCACCCGGCGGCCCGTCCGTCCGCCGGGCCGCGGCGGAGCCGGCGGAGTCGCCCGAGCAGGCCGCGCCGGGCCGGCCGCCACGGCGAACCACGGGTGCGCCGGGCGCTCGGGATCGCGGCCCGGCCCCGTTCCCGCCGTCGGCAGACGCGCCCCCGCGCACCCGCCGAGCGGCGGGCTTAGGCTGGACTGGCTGTTCACCGTGGAGGTGTGCCCATGTCGCGTAACCACCACTTCCACCTCGATCGGGGCGACCATTCGATCACCGTCAACGTCGGCCCCGGCAGGACCGGTGGCATCGAGCTCCTGGTCGACGGCAAGGTGATCGCGTACCGGCGGGAGCACGGTACGGGCACGACGGTGCTCAACGGCCTGCTGCCCGACGACCCGGCCCGGGAGTTCGTGGTCCGGGTCCACCAGCCGCACCTGGTGCGGATGAAGCCCGGCTGCACCCTGGAGCTGGACGGTATGGAACTGCCCATGCCGGAGCGCTACACCGCGTTCTGAGCGCCGCCGATCGGTCCCGCCGGTGGTCGCTTTCGAGTGACCCCGGCGGCTCCGTACCGCAGGTGGCGGTCCGCCGTACCGGAGCATCGCAGTCGGCCGGACTCCGCCGGCCCTGGACCGTGTCCGCGAAGCCCCGCCCCGCCCGCCGGCGGAGCGCGCCACCGACGCCGACACGGCCCAGCCGCCGGATCCGGTGGAAGGCCGTCATGCACATCCTGCTCATCGCCAGCGCCTACAACAGCCTCACCCAGCGCGTCCACGCGGAGCTGAGGGACCGGGGCCACAGCGTCGCCGTCGAGCGCACCCCGGACGGGGACGCCGTGCGCGAGGCCGTCCGCCGACACGAGCCCCGCCTCGTGCTCGCCCCGATGCTGAGGACCGTCATCCCGGAAGACGTCTGGACGCGGCACACCTGTCTCGTCGTCCACCCCGGCCCGGTCGGCGACCGGGGGCCGTCGTCCCTGGACTACGCGGTCCAGGAGGACGCCGGGGTGTGGGGCGTCACCGTCCTGCAGGCCGACGGGGAGATGGACGCCGGAGACGTGTGGGCCGCGGCGAACGTCGCCCTCCCGCCCCTCGCCAAGAGCGATCTCTACCGGGGTGAGGTCTCCGACGCCGCTCTCACCGCCGTCCTGCTCGCCGTCGACCGCTTCTCCTCCGGCACGTACGAGCCCCGGCGGCAGAGCGCCGGGTACGGCAGGATGAGCGTCCGGCCGTACGTCCGCCAGGAGCTCCGGCGCATCTCCTGGGAGGACGACTCCACCGAGACCGTGCTGCGCAAGCTGCGCGCGGCGGACTCGCAGCCGGGCGTGCTCGACGAACTGCTGGACGGCGAGTGGTTCCTCCACGGCGGCCACCCGGAGGACCAGCTGCGCGGCCGCCCCGGTGAGCTGCTCGCCACCCGGGCCGGCGCCCTGTGCCGGGCGACCGTGGACGGCGCCGTCTGGATCCCCGAACTGCGGCACCGCCGCGACGCCGAGGGACGGCCCGGTGTCAAGCTGCCCGCCACCCTGGCGCTGGGGGACCGGCTGCCGCTCCTGCCCGATCTCCCCGCGCCCCTCGGCCTCGGCGAACACCGCCGTACCTGGAGCGACATCCGCTACCGGGAGGAGGGGCCCGTCGGGGTGCTGTCGTTCTCCTTCCCCGGCGGCGCGATGAGCACGGAGCACTGCCGGCGGCTGCTCGACGCCTACCGGGTCGCCTGCTCCCGGCCCACCTCGGTGCTGGTACTCGGGGCGGCACGGGACTTCTTCTCCAACGGCATCCATCTCAACGTGATCGAGGCGGCAGCGGACCCCGCGGCGGAGTCCTGGGCCAACATCAACGCGATGGACGATCTCGTGGAGGCCGTGCTCACCACCACGGACCGGCTCGTGGTGGCCGCCGTCGGCGGCAACGCGGCCGCGGGCGGGGTCATGCTGGCACTCGCCGCCGACGAGGTCTGGTGCCGTGCGGGGTCGATCCTCAACCCCCACTACCGGCTCATGGGTCTGTACGGCTCGGAGTACTGGACGTACTCCCTGCCCCGGCGCGTGGGCGGCCCCATGGCCGAACGCCTCACCTCGCAGGCCCTGCCGGTGACCGCGACCGCCGCACTCCGCCACGGTCTGGTCGAGCGGGTCGTCGAGTGCGGTCCGGAGGAGTTCGCGGGCGAGGTCACCCGGATGGCGGCACGCCTCGCCCCGAATCCCTCGACCCAGTCCCGGATCGCCGCCAAGAAGGCGCAGCGGGAGCGCGACGAGGCCGTGCGGCCGCTGGCCGCGTACCGCGCGGACGAGCTCGCCCGGATGCTGCGGACCTTCTCGGACCCGACCGCCCCCTACCACCGGCTGCGGCGGGCCTTCGTCCGAAAGGAGTCATCGCGGGGCGCCCGGCCGGAGCAGGCCGCGGTGGCAGCCGGGACGGCCGCCTGTTAGCAAAGGACGAAGGCCCGATTACGGGTCTTTTTGTCGCGATATCCCCCAGGAGACGCCTCATGGATGCAGGAACGCCGACCACGGTCGACGCCGCGGCCTCGTCCGGCGCGGCCGCGGCCGAGGACCAGCCGATCCATATCCTCTGGATCAACGCCGGACTGAGCTGCGACGGCGACTCGGTCGCGCTGACCGCCGCCATGCAGCCGAGCATCGAGGAGATCGCCCTCGGTGCCCTGCCGGGTCTGCCGAAGATCCAGGTCCACTGGCCGCTGATCGACTTCGAGTGCGGTCCGGTGGGCGGCGCGGACACCTTCATCGAGTGGTTCTTCAAGGGGGAGCGCGGGGAGATCGACCCCTTCGTGCTCGTCGTCGAGGGCTCCGTGCCCAATGAGTCGATCAAGCAGGAGGGGTACTGGTGCGGCTTCGGCGACGATCCCGAGACCGGCCAGCCCATCACGACCAGTGAGTGGATCGACCGGCTGGCCCCCAACGCCCTCGCCGTGGTGGCGATCGGCACCTGCGCCACCTACGGCGGCGTCCACGCGATGGCCGGCAACCCCACCGGCGCCATGGGCGTGCCCGACTACCTCGGCTGGGACTGGAAGTCCAAGGCGGGCATCCCGATCGTGTGCGTCCCCGGCTGTCCGATCCAGCCGGACAACTTCGCGGAGACGCTGACGTACCTGCTGTACCAGGCGGCCGGCTCCGCACCGATGATCCCGCTCGACGACAAGCTCCGCCCCACCTGGCTGTTCGGCCAGACCGTCCACGAGGGCTGCGACCGGGCCGGCTACTACGAGCAGGGCCAGTTCGCCGAGACGTACGACTCGCCCGAGTGCCTGGTGAAGATCGGCTGCTGGGGGCCCGTCGTCAAGTGCAACGTGCCCAAGCGCGGCTGGATGAACGGGATCGGCGGCTGCCCCAACGTGGGCGGCATCTGCATCGCCTGCACCATGCCGGGCTTCCCCGACAAGTTCATGCCGTTCATGGACGAGCCGCCCGGCGGCAAGCTCTCCAGCACGGCGAGCGGCGCCTACGGCGCCGTGATCCGCAGGCTCCGCAACATCACGGCCAGGACCGTGGACAAGGAGCCCAAGTGGCGGCACACGGGCGACAAGATCACCACCGGTTACCGGCCCCCGTGGTCGACGTGACCCCCCTCCGGGACAGCGACACCCCCTCCCGCTCGACGACGTGATGACGTGAAGAAGGGCACCGCACACACGATGGCACCGAAGACACAAGCGGCCGGTGACGGCCTGGTGGAGATGTCCTGGGATCCGATCACCCGGATCGTGGGCAGTCTCGGCATCCACACCAAGATCGACTTCAAGCAGAAGCGGGTCGCCGAGTGCTACAGCACCTCGTCGGTCTTCCGCGGCTACAGCGTCTTCATGCGAGGCAAGGACCCGCGCGACGCACACTTCATCACCAGCCGCATCTGCGGCATCTGCGGTGACAACCACGCCACGTGCTCCGTCTACACGCAGAACATGGCGTACGGGGTGAAACCGCCGCACCTCGGTGAATGGATCATCAACCTCGGCGAGTCCGCCGAGTACATGTTCGACCACAACATCTTCCAGGAGAACCTGGTCGGGGTCGACTACTGCGAGAAGATGGTCCGCGAGACCAACCCGGGCGTCTGGGAGTTGGCGCAGCGCACCGAGGCCCCGCACGCCGCCGAGCACGGTTACCGCACCATCGCCGACATCATGACCTCCCTGAACCCGCTCGAAGGCGAGTTCTACCGCGAGGCCCTCCAGGTCAGCCGCTACACCCGGGAGATGTTCTGCCTGATGGAGGGCCGCCATGTGCACCCCTCCACGCTCTACCCGGGCGGCGTCGGCACGGTCGCCTCCGTCCAGCTCTTCACGGACTACATGACCCGCCTCATGCGGTACGTGGAGTTCATGAAGCGAGTCGTCCCGCTCCACGACGACCTGTTCGACTTCTTCTACGAGGCCCTGCCCGGCTACGAGGAGGTCGGCCGCCGCCGGGTGCTGCTCGGCTGCTGGGGAGCCCTGAACGACCCCGAGTACTGCGACTTCACCTACGCCAACATGACCGACTGGGGACGGAAGATGTTCGTCACCCCGGGCGTCATCGTGGACGGCAAGCTGGTCACCAACGACCTCACCCAGATCAACCTCGGCATCCGGATCCTCCTCGGCAGCTCGTACTACGAGGACTGGGAGGGCCAGGAGCAGTTCGTCACCCACGACCCGCTCGGCAATCCCGTCGACCCGCGCCACCCGTGGAACCAGCACACCATCCCCGCCCCCCAGAAGCGGGACTTCGGCGACAAGTACAGCTGGGTCATGTCCCCGCGCTGGTTCGACGGCAAGGAGTACCTGCCGCTCGACACCGGCGGCGGACCCATCGCCCGGCTGTGGTCCACCGCGCTCTCCGGCCTCGTCGACATCGGCTATGTCAAGGCCACCGGGCACAGCGTCGTCATCAACCTGCCGCGCTCGCTCACCAAGCCGGAGACCACCTTCGAGTGGAAGATCCCGCAGTGGAGCAACGCGCTGGAGCGCAACCGCGCCCGCACCTACTTCCAGGCCTACTCCGCCGCCGTCGCCCTGCACTTCGCCGAGAAGGGCCTCGAGGAGGTCCGCGCCGGACGCAGCCAGACCTGGGAGAAGTTCGACGTGCCCGACGAGTCCATCGGAGTCGGTTTCACCGAGGCCGTCCGGGGCGTCCTCTCCCACCACATGGTCATCCGGGACGGCAAGATCGCCAACTACCACCCCTACCCGCCGACCCCGTGGAACGCGAGCACCCGCGACACCTACGGCACCCCCGGCCCCTACGAGGACGCCGTGCAGAACACGCCCATCTTCGAGGAGAACTCCCCGGAGAACTTCAAGGGCATCGACATCATGCGGGCCGTCCGCAGCTTCGACCCGTGCCTGCCGTGCGGCGTCCACATGTACGTCGGCGACGGCCGGACCGTGAAGTCGATGCACGTGCCCACCGGACTGAGCGGCCTCGCCGGATGAGCCCGGTCACCGGCACGGTCAGTGCGGAGCAGGCGGGCCGGCGGGTGGAGGAGATCCTCGACCGGCTGGCCGCCGGCGGCGACGAGCAGGCGTGCGCGGCGGCCGAGGAACTCGTCCGGGTCCTCATGGACTTCTACGGAGCCGGACTGGCCCGGACCGTCGAACTGCTCGCCCGCCCCGCAGACGCCGCGCCCGCCGAGGGGCGTCCCCCGGCGCCGCTCAACGGGCTGCTCGGCGACGAACTCGTCAGCAGCCTGCTGGTCCTGCACGACCTGCACCCCGAGGACGTGCCCACGCGGATCGCGCGTGCGCTGCGCGGAGTGCGGCACTCCCTCGAGTCGGCCGGGTACGACGAGAGCACCGGCGTCCTGCGGCTCCGCCTCACCGGTTCCACCGGATGCGGCTGTCCGAGCACCCAGGAAGTCGCGCGGCAGGCGGCCGTCGAGGCACTCGCCTGCTTCGCGCCCGAGGTGACGGCCGTGGAACTCCACCCCGTCAGCCGAGAACCGGCTCTCCTGCAGATCGGCGCAGGGCCGCCCGGCGGTGGTTCCGCCGCGGGCCGGGCGCCGGCCACGGCGACGTGAGCGCGGTCCCGAAGGGGCCGGGGCGGCAGCGGACCGCCCCGGGGCCGCGCGGACTGCGCCGGTTCACGGCGCCCCGGCCGCCCCGCGAGGAGCGCTGCGAACTGTGCGGTGCCGCGCTCCCCGACGCGTGTCACCGGCATCTGGTGGACACCGAGAAGCGGGCCCTGGCCTGTGCCTGCGGTCCGTGCACCCAGCTCCTCGACCGGCCCGGCGCGTCACGGGGCCGCTTCCGGGCCGTGCCCGCGCGCCACCTCACCGACCCCGGACACCGCATCGACGACACCACCTGGGAGCTGCTGCGGATCCCCGTGGGCGTCGCCTTCTTCTTCCACAACTCCGCGCTCGGACGGCCCGTCGCGCTCTACCCGAGCCCGGCGGGCGCCACCGAGAGCGAGCCGGAACCGTCGTCCTGGGAGACGGTGCTGGCCGCGACCGAACTGGCCGGCATGCTCGAACCCGACGTGGAGGCACTGCTGCTGCGCCGCTCCGGCGGCCGCACCGAGTGCCATCTGGTCCCGGTCGACTCCGCCTACGAACTCGTCGGCCGGATGCGACTCACCTGGCACGGCTTCGACGGCGGTCCCCAGGCCCGCGCCGAACTCGACGCCTTCTTCGACCGTGTACGACAGCGGGCCACACCGCTCCGGGGGAGCCGCGCATGACCGAATTCACCTTCCACTGCACGGACGTACGGGCCGATCCGTACGCCGCCGGCCCGACGCTCGTCTTCCGGCTGCGCGTCACCGCGTCGCCCGGGACCCGAGTCCACGCCCTCGCCCTGCGCTGCCAGTTGCGCATCGAACCGGTCCGGCGCGGCTACGCCGACTCCGAGGCCGAGGGCCTGAACGACCTGTTCGGCGAGCGTTCGCGCTGGGGCACCTCGATGCATCCGCTGCAGTTCGCGCAGGTCTCCCACATGGTGCCCGGCTTCACCGGCGAGACCGAGACCGATCTGCCCGTGCCGTGCACCTACGACATGGACGTCGCCGCCACCCGCTACGCCCATGCCCTGTCCGAGGGCGAGGTGCCGCTGCTGATGCTCTTCTCCGGCACCGCCTTCACCGGCGCCGGTGGATTCCACGTCGAACCGGTGCCGTGGGACCGGGAGGCCGCGGTCCGGATGCCCGTGAAGGTCTGGCAGGAGATGGTCGACCAGCACTTCCCGGGCTGCGGCTGGATCCGGCTGCCACGGGACACCATGGACGCCCTCCTCGCCTTCCGCTCGCGGCGGGCCCTGCCCTCCTGGGAGTCCACGGTCGAAGCCCTGCTCGACGCGTCCGGCGGGAGGACGGCCCCGTGACCGCCACCGCCGTCTTCACGCCCGAGACCGAGGCCCGGCTCGCCGCCGCGCGCCACGTCGCCGACGCGGTCCTCTTCGAGGGCTACGTGCTGTACCCGTACCGGGCCTCGGCGGCAAAGAACCGGCTGCGCTGGCAGTTCGGGGTGCTCGTGCCGCCCGCCTGGAGCGCACGCTGCGAGGAGCACGACTTCCAGCACACCGAGTGCCTGATGGAGCCCCGGCCCGGCGCGGCCCTCGCGGTGGAGGTCCGCTTCCTCCACGCCCAGCGGCGCACCGTCCAGCGGGCCACCGCGGACGGCGGCTTCGAGACGGTCCGCGAACTGGACCTGGAGGACCGGGTCCTGGTCCCCTGGGACGAGGGTGTCGAGGAACGCGTCGAACTGACCGTGCCCGTCGCCGACCTGGCGGGCGAGGGCGTCGCCGTCCCCTTCACGCGGACCGCCCGAGAGGAGACCGAACCGGTCCTGGACGGCGAGGGGCGCACCGTCGGCCGCCTCCTGCGCCGCCGGGAGGAGATCAGCGGCGTCGTGCGGCTCTCCACCGCCGAACTCGACGGCCCCTACCGGACGATGCGGCTCACGGCCGTCGTGGAGAACACCGGCGACTGGATGCCGCGGCCCGGCGGTGACCGCGACGCGGCCCTGCCGTACTCACTCGTGGCCAGCCATCTGCTGCTCTGCCTCGACCGCGGCTCGTTCCTGTCCATGACCGACCCGCCGGAGTGGGCCGAGGGAGCCGTCGCGGACTGCCGGAACCTCCACACCTGGCCCGTGCTCGCGGGCGAACCCGGCCGAACCGACCTGGTGCTGTCGTCGCCGATCATTCTCGAGGACCATCCGGCCATCGCACCGGAGAGCCCCGGTGCCCTCTACGACGCCACCGAGATCGACGAGATCCTCGCCCTGCGCACCGCGGCCCTCACGGACGAGGAGAAGCGCGAGGCCAGGGGCACCGACGAGCGGGCCGCCGCGGTCATCGACCTGGCCGACACCATGCCCGCGGAGGTCCTGGAACGGCTGCACGGCGCCGTGCGCAGCCTGCGGGAGGTCACCGGACCCGCGTCGTACGAGGACCCCCTCGCCGCCGCCGGCCACGGCACCGCCCGCCCCGACACCCCCTGGTGGGACCCGGGCGGCGACACGAGCGTCGACCCCGGGCACGACCGGGTGACGGTGGACGGCGTCCCGGTCGGCGCGGGAAGCCGGGTCGTGCTGCGGCCCGGCCTGCGCCACAGCGACGCGCAGGACCTCTTCCTGCACGGCCGCACCGCCCTGGTCGAGGCCGTGCTGCACGACGTGGACGGCGGTGTGCACATCGCGGTCACCGTCGAGAGCGACCCGGGCGCCGACATCCGCCGCGAACAGGGCCGGTTCCTCTACTTCCAGCCCGACGAGGTCGAACCCCTGGAGACTGCATGAACGCCCCCGCGCAGGACCGCCCCCGGACCCTCGTCGCCGGCGTCGGCAACATCTTCCTCGGCGACGACGGCTTCGGCGTCGAGACCGTGCGCGCGCTGGCCGGGCAACCGCTGCCGGACCACGTCGAGGTCACCGACATCGGCATCCGCGGCGTCCACCTCGCCTACCAGCTGCTGGACGGGTACGACGCCCTCGTCCTGGTCGACGCGACGGCCCGCGGCGGCGAGCCGGGCACGCTCTACCTCATCGAGCCGGACCACGGCGGCGGTACCGTCGCCCCCACGGACGCCGTCGCCCTCGACGGCCACCGGATGTCCCCCGACGCCGTACTGGCCCTGCTGGACACGCTCTGTGCCGGTACCGGGGCCGCGGCGCCCCGCCGCGTCCTCGTCGTCGGCTGCGAACCCGCGTGCGTCGAGGAGGGGATCGGACTCAGCCCGCAGGTCGCCGCCGCCGTACCGGGAGCCGTTCGCATGATCACGGACCTGGTGCACCAGTCAGCCCCGGCACCGACCGGTCTCACCCGAGGAGCACACCCATGAAGAAGAAGGTCATCGGCGGCGCGGCCGCCGCCACCGCGGTCGTCGCGCTCGTCAAGGGATTCCTCCCGGACATCAGGCGCTATCTCCGCATCCGCAGGATGTGACCCGCACCGCGTGACACGCGGGATCCGACCCGAGCGCCGTGCCGCGTGACCCGCCCCCCGGGATCCTGTGGTGACCCCGGGGGAGCGGGGCGCGCGGCACGACCTCCGCGATCCCGCCCCGCGCCGTGCGGCGGGGACCCGCCGGCCTCCCCGCCCCGCGGCCGCTGCACCGAACGGCGGACGCGACCGGGCACCGTCGGCGCGCCGGTAGGAGCGGCCCGGCGGGCGCCCCTGTAATGGGCACGGCCACGCCCGCCCCGGGCACAACGGGCCAGCGCCGCGCAGGACGGAGACCGATGCACGAGATGTCCATCGCGCTCGCCGTCGTCGACCAGGTCGAGGACGCGGCGCGATCGCACGGCGCCTCCCGGGTGCGCACCGTGCGCCTGCGGGTCGGCGAGCTGGCCGGAGTCGTCCCCGACGCGCTCGCCTTCTCCTTCCAACTGGCCTGTGCGGGCACCCTCGTCGAGGGAGCCGACCTCGTCACCGAGACCGTCCCCGGCCTCGCCCGCTGCGCCCCGTGCGGCGACGAGTGGGCCGTGGGCATGCCGCCGCGGCTGACCTGCCCGGTGTGCGACCGGGCCACCACGGAACTGGTCTCCGGCCGCGAACTGCGGATCGCCGCCGTCGAGTGGCACGACGACCCCGCGGACCCCCGGGTTCGCGAACCGATCTCCGAGGAGGGCTGACCCATGTGCCGTGTTGTCGATCTGCAGCAGGCGGTGCTCGCCAAGAACGACGCGACCGCCGAGGTCCTGCGCAGGGAGCTGGCAGCGCGCGGGACGACCGTCGTCAACGTGCTGTCCAGCCCCGGCAGCGGCAAGACCGCCCTGCTCGAGGCCGAACTCCTGCTGGCCAGGGAACGGGGCGTCACGGCCGCGGCCCTCACGGCCGACCTCGCCACCGAGAACGACGCCGTACGCCTCGCCCGCTCCGGACTGCCCGTCAAGCAGGTGCTGACCGACGGCCTCTGCCACCTCGAGGCCGACATGCTCGCCGGGCACCTCCACGGCTGGCTGGCCGAGGACACCCGGCTCGTCTTCGTGGAGAACGTCGGCAACCTCGTCTGCCCCGCCTCGTACGACATCGGGGAGGCACTCAGGGTGGTGCTGGCCTCCGTCACCGAGGGCGAGGACAAGCCGCTGAAGTACCCCACGGCCTTCGGCCTCGCCCACCTCGTGATCATCACCAAGACCGACATCGCGGAGGCCGTCGGCTTCGACGAGGCCGCCTTCCGCGCCAACGTCGAGCAGGTCAACCCGGGCGTGGACGTGGTCCTCACCTCCGCCCGTACGGGCGCCGGCGCGGGAGCGCTCCTCGACCGGGCGCTGGCCGCGGCGGAAGGCACCGCGATCCACATGCCGGTGATGGCACAGGCCCGGGCGTGACCACCTCCGCGCCGGGCCCGGCCGCCTCCCGGACCGGGCCCGTCGCCCCCGCGTCCGTCCAGCGGCGCCGGGTCACCGTGCGGGGTGTGGTGCAGGGGGTCGGCTTCCGTCCGTTCCTCCACAACCTCGCCACGGGGCTGGAACTGACGGGCCATGTCACGAACACCGGTGACGGAGTCGTCGCCGAGGTCGAGGGGGCACCGGTCGCCGTGGCCCGCTTCTGCGCCAGGATCGCCGAGGAGGCCCCGCCCCTCGCACTCGTCGAGTCCGTCCACGACCGGGAGGTCCCCGTCACCGGAGCCAGCGGGTTCCTCATCGTCGCCTCGGACAGGGACGGGCCCGTGCGTACCCTGGTCTCCCCGGACACCGCCACCTGCGCGGACTGCCTGCGCGAACTGGCCGACCCGGCCGACCGCCGCCACCGGCACCCCTTCATCACCTGTACGCACTGCGGCCCGCGCTTCACCATCGTCACGGGCCTGCCCTACGACCGCGAGCACACCACGATGGCGGGCTTCCCCATGTGCGCGGACTGCGCCCGGGAGTACACCGACCCGGGCGACCGGCGGTTCCACGCGCAGCCCGTCGCCTGCCCCTCCTGCGGACCGCGGCTGCGGATGATCGTGGCCCCCGCCGCCCCCGGCCTCCGTCCACGGCACGTGGTCGCTCCGGACCCCAATGACCGCAGCCTCGGCGGGCCCGTCGTCGCCGACCCGCTGCGGGAGGCCCGCGAACTGCTGTCCGACGGGGCGATCCTCGCCGTCAAGGGCATCGGCGGGTACCACCTCGCCTGCGACGCAGGCAACAAGGGGGCCGTGGCTCTGCTGCGCCGCCGCAAGGCCCGCGGGGACAAGCCGTTCGCGCTGATGGCCAGGGACGTCGAGGACGTCGAGCACCTGGTCCACCTCGGCGCCGAGGAGCGTGCACTGCTCACCGGCCCGGTCCGCCCGATCGTCCTGATGCGCCGCCGGGTACCTCCGGCGGACGCCCCGCCCGGAGCCCCTCGGCCCGTGGAGGGGGTGGCCCCCGGCAGCCCCGACCTCGGCGTGATGCTGCCGTACACCCCCCTGCACCAGCTGCTGCTCGGCCTTCCCGGCGAGGAACGCACCGGCCCCCGGCTGCTCGTCATGACCAGCGGGAACCTGGCCGGGGAACCGATCGTCACCGACGACGAGGAGGCGCTGGAACGACTGGCGGACCTGGCAGACGCCTGGCTGCTGCACGACCGGCCCATCCACGTCCCCTGCGACGACTCGGTGGTGCGCGTCTGCGACGGGGAACTCCTCACCCTGCGCCGCTCCCGGGGGCACGCCCCGCTGCCGGTCACCCTGCCGCTGCCGGTCCCTCCGGTCCTCGCGGTCGGCGGGGACCTCAAGAACACCTTCTGCCTGGGCAGCGACCGTCGAGCCTGGCTGTCCGCGCACATCGGCGACATGGACGACCTCGCCACCCAGCACGCCTTCGCCTGCGCGGAGGAGCAGCTGGAGGAGATCACGGGAGTGCGGCCGGAGCTGTACGCCGCCGACCGCCACCCCGGCTACCGCTCCGCCCGATGGGCCCGGCACAACGCCGGGGGCCGGCCCGTCGTGCACGTCCAGCACCACCACGCGCACATCGCCTCCGCGATGGCCGAACACGGCCTCGACGGCAGCCGTCCCGTGATCGGCGTCGCCTTCGACGGAACCGGCTACGGGGACGACGGCGCCGTGTGGGGCGGCGAGGTCCTGCTCGCCGACTACGACGGCTTCCACCGCTACGCCCACCTCGGCTACGTCCCGCTCCCCGGCGGCGACGCGGCCGTGCGGCGCCCCTACCGCATGGCACTCGCCCATCTGCGCGCGGCCGGTATCGGCTGGGGCGGCGACCTGCCCTGCACCGCCGCCTGTCCGGAGCAGGAACTTCCGCTGCTGCGGCAGCAGTTGGAACGCGGCCTGAACTGCGTCCCGACCTCCAGCATGGGCCGGCTCTTCGACGCGGTCTCCTCCCTCGCGGGCGTGTGCCACGTGGCGGGGTACGAGGCCCAGGCCGCGATCGAACTCGAAGCCGCCGCGGTCCTGGCGGACGGCGCGTGCGGTGGGCCGTACGCGTTCGGGCTGCGGCCGGCGGGCCGGGGTCCCGCCGCCGCGATGACCGCCGACCCCGGACCCGTCCTGGCCGCGATCGTCGACGACCTGCGCGCGGGCACACCGGCGTCCGTGATCGCAGGGCGCTTCCACGGCGCGGTCGCCGCGCTCGTCCACAGGATCTGCGCCACGGCCCGGGAACGGCACGGGCTGGAGACCGTGGCGCTGACCGGGGGAGTGTTCGCCAACGCGGTGCTCTCCTCGGCGTGCGCGGCCGTGTTGCGGGAGGACGGTTTCACCGTACTGCGCCACCACCGGATCCCGCCGAACGACGGAGGGCTGGCGCTCGGCCAGCTCGTCGTGGCCGCCCGTGCCGCGGGAGACGCCGGATGACGCGGCGGCAGACAGCTCGACAGCGAGGAGAGACGCATGTGCCTGGCGGTACCCGGCAGGGTGCTGGACATCGAGGACCGGGACGGCACCCGCATGGCCACCGTCGACTTCGGCGGGGTCGTCAAGGAGGTGTGCCTGGAGTACCTGCCCGATCTGAGGGTCGGTGAATACGCCATCGTCCACGTGGGATTCGCCCTGCAGCGGCTGGACGAGGAGTCGGCGCGGCGGACCCTGGAACTGTTCGAGAACCTCGGACTGCTCCAGGAGGAGTTCGGCGACCCGGACGGGCCCGACGGGTCCGGAGACTCCCTCGAGGAGGCCCGGCGATGAAGTACATCGAGGAGTTCCAGGACCCGGCCCTGGCCGAGCGCCTGCTCGACGAGATCCGCGCCGCCGTGACCCGGCCGTGGGCGCTGAT
The DNA here is from genome assembly GCF_027460265.1 of Streptomyces sp. WMMC940. NCBI lineage: Bacteria > Bacillati > Actinomycetota > Actinomycetes > Kitasatosporales > Streptomycetaceae > Streptomyces > Streptomyces sp. WMMC940. Next base: position 6,972,434 of record NZ_JAPZBC010000001.1, read on the forward strand.
GGAGGTGTGCGGGGGCCAGACCCACACCATCATCCGGCACGGCATCGACCAGCTCCTCCCGGACGAGGTCGAGCTGATCCACGGCCCCGGCTGCCCCGTCTGCGTCACACCGTTGGAGGTCATCGACAAGGCTTTGGAGATCGCGTCCCGCCCCGGGGTGATCTTCTGCTCCTTCGGCGACATGCTCCGGGTGCCTGGCACCGGACGCGACCTGTTCCAGGTGCGCGGCGAAGGCGGTGACGTCCGGGTGGTGTACTCGCCGCTCGACGCGCTCCGCGTCGCCCAGCAGAACCCGGACCGGGAGGTGGTGTTCTTCGGCATCGGCTTCGAGACCACCGCGCCGCCCAACGCGATGACGGTGTATCAGGCCCGCAGGCTCGGAATCCCGAACTTCAGCCTGCTGGTCTCCCATGTGCGGGTGCCACCCGCGATCGAGGCGATCATGCGCTCCCCGAACTGCCGCGTCCAGGCGTTCCTCGCGGCCGGACACGTGTGCAGCGTGATGGGCACCGAGGAGTACCCCGGTCTCGCCGAGCGGTACCGGGTCCCCATCGTCGTCACGGGTTTCGAGCCGCTGGACATCCTGGAGGGCGTACGCCGCACCGTCCTGCAACTGGAGCGCGGCGAACACACCGTGGACAACGCCTACCCGCGGGCGGTCCGCTCTGAGGGGAACCCCGCGGCCCGCGCGATGCTCGCCGACGTCTTCGAGGTCACCGACCGCGCCTGGCGCGGTATCGGCGTCATCCCCGACAGCGGGTGGCGGCTGTCGTCCCGGTACCGGGACTACGACGCCGAGCACCGCTTCCAGGTCACCGGCATCGACACCCGTGAACCGGCGGCCTGCCGCAGCGGCGAGGTCCTGCAGGGCCTGCTGAAGCCCCACGAGTGCGAGGCGTTCGGCACCGTCTGCACGCCGCGCTCCCCGCTCGGCGCCACGATGGTCTCCAGCGAGGGCGCCTGCGCGGCCTACTACCTCTACCGGCGGCTCGACCTGCCGGCCGCCGTCACGCGATCCCCGGAGGGCAGTCCCGTTGTCTGAGACCACCGAAGCCCCGGACGTCCTCGCGTGGACGTGCCCGCTGCCGCATCGTGACCGGTCCCGGGTGGTGATGGGCCACGGCGGCGGCGGAGCCCTCTCCGCCGAACTGGTCCGCGAGGTGTTCGCCCCGGCCTACGGCGGACCCGCGCTGTCCGCCATGGGCGACTCCGCGACGGTCGAACTGGGCGGCGCGCGGATCGCGTTCTCGACCGACTCATTCGTGGTGCGCCCGCTGTTCTTCCCCGGCGGGAGCATCGGGGACCTCGCCGTCAACGGCACCGTCAACGACCTCGCCATGAGCGGTGCCCGGCCCGCCTACCTGTCCTGCGGATTCATCCTCGAGGAGGGCGTCGAGACCGAGGTCGTACGGCGGGTGGCCGAGGCGCTCGGCGAGGCGGCCCGTGCGGCGGGCGTGGAGGTGGCGACCGGCGACACCAAGGTCGTCGAAGCCGGTCACGGCGACGGCGTCTTCATCAACACCTCCGGCATCGGACTGATCCCGCGGGGCGTCGATCTGCGTCCGCAGCGGGTGGTGCCCGGTGACGTGGTGATCGTGAGCGGCCCGATCGGCGTCCACGGCGTGGCCATCATGAGCGTGCGCGAGGGGCTGGAGTTCGGGGTCGAGATCGAGAGCGACTGTGCGGCACTCGCCGGTCTGGTCGAGGCGATGCTCGCCGTCACGGGGGATCTGCACGTCCTGCGCGACCCGACCCGCGGGGGACTGGCCGCCGCGCTCAACGAGATCGGGTCGGCGTCCGGCACGGGCGTCGTCGTCCAGGAGCGGTCCGTCCCCGTCCCGGCCCCCGTGGCCAACGCCTGCGCCGTGCTCGGCCTGGACCCGATGTACGTCGCCAACGAGGGGAAGCTCGTCGCGTTTGTGCCCCGTGAGCACGCCGACGCCGTACTGGCGGCCATGCGCGCCCATCCGCTCGGCAGGGAGGCGGCGGTGATCGGCGAGGCGGTGGAGAGCCATCCCGGGATGGTGGTCGCGCGTACGGGGCTGGGAGGCACGCGCGTCGTGGATCTGCCGCTCGGCGAGCAGCTGCCCCGCATCTGCTGACGACGGGCGACCGGCCGCCGCGGCGACCCGGCACCGGCGGTGCTCCCCGCGGGACGCGGGGTGCGGCGCCGGTCTCGTGGTGCCGCCGCCCTGTGCCGGGCACCTCTCCTCCCCGGGGGCGACCGGTCGAAGGGCGACGGGCGGCCGCCTCGCCCCCGGCCTGACGCGCCGGAGCCGCGCCCCCTTCCGGGAGGACGCGGCGCCGTCACGCGTTGTGCATCCGAACCGGGTGGTCAGACGACGGACTTGACGAGTTCCTCGCCGGCGCCCGTGGTGACCCTGACCGGTGGGGTGCCGGTCCCGGTGTGCCGTTCCCTCCAGTTCTCCAGAGCGGAACGGCAGGCGTGGTCGAGATGGTGGAGGCCGGAGATGTCGAGCTCGACCGGCCGGTCCTGGGGGAGGGCCTCCAGGTTGTCGAGTATCTTCGGCAGGCGCAGGAAGGTCGCGTTGCCGGAGAGGTACGCCTGGACGGGGCCGGCGCCCTTGTCGACGACCTCCAACCTGATGTGGGAGGTCTCCCAGGCCGTCTTGACGACCGACAGGGCCAGGCCGACGAGCACGCCCTCGAACATGCTGACGGCGACGATCGCCGTGGCGGTGACGACGAGGACGAGGGCCTCGCCGCGGTTCTCCCGCCAGAGCGCGACGAGCGCGGAGCCGGGGACGAGTTTGGCACCGGCGTGGACCAGGACCCCCGCGAGAGCGGGGACCGGGATGCAGGCGAGCACGTCCGGCAGGAGCGCGGCGAAGAGCAGCAGCCATACACCGTGCAGGACGCGCGACGCCTTGGTGCGTGCGCCCGACCGGACGTTGGCCGCGCTGCGCACGATCACCGCGGTCATGGGCAGGGCGCCGAGGACGCCGCATACGGCGTTGCCCGCACCCTGGGCGACGAGTTCCTTGTCGTACGCGGTGCGTGGGCCGTCGTGCATGCGGTCCACTGCCGCCGCACTGAACAGGGACTCGGCGGACGCGATCAGGGTGAACGCGACGACCGTGCCGAGCAGGGCGAGGGTGCCGAGCCTCCCGAACTCGCCCAGCGGCGGCGGTTGGACGGCGTCGAGGAGGCCCTTGACCTCGACGGTGGTGACGTCGACGCCGGGCAGCAGGGCGACGAGGGCCGCCAGGCCGACTGCGGCGAGCGGGCCGGGAACCTTGCGCACCGGCCGTGGCATCCGCCGCCACAGCACCAGGACGGCGATGGTGCCGGCGCCGATCCCGAGGGAGACCAGTGCCCTGCCGTCCTGGGCGGCGCCGACGAGAGCCGTGGGCAGACCGGCGAGCTTGCCGATGCCGGAGTCGGGGGACTCGGCGCCGATGACGGAGTACATCTGCCCGGCGATCAGGACCAGGCCGATCCCGGCGAGCATGCCCTCGACCACGGAGAGGGAGATCGCGCGGAAGTAGCGGCCCAGTTTCAGGGCGCCCATGAGCACCTGGAGCACACCGGTGACCAGGACGACCACGCCGAGGGCGGGGAGGCCGAACTCCTGGACCGCCTCGAAGACCAGGACCGTCAGGCCTGCGGCCGGGCCGGACACCTGGAGGCTGCTGCCCCGCATGAGTCCGGTCACCAGACCGCCCACGATACCGGTGACCAGGCCGAGTTCGGCCGGGACGCCGGAGGCGACGGCGACACCGACGCACAGCGGCAGGGCGACCAGGAAGACCACCAGGGAGGCGGCGAAGTCCTGCCTCAGACAGGGGTACTTGCGCTCGCGCGCCGTTCCGGCGTGCGTCCCGGGGCTGGTGCTCGTGCTCACGACCGGCCTCACAGTGCCTCGAACGCGTCGGTTTCCGGACGGTGTTCGCGCACGGCGCCGGTGTGGACCTCGTAGTACCAGCCGTGCAGAGTCAGGGTGCCGTCGGCCAGACGCTTCTCCACGCACGGGTACGAGCGCAGGCGCAGCAGCTGCGACAGGACGTGGTGGGTGACCGCGCGTTCCACACACGGGTCGCCGGGGTCGGCGGTGTCAGGTTCGCCGGCAGCGTGGGCGAGCCAGTCACGTACGGCGGGCACGCCGTCGAGGTCGTCGCCGCGCACCAGGGCGCCGACGGCGCCGCAGTGCGAGTGGCCGCAGACCACGACGTCAGCCACGCCGAGGACCTCCACGGCGTACTCGATGGTGGCCGTCTCGCTCGCGGGGTGGGCGGAGCCGTAGGGGGGCACGATGTTGCCCGCGGTGCGCAGTTCGAAGAGATCGCCCGGACGCGCCCCGGTGATCAGGGCCGGGACGACCCGGGAGTCGGAACAGGTGATGAACAGGACCTTGGGGGACTGGCCCCGGCCGAGCTCGGCGAACTCCTCAGGGCGCTGTCCGAACGTGCGGGCGTTGTCGATGAGGGGCTGCATGGGCTGCATGGTGGTACTCCTCCTGGCGCGCCGTGGGGGTGGCGCGTCGGACGTGCAGGACAAGGTGGTGCGGACGCCGTCGCTGTCAGCAGCGGAAGACCTGAAGGACCGCGGGGGCGTAGGCGGTAGGGCATCTCCCGCGTCCCGACGAAGTGTTCGCGGTGCTGCCGCCTTCCGCCCCCGAGGCGGCCGCGGGGACGGGACCATGTGGTGGCGCCGGACGCCGGCGCGCCGGGTCGCCCGCGGGGATCAGGTGGCGGTCGCGGGTGCGCGAGGGGGTACCCGGCCGTCCGGACGGGGCGCCGTCGTCACAGGCGGGGTGCGTCGCGTTTCCGGAGGCCGGGGCCGGGGGCCCGCCGGGGCCGGTATCGGCGCGGGCCGGCGGTTGACGCTCCGCCACCAGGCGGGCCTGGGGTGGCGACGGCGGAGTCTGGGGAGCGACGGATGCCGGCACGACCAGGGCGAACGCCGGGACGAGCAGGGCGAGCAGGGTGACGACGATGGCCGAGCCCGCGGTCCGGGCCGTCATACCTGTGCTCATGCGCCCCCTTCGTGCCGTGCGCGTCCAGCCCAATGACAGGCCAAAAGACAGGTCAACAACTGGTCAAGACACACGTTATCCATGGAAAGCTGTTTGCAGTGTTAACTCGGGGTTGCGGATCGAAGAGCGCCCGAAAAAGGTCGTTCGGCTGTCGGGAAACGGCTGTTGGCCTGGAGGTTTCGCCGCGTGCCAGGGGCGTGCGCGATGGTTCCGTGCGCCCCTGAAGTGTTGGACGGTTGCATCCGGAAGGGATTGGGCAGGCGCGAAGGGCGGCTGTCCGCGGATGAGTTGCCGGATCCGTCCGGCATCACGGCGCCCGCGTTGTCGGCGAGTGTCCGAGGTGGGCGAGCTCATCGGGGTCGATCACCGAGCGGATGGTCTGAACTCGCCCGTCGCGCAGGTCGAGGCCCATGGTGTGGAGCGCCCTGCCGTGTCGGTCGCGAAAGATCGCGCCGGGCCGGCCGTTGACTTCGTGCGGCGGGAACGTCACATCGATGCGCGCCGGTTGGGGAACGATGAGGCGTCCTCCGCCCCGGCCCGGGGCGGAGGGGAACGCCGACGGGGCGGCGTACGCCGACGGGATGTCGGGGTACGCCGCCCCGGTCGCGGGGCAGCCGCGGCCACGGCTCTCAGGCTCCGGACCGGCTCTGCCCGTGCTACTTGGGGTCGCGGCCGAACAGGGACGTGGACCAGAAGTGGCCGAGCGCGGCCAGGCCCAGGCACCAGACGACGGCGAGCCATCCGTTGTGGCCGATCCCGGTGCCGAGCAGCAGACCGCGCAGGGTTTCGATGGCCGGGGTGAAGGGCTGGTACTCGGCGAACGGCCGGAACCAGCCCGGCATCGCGTCGACCGGCACGAACGCACTGGAGAGCAGCGGCAGGACCATCAGCGGCAGGGCGTTGTTGCTGGCCGCCTCGGCGTTGGGGCTCGACAGGCCCATCCCGACCGCGATCCAGGTGAGCGCCAGGGAGACGAGCGCCAACAGCCCCACGGCCAGGACCCACTCCAGGGCCGTGGCGTCCGCGGCCCGGAACCCGATGGCCACGGCGACGGCCCCGACCAGGACCACGCTCGTCACGCACTGCAGCACGCTGCCGACGACGTGCCCGACGAGCACCGATCCGCGGTGGATCGCCATCGTGCGGAAGCGGGCGATGATGCCCTCGGTCATGTCGTTGGAGACGGACACCGCGCTGCCGATCGTGGTGCCGCCGATCGTCAACAGAAGGATGCCGGGGACGACGTAGGTGATGTACTCGGAGCGGTCCGCACCGCCACCGCCGATGCCCGCGCTCATCGCATCGCCGAAGACGTAGACGAAGAGCAGCAGCAGCATGACCGGTGTGAGCAGCAGGTTCAGGGTGAGGGACGGGTAGCGCCGGGCGTGCAGGAGGTTGCGGCGCAGCATCGTGGTGGAGTCGCGCACGGCGAGGGACGGGGAGCTCATCGGAGGGCCTCCTCGGGCTGGTGGGGGACGGCGCCGGCGGTGAGGGCGAAGAAGACGTCGTCGAGGTCGGGGGTGTGCACGGTGAGTTCGTCGGCCTCGATGCCGGCCGTGTCCAGCCGGTCGAGGACGGAGCGCAGCTCGCGCTGGCTGCCGTCGCTGGGGATCCGCAGGGTGAGGGATTCCTCGTCGGCGGTGGCCTCGTGCAGTGCGGACGCGGCGCTCCGGTACGCGGCGGGGTCGGTGAAGCGGAGCCGGACGTGTCCGCCGGGGACGATCCGCTTCAGCTCCTCCGCGGTGCCCTCCGCGGCGATCCTGCCGTTGTTGAGCACGGCGATGCGGTCGGCGAGCTCGTCGGCCTCCTGCAGGTACTGGGTGGTGAGGAGGACCGTGACCCCGTCGGAGACGAGTTCGCGGATGATCTGCCACATGGTGTGCCGGGAGCGCGGGTCGAGGCCGGTGGTCGGCTCGTCGAGGAAGATGATCCGCGGGTTGCCGACCAGGGTCATGGCGATGTCGAGGCGGCGCCTCATGCCGCCGGAGTAGGTGGAGGCGGGCTTCTTCGCGGCCTCGGTGAGGTCGAAGCGTTCCAGCAGCTCGGCGGCGACCCGCCGCCCCTCGTGCCTGGGGAGGTGGTGCAGGTCCGCCATGAGGAGCATGTTCTCCTCTCCGGTGATCAGCCCGTCGACCGCGGAGAACTGCCCGGTGACGCCGATGGCGGCGCGCACGGCCTGCGGGTCGCCGGCGAGGTCGTGGCCCGCGACCCGGGCCTGCCCGCCGTCGGCGGTGACGAGCGTGGAAAGGATCTTCACGACGGTGGTCTTTCCGGCGCCGTTCGGGCCGAGCAGCGCGTACACGGACCCGGCCGGGATGCGCAGATCGATGCCGTCGAGGACGGTCTTGTCGCCGTAGGACTTGCGCAGTCCGACGGTGGAGACGGCGGCCGGCGACGGGCGACCGTCGGGCCGACTGGATGTGGGCATGACAGAAGAAGGCACGGGGCCCTCCGTTCGAAGGCTGGAGTGTCCGGGAAGGTGGGTGCGTCGGGCCGTTCTTCGTCGGTCAGGGCGCGGCGCGGCGGATGTCGATGTTGCCGTGCCGGGTGCGGGCACGGACCTTGACGGTGTCCTCGGTCGTCTCCGGGGCCCCTGACGCGGTGAGCGTGTTGCGCACCTGGCCGGAGCCCGAACTGACGTCGAGCCAGGCGGCCGTGCCCTCGCGGACGCCGACCTCGATGGCGCCGAAGGAGGTCTCCAACTGGACGGTTCCGCGGGCCACTTCCCCCACACGCAGGGTGCCGTGGGCGGTGGTCGCGGTCACCGAGTCCTCGGCGCGCCGGATCTCGATGTCGCCGTTGGCGCCGCTCACCCGCAGCTCCCCGGTCGCGGCGCGGACCGTCGTGGTGCCGTGCGAGTTCTTCAGGACGGCGGGGCCGTCGACGAGCCCGACGCGCAGGCTGCCGGAGCTGGTGGTGATCTCGGCCGTGCCCTCGACCCGTTCCACGGTGATCGAGCCGTGGGACGCGGTCAGCTTCAGCGGGCCGGTGGTGTCGAGGCGTACGTCGCCGGACGAGGTCTTCACCCGTACCTCGCCGAGCCTGCCCTCGGTGAGCACCTGGGCCCAGGCGCCGGTCATGTCGATGCGCGAGCCCGTGGGCAGTTCGACCGTCACGTCGACGATGCCGGTGCGGCCGAACAGATTGGACTTGGGCGTCCTGACGGTCAGTGCGCCGTTCGCGTAGGTGACCTCGGTCTGGTCGGCCGCCCTTACGTCCTGGTCCCGCTTGGGGTCGCGGGGCCGCACGTCGACGACGGTGCCGAGGCCGTCGCCCGCGGTGAGCTGGAGGGAACCGGCCTCCACGTGCGCGGTGACCGAGATCGGTTCGGGAGTGTCGAAAGAAGGCATGGCTGTCCCGTCCTCTTGGGTCTTCGGGACGTCCCCGCTGGTGGGACGCATGGTGTCGGTGAAGTGGTGAGGGCAGGCGCGCGGTCAGCGCACCCAGCCCGTGAAGCTCTGTCCGAGGGTCTGGGTCCTCCCGGTCGCACGCGGCCGGGTGCCGCCGTCGACCGCGGCCGACACGGCGCGCACCAGCCACGCGTTGACCGAGAGGCCCTCGCGGCTCGCGGCCTCCTCGGCGCGGGCCTTGAGGTGGGCCGGCAGGCGCAGGTTGACGCGGGCGGTGCCGCCCTCGTCGCCGTCGGCCGGCGCCGGGGGCGTGAACGTCTCGACGGGTGCGTCCGGCTCTGCCGGGACGCCGCCGTCGGTGGGGGGCGGCGTCACCACGAACTCGGGGTCAAGCCCGCGCAGCCGTACGTCGACGGAGCCGGGGGCGAGCTCGCGGGTGATCTCGTCCATCGCGGCGGAGAGCACCTTGAGCAGGGTCAGCCGGGTCGCCGACTCCAGAGGGGCGGTGAGCCTCCCGGCCAGCTCGCGTGCTTCGTCGCCGCCGGCTTCGGCGGCCACCGCGAGTTCGCGGCGGAGGGTGTCGACATAGGGGGTGAGGTCCATGGCGCAATAGTGGCACCATCATGGCGCAATGTGCAAGCCGGATGGCGCCGTGCGGGCGGGGGTCGGCTTAGGCGGCTGCCTTGAGCTGCGGAAACGCGGGCAGGGGGTCGAATTCGATGTGGCGCCGTACGTGCTCGTCCCTGGGTTGCGAGCCCGGCGGGGTGGCACCGTTTGACCCCGTGTGGCATTGAATTGGCGCCACCTGGCGCGGGTTGGTGCGGAGTGGCGTCATGGAGGCTGCCCGGTCCTCCGCGCCGCGACGGGCCCGCGCTGCGAGTCCCCGGAGGATCCGCGTCGTGCGCGACGGGGCGGCGGAGACGGTTGCGCCCAGGCCCCGGGCCGCGGAAACGCGATCCGGGGCCCGGGCGCGAGCGGCCGGCCGGCGGGCACCCGTCGCTCGGACGGTTCCCGTTCTGTGATCTTCCGGCGGGCAACCCTTCGTGCCGTCCTCCGGTCCAACTCCTGCCGCGTCCTGCGCGGGCCATCCGTCCCCCTCAACCCAGAGGTCGTAGTAGATGAGTCGTCCTTCCGCGCCCCGGTCCTCGTCCGTCGGTCGCGCTTCCGCGGCCACCGGCGGGCGGCCCGCCCGTTCGCGGGCGCCGTTGAGCGCCGTGTGTCTGGTGGCCCTGGCTCTGGGGGTCACCGCCTGCAGTGGTGAGGACGGCGCCGCGGTGTCCCCGGCCGGAACCGGCTCGCCGCCGCCGTCGTCCTCGACGGCACCCGCGACCGTGAGCCCGGCCGCTTCCCCGTCCCCCTCGGCGACGGCGTCCGTGAGACCGTCGGCGACGCGCACGGCGGAGCCCGTGCGCTCGACCGCCCCCGGCCGGACGGCGGAGCAGCGCGGGGCGGGCGGCGGGCAGACGTCACGTCCGGTGTCGGACGGACGGCCGGACGACGCCCAGGGCGAGCAGCACGGCGTCCCGCAGAACCCCAACCGCGGCACCAACCCGCCGCCGGCCCCGCCGCGGCCCCAGCCCACGCCGGAGTGGAGCGATGCCGTCTGGCAGCCGGGCGACCCGGTCGAGGAGCGGTAAGGGCGGAGCGGGAGGAGCGGCTGAGCCGTGCGGTGTTCCCTCGGCGTTCCCTCGACATTCGAGCCCGAGCGGTCGCCCTGTTGGGGCGACGCCGAGGCGATGCGCTCAGCCGCGGGGCGGAACAAGCGCCGACGCCACACCGTCCCGCGTCAGCGGGACCGGCTCCGGCATCGAATGACGCGCCGCCAACTCCCGGCGCCGCCATCCCGCCCCCCGCGCAGTGCAGCTCGTCGTGCGCCGTACGCGCCTCTGTGCGCCCCGTTCGTGCTCCGGAGCGCGAGGGGCGCACTCCGCTTGTGCGGAGCGCTCCCGTGCCTCCCCATGCGCGACTACTCATCCGATACGGGGGCAACGGCTGTACGTACTGACCACTGGTGTCCGGCCGATCACGTTGCGCGGCAGGGCGGTTGAGGGGGGACGAGCCGTGATTCGGGTACTGCTGGTGCACGACAGCTGTCTGATGCGGTCCGCACTGACGGCGTTGCTCGGGCGGGAGCACGATCTGGAGGTGAGCGAGTCGTCGTGGCGGGCGGCCGTCGGGCAGGTCCGCTCACTGCGGCCGCACGTGTGCATAGTGGACGTCGAGTGCCCGGGCGCGGCCATGCTGGGCAGCCTGATCGGCCTGATCCGGCGTGCGACCGGGTCGGCCGCGGCGCTCCTCGTGCTCGCCACCGGCACCAGACCCGGTCTGCTGCGCCGGGCCTTCGACGCCGGAGCCCTCGGGTACGTCAGCAAGGACGCGGGCCCGCAGCGATTACTCGACGGCATCAGGCGGGTGGCCGCGGGCGAGCGGTTCGTCGACGAGTCGCTCGCCTTCGGCTTCCTCCAGGCAGCGGAGATGCCCCTGACGTCACGCGAACTCAGCGTCCTGCGCATGGCCGCGGAAGGGGCGACGATCGCCGAGATCGCGCGCGGTCTGCACCTGTCCCACGGGACCGTACGGAACTACATGTCCGCGATCACCCGCAAGACCGGAGCCCGCAACCGGGTCGACGCCATACGGATATCCCAGCACGCCGGCTGGGTCTGAGCATCGCATGACCGGGGCGGCGCCGCCGCTCATCCGGCCTGCCAGTGCCCCACGAGATCGCGGTACGTCTCGGAACGTTCGAGCAGTTCCTCGTGACGCCCGGCCGTCGCCGTCACCCCGTCGAGCACCAGGACGCGGTCCGCGCGCCGTGCCGACGAGAGCCGGTGGGCGATCACCAGCAGTGTTCCCGGCCGGTCGGCGAAGGCGCGCTCGGCGCGGGCCTCGGCCGCCGGATCCAGATGGCAGGTCGCCTCGTCCAGCAGGACGAGGCGCGCCGGGGCGAGGTACGCCCGTGCCAGGGCGACCAGTTGGCGTTCGCCCTCCGAGAGGGCCGCGGGGTCGATACGGGCGTCCAGCGCGCCCGGCCCGTGCGCCACGCGGTCGAGTCCGACGGCGCGTACCGCGGCCTCCACGGAGGCTGTCGGCGCCCCGTCGGGGCACAGGTACAGCAGGTTGTCCCGCAGGCTGCCCCCGAACACGTACGCCTCCTGCGGGATCAGCGCCCGCCCGGCCGCGAACGGGTCCCGGTCCGGGCGGCACACGGGCCTGCCGCCGATCAGCAGCTGCCCGCGGTCCGGTACCAGCAGCCCGGCGACCAGCCCGAAGAGAGTGGACTTGCCGATACCGCTCGGGCCGACGACGGCGAGGTGCTCACCCGGCTCCACGAGCAGATCGAGGCCGTCGATCACGGGCATGGCGCCGGGGCCGTAGGAGAAGGAGAGGGACCGGAGTTCCAGGCTCGGTGCCGTGTCGCCGGACTCCCCGGGGGCCGTCACCGGCGGAGCCGGGCATCGGGGGACCGCGACCGCACCGCACGCCCTCTCACGCGGGGCCGCACAGGACGGAACCCGGCCCTCGGCCGCCTCGGCGGGCGTCGAGCCCGTTGCCGAGGGCTCGCCGGGGCCGGTGAGGCGGTCGAGGATCACCAGCAGCCGGGTGCCGGCCGCGCCCAGGCCGGTCATCAGGGTGTTCAGGGCCGGCAGCAGCGCCTGGGTCAGGTAAGTGAGGGCGCCGAGCAGTTCCCCGGCCGTGACCCCCCGGTCCAGCAGCCAGGGCACGGTGGCCAGGAGCAGGACGACGGGCGCCTGCCCGGCCAGCCCGAGTGCGAGGGTCCGCACGGCGGCCCACCGGGCGAGCGCCCGGGCCGACCGGGTCTGCGCGTCGATCAGCGAGCGGGCCGCGTCCTCGGTGCGTGCCTCCGCACCGCAGGCGACGATGTCCCGGAGTCCGGCGACGTCGGAACCGAGCCGGGCGGCGAGCTCCTCGTCGGTACGCAGGAAGTCCCGCTGCCGGGTCGCCATCGGACGCAGCGCCGCGGCGAAGAGCACGAGCCCGGCGGCCAGCGGCGGCAGCACGACCACCAGCAGCGCGGGCGCCAGTGCCGCGAGGCCCGCCACGACGCCCGCGGCCGTGAAGACGAAGGACCTGGTCACCATCACCAGCCCGGCGAACCCGTCCCGTGCCGCCTCCGTCTGATGGGTCAGCCGTGAGACGGCCGCATGGCCGGTGGGTCTCCGCTGCCCGGCGACCGCGGCGGACAGGGCCGAGGAGACGACCCTGCGGACGAGGCCGTCGCGCAACGGCTCCACGAGGTCGGCGAGACGGCGGAACACGCGTTCCGTGGCGGTCCCCCCGACGACGACCGCCGCGGCGGCCACCGCCAGCCAGCCGAGCCCCACGCCGGGACGCCCGGCGAGGAACCCGCGGTCGAGCGCCGCCGCCACGGCGTACCCGCCGAGGAAGGTCTGCGCGGACTCCAGCAGTGACCAGCCGCCGAGGCGCAGGAGCACCCCGCGTCGCCGGGCGAGGAACGGGACGGCCTGCGGCAGCGTCCTGCGCAGCGCCCCCCGAGCGGGGCCGGTGGCAGGGGGCGTCGCGGCGCCGTCGTCCGGCCTCGTGCTCCCCGCACCGGGCCGGAGCACACCGCCCGCCGACGACGGCGCCGGTCCCGCGGCCGATCGGGCCGGTCCCGCGGCCGTCCGCTCGCGACCTTGGGCCGTCATGACCTCCTGCCCGTCTGCTCGTGGCCCTCGGCCGGAGCGCTCACCGGTTCGGGCCCTTCCGGCCGGTGGTTCGGCGTCGCGTGGTTCCCGGTGGGGTGGCTCGACGTCGCGTGGTTCTCGGTGGGTCGGTTCGGTGTCGCGTGGTTCTCGGTGGGTCGGTTCGGCGTTGCGTGGTTCCCGGTGGTGTGGCTCGACGTCGCGTGGTTCTCGGTGGGTCGGTTCGGCGTTGCGTGGTTCCCAGTGGTGTGGCTCGACGCCGCGTGGTTCTCGGTGGGTCGGTTCGGCGTTGCGTGGTTCCCGGTGGTGTGGCTCGACGCCGCGTGGTTCTCCGTCGGTCGGCTCCACGTCGCGTGGCCCTCACGCGCGGTGTCGTCGCCGGGGCGCGCGCTGCCCGGCGCGGCGTCCGCCCCTACGGCGCCCGCCCCTGGGGTGCCCGGCAGTTGGTCCGGTGCGTCGCCGGGTGCGGCGAACACGGCACGGTACTCGGGCAGCGCCCACAGCGCGGCATGCGGACCGACAGCCCTGACGCGACCGTCGTCGAGCCATGCGACGAGGTCGGCCCGCGCCGCCGACGAGACCCGGTGGGCGACGACGAGACGGGTGCCGGACCGCACCTGGTGCAACAGGGCCCGCGCGACCTGTCGTTCGGTGACGCTGTCCAGGCTCGACGTGGCGTCGTCGAGGACGAGCAGCCGTCCGGCATGGGCGAAGGCCCGTGCGAGGCCCAGTCGTTGAGCCTCACCGCCGGACAGCGGAGCACGGGTCAGCGGTGTGGCGTAGCCCTCCGGCAGCCGGCGCACGAAGGCGTCCGCGCCCGCCGCCCGGGCGGCGCCGGTGACCTCGGGCACCGGCGGCTCGCCGGGGCCGAAGGCGATGGCCTCACGCACGGTCGTGCCGAACAACGCGGGCCGTTCGAAGGCGTACGCCACCTCCCGGCGCAGGACGCCACGTGCGATCTCCGCCACGGGGACGCCGTCCAGGAAGACGGTGCCGGCGTCGGGGTCGGCCAGTCGTCCGGGAAGCCGGGCCAGGGCCGTCTTGCCCGAGCCCGAACGTCCCACCAGGGCCAGCGTGGCGCCGCCCGGCACGACCAGGTCGACGCCCCTCAGCACGGTCCGGCCGTCGCGCACCACCGAGACATCGCGGAACTCCAGCCGGCCGGGACCGTCGGCGGGGAGCCCCCGCCCTCCGTACGCGATGGCGGGTGCGGCCATGGCCTCGGCGGTGCGCCGCGCCGCGGCCCGGCCGCGCAGGAGGCCCGACAGCTGCCCGACGACGGCACCGACGCCCGCGGCCAAGGCCGCGTAGCGGAGCGCCGCCAGCAGCTCGCCGACGCTCATGTCCCCTGCCGCCACGCGCAGCCCGCCGACCGCGAGCACTCCGCTCTCCAGCAGGGGCAGCAGCACCGCGCCGCGGGCGACGGCGCGGCCGTAGACACGCCACATGTGCCGCCCCCTGGCGGCGAGTTCCGGCAGGGGGGCCAGGATCCGTGCGCGTTCCCGCTCCCACGTGCCCGCGGCGGCGACGGTGCGGGCTCCGGTGAGTGCCTCGACCAGGCGGGCGGCGATGTTCCCCTGGACCTGCTGGTACTCGGCCACCCCGGCGGAGGTCTCGCGGGTGAACGCGCGGACGAGCAGCACCAGCAGCGGCGCTCCCGCCACGAAGACGGCAGCCGTCCACAGATCGGTCACGGCGAGCGCGACCAGTCCGCCGACCGGCAGCACCAGGGCCGGTACGGCCGCCGCGGCGGTCGCGGGTGCCGCGGCGGCCTCCGTCACGTTCGCCGTCAGCCGGGTCACGAGATCCCCGCCGGTGAACCGCTCGGCCCCCCTGGGCCCGGCGGCGAGCACCCGGCCCAGGGCCCGGCGGCGGATGCGCGCGGCGGAGACCGCGGTGAGCGTGCCGGCGAGGTACGCGGAAGCCGCGTCGCACAGGACGTCCGCGACGACGAGTGTCGCGCACAGCACCAGCCACGGTCCGGCCTCCGCCGAACCGGCGAGGACGAGGTCCAGTGAGCGGCCGAGCAGGGCGGGCAGGGCGATGGCGGCGCCCGCCGACAGCAGGCCCGCCGCGACGAGCGCCGCCGTCCGTCCGGCGGACGCCCTGACCGCGCCCGTCAGGAGCGAGCGGGCGGCGCCGCCGGACCCGGACGGCCCGTCGACGCCACGGGTGCGGTCACCGGCCCCGGCCGCCGGACGTTGGGTGGTCATGGGCGCTCCCTCGTCGTCCGAGCCGAACGGTCCCGGGCGAAGGAACCGCCCGGGACCGTTCGGACTGTGTCACCGGCGTCGCACGGACTGCCCGCGCGACGACCGGGTCAGTTGCAGGTGGTGACGCTCAGGCTGCTGTCGCCGCAGAGCAGCAGGCTGGCGCGGCTGCCGCCGCCGGTGGCGATCTCGTCCGTGAGCTCGTCCTTGGGGGTCTCCATGCTCTGCAGGTCGAGAAGCGACATGATGGTTTCCTTTCTCGGGGACGGAATGTGCCTTGCCATGACCTCCGATGACCGGAGGTCAGCTCTGGGGGCCGTTCGCACGGCCGGGCGGAACGGGCGGAACGAACGGCAGCTGCACCGGGGAGTCGTCCAGCGCGGCGCCGAGGGCCAGCAGACAGCCCGCCGTTCCCGTGGCGAGATCCATGGAGAGCCGCATCATCTGCTCGCCGGGGAAGGCGAGACGGCCCTCGTACGGCAGGGCGTGCCAGGACAGGACACCGATCTGCCGCGCCAGGTCGGCCCGTGAGGTGCCGGGCCCGGACGCGGCCGTCCGGCTCAGGTGCAGCACCATGCCGGCGGCACCCCGGAAGAGGCCGGGCTGCGCGTAGAACTTCGCCTGCGCGGCTCGTACGATCTCCTGGCGCGCCCGGGTGAAGCGGTCGTCCTCGCCGTGGACGAGCCAGTCGTCGAGCACCATGCCGATGCCGGCGCTGCCCGCACCGAGATAGGGCATGGTGCGCCAGCCCTCGTCGACCTGGAGCGCTCCGCCCGCACCGTGGACGCAGCGGTCCAGATCGCGACGCAGCGCATCGGCAGCGAGGCCGAGCAGGGCCGGATCGCCGGTCCGTTCGTACAGGCGCAGGTGCAGCAGGGCCCGGCCGGAGGCGCCGTGGAGCAGTCCGGCCCGCTCCCGGGCGGGCCGGGCGCCATCCGCCGTCGTCGTACGGGCGACGAGCCGGCCGCAGCGGAGGGCGGCGTCCCGCAGCGAGCTCTCGCCGGTGGATTCCGCGAGCGCGTCGAGGGCGAGGCCGATGCCCGCGAGACCGCTGTGCAGATCCGGCCCCATGGCCGTCCAGTCCTCGGCGAGGACGAGGTCCACCAGGTCCATGGCCGCCGCCCGGTGGCCGAGCCGGTCCAGCGTCCAGGCGATGCCGGTGAGCCCGTCGTAGAAGCCGAGAGGAGTGCCGGACGCCGGACGGCGCACGGTGCGCAGCAGCCAGTCCTCGGCCTCGGGCCAGGCGCCGCAGCCGGTCTCGGCCAGCGCGTACAGCACTCCGGCCGTGCCGTGGGCGAAGCAGGCGCCGCCCACCGGACCGGCGAACTGGGCTATGTCCCCGGGCAGACAGCGGTCCTCCCGCCCGAAGCGGGCCGAGGCGCGGATGGCCTCCGCCATCGAGTCGCGGCTGTGCGGCCAGTCGCCCGGTTCGACGGGCAGGTATTCCGGCCCGTGCGTCACGGCCGGTTCCACGGGGCGTTTCGAGGGTGCCTCTGCCGGTTCCGCGGAGGTTTCGGCGGCTGACGTCGCGGCCTGATTCGCGGAAGGCGCCGTGGAGGGCCTTCCGGAACCCGGGGCGGGCGGGAGGCCACGGGTGATCTCCGCGACGGCCTCGTCCAGGAAGGCGCGGTCCACCGGGAAGTTCTCGGCCACGATGTCCGCCAGATGGGCCGCCTTCGCCCGGTCCACGGCGAACAGGCTGGTCAGCGGAAGGAACAGGGCGAGACGCAGGCAGGCGAGGGCGTACCGGTCGACATCGGCGCCCCTGCGGTCCGCGGGGGCCACGAAGCCGGGGTTGGCGATGACCTGCCGGCGGCCTTCCCCGATCGGTGCGGCCGCCTCGAAGTCCAGCAGCACCACGGACGACTCGTCCTCGGAGACCATGATGTTGAACAGGTGCAGGTCGTTGAAGACCACCCCCCGCTCGTGGACCCGCGCCACCGCGTCCTCCACCAGCCGGTGGATGCGCAGCGCCCACTCCGTGTAGGCGGTGAGGGCCCGGTCGCCGGGGTCCTCCTCGATCAGTGGATGGCGTCGGGCGAAGAAGCTGTTGAGCGGGCGCCCCTCGATGTGCTCCAGGACGAGGAAGCGATGGTCGCCGAGTGTGAACCAGTCCAGCACCTCCGGCGTGCAGTCGAGCCCGGACAGGCGCTCCAGCGCGTCCTTCTCCCGCTCCAGCCGCGTCACCGCGTCCGCGCCGTCGGCAGCCAGCCCGGCGTGCGGCCTGCCCTCCTTGAGCACGACCCGTCGGCCCGTCCGCTCGTCCCGGCCGACGTAGACGCCGCCGCCGTTGGAGAAGTGCAGGGCACGTTCGACGGTGTAGGGGATGCCGTCGGTGGTGGTGGCGGCCCGTGCCTCCGCGTGCGGGCGGAGGAAGCCGGGCAGGGTGATCCATTCCGGCACGTGGAAGGCGGGCCCCCGAACGTCCGGTACGAGCCGCCCCGAGCCGTCCTCGACGGCGGGCCGTAACTCCCCCTGGTCGTCGCGGCAGTGGCGCTCCGTGAAGCTCCCGTACCGCACGAAGACCGGCCCGGCTCCCCAGCGCAGATCACTCAGGACGTACGGTCCGGGTTCCCCGGCCAGGAGGGCGTCGAGATCCTCGGCGACGGTCCGGCACTGTGCGTCGTCGGCGGGGTAGACGGTGATGAACTTGCCGCTCCCCGCCCGGTCCGCGTACTTGGCGTTGCGGATGTGCAGCAGATGCCGGCTGGGTACGAACTTGAAGGCGATGTCCCGCGGCACGCAGTAGTCCCAGACCTGGGCGAGCACCTTCTCCGCGTTGTCGAGACAGGCCGAGACATGGATCTTCCAGCCCTGTGCGGGCAGGTGGACGTCGAGCGGACGGTACGCGAGCCAGTCGCCCTTGCGGTGCCGCTGCCAGCCCGCGGGTGCCTCGCGCCGCGCCGCCTCGTACAGCCTGCCCGGTCCGTCACCGTCCTCGGCGAGCCGGTGAGGGGCGTCGTAGAACGTCCGGTCGGCGTCGCAGTAGACGGCGTACCCCTTGTTCATCTCGTCCCCCCTGTGGCCGGTTTCGACGTCCCAAAGACTGACACGGGCCTGAAGGGCCCCGACAGTCACAACTGCCACCAAGGGACCGTGAGGAACTCACGAGTAACCGGCGCGGGGCAGGGCGCCGGACGGCCGCCGGCGGCCACCGCATTGCGCGGGCGACCTTCCTCCGCGGACCCCGCGCGAACCGCGTGAGTCCTCCTTCGCGTCCTGCCCCCGGCGCGTCATCTCGCACATCCGGACGGGCGCGAACCCCAGAGGCGCAGCCCGGGGAAGTCGGGTGACCTCGGGTCCGTCCGTCACCCGGGGCCGGCCGTCCCGCACGGGCGCGGCTCGGGGCCGGGCTCAATCCGCCACGAGGACCACTTCCAGGGTCCGGGGCCCGTGGACGCCCTCGACCCGGTCCAGCTCGATGTCGCTCGTCGCCGACGGCCCGCTGATCCAGGTCAGCGGACGGGACGGGTCCAGCCGCCCGAGGGCCTGCGGCACCGAGTCGACGACCTGCTCCGGGACCCGTACGACACAGATGTGGTGGTCCGGTACGAGCGTGATGCGGCGCCTGCCCTGCGCCGGGCCGCCGTCCAGCACGATCGTGCCCGTCTCGGCGATGGCGACGGCGCAGCCGGTGACGACGCTGTCCACGGAGTCGAGCTCCCGCGGAGTGCCAGCCGCACGGTCGGCGATCCGCACGGGGTCCGCGGCTGCCAGCCAACGCGGTGGCAGGCCGTCCGGCACCAGCACCGAGGCGGACCCGCGCTCCGCCAGCAGCCGGGCGAGGAGCCCCGCCAGCCCGTCCGCGGAACAGCGGTGCACGCGCGCCCGGTAGTCCGCCAGGTTCTCGGCGAGCAGGTCCGCCGTCCGCCCGGGCGTGCGTGCCCCGTGGACGCGAAGGTAGTCGCGGGCGACCGGCACGTCACCGGGCCGTTCCTCGCGCGGTACGTCCGCCAGGGCGCGGCGGACCCGGCCGAGCACCGTGTCCCTGCTGCTCACTCGGCGCTCCCCCCTCGTGTGCGCCGCCACCAGTCGCGGAACGACTCGGCCGGCACCTCCGGCACCGCCCGGGTCTCCGTCCAGGCCCGGCCCGGCCCCGGCAGGCGCTCCGGATGCAGCCGGCGGGTGCGCGCGGCGAGGCGCTGGGCCGTGCGCAGCGCGCCCGGATGGTCGAACGTCCAGCGTGCGGCGCGCATCGCGGCACGCTCGGCGGCGTGGCCCTTCGCCGGGCGGATGACGACCTTCCTTCCGCCGCGGGTCACCGGGCCGCCCTCGACGACCCGTTCCCGCAGGTGTACCAGCACCTCCGGGATGTCGATGGCGACCGGACACACCTCGTAGCAGGCGCCGCACAGCGACGAGGCGTACGGCAGCGAGGCGTCCAGCTCGCTGTCCGTGCCGCGCAGTTGGGGCGTGAGAACGGCGCCGATCGGGCCCGGATAGGCGGACCCGTACGCATGGCCGCCGGCCCGTTCGTACACCGGGCAGACGTTGAGGCAGGCCGAGCAGCGGATACAGCGCAGCGCCTGGCGTCCGACCGTGTCGGCGAGGGCGTCGGTGCGGCCGTTGTCGAGCAGCACGAGGTGGAACGCGCGCGGACCGTCGCCGTCGGTGGTGCCCGTCCACATGCTGGTGTACGGATTCATGCGCTCGGCCGTGGAGGAGCGGGGGAGCAGCTGCAGGAACACCTCCAGGTCCCGCCACGTCGGGACGACCTTCTCGATGCCGACGACGGAGATCAACGTCTCGGGGAGCGTGAGGCACATCCGCCCGTTGCCCTCCGACTCGACCACCACCAGGGTGCCGGTCTCGGCGACCATGAAGTTGGCGCCCGAGACGGCGACCTTGGCGCGCAGGAACTTCTCCCGCAGGTGCAACCGGGCCGCCTCGGCGAGTTCGGCCGGCCGGTCGGTCAGCCCGTCAGGGGCGGGCCGGCCCCAATCCGCCATCCTCTCGCGGAAGATGTCGCGGATCTCCGAGCGGTTGCGGTGGATGGCGGGGACGAGGATGTGGGACGGGAGGTCGTCGCCGAGCTGCACGATCAGCTCGGCGAGGTCGGTCTCGCAGGCTGTTATCCCGGCCTCCGCCAGCGCGGCGTTGAGCCCGATCTCCTGTGTGGTCATCGACTTGACCTTGACGACCTCGGTCTCGCCGGTGGCGCGGACGAGCCGGGTGACGATGCCGTTCGCCTCGGCGGCGTCGGCCGCCCAGTGGACGTGGCCTCCCGCCGCCGTCACGGCGTGCTCCACCTGCTCCAGATAGTGGTCGAGGTGGCGCAGCGTACGGGTCTTGATCGCGGCGCCGGCGGCACGCAGCCGCTGCCAGTCGTCGAGTTCGGCGACGGCCCTGGCGCGCTTGTCGCGGATGGTGTGCGTGGCATGGCGCAGATTGCCTCGCAGGGTGGCGTTCCGGGTGGACCGGGCCGCGGCCTCGGGGAAGGAGGGCATGCCGAGATACGTGCCGCCGCTCATCGAGGGTCCCCTTGGGTGCTCGCCAGGATCTCGGCGATGTGGACCGGGCGGACCGCCGACCCGAGCCGGGTGAGCGTGCCGCTGATGTGCATCTGACAGGAGTTGTCGACGGTGCACACCGCCTCCGCGCCCGTCGAGGCGATGTTGCGTGCCTTGTCGGCCCCCATCGCCGCGGAGACGGCGGCGTTCTTGACGGCGAAGGTGCCGCCGAAGCCGCAGCATTCCTCGGCGCCGGGCAGCTCGCGCAGTTCGAGGCCCTCGACCCGTTCCAGCAGCCGCCGCGGTCGGTCGCCGAGGCCGAGCATCCGCAGCCCGTGGCAGGTGGGGTGGTAGGTGACGGTGTGCGGGTAGTACGCGCCGACGTCCACGACCTGGAGCACATCGACCAGGAACTCGGTCAGCTCGTATGTCTTCGGCACCGCGCGCGCCGCGGCCTCGGCGAGCTCCCGGCCGCGGCCCTCGGCGGCGGCCTTCGCACCGATGCGCGGGT
This sequence comes from Streptomyces sp. WMMC940, assembly GCF_027460265.1. Lineage (NCBI taxonomy): Bacteria > Bacillati > Actinomycetota > Actinomycetes > Kitasatosporales > Streptomycetaceae > Streptomyces > Streptomyces sp. WMMC940. The sequence goes on from NZ_JAPZBC010000001.1 coordinate 6,993,618, forward strand.
AGTTGTCGCGGACCATGGCGGCGCAGGAGCCGGAGGGCGTGACGACGTAGTCGTAGGCGTCGAACGCGGTGGCGTGGCGGCGCACCAGCGGTTCGGTCTCGTGCCGGTAGCCGGTGTTGAACTGCGGCTGGCCGCAGCAGGTCTGCGCCGGCGGGAAGTCCACCCGCACACCGAGGCGCTCCAGGAGGGCGACGACGGCCCGGCCGGTGCGCGGGAAGAGCGTGTCGTTGACGCAGGTGACGAAGAGCGCGACCCGCATGGCTGTCCCTCCTCGGCTGCTCCGGCACCGGACCGGGCTCCGGTCCCCGGCTCGGGCGTCGGCACCGGCAACTCGGCACCGGCCCCCGGCTCGGGCCCCGGTGGGCCGGGGCTCGGGCCCGCTGCTCCCGGGCTCGGACCTCACCTGTGGCCGCATGGTGCCGTGGCTCCCGAGTCTCGCACAGGAGGCCCCGGGTCTCTGGCTCACCTCCGATGATGTCTCGGACGTACGGACCGCACGAGGACGTTCCCAGGCGCGACGGCGTCACGGGACCGGCCGCGGCGGGCGGGCCGCAGGCGTCGGCCGTCAACCGGCCGAAGCGCGACCGGCCCGCCCGGCGGCGAGCGCCGAGACGCGCCTCACCCGCCCGCGCGGACGCCGACGGCGGCGGGGAGAGCCGTCCCGCGCACGTTTCCCCCGGCGCTTCGCGCGTGGGTGAGCGTCACGAGACGCGGCTGCCGGGACCACCACGGCCGAGAGGCTGCACGGGTGCCCCCATCAGGGGGACGATGGGGCTGCGGCCGGGTGGCCCCGGCCGGGCCCGCGCCGCACGCCGGTGTGCACGTCGCGGCGCGGGCAGTGAGGAGGACTGGTATGTGCGCGGCCAGGTCCTGGACCGATCCCACGGCGGGGGAGCTCGCTCCGACCGCCTCCGGCGGGCTGCTCGACCTGCTGGGTGTGGCGGCCGTGCTGCTCGACGCCGAGGGAAGGATCGATCTCTGGAGCCCCCAGGCGGAGAGCCTGTTCGGCTACAGCGCCGAGGAGGCCCTGGGCCAGTTCGCCGGCCGGCTGCTGGTCCACGAGGAGGACCTGGAATTCGTGCTGGGCCTCTTCGCACAGGTCATGGAGGGCGGGGACAGCTGGGCCGGTGTCTTCCCCGTACGGCACAAGGACGGCGGCACCCGGCTGGTGGAGTTCCGCAATATGCGGCTCATGGACGACCAGGGCGACTACTACGCCCTGGGGCTGGCCGCCGACCAGACGACGGTTCGGCGGGTCGAACGGGACCTGGCCCTCTCCGCCCGCCTGGTGTCGCAGTCGCCGATCGGACTGGGTGTGCTGGACACCGACCTCCGCTACATCTCGGTGAACCCCGCCGAGGAACGCATGAACGGCGTTCCTGCCGCCGAGCACGTGGGCCGGCACGTCCACGAGGTGCTGCCGTTCCTGGACGCGTCCTTCGCAGCGACGATGCGCCAGGTCCTGGTGACCGGCACCCCGGTCCTGGACCAGTACACCGTCGGCAGGACCCCGGCGGACCCGGAGAACGAGCACGCCTGGTCGATCTCCTTCCACCGGCTCGAAGCCCCCAACGGAAAGGTCCTGGGCGTGGTGACGTCGAGCGTGGACGTCACCGAGCGGCACCGCGCCGTACAGGAGCAACGACGCACGGTGCTCGCCCTCCAACGCAGCCTGCTGCCCCTCGCACCGCCGCCGCGACCGGGCCTGGCGGTCGCGTCCCGCTACCGGCCCGCCCGAGCCGCGGTGGAGATCGGCGGGGACTGGTTCGACGTCATCGCGCTCGGGGGTGACAAGACCGCCCTCGTCGTCGGTGATGTCATGGGCAGCGGCGTGAGCGCCGCCGCCACCATGGGGCAGCTCCGAACCGCCACCCGCACCCTCGCCTGTCTCGACCTCGATCCCGCCGAGGTGCTCCAGCACCTCGACCGCATCACCGAGGACCTCGCGCAGGAGACCATCGCCACCTGCGTCTACGCGGCCTACGACCCCCACACCGGCCAGTGCCACATGTCCCAGGCCGGTCATCTGCCCGCCGCCCTCCTCCATGCCGACGGGACACGGGAACTGCTCGATCTGCCCACCGGCACCCCGCTGGGAGTAGGAAAGGGCGACTTCCACGCCGGCACGGTCGCCCTCGACCCGGGCGACCAGCTCGTCCTGTACACCGACGGTCTGGTCGAAAGGCGGGACCAGCCCATCGACGCGTGCCTGGACAACCTGCTCGTCCTCCTGGACGACCCAGAACGTTCTCCGGACGACACGTGCGACGCGCTGCTGCGCACCCTGCGTCATCCCGGTGACCACGACGACGTGGCGCTGCTCGTGGCCCGGGTCCTGCCCTCCGAGCCCGGCCCGGACGCCGTGCGGCAGCCCGCCTCCGGGAAGGAGGAACACGGGCCGGGCGCGCGCGGCCGGCCGCGGGAGCGGTGAGGCAGGGCTCCAGGCGGTCGCGGTACGGGCCCGCGAGGCCGGCGGCGGGACGACGCGCGGGGGCGCGCTGCTCGCAGGGTGCGGCCCGGCCCGGTCCATCCAGTGGGCCGAGGTCGTACACGCGGGACACGGCCTGCCGCACCTCGTCGGCCGAACCGCTGAGATCGATGGGAATGGTTTCCCACTCCCGCGCGGTGAAGCCCGCCGGCCCCAGGATCTCGTGGAGCCCGTCGCGACTGCGCGTCCGCCTGTCCCCGAGCGCCGGGACGCGTCGGGAAGGGGGCGCTTCCTCGACGACGGACCGCAACAGGGTGACGAGCGCTCGTACGCCTCGCCGTTCCCAACCTACGACGCCGAACTCCCGCAAGGGGCCCGCCCAGCGCGATGCCGAGTCCCCCGGTTCCACCCGCGGGCATTGAACACCCGCGGGGATCCGTACGTTTCAAAGGTAACTACATATCAGTTGCAACGAGCAACGGCCCGTGCCCGGTTCCGCCCGGGCCGGTCCGGGGCCACGGCGGCGGCATCGTGCTCGCCCGGAACGCCCAGGTGTCCGGCGTCGGGCGCCCGTGCGTCGCGGTCGTGACGCCGTCCACGGCAACTGTTCTGTGGAAAGGGGTGAGTCGATGCCCGGGATCCTCCGGGCATCGCCAGGAATCCGTACGACATGCGGCTTTCCCGTCCGGGGGCCGCGGAACAGGAACGAACGTGATGTCCAAGCGAACGGGCCGGATCGCGGTGCTCGCCGCACTTCCCGCCGCCCTCCTGACCACCTGCGTCGCGTCCACGGCGTTCGCGGCGGAGAACCCGGCGTTCCAGATCGACCTCGAGCAGCTGAACGACTCCGGTTCCCGGGGAACGGCCATGCTGAGCCTTCGCGGCAGGGAACTGACGGTGTGGATCAAGTCGGAGGGCATGGTTCCGGGACAGCCCTCGGCGCAGCACCTGCACGGCTCGACCGACGGGCACGACTTCCACTGCCCGGACGCGAGCGACGACACCGACGGCGACGGGATCCTCAACAACACCGAGGCCACGAAGGACTACGGCGACATCAACATCTCCCTCACCACGGAAGGGGGGACGGACGCGGGGAGCGGCCTGGCCGTCGACCGGATGCCCGTCGCCGACAAGGAGGGCAAGATCACCTACAAGCGGACCATCACGGTCTCGCAGGACGTGGTCGACAACATCAAGGACCTGCACATCGTGCAGCACGGCATCGACCGCAACGACAACGGCGAGTACGACGTCGAGGGAGCCGGCAAGAGCGAACTCGACCCCAAGCTCCCCCAGGAGGCGACCGCACCGACCAACTGCGGGGTGGTCAAGGGCGCCGCGGTCGGGTCCATTCCGGTCGGCGGTATCGAGACCGGCAGCGGACCCGGTGCCGCCGGGCTCTTCCCGGGTGCCGTGACCGGCGGCGTCGTCGCGGCCACGGCGGCGGCCGGTGCGCTGGTCGTCGTCCGCCGGAGGACGACGACCCGCTCCGAGGCCACGGCGACGACGGCGGGTGCCGCATGAACCGCCCCTCGGGCAGCGGGGCGGGACCCGGCGCCCTGCGTGCGACCGTGTCAGCGATCGCCCTCGCGGCGACACTGCTGCTCACGTCCTGCGGCGGCCAGGACACGGCGGCACCGCCGGCCGGCTCGGACCGGAGCGCCGCACAGGACCCGGCGGGCGGTCAGGAGTCGGCGGCGGGCGCGGGCAAGGCCGCAGGGGCACTCGCCCGGTCGGCGCCGCGCGTGGTGTCCATCCCGTCCCTCGGAGTGCAGAGCGAGCTGGAGTCGCTCGGGCAGAACAAGGACGGGACGATGACGACCCCGAAGAACCCCGACCTCGCGGGCTGGTACGAACCGGGCCCCACCCCCGGCTCCCAGGGGCCGGCGGTGATCGCCGGACACGTGACCTGGAACGGCAAGGCCGCGGTCTTCGAGAAGCTGAAGACGCTGAAGGCCGGCGACACGATCAAGGTGACGCGCGAGGACGGGAAGACGGCCGAGTTCGCCGTGGACCGCATCGCCGAGTACCCGAAGAAGGAGTTCCCCACCCTGGAGGTCTACAAGAACCTCGATCACGCGGGCCTTCGACTGGTCACCTGCGGCGGCCAGTTCGACGCCGACCGCAGCTACTACCCCAACAACGTCGTGGTGTTCGCCAGCATGGTGGCGGTCGCGTAGGGCGTGTTCCGGGTGGGGCGCCGTCCGCCCGCGGGGGCGGGGGTGGCGGCGCCCGGCCCGGGCGCCGCGGGGACGTCACCGCGGTCGTGGGCACCGCGTGCGTTGCCGAGGGGCCGCATGGAACGGTCCCGGGGACGCGGCGGTGCCCACGACCGCGCCGGGTTCGACCAGCGCCCGGGAAAGGACTCGCCGCCGTGCGCGGACCCGCCCCGGTTCAGCCGCAGTCGTACGTCCGAGGCGGCCGTCGCAGCGCGGGTCTCGTGGGCGCGGTGGCCGGGGGAGCAGAGCATGGACCGACAGTGCTTCCCGGGCTCCCAGGCGTCGGAGGCCGTCGGTATCCTGGAGACACCGGCGATCGTAGAGCTCACCGAAGGCGTCCTGGTCGCCACGTGCGACCTGGACGAGGAGAGCGTCGGCGGAGGGACCGTGTGCGGCGGAGGGAGCGCAGGGGCGGGCAGCTCGTGGGACGGGTAACCGGTGCACGCCCGCTGCCGAGGCGTTCGTCAAGGCCGGTACACGAGTTCGATCGCCGCCGCCGCGATGACGGCCCACACTCCGATGCCGAGCACCCACATGGCATCGAGGAAGGCGCCGGCGGCGATCAGGACGACCGCTGCTCCCGCCAGGGCGAGAGTGGCTCGGCGGATCCCTTGGTCGGGTAGCCAGTCAGGCATCACACGAGCAGTATGCAGCCCGTTCCGTGATTCCCCGTGGCCCGTCCCGATCGCTGACGCTTCCTTGACGCCGGCGGGCCCCGACCCGCTCGGCCATTCGGCGGGCCGGGTGACCGCCGCCGAAGGGCTTGAGGCGACGTGGGCGCGCGCGGACCCCGCGGCGCGGTCGTCCGGCGCCGACCGGGTGTGCGAGACGCGTCCGGGCTCGGCTCCTCGTGGGCTCACGAGCGCGCCGGGTCCTCGGGCGTCGTCGGTCCGGTACGTGAGGTGCGTGGAGACCGAGACGACCCCGTCCACGCTCCTGCACAGGCGTTCGATGAGGGGGAGCGGACTGCGGAACTCGACGGATCCGTCCAGGGCGCCTGTCCCTTCGAGTCCCGTGCCGGCGCACGTGGTCATGTCGAGCTGTCGGAACCGGCACTCCGGCGGGGTGCGGCCCAAGACCGCGTCGGCGCCGCCTCGAGAAGGGGACTGGTCGGCCCAGGACCAGGGCTTTCCGGCCCGTGCGGCGGCACGACGCGCGTGGCACGTTGGGTTGCAGCAACATTCTGAGGAAGGGGCGGCGGTCATGCGAGCGCACCTCGGCGATCAACTCGTCATCGACAGCCCGGCGACCGGCGGTACCAGGCGCGACGGCGAGATCGTCGGACTCCACCATGCGGATGGAACACCCCCCTACGACGTGCGCTGGTCGGACACGGACCAGGTGACGCTGGTGTTCCCCGGGCCCGACGCCCATGTCCGTCACCTGGAACACGCGTCCGGGGCGACGCCTTCGAGGCCGGATGCCCCGGGCGCGACGCCCGCACGGCCCCGGCCCGACCGGGCCCCCAGCCCCGGCGGCATCGGCCGGCGGGTGGCCGCCGAGCGCGAGCGGCAGGGGCTCACCCGGGCCACCGTGGCCGGCCGCGCCGCCATGGCTCCGCAGTACCTCGCGTACCTGGAAGAACGCCCGGCCGACCCCGGTCTGGGCACGCTGACCCGACTCGCCGGCGCGCTGGGAACGAGCGTGGAAGCCCTGCGCGGGGGCGGCATCGATCTGCCGCCCGGGCAAGGCCAGGCCCTCCTCCATCCCGAACTGCGGGAACTCGATGCCGACGAGTGCCGCGCCCTGCTCTCCACCCATGGCGTGGGCCGCGTCGCCCTGACGGCACCCGTCGGCCCGGCAGTCGTTCCGGTGAACTACGAGGTCATCGACGACGAGATCGCCTTCCGCACCGCACCCGGTTCGTTGCCCGCGGCGGCCGTGGATTCCGAGGTCGCCTTCGAGGTCGATCATCTGGACGAGACCGCCGGCCAGGGCTGGAGTGTTCTCGCCGTCGGCCCGGCGCGACACGTCACGGAACCCGATGCGGTGCGACGGCTGGCGGACGGCGCTCACGCCCACCCGTGGGCGGGTGGTGAGCGAGAGATGTGGGTGTCGATCCGGCCCCAGCGCCTCACCGGCCGCCGTATCGGTCCGGCCCCTCGGTGAGCGGACCGGGCGGCTGACCGGGTGCCGGGACCGCCGGGCGACTCCCGAGGCGGCAGGAGGCGGGAGGGGCCCTCCGGACGCACGGCCCCGCCGGGGCTCCGGGGCCGGAGCCACCGGCCGCGGGGGGTCCGGGAGCCGATCCCGGGTGTGTCGCGGCGGTGTCCGGGTGGTGCAACGGTATTCACAGGGGGTGCTCGACGAGGCCGGACAGGAAGGCGGTGGGGGCGATGGAACTCCCGCTGGTCGTGGGCGTGGACGGGTCGGACTCCAGCCTGCGGGCGGTCGACTGGGCCGTCGACGAAGCCGCACGGCACGGGCTCCCCCTGCGCCTGGTCCACGCCTCCCTGTGGGAGCGCTACGAGGGCAGGCGGCCGTCCTTCAGCACCGATCGTCCGGCCGAAGAGGTCATGGGGGAGCACATCGTGGCGTCCGCCGCGGAGCGGGCCCGGCTGCGCGCCCCCGAGGTGAAGGTGTCCGGCGAGGTACTGCCCGACGACGCCGTGTCCGCGCTGCTGCGGGAGGGGCACCTCGCCTCCGCCGTGGTCACGGGATCCCGAGGTCGCAGTGATCTCGGCGGGCTGCTGCTGGGATCGGTCGGACTCACGGTGGCGGCCCGCGCGACGTGCCCGGTCGTCGTGGTGCGGGGGTCCGAACGGAACCGGCAGGGGGCCTACGGGCGGGTGGTGGTCGGCGTGGGCGAATCGGCCGAGGACATGGGAGCGGTACGGTTCGCCCTCCGTGAGGCCGAGGCCCGCGACTGCGTCCTGGAGGCTGTGAGGGCCTGGCGGTGTCCCGCGCACGAGCACGCGAGACATCCTCTCCTCGCGCACGACGCCGGCCGCACGCACGAGGAGCGGGCTTCGGCGATCCTGGACGAAGCACTGCGCGACCTCGTACGGGGCCGGGTCGAGGTGGACGGCCGGGCGGTCGAAGGGCCCGCCCACAAGGTCCTGCTGAGCGCTTCGGCCGGCGCCGACCTCCTGGTCGTCGGCGCCCTGAGACCGCACGGCCACTTCGGTCTGCAACTCGGCAGGGTGGCCCACGCCCTGCTCCATCACTCCGAGTGCCCGGTCGCCGTCGTCCCCGAGCGCACCTGACGTCCGCGTCCATCGCGCTCCCGTACACCTCGGGAAGGAAGAGGGTGAGGACGGCGTATGGGGGAGTGGACCTGGCAGTACGAGGGCTACGAACCGGCGGGCGAACGGCTGCGTGAGTCGCTCTGCACGCTCGGCAACGGCTACTTCGCCACCCGTGGGGCCGTCCCCGAGAGCAGGGCGGGCCTGGTGCACTACCCCGGGACCTACGCGGCCGGATGCTACAACCGTCTGGAGTCCACCGTGGCCGGTCGCCCGGTGGTGAACGAGGACCTGGTCAACCTCCCGAACTGGCTGTCGCTGCGGTTCCGCCTCCGCCCCGCCGGAGGACCGCCGGGCCGGTGGTTCACCCCGGACACCCGCCGGTTCCTGCGGTACCGGCACACCCTGGATCTGCGGCGTGCCACGCTCACCCGGACCTTCCGCTACCGGGACGAGCAGGCCGGCGTGCTGAGTGTGGAGCAGATCCGCGCCGTGCACATGGCGGACCCCCATCTGGCGGTGCTGCGCACCGTTTTCACCGCCGAGGGCCGGTCGGGAGAGATCGAAGTCGAGTCGGCGATCGACGGAGATGTGGTCAACGCCAACGTGCACCGGTACCGGTCCCTCAACCGGAGCCACTTGGCGCAGGTGGAGACCGGTGTGGAGGAGTCCGAAACGGTGTGGCTGCGCTGCCGCACCAACAGCTCCGACGTCGGTGTCGCCATGGCGGCCCGGACGGTCGTCCACGGTCCGGAGCCGATCTCGTCGCGGCTCCGTCCCGCGCGGCACCGGGCCGTCCGCCGTCTCGTGATCCACGTCGCTCCCGGCGTTCCCGTCGTCGTGGACAAGACCGTGGCGCTGCACACCTCACGCGACCCGGCGATCGGCGATCCGCTCGAGGCAGCGGTCGACCGGGCGTCCACAGCCGGGGACTTCCCCGCCCTGATGGAATCACGTCACCGCCTGGGCCCAGCTGTGGCGGCACGCCGACGTCCGGGTGCCCGGCCAGGCCGGTCGCGTCCTGCGCCTGCACCTCTTCCACGTCCTGCAGACGGTGTCCCCGCACACCGCGGACCTCGACGTGGGCGTGCCGGCCCGGGGACTGCACGGCGAGGCGTACCGCGGACATGTCCTCTGGGACGAGCTGTTCGTGCTGCCGTACCTGAACCTGCACTTCCCCGAGGTGTCCCGCGCGCTGCTGAACTACCGGTACCGGCGCCTTCCGCAGGCGTGCCGCGCCGCCCGGGAGACGGGCCGGGCCGGGGCGATGTACCCGTGGCAGAGCGGCGGCGACGGCCGTGAGGAGGCCCCACGGCTGCATCTCAATCCCCGCTCGGGCCGGTGGCTGCCGGACCACTCCCGGCTGCAGCACCACGTCGGCTCGGCGATCGCGTACAACGTCTGGCGGTACTGCGAGGCCACGGGCGACACGCAGTTCCTGCACACCAAGGGCGCGGAGATGCTGCTGCACATCGCCCGCTTCTGGGCGGACACGGCCGCCCTCGACCCCGAGTCGGGCCGCTACCGCATCCGCGGGGTCGTCGGCCCCGACGAGTACCACGACGGCTACCCGGGTGCGGACCGGCCCGGACTGGACGACAACGCGTACACCAACGTCACCGCCGCCTGGGTGCTCGGCCGCACCCTGGACCTGGTGCGGCGCCTTCCGGAATGGCGTCGCCGGGAACTCTTCGAACGCATGGAGCTGGACGTCGACGAACTCCCCAGGTGGGACGAGGTGTCCCGATTGCTGACGGTGCCTCACCACCGGGGTGTCGTCAGCCAGTTCGACGGCTACGGCGACTTGGAGGAGCTGGACTGGGACGTCTACCGGGAGCGGTACGACGACATCCGGCGCCTCGACCGGATACTCGAGGCCGAGGGGGACGACGTCAACCGCTACCAGGCCTCCAAGCAGGCCGACGTCCTGATGCTCGGCTACCTCTTCTCGCCGGCCGAGCTGCGGCAACTGTTCGGCCGTCTCGGTTACGGCCTCGACGACGAGCTGTGGTGCAGGACGGTCGACTACTACCTCCGGCGCACCAGCCACGGTTCCACCCTCAGCGGCCTCGTCCACGGCTGGGTCCTCGCCCGGGTCAGACGGGCCGACGCGTGGAAGTACTGCCGGGAGGCCCTAGAGGCGGACATCGCCGACATCCAGGGCGGCACCACCGGCGAGGGCGTCCACCTCGGCGCCATGGCCGGAACCCTCGACCTGGTCCAGCGCGGCCTGACCGGACTGGAGACCCGCGAGGAGGCGTTGCGGCTCGATCCGGTGCCTCTTCCCGCGCTGTCCGAGTACGGGTTCTCGCTGCGGTACCGCGGCCACTGGGGGGTCGACGTACGGCTGCGACGGGGGCAGTTGCGGATCGTCGTACCGGACTCGGAGGAATCGCCGATCCGGGTGGTGCTGACCGACAGGGCCGTCACCGTCGCAACCGGGGGAGAGCTGCACGCTCGTCCTGCCGACGGGTTGACCTGCACGCACTGCCGTCGACGCCGCGAGCCTCCCGGGCCGTCCCGGCGCTGCCGGGAACGGCGTGCGCCCTGGCATGCGTACGCGATGCGGACGACCCACACTGGCATGGGGGCCCGTCGGGACGGCGGCTCTCCCCCCGCCGCAGATCGCCAGGATCGAAGGAGACGGCCATGACCACTGCACGGGAGATCATGCACGTCGGCGCCACGTGCATCCAGGAGAGCGAGACCCTGGCGGACGCGGCGCGCCGGATGAGTGAGCTGGGCATCGGAGCTCTCCCGATCTGCGGGCCGGACGACCGGCTCCACGGGATCATCACCGACCGCGACATCGTGGTCAAGTGCCTTGCCAAGGGCAAGGACCCGAAGACCATGACCGCGGGCATGCTCGAGCAGGGCAAGCCGGTGACGATCGACGCCGGGGCCGACTCGGACGAGGTACTGCAGGCCATGGAGCAGCACAGGATCCGACGGCTGCCGGTCGTCGAGAACCATCGCCTGGTCGGCATGATCAGTGAGGCGGACCTCGCGCGACGCCTGCCGGAGAAGCAGGTGGGGCACTTCGTCGAGGTCGTCTGCGCCGGGAAGTGACCACCGGGGAGATCCCCCGGCACCGCACCGTGAGAGGCCTGCCGGATGCGGCTCTCTCCCGCGCCGGCCGGGGCGCGCCGGGCGGGCGGTCCCGGCGGCACGCTCGGAAGCTCGTCCCCGAGGAGGTCAGCATGAGGTCCACGGCAACGCGCATGGCACAGGCGGCCGTCGCCCCGGTGGTCGCCGTCCCGCTCGCGCTCGGCGCCTTCGCCCCGAACGCCTACGCACAGGAGCCGACTCCCGGTCCGACGGGAACGTTCGGGCCCGACTGCTCGGAACTGCCCCGGAGCGGGGCAGGCAGTGCCGCGGCGATGGCCGAACAGAAGGTGGCGGACGCCGCGGCCGGAAGCCGCCAGTTGACACAACTGGCGTCGGCGCTGGCGAAGGCCGGACTGGACGACACCCTCAACCGATCGCAGGACATCACCCTCTTCGCGCCCACCAACCACGCCTTCAACAGCCTGACCCAGGCACAGCGCCAATCCCTGTTGAACGACCCGGAGCAGTTGAAGAAGGTACTGACGTACCACGTCGTGAACGCCGACATCACCCCGAGCGAGCTGCCCAACGGCTCGTTCAAGACGCTGGAAGGCTCGCAGCTCACCACCTCCGGCTCGGGTACCTCCTTCAAGGTCAACAAAACGGCGGACATTGTCTGCGGCAACATCACCACCGCCAACGCCACCGTCTATCTCATCGACGGGCTCCTCACCCCGCCCGACTGACCCGGGGATTCCTCCGCGGACCGGTCGGGTCGCGACGGACCGCCGTGACCCACGAGGACCCAGGACCCGCGACGCCTCACCCCAGGCGCGACCAGGAACTCGGCGCTGCCGGACAGAGTGGCGAGCCGCAGCGCGTTCTCGGTGCGGCGGCGAGCCGGTCCGACGCCGATCGGGGCGTCGACCGGCGCTCGGGGCAGACGTGAAGACGCACCGGACGCGGTGCCCGCACCGTGAAGGTGCCGGTACGGGCGCCGCGTCCGGTGCCGATCGTGGCTGAAGCAGGACCCAGTGCTCATACCCCGGCCAGGAAACCGGGCGCGCCCCCGGCTCGGGAACCGGGGGCGTGTGCGAGTCCGTCACACGTGCGACATCAGAACGGCAGTCGGTTCCTCGCCCGGCGCCCCGCCGATCCGGACCGCCCGACAGCCCGGGAACTGCTGTGGAACGACTTGCCGAACATGCGTCCCAGCATTCCGGGAGCCTTCCCGCCCGCACGGGCACCCGTGCCCAGCACACGCTGAGTGCCGTTCTGCGGGTGCCTTGACAGGCGCGGCAGAACGAAGGCGAGCACAAGCACTACCGCGCACACGGCAACGATTCCGGCAGCCATCATGACGCACTCCTCTCGTAGGGGTCCCCTCCGGCTTCCCCGGAGCGGCCGGAGCATGCCCGCCCGGGCGCGTGCCCGCGGAGCAGGGCTCGGGCACTGCCTGGAGGAGACCGAGGGACGGGTGCGGCGCATCGGGCGGGAGGTCACGGTGCCCCGTGGGGCGCCTCACCTGCCGCGGGGGTCGGCTCGCGCGTGGTGCTCACGATGTCGTCCCAGGTGAAGGCCAGCCGGTCGGTGACGTCCACGACGCCGTCGACGCTCTCGCAGAGCCGCACGGTCACGGGAACCAGGCTTCTGCGCGGAACCGTGCCGCTGAGCGTCACCCGGCCGTCCGCGACCTCGACGGAGAGCGCGGACGGAGACAGACGGAGCGTACGGGTGAGGACGTCCTCCAGGATCTCCTCCTGGATCGCCCTGTCCCGTCGCAGGAACAGCTGGATCAGATCACTGCGGCTGAGCACCCCGATCACGCAACCGGCGTCGTCCGTCACCGGCAGCCGCTTGATCCGGTTCCTCTCCATCACCCTGGCGGCCTTGACCACGCTCCATTCCGGACGGGCGACGACGGCGGGACTCGTCATGAGCCCCTCGGCCGTGGGAGCCCCGCCTCCGGATGCCTGACGGCGCACGAGGTCCGCCTCGGACACCACGCCCAGCGGTCGCCCGTCGACATCGACGACGGGCACGGCACTGATGCCGAACTCGTCGAGCAAGCGGGCGATCTCCTTGAAGGTGGTGCCGGGGAGCACCGCGACGGCATCAGGGGTCATCAGATCGGCAACGCGCCGGTGCCTCATCTTGCGTCAGCCCCTTCCGAGCGCCCCGGGCGGTTGTGGCCGGCCCGGATCCGGCGCCCCTCGTCGCGTCGTCCCCCTGCCAATCTGGTGTGCGCGACCTCCCCGGCACAGGGCCCGACCGGTCCCACCGACGGTCCGAACGGACCCGGTTTTCCGCACATGAGGCCGATGCGAGCCCCGCCGTGCCGTGCGTCAACGGCGGGGCTGGTCCCCACCGGCCGCGGAACTTCCCACCGGCCGCGGAGCCCGGCCGTCGTCGCGGAGCCGGACCGTGATCGCGGGAGGGTGCTCGAGCGTGTTCTTGACGGCGCAGCGGGCGGCCACCGCCTCCAGGGGCCTCGCCCTGGCCGGTGGCAGTCCGGGCACATCGACGTCGACGGTCAGCGTGGCCACGCGCGCGGGACGGTCGGCGGCCATCGTGTGATCGGCGGTGACGCGCAGGGCGCCGCGATCGAGGCCGTGCCGTTCGAGGAAGCGCCCGGCGTAGTGGGCGACGCACGCGGCCACGGACGCCACGAAGAGCTCGACCGGTGTGGGACCCGTGTCCTGGCCGCCGTCGGTGACCGGCTGGTCGACCCTCAACGCGTGCCCTCGCACCGTCACTGCACAGGCGTCACCGTGCAGCGGTACGACGGCGAGGTGCGGTCCGGAGGTGGGCGTGCGGCTCTCGACCGCCTCCGCCTCCGAGAGGAGGAGCCCGGCGAGCCGCCTGGCTTCCTCCGGAGTGAGCGACGCCCATACCCCGCGGTCGTCGTACGGGGCACGGAGGGTGTCCAGAATCACGCGTCCCATCCCCGCGGGCAGCTCGTGGGGCGCGAATCTGGCTACGCGGATCGCACGGCCGCAACGGGTGTGCAGGTGACGCGAACGCGTTGTGCGGTGGTGTTCCTCCACGACGACACCGTCCTTCAGCGTGCGTGCGGAGAGCGGGTTCGCTCCCCGGGGAGCGGGACGGGTACGGAGCCGTTCCCTCACGGCCCACCGCGCCCCCTGCGCCCACTACGCGCAGGTTGGGCACTCGCCCCCATGCCGGACGTCGCGCGCGCCGGCCGTCACCGGGTGCCCTCTCGGGGCTCGATCGACGCCCAGGGCCGGGCGGTACCGGAGCGCGGCGGTGCGGAACGCATCGGGCCCGCCCCCGAGAAGTCCGCACTGCACGAGGAGCCGCAGGGTGCGGCACCTCCGTCCGGGGCCGGCTCACGTGTCTGCGTGACGGCCCACGGGGTGACGTGGATGCTCTGCCCGGGCCCGGAACCGGAGCGGTGGATCGCCGGTGGACCGGGCCCCGGTGCGGGTCGCCGGACGGTACGGGATGCCGCGGCCCGTCCGGACGACACCGCCGGTGTTCACGGTTCACACGGCGTGCTTGATCTCGATGTGCTTGGGCTCAGGTTTCTCCTCGCCCAGACCCACGCTCACCGTGAGCATGCCGTCCGTGTACTCGGCGCGGACGTCGCCGTCGTCGGCGCTCTTCGGCAGAGCGAGGGCGCGGGTGATCGATCCGTACCGGATCTCACTGCGGTGCTTGTCCACCTCGCGCTCGGTACGTTCCGCCCTGATGGTGAGGATGCCGTCCTCCACGGTCACGTCCAGGTCCTTCACCTCGATGCCCGGGAGTTCCGCACGGATGACGTACCTGCCGCCCTCCGTGTACTCCTCGATCCTCATGGTGTGCAGATCGGCCATGGCCGGCATGCTGAACCGGGCGGGGAAGTCCTCGAACCAGTCCGGCAGATCCGGGAACGGGAACCTCTGCTTGCGTGCGAGTACAGCCATGATCCGGCCTCCTCGGTCTTGCGGTTGCGACACGACCAGTCAACCGCCGCCCGCGTCCGGCCCGCAGGGGCCGAACAGCCCGTAGCGGGGCCCGATGGTCCCAGCGGAGCGCTCCTCCGGGACGAACAGCTCGCCGGACCGGGGCCGGACGGTCCTCGTCCCCCGCCCCCACCTTGCGTAACGTCCGGGTGGGGGCATCGTCCGGCGCGGGCCGGTACTCGTTCGCAAGGCGGCGACCGAGAGACGGTCCGGTACGTGGGCCGACGTCACCCTGAGCCGCGAGGTGCGGCCCGGGCACCCGGTCGACGTGCTGGCCGGCGCCGCCGAGCACGCACCCCTCGTCGTCGGACGCCGGGGACATGAGGGCTTCGCCGGCATGCGGCTCGGCTCCGTTCCGCACGGCCTGCTGCACCGGGCGTCCTGCCCGGTGGTGACCGTGCCTGCCGCCGGGGCCGTGTTCCGGGGTGCGGCCGCCCGGCGTCGGGACACCACGGCGGGCCGCATGCGTCTGACAGGGCCGAGGACGCGGCGGTGGCGTGATCGGCAGGCCGGAAGGGGCCGTTCGGCCCGGCGCGTCGGCCCGGTCGGTCCTGTTGCCCACGCCGGGACGAGTGCTTTCCTGAAGCTGACGGGAGGGGCCCGTGAGGGACGCGGGGGAGCGGTGGAAAGTGGCCGACACCCCATCGCGCACCGCGCGATCAGGATCCGCGAGAAGCGGATGGGCCCCTCCCGCCGTTGCGTGCCGCGGCCACCGGACCGGTCCTGCCGCCCGCCCTCGGGCAGGGCGGGGGCGACCGCTCGAGCCCGACGGACTCCTCGGTGGGTCGGCTCCCGGCATACGGGGCCGACGAGCCGCATGCCCGCGTCCGCCGCGAGGCGCGGTGGCGCCGAGGGCTGCCGGGGGCGGGCGGCCGTCGCCCCGACCGCTCGGCCCTTCCGCGGTCGAGCGGATCAGTCGGGTCCCGGCGTCCGTACGATGTCCAGTTCGAGGAAGTGCGCCGAGCACGAGATACACGGATCGTGATTGCGGACGGCACGTTCGCACAGCCGGGTGAGCTCGGCCTCGGAGTCCTCACCGCGGTCCAGCCCGGCCTGGACGAGCCTGCGCAGGTCCTCCTCGATGGCCCCCCTGGTTCTGGGCGGTCGGCGGCACGATGCGGGCGTCGGGACGCGTCCCTCGCCGTCGAGGGCGTAGCGGTGGTAGAGCAGCCCCCGCGGGGCCTCCGTCGCACCGTGCCCGACGCCCGCGCGGGCGGGCACCTCCACATACGGCCGGGCGGGCCGCTCGTACGCCGCGATGATCCGGAGGGCCTCCTCCACGGCGTAGAGGACCTCCACGGCGCGGACGAGGATGCTCCGGTACGGGTTCCTGCAGACCTCGCCCGGCCCACCGCCCTCCGTCCGCGAGGTCAGCGGGGGAGCGCCCAGCCCTGCCTCGCGTGCCGCTTCGAGGGCAGTCGGGGAGAGCAGGTGGCCGTTGAGCGCGTAGCGGGCGAGGGAGCCCGTGAGATGTCTCCGGCCGTCCAGCCGGGAGTGGAGGGCCGTGGAGTGGGGGACCTGTTCCTCGATGACGTGGTCGGAGAACTCACGCAGAGGGAAGCCGCGTGGCGGGAGCGTGCGGTCGTACGGGAGCACGGCCGGGGTTCCGGACTCGATCGCGTAGGTGCCCGGCTCGGTGAGGGCGAGCAGGTCGGCGTCGCACTCCGCGTCGGGGAAGTCGAAGCCGGAGACCCAGCGCAGGGTGTCGAAGGCGTCGTCGAGGGCGGTGCGCAGCCGTTCGGCGAGGGGACGGAGTTCGGCACGGGTCGGGGTGCGGTGGAAGCCTCCGAGCCGGACGTTGACGGGGTGGATCGCGCGCCCCCCGAGCAGTTCGACGACGGCGTTGCCGGTCTGCTTGAGGCGCAGTCCGCGCTCGACATGGGCCAGGTGGGAGCGGGACATGCTGATCACGTCGTCGTGGCCGAGGAAGTCCGGGGCGTGCAGCAGGTGGATGTGCAGCGTCTGGCTCTCGATCCACTCGCCGCAGTACAGCAGGCGGCGCAGCGCGGCGAGTTGTCCGTCGACCGCGACGCCGCAGACGTCCTCGAGCGCCCGGCAGGCGCTCAGCTGGTAGGCGATGGGGCAGATCCCGCAGATGCGCGAGGTGAGGTCGGGGGGTTCGGTGTGGGACCTGCCGCGCAGGAAGGCCTCGAAGAACCGCGGAGCCTCGTAGATGCTCAGGCGGGCCTCCTCGACGGTGCCCTCGTGGACGCGCAGGTGCAGTGCGGTCTCCCCCTCGACCCGGCTGAGGGCGGGGACGCGCAGCACCTGGGACCGGGTCGCCGGCTCGTTCATCCGGGTCCTTCCTCCTCCACGGCGGTGAAGGCGGTGACGTTGAACGTGTGCAGGAACCTGTCGATGTCCTCGTCGCCCATCCCGTCGCGGTGCATGAGGGAGACCAGCGCGGGGAGATTGGTCGTGCCGGCCGGGCCGAAGCAGCCGTAGCAGCCCCGTCCGTACGTCGGGCAGAGGGCGCCGCTCGGCGACCACGGTGATCAACGCCACCCCCAGTTCGGGGCGTTCGGCACACAGGCGGCGCACGGCGGCGGCGTCGAACTCCCACGCCCGCACGGGGCCCGGGTCTCGGCGCCGAGGTGCCAGTGCCGGGGCGGGCACAGCCACGACCAGCCGAGCAGGGCGCCCCTGCCGATGGTCTCGACGACGACCTGACCGCGCCCGGGAACATGCACGTCGAGCGCGACGGTGCCCGAGCGGATGATCCAGAAGCGGTCCGCCTCCTCGCCCTCCTCGAAGATCCGTGTGGCGCTCGGGAAGGCTGCTTCGTGGGCGAGGGCCGTCAACCGGCCGCGATGCTCGGCGGGCAGGGCCGTGAGCACCCCTTCGCCGGTGTCGCCGCCCGTCTGCGGGGTCACGGTGCGCTCCCCGTCCGCGTGGCCTCCCGGTGGAGGGCGTGCGCCTCTTCGGTGAGGTCGATGCCGGTGGGGCACCAGACGATGCACCGGCCGCAGCCGACGCAGCCGGAGCTGTCGAACTGGTCGTGCCACGTGCCCAGTTTGTGGGTGAGCCACTGGCGGTACCGGCTGCGCGGGGTGGCCCGGACCGGGCCGCCGTGGAGGAGCGAGAAGTCCAGGTCGTAGCAGGAGTCCCAGCGGCGCCACCGCTCCGCGTGGTCGCCGGTCAGATCGGTCACGTCCTCGGTGGTCGTGCAGAAGCAGGTGGGGCAGACCATGGTGCAGTTGCCGCAGCTCAGGCATCTGGCCGTGACGTCGTCCCAGCGGTCCGCCTCCAGGGTGTCTCCCGCATCAGCGTGCGCAGGTACCGGAGGCATGGACCGGCCCATGCGTTGGGCCGCCTCGCTCACCGCGGAGGCGGCTGCCGCGCGGGTGGGCTCGTCGGCGTCGCGGCGCGGGAGCTCCGCGAGCACCGCCGCACCCTCCGGGCTTCCGCTGCGGCACAGGAACCGGTGGCCGGCGGCGTCCACGCCTCGGTCAGCGCGAGGTCGTATCCGGCGTCCGCTGCCGGTCCCGTGCCCATCGAGACGCAGAAGCAGGTGGCACCCGGCTCGGTGCACTCGACGGCGATCAGGAAGGCGCCCGTTCGCCGGGAGAGGTAGGCGGGGTCACGGTAGCGGCCGCCGGCCATCACCCGGTCGAGGATCCGAATGGCCCGCAGATCGCAGGGCCTCACGCCGAGGAAGGCGTACGCAACGCTCCCGGGTGCCTCCGGGTGCACGGTCAGCCCGCCGTCGGGGCCGCGGTCGGCGCTCCACTGACGCACACGCGCCGGATGGAGGAACGACTTCCACGACTGCGGCCCCGCGCTGTGCGCGAAGGCGGCGGTGTGCTGTCGGTCGTGGACAGGGTGTCAGGTGCGTCTCCCTCCGGCTCCGATATGGGTCCGGCGTGTCCCTGGTGCGGACCCGTCCCCGGGGCGGTCGCCGGTACTCACCCGTCCCCGCGGGCCGTGGGCCGGAACCTCGCGGTGGCGGCGGATGTCCGCCTCGATCCGCCGGACCAGACCCGGCACCGCGCGTGCCACCGCCGGGGTGAGTCCCGTGCCCAGCGAACGGTCCGCTCCCTCGACCGCGTACACGACGAGACGGCCGGGACCTCGTCCGAGGACGTCGCCGAGCCGGACCGCCTCGGCGAGGCCGAGTCCGTGCGTGCTGTGCCGAGCCGGGCCGGCCGGGTGGAAGGAGCCGTCGGGGTTCCCGGACCACCGGTGCGTCCGCCCCGGCCGCACCGACGGGGGGAAGCAGGCGTCGACGACCACCGCCAGGGCGGTGTCCTCCCAGAGGCCGATCAGCCGGCCGGGGTCCCCGTCGGACTGCGCCAGTACGGTGCCCTGGGACAGCGGCTGCCGCGCGGCCCGGTCCTTCAGCGCGGCGACGACGGCCCAGCCGATCCCGTCGTCCCGGCGGAACTCGTTGCCGATCCCGATGACCGCCGTGCGGGCTACCGGTTCCATGACCGCTGTCTCCTCGTCCTTACGGCGTCTGTGCGTGCGGCGTCCACCGGCCCCGGAGCCGGCTCCTTGAATGCGATTTTTCCTATCAGATACGTATATTCACCTGCTTGCAGACTCGTCGCCGCCCATGTCGTCAACGACACGCGCCACACCGGCACTTCGGCAGGCCGGGCTCGGCCTGCACCGCATGGACGGCCGGAGTGCAGCGTCTGCCCACGTTCCGGGCGCCCTCAGGTCAGCGGCATCCGAGCGGTTCGCCGCTCGCCGCACCACCCACGCGACTCGTCACCGCGCCGCGTGGGGGCAGCCCGCAGGGCGGGCGGGGCAGCCCCTGCTCCGGGGCCGTTCGGCCCATGTGGCCGGCCCCCGCGCAGGGCCAGCGTGGTGGCAGGGACAGGGGCACGTGCGACGTCGCCCTCGCGTCACTCGTGCGGGCGCCGTGGAGCACGTCCGCCGCGAGGCCGCTCGCCGCCGCGGAGGGTCCGCCCCGGGGGAGTCCCGCCACCCAGGAAGGGGCACCGTCATGACCGATTCCCCGCGCACGGTGAGCGACGTCATGACCCACGCCGCGGTCGCGGTGGGGCGTCACGCCGCGTACAAGGAGATCGTGGAGCTGATGGACCAGTGGAAGGTCAGTGCCCTGCCGGTCGTCGAGGGCGACGGGAGGGTCATAGGCGTGGTGTCCGAGGCCGATCTCCTGCCGAAGGAGGAGTTCCGCATCGACGCCCCGACGCTCGGCGAAGGGGCCCGGCCGGACCTGTGGAAGGCGGGTGCGGTGACCGCCGGCGAGCTCATGTCGAGCCCCGCGGTCACCGTCCACCCGGGGGCGACCGTCGCGGAGGCCGCGCGGATCATGGCAAGGCGACGGGTGAAGCGGCTCCCGGTGGTCGACCGGGTCGGCATGCTGGAAGGCGTGGTCAGCCGCAGCGACTTGCTGAAGGTGTTCCTGCGCACGGACGAGGACCTCGCCGAGGACGTCCGTCGCCACGTACTCGCGGACCTTCCGGCCGCCGTCGGGGTGGAGGCGTCCGTCACGGACGGAGTGGTCACCCTCAGCGGGGAGCTCCGGGACCGACGGCTGGTTCCGTTGCTGGCCAAGGCCGTCCGCGCGGTCGAGGGCGTGGTGGACATCCGGGTGGATCCGACCGGGAGCTCCGCTCGTCGTGATCAACAGGGCAGGCCCGATCAACAGGGCAGGCCCGATCAACAGGGCAGGCCCGATCAACAAGGCCGGGAGGGCTGAGGCGCAGGCGCGGACCGGGACCGTTCGGCCCTGGTCCGGGGCGCGGCACACGGCATCCTCGGGGAGGAGACCCGACGGTCAGGACCCGTGCTCGCGCAGCCGGCATGCCGCCTCCTCGTCCGTCAGACCGGTCGGCCGTGTGTCCTCGGGCGGCACGATCCGCGTGGGTCGAGAGGTCACACTCGCCCCGCCGTCGGTTCGGCGGGGTGGTCTCGGGTCCGTACCGCGGAGACGACGGTCCCCCCGGCCCCGTCCCGGACGGAGCCGCGGCTCGTGAGCCGGACCGGGGACCGGGGCGAACGGGCTCCGGGCCGTCCCCGTCGTGCCCGTTGCGGGCGTGGCGGGCGGAAGCCGGTCGGTTCCGGCCGGGGGCCGTTCAGCCCTGCCCGGTGGGCGTGGCCGCGGCGCAGGCTGGAACCGCGATCGCCCGGGGCGGGTTCCGGAAGGGCGCTGCCCGATCGCCCGGGGTCCCGGACCGCTCGTCCCGTGAGGTGCACTTCGAGGAGGGTGCTCGCCGTGGCCGACGCGGCCACCACCGACCCGTACGAGGTCACGATGGCCGTGTCCTACCGCGTGATCCGCCGTACCGGGACCCGGCGGGTCAGCCGTCCGCTGCGACGATCCTGCGCCCGGTGACGCGGGACGGCGTGAGCTCGACCCAGAGGTCGCGGTGCCCGCCGGCCCAGGGTGAGGTCGGGGCCAGTTCCGTCAGCCGGCGGACCGCCGCCTCCTCGGTGACGGCGCGCGCCGTTCCGACGGCCAGGACGCTCCACCCCCGGCTGAAGGCGTCGTCGATGCGGTCCACCTCGAAGGCGACCTCGCTTCCCGCGGCGAAGGCGGGCACCTTGCCCAGCGCGGTACGGAAGGCGATGTCGGTGCCGTCGACCACGTAGTTCACCGGTACCACCGCCGGCCCTTCCGGCGTGAGCACCCCGATCCGCCCCACACCATGGCCGGACATCAGGGACCGGCATTCCGCTTCGTCGAGCTCGGCCAGTCCCGCGTCCCGCAGGGCCGCGCCCAGCCCGGGCGGCTGGTCGACCGTCCCCCCGGCCAGTTCGGCCACCGTCGTCTCCAGGGCGGCGGCGATCTGCTGCAGCGTGGCCGTGTCGGGTGCCGCGGGCTGCTCCTCCAGGTACTGGACGTAGGTGGCGGCCGCCCCACTGCGCTCGGCCACCTCCTCCCGGGTCAGCCCGAGTTGCTCGCGCCGGGCCGCGAGCCGCCGGCCCATGTCGGTGCGCGAGTGCGGCGACGGTCCGGCGGTTGAACCGTGCGCGGACGTGCTGGACATCGTGGGTCCGCCTCCCCTCGTCGGGCATCAGGGTCATGGCGCAGCGCCGGGCTCCCCGGCACGGCATCCGGTGCGCCGACGGCGCGGAGGGTCGCCGCCCGCTCCGGGTCCTCCACCGCCAGGGTGTCCCGCACCGAGCGCGGGGCGCTTGGGCCGGACGGCCCCGAGCCGGCCCCCGTCGGCCCATCCCGGACGCCACCGGGCCGTGGGACAGTGACGGCAAGTGCTGTCACCACCTGTCGTCGGCAGGCTCTCCGTGAGGCGCACCATGACGTTCTCCGCACCGCGCTCCGTCGAAGACGTGATGACGAAGAAAGTCGTCGCGGTCGCTCCTCACGCGCGGTTCAAGGACATCGTGGCCGCCATGGGGCGATGGAGCGTGACCGCCGTCCCGGTCGTCGACGACGAAAGGCGCGTGGTCGGCGTCGTCTCCGAAGCCGACCTGCTCCGGAAGGAGGAGGTCCGCGGTACCGATCCGGCCCGCGCGGACCCACTGCACCGCCCGGACGCCGAAAGGGCCGGGGACGTGAGGGCCGAGGACCTCATGACCGCTCCGCCGGTCACGGTCCGGGCCGCGGCGACCCTGCCCCACGCGGCCCGCCTCATGGCCCGGCGGCATGTGAAGCGCCTGCCCGTCGTGGACGCGCACGGCGTTCTGAAGGGCATGGTCAGCCGGGCGGACCTCCTCAAGGTGTTCCTCCGCCCCGACGACGACATCGCGGCCGAAGTCCAGGATCTCGTCGACCGCCTCTTCGCGGACTCGCGTCCAGGAGTACGGGTCGAAGTGGAGGACGGGGTCGTCACGCTCGGCGGAACGGTCGGCGACAGTGGCCTCGTCCCCATCGTCGGCCGACTGGCCGGGTCCGTGGAGGGGGTCGTCGACGTCCGATGCGAGTTCGGCAATCCGCCGCCCGCGGACACGGCGGACGACCGTTGACGTCGGAGCATTGGCCCGGTGTCGGGTGGGGGACGTGCCGAGCCACCGCCGGCGTCGCGCGGCGTGCGCCGCAGCGGTCGACAGGCGCCTGCGCCCGGAGCCCTCGACACGGCCTTCTGTCCGTCACTCGCGGTGGAGCGTTCTCGCGGTGGTGCGTTCAGGTTCAACGGTCGCGGTGGGCCTGGTCCGTGGACCGGGTTCGGAGAGCCCGCGTGACCCGCCCACCGGTCGGCGTGCCGCGTCCGCCCTCGTGGACTCCGGTCTCAGGGCGCACGATCACGATGCGCCCGCGGAGCCTTCCACGCCCGGCTGGGCCGTCCCCGCACCCGTCGGGACGGCCCGACCGGGCCCGTACCGGTCCCGGTGCGGTGCGGCAGGCCCTCAGCCGTCCGCAGTGCCCGTCGAAACGGCCGCCCTCCCGGCTTCCAGACGTGCGATCGGTACGCGGAACGGCGAGCAGGAAACGTAGTCGAGTCCCACCTCGTGGAAGAAGTGCACCGATGCCGGATCGCCCCCGTGCTCTCCGCACACACCGATCTCCAACTCGGGGCGTGCCGCGCGGCCCTCGGTGACCGCGATCCGTACCAGTCGGCCCACGCCCTCGCGGTCGACGGTCTCGAACGGCGACGCCGGGAACACGCCCTTCTGCAGGTAGGCGGAGAAGAAGGCGGCCTCCACGTCGTCGCGGGAGAAGCCCCAGGTCGTCTGGGTGAGATCGTTCGTGCCGAACGAGAAGAAGTCGGCCTCCCGGGCGATCCGGCCCGCGGTGAGCGCCGCCCTCGGCAGTTCGATCATCGTGCCGACCGGGCAGGTGACGTCCACGCCCTTCTCCGCGCAGACGGTGGCCAGGACCCGTTCGGCCTCCTCCCTGACCAGGCGCAGCTCCTCCACCGTGTCCACCAGCGGAACCATGATCTCGGCGCGTGGAGTCCCGCCTGCCCGCGACCGTTCCACGACCGCCTCGGCGATCGCGCGCACCTGCATGGCGAACAGCCCGGGAACGACCAGTCCCAGCCTGACGCCCCGCAACCCGAGCATCGGATTCCTCTCCTGCATACGGGAAACCGCGGCGAGCAACGCCGAGTCGTGCTCATCGGGCGGATCCCCGACCGCGTCCCTCCGGGCGACGCGGACGGCCAGATCCGTGCGGTCGGGCAGGAACTCGTGCAGGGGCGGGTCCAGCAGCCGGATGGTCACCGGCAGCCCGTCCATCGCCTCCAGAATGCCGGTGAAGTCCGCACGCTGCAGGGGTAGGAGCGCGGCGAGAGCGGCATCCCGTTCCGTGTCCCCCTCCGCGAGGATCATGTCCTCGACGAGCCGGCGCCGGTCCCCCAGGAACATGTGCTCGGTGCGGCAGAGCCCGATCCCCTCGGCCCCGAAGCGGCGCGCCCGGGCCGCGTCCTGCGGGGTGTCCGCGTTCGCCCTCACCTCCAGGCGCCGTGCCGCGTCCGCCTGCAGCATCAGCCGGTGCACATGGCGTACGAAGTCCTGCGCGGCAGCGTCCGGGGGCGCACCGCTGTCGAAGTACCGCACGACCCGGGACTCGACCAGAGGTACTGCACCGAGGCGGACGCTGCCCTCGGAGCCGTCCACGGAGACGACCGAACCCTCGCCGACGGTCAGGCCGTCGACGACGAGGCAGCGTGCACGGACGTCCACGATCATGTCCTCCGCCCCGCAGACGCACACCTTCCCCATTCCCCGCGCGACCACCGCCGCGTGGCTCGTCTTGCCTCCGCGAGTGGTGAGTACGGCTTCGGCGGCGATCATGCCGGGCAGGTCGTCGGCCGTGGTCTCGTTGCGGACGAGCACCACCTTCTCCCCGGCGTCCGCCCTGCGCACGGCCTCGGCCGAGTCGAAGACGACCGCTCCCACGGCCGCTCCCGGGGAGGCGGGAACGCCCCGGGCGACCACGTCGGCCGTGCCGGCGGCGTCGAAGCGCGGGAACATGAGGCGGGTGAGCTGCTCACCCCCGACGCGGGTCAATGCCTGACGGTGCGTGATCAGACCTTCGTCGACCATGTCCGAGGCGATGGTGAAGGCCGCCCGGGCGGTGCGTTTGCCGACGCGGGTCTGGAGCAACCAGAGCCTGCCCCGTTCGATCGTGAACTCGACGTCGCACAGGTCGCGGTAGTGGCTCTCCAGGCGGGCCAGGTACTCCTGAAGCCGCCCGAACGAGGTCGGATCCAGAGCGGCCAGCTCCTGGAGGGGCACCGCGTTGCGCACCCCGGAGACGACGTCCTCGCCCTGGGCGCTCGGAAGGTAGTCGCCGTACACCCCCTTGTGGCCCGTGGCCGGGTCCCGGGTGAAGGCCACACCGCTCCCCGAGTCCCGGCCCAGGTTGCCGAAGACCATGGTCTGGACGGTCACCGCGGTACCCAGATCATCCGGGATGCGCTCGCGGCGCCGGTACAGCCTCGCGCGCTCCCCGTTCCAGGAGGCGAACACGGCCAGGACGGCCTGCCGCAGCTGTTCGGCGGGTGACTGGGGGAACTCGTGGCCCGACCGCTCGGCGATCAGGTCCTTGAACGACTCGACGGTCCTGATGAGGTCGCAGACGTCCAGCCGGCTGTCGTCGGGGACGTGGTGCTGTTCCTCGATGCGCGTGAGTGTCTCCTCGAAGAGCGAGTCGTCCACGCCCATCACCGTGCGGCCGAACATCTGCACCAGCCGCCGGTAGGAGTCCCAGGCGAATCGTTCCCTCTCGGACGACTTGGCCAGCCCGAGCACCGAGTAGTCGTTGAGTCCGATGTCGAGGACGGTCTCCATCATTCCGGGCATCGAGACCCGGGCTCCGGACCTGACCGAGAGCAGCAGCGGGTCGTCCGCCCGACCGAGTCGTTTTCCGGCAGCCCGTTCCAGCGCGGACACGTGCTCGGCGACCTGGCGCTCCAGCTCGGGCGGAGGTTCGCCGGTCGACAGGAGGACCCGGCAGGCCTCGGTGGTGATGGTGAACCCTCTCGGCACGGGCAGGCCCAGACGGGTCATCTCCGCGAGATTCGCGCCCTTGTTGCCGAGCAGCTCGGCCATGCCGCGGCCACCCCGGGCGAAGTCGTACACGTAGTCGGTCATGGCGTTTCGCTTCCGCGGCGACATGCCGGCTCCCTCTGCGGGCCGGCGCCTACTCGTCCACTGTCACCGAGCGCGTTCGCGAGGCAGAAGGGCCATACGTCCCTGCAGGGGGACGTTCGGGCCCCTGCAGGAACCGGTCCTGGAGGCCCCGGAGCGGCAACGGCCTCACGTCCGCGGGAGGCCGTCACGGGTGCCGGTCCGGCGTGCCGGACTCCGCTTCGGCCGGGGCGACCTGGAGCGGGCCGGGGAGTGGCGCGCACCGCGGTGTCGTCGAGGTGCCGCTCGGTACGGAGCCCGGGAGCGTGGTCCGGATCTGGGTCGACGAACAGGGGCGGCAGACCCCGGAACCCGCTACGGACGCGGACACGGCCTTCGCCTCGGCGCCGGCGGGGATCTCGGTGTACGCCGTGGTGGCGGGCGCTGCCGTGGCGGTGACCGACCTTCGGGGCCGTCGACTCGAACGCCGGACTCCGGCCGCCTGGGAGGCCGAGTGGGTGGATGTCGAGCCACGCCGGCCCGGCCGCCCGGGAGGGTGAGCGAACGCGACGGAGGCCGAACGCGGTCTGCGTCCACGCACGTGGGGGCGCGGGCGTGCACGGAGGAGAGGCGCCGGCGGGGTGTACTGCGTACGCCGGCGCCTCAATCCGCTCGCGGAGGCGGCTGCCCGCGGTCGTTGGCGAGGAGGGCTGCCAGCCGCGGCCGGGCGCCGGAATCGACTGCGTCACCGTGCCAGTGCCCAGCCTCCGGACATGGGCCCGTCGCCGCTGGGCCCTCCTCACTCCCATCATTGCACAGTGCAAGGGAGAGCTCCAGGTGCGGGGCGGCCGGGAATGCATGCGGTTCCGGCCGGAGCGGCCGTTGCCGGGTGCGGCACCGGCTTCCGCAGGACTGTCGGAGGCGCACGGCCGGACCCGCCGCGCTCGGTCCGGCGGCCTCGCGCGGCGGGTGGGCGGTTTCCCGGTCTGCTCGGATTCCCGGTCTACTTGGGGGTGACGGACTTCTCCACGTCGGCGAAGGTCGCACTGTCGACCAGGCCGGTGTCCTCCAGGACCTCGAGGTGGTCCAGCACGGTCTGGTTGGCCTGCCGCGCGTGTCGGCGGATGAGGTCGTTCTGGGTGGCGCCCCGGACCTCGCCGATGGTGGCGAAGATCTTTCCGTGCGAGGCCCGCAGCAGGTTCGCGAACAGGCGGTCGAACTCGGCTCCCCGGGCGTTCTCCATCTGCTTGACCCAGCCCTGCTGTTCGGCCGTGGCCTCGTCGGGAATCGCAACGCCCAGGATCTTGGCGTCCTCACGTACCAGCTGGTCGAGCTTGCTGTGGCCGTCCATGAGATGCAGGCCGGCGCGCTTGACCGCCTCGCTGGAAGCGTTCGTCTGGGCCAGCCGGCCGGCCGGAATCTCCCACAGGCCGGCCTGCCGCACCTTGACCAGGAACGTCTTGTCCACCTCGGTCACCGGCTGGGGCCCGCCCTGCCCGGACGGGACGTCCTCCGCCGCGTCGTCCTGCGCGTCCGCTCCGTGGGCGGCGCCGGACGAGTGCCCGTATCCCGCGTCGCCGGACTGTCCGTAGCCGTTCTGTGCCGCGGCGCCCGCGGGAGTCGGCGAGGCCGAGGCCTCCTCATCACCTCCCCGCGTGATGAACAGCACGGTGGCGATGACCGCGCAGACGGCCACGATCACCGCGATGGTCCTGGGGACGGTGGATTCGGCGGCGCGTCGGTTGGAACGCATGATGCCTCCCGGTCGGCATGGGGTACTTGCTCGTTCATGTCGTCCGAAAGCTGTTGTACGGCGGCTGGCACGGCACGCAGACAGCAGTACGGGCCTGACCGCCGCAGCGTTCACCCGAAGGCGGGGAGTCCTTTCGAACGGCCTTGCCCCGGCCGTCATCGGCCTGCCCGGCCGGCCGTCGGTTCCGTGGTCGTCACCGCGGGTTCATGGTCGTCATCGCGTGGGAACCAGCGGGCGCGGACGCATCCCGGACGCATCCCGGACGGGCTGACGCGCGCACGCACTCCGGCTGACCGCGGTGGGTGGTCCCGCTCTCAACAGCACCACGGATTGGCCGAGTTGACGAGGCATCCAGCGCACCACGCCGTCGCGCGATCCCAGGATCCCGAGAACGCCCGTCCCGCCGACGGGAGGTGTCGCGTCGCTCCGGCGGCCGGCGATCCGAACGTGGTAGTCGAGTCGCATGGATTCCACCGAAGGTCGAGCAAACGCATCCCTGCCCCGACGCCTCGGCCGACGGTTCCGCGATTCCGTCATGGGCGGGCCGGGGGAGCGGGGCGGCGAGCTGGAGCTGATGAACCGCTCCCTCGGATTCGCCGCGATGGGCTTCCTCACCCTGGTGCCGCTGATGATCGTGCTCGCGGCGGCAGACCCGGCTCAGGCAGCCGGTATCGCGCACTGGCTCAGCAGGGCCCTGAGCGCGTCGACGGCGGCCCAGCCCGAGATCCAGCAGCTGTTCGCCCCTCCGCGGCGCGTCCTGCGGTCGACGACGAGCTTCAGCCTGGCCGCTCTCGCGCTGTTCGGCGTCACGTTCGCGGCGGCGGTGCAGACCGGCTACGAAAAGGCGTGGCGGCTGGAACCGGCCCGAGGGGGCACCTCGTACGCAGGCGTGCTGGCACGACACGTACTGTGGCTGTGCCTGGTCGTGGCGTACGTGCTGGTGTTCACCAACACGCCTCTGCGGAGGCAGGAGGTCAGCACGACGCCGCTGGGGACGGCGGGCGCCGTGCTGGTCACGCTCGTGCTCCTGTGGGCCTCGCAGAAAGTCCTGCTCGGCAGTCGGGTCGGTTGGGGAGCCCTCCTGCCGGGCGCCCTCGCAACCACCGTGGGCCTGCTCGGCCTTCGTCTCTTCTCCCGCCTGGTGTTCTCCCCGCTGATCGTGACGAGCGCCGTCGCATACGGCACCGTCGGGACGATGTTGGTCGTCCAATCCTGGTTCGTCGGGGTGGGCTTCGTCCTCTACGGAGGAGCGCTCGCGGGGAGGATCCTCCACGAGGAGGCACGGCCGAGGCCGCGGCGGCGTCGGCGCGGCTGACCGGCGGCCGCGGCAGCCGCAGGTGCGGCCACCGGGCCCGGCACCCCTCGCACCCGGCCCGGCCGCACGGAATGCGCCCAGCGGTCCCTCGTCCGTGTCCGTCCCGGCTTCCGCGACACCCGTCCGATGCCGCGGGCGTACGGGCCGGGGGAACGAAGGGCCCTTCGGACGTGCACCGTCCGTCTGCGACCTGCGCGCCTCCCCGCGCCGTCGGCCCGCGCGCTTGGCCGTCGCATTCTGGGTAGGCGCCGTACATGGACGAGTGGCGACCCCTGAGGCGCCTCCAGGGCTACCTGCCGATCGCCGATCACGGACTCGTCGGTGACGGCCGGACCTGCGCCCTGGTCGGCCGGGACGGCGCGGTGAGTTTCATGTGCGTCCCGCGCTTCGACTCGGTCCCCCTCTTCGCCTCCCTGCTCGACCACCGGAGAGGGGGGGAACTGCTGCTCGCGCC
Source organism: Streptomyces sp. WMMC940 (assembly GCF_027460265.1). NCBI lineage: Bacteria > Bacillati > Actinomycetota > Actinomycetes > Kitasatosporales > Streptomycetaceae > Streptomyces > Streptomyces sp. WMMC940. The sequence goes on from NZ_JAPZBC010000001.1 coordinate 7,022,938, forward strand.
CGTGCGGGTGAGCGAGAGCCGCCAGCGGTACGTGCCCGGCACCGGTGTGCTCGTCACGGAGATGCGCGGGCCGGAGGGTGCGGTCGAGATCACCGATGCGTTCCCACTCGCGCCGGATGCGCGCCTGGAGGAGGACGCGCGGGTCGACCGCGAGGAGCTTCTGCGGCATGTGCGCGTGACGCACGGCAGAGTCGAACTCCGGTTCCGTCTCAGCCCTCGCCGGGGCGACGAGGTCGGTCCGGACGGGCCGGCACGGGTGCTCCGCGGTCCGGGCCGACCCGCGGTGTACGTCCGGCTCTCCCGGCCCGTGTCCGGTACGGACGGCACGATCACCCTCGGGCCGGGGGAGGATCTGACCGTCTCCCTGACCTGGGGCGACGGAGCCCGTCACCGCGCCGGAAGTCTCGACCGGCCGGCCGAGTGCCTGGACGCCACCGTGCGGGTCTGGAGGCGGTGGGCCGCTCACGTGGTGCGGGACGTACCCCGCCCCGATCTGGTGCTGCGCTCCGCGATCACCCTCAAGCTGTTGGACCATGTGGAGAACGGGGCGCTCATCGCCGCCCCCACGTCCTCCCTCCCGGAGCGCATCCACGGCACGCGGAACTGGGACTACCGGTACGCCTGGATCCGGGACACCGCCTACGCGGTCTTCGCCCTCCGGCGCATCGGACTGCCCATGGAGGCCGAAGGCTTCCTGAACTGGGCACTGACGGCCTCCCATGAGAGCGGGCGTCCTCTCGTCCTCTACGACCTGGACGGGCATGCCCCGCCCCATGAGGTCGAGGACGCGGCGCTGGAGGGCTATCGCGGATCCGCTCCGGTGCGCTGGGGAAACGCCGCGGCGCGCCAGGTGCAGCACGACGTGTACGGCGAGATCCTCGACTGTGCGTTCCAGTGGGCCTCGACGGGGGGAGTGCTCGACCCCGGTCTGTGGCGACAGCTCGAACGCCTGGCCGAGGAGGCCCGCACCGCGTGGAACCGCCCGGATCACGGCATCTGGGAGGTACGCACGCACGGTCGGCCGTTCACCTACTCGGCCGCCATGTGCCAGGTGGCCCTCGACCGGGCGGCACGCCTGTCCCACATGCTGCGACTGCCCGGTGACGCGGAAGGCTGGAACCGGGATGCCGGGCGTCTCGCAGCCCGGATCCTGGACGAGGCCTGGGACGAGGAGGCGGGAGCCCTCACCGAGCACCTGGGCGGCGGCGGCCTGGACGCCTCCCTGCTCGCCCTTCCGCTCAGACGGGTCGTACCCGCCGACCACCCCCGCATGGTCGCCACCACCCGGGCGGTGGCGGACCGCCTCGACGCGGGTGGCGGCCTGCTCCACCGCTACCTGCCCCGGGCCTCACCGGACGGCATCGACGAACCCGAGGGAGCCTTTCTCCTGTGCAGCTTCTGGATGGCCGACAACCTGGCCGGACAGGGGCGTATCGAGGAGGCGACGGAGCTCTTCGACCGGCTCTGCTCCTACGCCGGCCCCTTGGGACTCCTGCCCGAGCAACTCGACCCCTCCGACGGCTCGTTCCTCGGCAACTTCCCGCAGGCGATCAGCCATGTCGGCCTGCTGGCCACGGCCGTCGTGCTCGCCCGTACCCAGCGCGGGGTACGTCCCGACCTGTCCACGCGTGCGTGGTCCCCCAAGTGACGGTGCCTCACCGGGTGGAGGACCTGGCAGAGCACGTTCCGGGCCGGCCGTCCGTGCGCGGGCTCCCGCGCCGCAGGGTCCGGACCGACGGCCGTGCTGCAAGGGTCCGGACCGACGACGGCGGCCATGAGGGACCGGGCAACCTGCGGGGGACGGAGGCGGGCCCACACCCGGGACCGGGAACCCGGGAAGCGGTACTCGGCACGTGACCGGTGAAGCGGTGACCCGGGACGTCCGCAGCGGGCGCCCGGAGCGGCGCGCCGGTGCCCGACGCATCCGGGAACCCGCTACCGGGTCATTCGGGCCGCCGGACGATGACGGCGTAGCCGCCGACGCCCATGAGCCGGTCACCCGGGATCTCTCCCTCCGAGGTGACGAGCGCGCGGAGCCGACCGTCCCTCTCGTCGAAGTCGAGGTCCTCGATGGTTCCCATGCGTTCGCCGGTCTCGACGAGGACAGGCTTGCCGAGGGGATCGTGACTCCTGTGGGCCTCCTCCTCGGCGCCGAGTTCGTTCTCGGGTCTCAGCACCTCCGCCGACCGGACGGTCAAGGCGTCCTCGCCGAAGGAGTGCACATTGCTCCAGGCCATGACGTGGTCGTGGCGGCCGCGGGTCTTGAGACGGACGGCCGAGACGTGCGGCGGTGAGGACGCGAGAGTGAGAGCGGCGACGGTCCCGAGTCGCTCAGCGGTCGGGACGGCGACCACCGTACGTCCTTGAGCGTTACTGAGCAGCATCATGTCTCCTGTTCGAGCCGGCCCCGAAGGCCCTCGGCGGCGGCCGGCAGCCCGACGACGTCCCCGGCCGTGAAGTCAGCCGTGCACGCCGGCACGACCATCATTTCCTCCGACACGGAACTGGGCTTGATCACCGGCAGGAAGACCGTCCGTCCCCGCTGTGCGGCCGAGTCGACTTCGCACCCGATCACTCGGGGGGCCCTGCCGGTCTCGATGATGACGTCGGTGATCGTGCCGAGAGCGGTGCCGTCCTCGGTCATCATCCGGGCGCCGATGACGCGGCCCCCGCCGGGGGCATCGATCTGCTCCCGCGCTGCCTGGTCGTCGTCCTCCAGGGCTTTTCCGTCCCGGACCATCACCGCGTCCGGGCCGAGTGCGTGAACCTTCTTCCACAGCAGCGCGCGTTTGAGCGGACCGGCGAGGAGTCCACGACCACTGAGTGTGAAGCAGGTGAGGGTGCCCCGCACCGGGTCGAAGACGACGTCCTTGACCTGGGCGATGTCCTCGCCTGCGAGTGTGACCACCGGCTTCTCGCGGATCTCCCGTGCGCGCAGATACGTGCTCATGTCGGCCCGCCTCTCCTTCCACCGCGCGTCCTGCTGCCGCCGGCGATGACATCGCCGCCACGGCGACGCGCCTGCACCGCCACCACCGAGGACGCCACCGCGGCCAGGACGGCGAGCCCGATGACCACCCAGATCCACCAGTCCATGAGGAGCACCTCCTGACGCGAGGACCCGGCGCGCGGTCCGATCCGAAGCGCCGCGGTCCGTTTCCGTACCGACCCGGCCGATGGGTTCGTTGCCCGCCCGGCGGGCGTGACCGCGGTTCGCGCTGCGCAGCCGCGGTACCGGGACGGGCCACTCGCCCGCCGCCACGTCGCAGCCACGGCGACCGCGTCCGCGAGCGGCGGGCCCGCGGTGGTGGGCCGTCGGGTCACGGCCGGACGGTCCGCGACGGCCGCCCGGCCCCTCCGACGCCGACAGCACCCTCACCGGCGTCTCAGGTCACGCGCTGGCGTGCCGGAGCCGGCGTGGGCCACACGCTCTGCTCGGCAAGCCGGCACACGGAGCACATCACGGAGCGTGCCGGGACGTCTCCCGTCGTCTTCCCGAGCCCCGCGTCCCTGTGCACTTCCTGTGTCTCGAGGTACATGTGCCGCCCGCACAGGGCCACACCGCACGCGTGGCACACGGCGACGGCCGGCGTGGTGCGCCCTCCGGAGTGGCAGTCGTAGCAGTTCATTCCCGCTGCCTCGCTTCCTCGCTGCGACCGGATGCGTCTGGGCTCAAAGGCCCCGGCCGTGGCCGGTCGTTCGCAGCGGGAGCGCCGGCTCGGCCTCGCTCGTCGAGCGCGGGCGACCACCGGAGCCTTGTCATCGAGCGCCTACCCTGCTGCTCTGCCGACCATCCGCTGGTGCGCGACAAGGACGGCCGCTTGCGCCTGTGTATGTTGCCGCCTTTCGGCAAAATGTCCCTATGTCGATGGATGAGGGGCCCCGCGGCTCCCGTTCCGCGGAGCGAGCCGCCGCCTCGGCACCGGCGATCGCTCGGGACGGCGCCGGCGGCGGCACGTCGGCAGAGCATCAGGGGCTGCTTGCCGAGATACTCGGCACCCGAGGACTGACCGACGAGAACATTCGGGACCTGCGGGCGCTGGGGGCCGCCGAGGCCGACCGCGGCACTTCGCTGCACGTCGTGCTCGCCGACTTCTTCGCCTGTGCCCACCGCGTCCGGGCCGGCCTTGCGGGCTCGGGCCGGGAAGACGATCCGTCCGGTACCCGCGACGGATCAGCAGTGGTCCTCGGTGTGCTCGGCGACGCGGCCGTGGCGCTGAGCGAGGGCTACGAGACCGCACACCGGGCAGCCATCCGCAGGGAGGAGGCCGGTCGGCGCGAGTTCGTCGACGACCTGCTCGAGGGCCGTACGCCGTTGGGGCAGCTGGCCGAGCGGGCCGAGCGGTTCGGTCTCCGTCTGGTCGGGCCGCACAGAGTGGCCGTCGCCCGTGCGCGGACCGCCTTCGAGGCGGGCGCGGCATCGACACGATACGTCGAGGACGGGCTGACCACCCGGTTCGGGGTGGAGCACGTACTGATCACCACCAAGGACGGACTGCTCGTCTGTGTGGCCTCCGGCACCGTGGCGCAGCTGCCCGAGTTGTTCGCCGCTCAGGCCGGGGAATCGGTGACGGAGCCGTGCCGTGTCGCCGTGAGTCGACCGCGGACGGGGCCCAGTGGCATCGTCCGCTCGTACCAGGAGGCGCGCCGAGCCCTGGACACAGCCGCTCAGCTGGGCCTCGGTTCCCCCGTCGTGAACGCCTCCGACCTTCTGGTCTTCCAGGTGCTGGGCCGGGATCGCGCAGCGATCTCCGACCTTGTGCTCACCGTTCTCGGGGGCCTCGCGCAGGCCCGAGGCGGCCCGGAGGCGCTGCTGGAGACCCTCACCGCGTACTTCGCCGCGGGCTGCGGGAACACCACCACGGCGCGACGCATGGGAGTGGGAGTTCGTACCGTCGGCTACCGGATCGCCCGCATCCGTGAGCTCACCGGGTACGACCCGACCGACCCTGATCAGAGGTACGTCCTGCAGACCGCGGTGCTGGGAGCGCGCCTACTGGGCTGGCCGGAGTCACCACTGCAGTCCGCCGACTGAGCTGCCGTGCCGGGGTGCCCGGGGCCCGGTCGCAGCGGTCGAGGGCGGTCTGTGCCGACCCCACCGTCCGCGACGGGAGCCCGGCCCCGGACCTCCTCCTGCTCGCTCGGGAGGAGTCGGAGAGTACGTCCGGAGCCGGGCGCGGCGTGCTCTCTCCGAGCGTCACAGCTGGAGCCCCGCCGCGCCTCACGGGCGGTTCTCCGCGCCTCGAAAGAGAGCTGCCGGCCAAAAGAATTGCATGATGCAAAGGATCGATCCACCCGCCGCGCGCGACGGGTGGTCGATTTGCGGACCTGCTGCCGGAACGGGGCCTTCCCGGCTCCTTGAGCGGGACGTGTCGGGCCTGCCGGGCGACGGCGGTTCGGGGACCTCCGGCACCCCCTCACCGGGCAGTCGGGTCGTCCGCCGGCCTCCGGCTCGTCGCGGCTCGTGGGCCGTGGCAGGCGGGGGCGCACTCCAGCCGGACGAACGGGATCAGCTCCCCCGCGCGGCGGTACCCGGCCGCCGTCCCGTCCGCGGGGAGTCCCAGATACCCGCACAGCCGGGCGGCCGTACGGGGGTGGCCCTCGGCGTAGCGCGCCATGACCTCGGCACCGTCCTCCGGGGGCAGGAACCGGGCGTTGACCGCGTGGTAGCGCCGGCCTACCTGGATGGTGGCCTGCGGAGTGTGCCGGAGGTTCCGGTACCACTGCGCCGAAGGGCCGTAGCCGGACGCCACGGTCCAGGAGCGGGGTGCCCGTGTGTGGTCCACGACCTCGAGGACCACGGTGCGCGAGGCGCCGCTCAGCCTTCCCGTGTGGATGAGGAGGAGGAGCCTCCGGCCGAACAGGGGACCGAGCCCGATCCTGAACAGGTGTACGGGGAGCCGGGCGGCCAGCCGCTTCCAGCCGGTCGGCGGAGCAGGCCGCTGTGGTGGGGGGTTCGAATGATCCACGAGGCACCCTCCGGTTCCGGCTGCCGCCGTTGCAGCTGTCGGTTGTGTAACGAGACTCTCCCAAAATGCTTCGGGAGAGTAAGTTTTGCATAGGCTAAATCAAGCGGCGGTCCGTGGTGGTGCCGGACGCCCGCTCGTAGCCGATCGCACCGCTCACACACCGCGGGGGGTCAGCCATGTCCGAAGTGGCACCGCAGCGCTCATCGGTGCTGTCCGTCCTCCCGTACGGCGTGATGGCCGTCGTCACCGTCGTCGATGTGACGGCGGGCCCCTCGGTCGGATTCCTCCCCCTCGTCTCCCTGGGCCCGGCCTTCGCCGGGCTGGCCGGCGGCTGGCGCCGCACGGCCCTCATCGGCGGTCTGGCGATGCTCCTGTGCCTCGGGCTCGGGCTCTACGACGGTCTGTTCACCGGACGCCGGGGCTGGACGGCCCTGGCGTCGGTGGCGGGCGTGACCGTGGCGGGTCTGGTCGCGGCGGTGATGCGCCAACGACGGGAGAACGAACTGGCCAGCGTCCGCTCGATCGCGGAGGTCGCGCAGCGCGTGCTGCTGCGGCCGGTGCCGCGCAGCGCCGGGCATCTGCGTGTGGCGGTCTCCTACACCTCGGCCGTCGCCGAGGCGCGCATCGGCGGCGATCTGTACGAGGTGGTGGCGTCACCCGCCGGCGTGCGTGTGATCGTGGGGGATGTCCAGGGCAAGGGGCTGGAGGCGGTCGAGACGGCGGCCCTGGTCCTGGGTGCTTTCAGGGAAGCCGCCCACGACGAGGCGGACCTGGCCGGCGTCGGCGCCCGGCTGGAGCGGGTGGCGGACAGGGAACTCCAGGGTGAGAAGTTCGTGACGGCCGTGCTGGCGGAGGTCGGGAACGAGGGGACGGTGACCCTGCTGAACTACGGGCACCCCGCACCCATGATCGTGAGGCCGGACGGACGCGTACGCTTCGCCGAGCCGCCACTACCCGCTCTGCCGCTCGGCCTCGGGGTGCACGCGGGCCACCGGCCCGAGTCCCACTCGGAGCGCTTCACTCCGGGAGACCAGATCCTGCTGTACACGGACGGCGTCTCGGAGGCGCGCGACGGAGCGGGACGCTTCTATCCCCTGGAGGACCGGGGCGGACTCCTGAAGGACCCCGACTCCGAGTCCGCTCTCCAGGCTCTGCGCGCCGATCTGGTCCTGCACGCCGCGGGGCCGCTCCACGACGACGCCGCCATGCTGCTGATCCGCCACCACGACGCCGATGTGAGCGGCCGGAGACCGTCCATCACCGGGTGAGCCCCGGCACGAAGGCCGCAGGGGGTAGAAAGGGGCCATGACCGAGAGAGGGCAAGTGCCGCACGTCGATGACGTCGACGCGGTGACACGTGCGGTACTGACGGCGTCCAGGCTGCTCGTGGCCGTGTCGGCCCATTCCCTGGCGGCGGTGGAGGACCGGGTGACGCTGCCCCAGTTCCGCCTGCTGGTGGTGTTGTCCATGCACGGGCCGGCGAAGCTCGTGGTGCTCGCCGACCGGCTGGGGGTGAACCCCTCCACGGCGATGCGCATGATCGACCGGCTGATCGCGGCCGGTCTCGCGGACCGCCGTACGAACCCGGCCAACCGCCGGGAAACGGTGCTGCGGCTCACAGCGGAGGGCGGCGCGCTCGTCGAGGACGTCACGAGCAGACGCCGTAGGGAGATCGAGAGGATCGTGCTGCGGATGGCCCCTGCGCAGCGAGCCGCGCTGATCGACGCGCTCACCGACTTCAACGAGGCGGGCGGTGAGCCGACGGTGCCGTCCGCCGACGGTGTGCTGTACCCGCTGGGCTGGGCAGACCACTAGAAGGTCGATGAAGCCGGGGCCAGGGCGGGACGCCGGCGGAAGATCCGCCCGGGCGGGACGGGGAAATGAGGGAGTGGGCCGCACGTCGCGGCGGGCGGTGGTCGACCGCCTGTCGTTCGTCGCGGTCCCCTCGTCAGGACGCCACGGGAGCCTTCGGGCCCAGGTGGTACGAGCGGACCACCGCGACGGTGCTGAGCGTCGCCAGCGCCATACCGATGCCCAGCGATTCCACCAGCGGTCGCTCGCCATGACCGGCAGTGGTGATTCCGCGCGGCGGAACCCTGCCGTGAGGGTCGTGGACGAGTCCGATCCGGTCGCCCGGCAGCGTCGTCGCCGTGCAGCCCCGCCAGATCCGCCCGGAGACCGGAGTGCCGTCGAGGTGCCGCACCGCGCAGTAGTGCCTCTCCGCGGCCCCGTCCGTCCCGGGCGCCACGGAGGTCACGACGACGCTGCTGACCTCGCCGCCCCAGCGCAGAAGTACTTCGTTCGTGGCCTTGGGCGCGGCGACCGCCCAGCACACACCGAGGACGGCGATCGGTCCCACGAAGGCTCTGCCGGCCCGCAGGCAGAGGAGGAAGACCACCAGGCCCAGCGTGACCAGCATCCCTGCCTCGCCCGTCTGCAGCACCGTCGAGCCGAGGAGGGTTCCCGCGACCCCCGGCCCGGCGATGACGGCCGACCCCACGACGCCCACCGCGATGCCCTCCGCCACCAGCCAGCTCGGGGGCCGGCCGTTGTAGTCGGCCGAACCCCACAGGGCTGCGCTGATCGAGTAACTGTGCCGTGGCCGTGCCCGCCGTCTCGCGCTCTCCATGGTTGCATTATGCAAAGGACTGCGGAGGCGCCGACACCGGCCCCGGCGACATCACTCCTCGGCCTCCGGCGGAGGTACCACGACGACCGGGCACCGGGCGGTGTGCAGCACCTCACCGCTCACCGAGCCGAGCATCAGTCTCCGCAGGCCGGTGCGGCCGTGGGTGCCCACGACCAGCAGTGTCGCATCGCGCGACGAGTCCACCAGGAGGTGCGCCGGTCGAGTCCGTTCGACACGCGTGCGGATGTCCAGGTCGTGGCAGCGGGACCGGTACGGGCCGAGCCTCTCTTCCAGCAGGTCCTTCGCCGCGCTCGGTCGCTTCTCACGGGCGACGAGAAGGGGGCCGGTGGGGCCGGTGCCGAGGAGGTCGGGCCGAGTGGAGCCGTGAACGACGTCGAGCGGCGCGTCACGGGCGGCGGCCGCGCGCAGGGCGAATTCCATCACGTGCGGCTGCATGTCGTCGACGTCGACGCCGACCACCACCCGTTCGACTTCGGGTTCGGCTCCCTTCCGGGGCCTGATCACGAGGACCGGGCAGCGTGAGTGGGTGGCCACCTGCAGACTCACGGATCCGAGTGGCAGTCGCGGAAGTCCCCCCGTCCCGCGGTGACCCACCACGATCAACGATGCTCCGGCCGACCGGTCGACGAGCGCCGGCGCCGGCAAGCCGGAGACGACGTCCGGCTCGACCGCCAGGTCCGGGAACTTCCGGTGGACCGCTGCGGCGAGGGGGGCGATGACGCGCTCCGCCCGATCGGCATGCGTTCCGCCATCCGCACCGGCCGCGGTCGACCCGGCGGGCAACGGCCGTTCGACGGCGTGCATGAGGCGAAGCCCCGTGCCGGCGCGGGTCGCCTCTTCCGCCGCACGGAGCGCCACCTGCTCCTGCCCCTGCGCCTCGACCACACCCGCCACCACCGGTCCGGTCGCGTGGCGATCATCCACCGTCGACTCCTCTCCCGGCCGTCGAAGGACACGAGCGGTCCTCCGTGATCAGCCCTTGACGCGTGCACCGTCCGGCTCGCTTCCATCACACGGGAACGGGCGTTCACCGGCAACCGCTGCGCGGCGTCGTGGTACCGGCCGTGCCTCATCAGGTGATCCGGGGCGGCAGGGGCGTCACTGCGTCGTGTACCGGCCCTGCGGCGGGCGCCGCCCTCCCCTTCGAGATGACGCTCCCCGTCCCGGCCGGCGACACGTCTCCCGGGCTCCGCAGGCTGCCGGATCATTACTTTGCACTATGCAATCCTTCCGGGGTGGCGGCGGCTCCTCCGGGGAGCGGAGTCGGGAACGATGACGACGCCCGGATACCGGTAGCCGTGTGTCGGGCCCGGGGACTGCGCCGGGACGGGGCTCCGCCCGGGGGGCGTTCGGTCCGCATCGGCCGCGGGTAACGACTCGTACCGCATCGTCCGAAGACCGCCCCACCGGTCCTATCCTGTGCGTCCGCGGAGGTTGCCACGACGGTGCGCACGGGGGTGCGGCGGCGAGGGTCTCCGCGGGGTGGTCGTTGTCCAGGGAGCCCGCCCGAAGGAACCCGATGAGCCAGATGCCCGGCACCGTCAGATCCGTCCGCGCCGTACTTCTCGCGGTGGGGGTGGGGAGCGTCCTTGCCGCGCTGGGGTTCGTGGTGGCCGCCGCCACGCTGGAGACAGGCGCCCTGGGCGCGCTCGTCGTGGGCCTCTTGCTTCTTGCGGCCCTCCTGCTCGGGGTGTTCGCCGCAGCCGCGATCGCCATCGCGTGGAAGTTCACCAACGGGGGCGACGCCGTCCGGACCGGCGCGGTTGCCATCGGGGCACTGGTCACCTCGGGCAGCGCGAGCGGTCTGGTGGCGCACAGCGGTGCGTGGGGCATCGGCGTCGCGGCCGGTCTCTTCGTCACCGTACTCTCGACGGGAGACGCCAGTCGGGAGTGGTTCGACCTCCCGCGCCGGTAGGGCCACGGCGGCCACGGCGGACTGACCCTCCCTCGGCAGCCCGCTCTCCCTGTTCCCCCGGTCCTCCTCGTCCTCGCCGTTCTCCTCGCTCGCCCCGTCCTCCCCGCCCTCTCCGTGGTGCCGCTGCGACCCTCCGGCGTACGGAGAACCGCGCGGTGTGCCCCCAGCGTGCGCCGCGCGGCATCAAGGGGGTGCAAAGATTGCCGGAGTACGGCAATGCGAACCGGTGCGACGCACTGTCAGGATCTCTTCGGGCCAAGGGAGATCCGGCCCCATGACATGCGGCCGGCTGCCGGAAGCAGGCAGGGTCCTCTGTCGCTGAAGGCGTCTACGACCGGCCACCCGGTCCGAACACGAGGGGGATGACTGATGGCCGAGTTCCTGCAAGCCGCCGCCGGTTTCCCCACGGTGCTGTTCACCTCGGCGCTTCTGGTCGTCATCGGCTTCTGGTTGCTGGTTCTCGCCGGAGCGGCCGACCCCGACAGCTTCGACGCGGACGTGGACACCGACGCGGCGGGCCTGGGCGGCGTGCCCGTCTCGGTGGCCGCCTCGCTCCTGATCGCCCTCGGCTGGTTCGGTAGCCTGTCCGGCTCGGTCCTGCTCGCCCGTGCCGGCCTGGCCGGCCTCCCCTTCCACCTCTTGCGCGTCGCCGTGCTCGCGGCCTCGCTGGTCCTCGCGTGGTGGGTCACCCGCGCGCTCGTGCGGCCGTTGGCCAAGCTCTTCCCCGACGAACCGGGGCCGTCCCGGCAGGACTTCATCGGTATGACCTGCACCATCCGCACGGGGCGGGTGGACGGGGACTTCGGCCAGGCGGAGGTCGCCGCCGGGGACGGCTCCACGGCGGTCGTGCAGGTCCGCCAGAGCGGCAGCGACGTCCTGGCGCACGGCAGCACGGGTCTGCTCTACGCCTACGACGACGCCGGCGAGTTCTTCTGGGTCGCGCCGTACGACAACGCGCTGGACCTCCGCGGCTGACGCCGCACCCTCTTCCTCAGCACACGTCTCTCAAGCACACGTCTCTCACCCGGGGGATTTCCCATGGATGCCATAACCGTGGGCATCGGCGTGCTCATCGCCGTTGTCCTGCTCATCGTCGTCGCCATGCTCTTCGTGATCAGCCGGCTGTTCCGCAAGGTGGAGCAGGGCAAGGCACTGATCGTGTCGAAGATGCGCAAGGTGGATGTGACGTTCACCGGGCAGGTCGTCCTGCCGGTGCTGCACAGGGCCGAGGTCATGGACATCTCGGTGAAGACCATCGACATCACCCGGACCGGCCGGGACGGGCTCATCTGCAAGGACAACATCCGCGCCGACATCAGGATCTCGTTCTTCGTCAGGGTCAACAAGACCGTCGAGGACGTCGTCAAGGTCGCCCAGGCCATCGGCACGGCGCGTGCCAGCGACAAGGAGACCCTCCAGGACCTGTTCAACGCCAAGTTCTCCGAGGCGCTCAAGACGGTCGGGAAGCAGCTCGACTTCACCGACCTCTACACCAAGCGCGACGAGTTCAGGGACCGCATCATCCAGGTCATCGGGACCGATCTGAACGGCTACAGCCTCGAGGACGCGGCGATCGACTACCTGGAGCAGACACCGCTGGCGCAACTGGACGCCTCCAACATCCTCGACGCCCAGGGCATCCGGAAGATCACCGAGCTGACGGCCGTCGAGCACGTCCGCACCAACGAGTTCCAGCGGCACGAGGAGAAGGAGATCACGCGGCAGAACGTCGACGCCCGTGAGGCCATCCTGGAGCTCGAGCGCCGCCGGGCCGACGCGGAGATCAAGCAGAAGCGCGAGATCGAGACCGTGCGGGCCCGTGAGGAGGCCGAGACGGCCCGGGTCGTCGAGGAGGAGCGGCTGCGGGCGCAGAGCGCGTTCCTGAAGACCGAGGAGCAGCTCGGCGTCCAGCGGGAGAACCAGGCCCGTGAGGTCGCCGTCGCCAAGATGAACCGCGAACGCGTCGTGGCCGTCGAGAACGAGCGCATCGAGAAGGACCGGCTGCTGGAGGTCATCGCCCGGGACCGGGAGACCGAACTGACGCGGATCTCCGCCGAGAAGGAGGTCGAGGCCGAGCGCCGCGACATCGCCGAGGTGATCCGCGAGCGCGTCGCGGTCGACCGGACGGTCGCCGAGCAGGAGGAGTCCATCAAGCGGCTCCGGGCGGTCGAGGAGGCCGAGCGCAACCGGCAGGCCGTGGTCATCGCGGCCGAGGCCGAGGCGCAGGAGAAGCTGGTCAAGGACATCAAGGCCGCCGAGGCCGCCGAGCAGGCAGCGGTCCACCGGGCGGCCGAGGAACTCACCCTCGCGGAGGCCCGCAACAAGGCCGCCGACATGGACGCCCGCGCCAGGATCCGCCTCGCCGAGGGCATCCAGGCCGAGACGGCCGCCGAGGGCCTCGCAGCCGTGCAGGTACGGGAGATGGAAGCCGGCGCGATCGAGAAGGCCGGCCGCGCCGAGGCCGAGGCCACCGCCGCCCGACTGCGGGCCGAGGCGGAGGGTGCCCGCGAGAAGGCGCTCGCCGACGCCACCGCCATCGGCGAGAAGCTCAAGGCCGAGGCCGTCGGCCTGACCGAGAAGGCCGCCGCGATGGCGGCACTGGACGAGGCCTCCCGTGCGCACGAGGAGTACCGGCTGCGGCTGGAGGCGGAGAAGGACATCCGTCTCGCCGGGCTCGACGCCCAGCGGCAGGTCGCCGAGGCCCAGGCCACGGTGCTCGCCACCGGCCTGGAGAGCGCCGACATCAACATCGTCGGCGGTGAGTCGGTCTTCTTCGACCGGCTGGTGTCGGCGATCTCCCTGGGCAAGGGCGTCGACGGTTTCGTCCACCACTCCGAGACCGCGCGGGCCCTGGCCGGACCGTGGCTCGACGGATCCGGGTCGTTCACCGACGACCTGACGAAGGTGCTGGGATCGGTCTCGACGGCGGACGTGCAGAACCTGACCGTGTCCGCCCTGCTGACGCGGCTCATGAAGACGGGCGGATCGTCCGCCTCGCAGCTGAGCCGACTGCTGGAGCGGGCCGGTGAACTCGGCCTCGCCGACACGCCGCTCACCGCGCTGAACGGCACCGCGCAGAGCTGACCGCTGAGGGAAGCGGTCGGAGGCTCCGGAGCCGCCGGACGGGGGTCAGCGGCTCCGGAGCCTCAACCAGACGTACGAGGGAGGGTGAAGGGGATGGACGACGACGGGGGCGGCATGGACGCCGGAACGTACGAGGTGCTGCGCGACCGGCTCGGTGCACGGGCGACGGAGCTCGCCCGGCGCGCCGAGGCGCTCAACTCGTCCCGCATCGCGGAGTTCGGGGCGGACGAGCTCACTCTGACCGGCACCGAGCGCATCGGTACCGAAGCGCCCTGCGTGGCCCGCGACCTCGTCGCGGTCGGCGGCAGACTCCTCCTCGGCCACAACACGCACGCGGCGTTGACACCCCGTACCACGGTCGGCGACGTCTTCTCGCTGTACGACCACGACCTGGCCCCGTTGGAGGCAGGTGCCGCTCCGGGCCTCCTCGACGACGCGGACTTCGCACGCGAGTTCGCCGCGCTGTGCCGCTACTACCAGGGTGCCCGGCTGCACCGGCTGCGCGTGGTCGACGGCACGCTGCTGGCCGTCTTCCGGACCGGGGAGAAGACCGAGGACGTCCGGGTCCTGCGCTGGACGCTCACCGCGGACCGGCGGGCCCGGTTCCTGGACGCCCGCGGGGAGCGCGACAACGCCACGCCGCCCGCCCATGACGTGACCTGGGTGGAGACCACCCGCGACGACCACGTGCCGGGACGGCACCCGCACGTCTCGATCGGCGGTGACGTCTTCGTCACGACGGTCGGCGGCAGTCTCACCGTCAAGACCGAGAACGACACCGAGTCCGGGGAGGGCATCCACAGCGAACCGGTCGACGAGCCCCTTCAGGCGCTCGCGGACGCGGACGTCGCGTGGGCGCGGGTGGGCGCACTGATCCTGCTGCGCGTGCGCCCCTACAAGGAGGAAGCCGACCGCCATCTGGTGTTCAACACGCTCACCAGGTCGGTGGCCAGGCTCGACGGCGTCGGTCACTCCTGCCGCCGGCTCCCCGACGACCAGGGCATCGTCTTCCCCGGCGGGTACTGCCTGTCCACGGGCGCGGTGAGGACGTTCGACGTGGCCACGGCGGAGGACATGGCCTTCGAGCGCGCTGTGCGCTCACCGAACGGCGAGGACGTGCTGTACGCGTTCCACTCCCGTGCGGAGGGCGGGAGCCTGCTCCTCCCCTACAACCTGATCCGCAAGGAGGTCGCCAACCCCCTGGCCTGCCGGGGGTACGCCCTTCTTGACGACGGAACGCTCGTCGTCCTGCGCACACCCGACGCGGACGAGCCCTCCCGAGCGCACCTCGTCCAGGTCTGGCGGAGCCCGTACGTCTCCGACTCCCTCGCCGCCGCCCCGGCCGGATCCGGGCCGCTCGCCAGGATCGGCAACGCCGACCTCGTCCGCGGCCTGTCCGACTGCCTGGCCATCGCGCGTCAGGCCACCGAGGCCTCGGCCACGGCCGAGATGTACCACGCCCTCGCCGCCTCCTGCACCCGGGCCGCCGACACCCACCACTGGCTGGGCGCCACCGAGACCGGGGATCTGCGGACCCCGCTCGACGAGATCCGGGTCACCGCCGAGCAGGTGCTGGACGAGTTCAGGAACGTGCAGGAGCTGCGGCGTCACGCGGCCGACGCGCTCGCCGAGTCCGCGGCGCGCATCGCCGGCCTGGTCCGGCGCGTCCGCGGCGAGGCCCCGGCGCGTGCCGAGGAATGGATCGCGCGCATCACCGAACTGCGCCGGGCCCACGGGCACCTGCTGACACTGAAGGAGATGCGGTACGCGGAAACCGAGCGCATCGAGGCGCTCTCCCAGGACCTCGAGGCCGAGGTCGCCGCAGCCGCCCGGCGGACCGTCACCTTCCTCCGGCGTGAGGACTCCTTCGACGGCTACCGCGCGGAGATCGAGAAGCTCGGCGCCGACGCCGAGGCCATCACCACGGCCGCCGAGGCAGGGCCCGTCGCCGCGCAGCTGGACGAGCGGGCCCTGGGACTGCGATCCCTCACGGAGGTGGTGGCGGGTCTCGAGGTGGGTGACGCCACCGTGCGCACCTCCATCCTGGAGCGGATCACCGAAGTCCTCGGCAGTGTCAACCGCGCCCGCGCCGGTCTGGCCGGTCGCTGTCGGGAGCTGCGCGATCGCGAGGGCCGGGCCGAGTTCACCGCCGAGTTCGCCCTGCTCGGACAGTCGGTCACCGGCGCGCTGGCCGCCGCCGACTCCCCGGAGGGCTGCGACGAGCAGCTTTCCCGGCTGCTGCTCCACGTGGAGAACCTGGAGTCGCGCTTCGCCGACCACGACGACCTGCTCGATGACATCGCCGCCAAACGGACCGAGGTCCACGAGGCGTTCTCCGCACGCAGGCAGACGATCCAGGACGCCCGCGCCCGGCGGTCGGAACGGCTCGCGGAGTCGGCGGCACGAGTCCTGGAGACGATCTCGCGCAGGGTCGTGTCCCTCGACGGTCCGGACGCCGTCAACGCCTACTTCGCCTCCGACCCCCTGGCGGCCAAGGTGCGCCGCACCGCCGAGGAACTGCGTGAGCTCGGTGACCCCGTGCGCGCGGAGGAACTGGAAGGCCGGCTGAAGGCCGCGCGGCAGGAGGCGGGCCGGGCGCTGCGCGACCGCGCCGAGCTGTTCGCGGACGACGGCGCGACCGTCAGACTGGGCCGTCACCGCTTCACTGTCGGCAGGCAGACCCCCGAACTCACCCTCGTCCCGCACGGGGAGGGCATGGCCCTCGCCCTGACCGGCACCGACTACCGCTCGCCCGTCACGGCCCCGGACTTCCAGGACACCCGCCCGTACTGGGGCCAGATCCTCCCGTCCGAGAACGACGAGGTCTACCGGGCGGAGCACCTCGCCGCGAGGCTGCTGGACGAGCACGGCGCGGGCGCGCTCGCCGGAACCGACCTGGCCGCACTCACCCGCCGGGCGGCCGAAGCCGCCTACGACGAGGGCTACGAGCGCGGCATCCACGACCACGACGCGGCCGCGATCCTGGCGGTCGTGCTGAAGCTGCACGAAGGAGCCGGTCTGCTGCGTCACCCGGCCGCCGACCGTGCCGCGGCCCAGACGTTCTGGACGTACGGCACGACACCGTCGGCACGTGAGGCCTGGCTCCGTCAGGCGGAGTCGCTCGTACGGGCGCGGGAGGTCTTCGGCACGGCCCCGGCGCTGGACGCGCTGCGGGGTGAACTGGCGGACGCGATGGCCGCCTTCGCCGCGGGAACACCGGGCCTGGGAGCGCACTGCGGGACGCGGGCCGCCGCGTACCTGGTCGAGGAACTCGCCACCGGGGAGTCCTTCGTCACCGGCGCGTCGGCTCGCGCCCTCCTCGAGAGGTTCCGCCACGCGGTCGGCTCGTCGCCGTACGACGAGGACGTGCGCACCCGTCTCGCAGCCGGGGACCCGGCCGCCGCGCACCGACTCGTCGAGGGCTGGCTCGTCTCGTACGCCGGTGCCCGCGGTGCGGACGTCGACCCGGGCGACCTCGCCGAAGCCGCGGCGATCGAACTCTGCCCCGCCCTCCCGCGACACGACGTCGACGCCCCGCTGACCGGCCAGGTCACGGGACTGCTCGGCACGCACGCGCGGATCACCCGGCGCGGGCTCCCGGTCCGCCTGGACGAGTTCCTCGCCCGCACCGCGGACTTCGCCGACCGTGTGGTGCCCGGGTTCCGCGACTACCAGGAACGGCGTACCGCCCTCGTGGCCGCGGAGCGCACCCGGCTGCGTCTGGACGACCACCGGCCCCGGGTCATGTCCGCCTTCGTGCGCAACCGGCTGGTCGACGACGTCTACCTGCCCCTCCTGGGGGACAACCTCGCCAAGCAGCTCGGCGCGGCCGGAGACGACAGGCGGACCGACAACAACGGACTCCTGCTCCTCGTCTCACCGCCCGGCTACGGCAAGACGACGCTCATCGAGTACGTCGCCGACCGCCTGGGCCTGCTCCTGGTCAAGGTCGACGGTCCCGCCCTGGGTGCCACGACGACATCCCTCGATCCGGCCGATGCGCCGAACGCCACCGCCCGGCGCGAGGTGGAGAAGATCGAGTTCGCCCTGTCCGCGGGCAACAACGTCCTGCTGTACCTCGACGACATCCAGCACACCTCGGCCGAGCTGCTGCAGAAGTTCATCCCGCTGTGCGACGCCACCCGCACACTGAACGGCCATGACCTGCGCGGCAAACGATTCGCCGTCTGTATGGCCGGCAACCCCTACACCGAGTCCGGACAGCGCTTCCGGATCCCCGACATGCTCGCCAACCGGGCGGACGTCTGGAACCTCGGGGACGTGCTGACCGGCAAGGAGGAGTCCTTCGCGCTCAGCTTCGTCGAGAACGCGCTGACCTCCAACGCCGTCCTCGCCCCGCTCGCCGCCCGTGGCCGAGCGGACCTGGAACTACTGGTACGGCTGGCCGGTGACGACCCCACAGCCCGGGGCAGCCGGCCGGCCCACCCCTACCCGCCGGCCGAACTCGACCGGATCCTCGCCGTTCTGCGGCATCTGCTGACCGCCCGGGAGACCGTTCTCGCGGTGAACGCGGCGTACATCGCGTCGGCCGCCCAGACCGATGGGACCCGTACCGCGCCGCCGTTCCGGCTCCAGGGCTCCTACCGCAACATGAACAAGATCGCCCAGCGCATCGTGCCCCTCATGAACGACGCCGAGCTCGCCTCGGTCGTCGACGACCACTACGCCGGCGAGGCCCAGACCCTGACGACCGCCGCGGAGGCCAATCTGCTGAGGCTCGCAGAGCTGCGCGGCACCCTCGACCAGGAGCGGAAGGACCGATGGGCGGAGATCACTTCCGGCTATGCGCGGCGCCAGGCACTGGGGGGACCGGAGGCGGACCCGCTCGTCCGCGCCGTCGAAGCCCTCGGCCTGCTCGCCGACCGGCTCGCCGCGGTGGAGTCGGCGATCGTCCGGGCGGCCGGCCCGCACCCCGCGCCCGGGACGTCACGTGCCCGCCACGCGGCGAGGAACGTCGCGCACGAGACCGGACGGGCCTGAGCGTGCGCGTGGCGTCGCTCGGCACCCCGGCTGCGGGTCCTACGGGCGAAGCGCCAGGAAGGCCTCGTCGACGAGCGTGGGCAGATGGGCTTCACCGTCCCCTTCCACCCAGACGGCCAGGGCGGTGGTGAGCGCCGCGAGGGCGGCCGAGGCGAGGGCCCGGAGCGGGAGGTCGGGCTGCTGCCCGGAGCGGGCCGCGAGAGCGGCGGTGAGCATCCGTTCCGTGGCGTGCTGGTTCTCCCAGAGGCGGGCGCGCAGGGCCGGAGTCCTCAGGACGAGACGGGTGCGCACGAACAGGGTGTCCCGGTCGGTGGCGTAGACGGTGGCGAGCCCTTCGGCGAGGGCGTGGCGAAGAGCGTCGAGCGGGTGCTCCCGGGCAGGCCGCAGCTCGATGAGCCGGACGACGAGCGGGTCGTGGTCGTCGGATTCGACGACCGACTCCTTGGTGGGGAAGTGACGGAAGAACGTCATGCTCGAGACACCGGCGGCGCGGGCGATCTGGTCGACCGTGGTGTTCTCGTAACCCTGGCTCAGGAACAGGCGCAGCGCCTCCTGCTGAAGGGTGCTGCGGGTCCGTGCCTTCTTGCGCGCGCGCAGACCCGTGGGCGGTGTCGCCGGGCGGTTCATGTGTCCTGCTCTTCCGGGGTGCGGTGAGTCGTGGTACCGAGCCTGGAGCCGAGCCAGGTGTCGAGTGCGGCCGTGGAGCTGCCGCGCCAGGCCAGGTGGCCGTCGGGCCTCACCAGCATGGTGTGACGGCGCCGTGCTGGTGAGGGCACCGCGGCGGTGAGCGGGACCACCGTCCCGACGTGCCGCCCGGCCACCGACGCGTACGCCTCGGCGTCACCGTGCACCGGGACCAGCAGGGCCCAGCGGGCTCCGAGTTCGGCGTGGAGCCGGGTGGAGGAGCCGTCGGGGCGTGTGCAGGGAACATCGGGCACCCTGTCGCCGGCCCGAGGAGCGCCGAGCGCCCGGCGCTCCGTGAGCCTGGTCCCCAGGGGACCGCTCCGGTAGTGGATCCTCAGTTGCGACGACTGCTCCCAGATGAGCCTCTGCACCAGCGGGCGGTTCATCAGCGGGACGAAGAGGCGGTCGCGCGCGGCGCGGGCGAGCGGGGTGTCGCCGACCACCAGGCGGGTGAGGGAACTCGTGGATGCCAGCACCTCCCGGGCGAGGGGCCTTCGCTCGGCCTCGTAGGTGTCCAGCAGCGAGGCGGGCGCCGTGCCCTCGGCGACCAGAGCCAGTTTCCAGGCGAGGTTCTCCGCGTCCCCGAGCCCGGTGTTCATCCCCTGGCCCCCGAAAGGGCTGTGAATGTGGGCGGCGTCCCCGGCGAGCAGGATCCGGTCGCGCCGGTAGGTGGAGGCGAGGCGGCGATGGATGCGGAACCGCGAGGACCAGAGCACCGTGCCGACGACCGACGGGTCCAGGCCGGCGTGATGCCTGAGCAGCCGGGTCAGTTCACCGACGACGTCCTCGTCACCCGGGCTGGTGTCGTCCCGGCGCGCCGGGGCCATGAGACGCCATACGCGGTCGCCGGGCAGGGGGAAGGCGCCGAGCATGCTGTCCGCCCGGAGCCACACGGACACCGTGTCGGGCGGTACGGGCAGATCGGCCTGGACGTCGGCCAGCAGGAAGTTCTCGATCACGGAGACGCCGGGGAATCCGATCTCCGCGGCCTTGCGCACGCGGCTGTGGGCGCCGTCGCAGCCGACCAGCCATGACGACCGGATCCGTTCGCCCGGGAACGACAGTGTCACCCCGGAGGCGTCCTGGGCGACGGAGAGCAGTTCCCTCCCCCACTCGACCTCGATCCCCGACGCGCTCAGCCGGTGCCGCAGGGCCGCTTCGACCTCCGTCTGGGACATCAGCAGACCGGGCCTGGTGACCAGCTTCGTGGGCCGGCCCACCCGCAGGTCGGCCATGGGCCTGCCGTCGACGTGGGTGACCACCCGGGCGATGCGTACGGACCGCTCCGGCAGGTCTGCCAGAGCGCCGAGCCGGTCCAGCACCTCGGCTCCGCGCGGCTGGAGCCCGAGTGCCCGCGAGGTGGTCGCCGGCCCGTCGCGCTTCTCCACGATCCGGACCGGGACACCGGCGCCCGCGAGCCCGCAGGCCAGGGCCAGACCGGTCGGCCCGGCCCCGGCGATCACCACACCGGACATGCCCGCCACCAAGCGTTAGTCGCTATCAATGGTTAGAGACTAACGTGAACGAGGGGCGGAGTCACCCGCCGGGAGCGTCCTGAATTTCGCCGGGGCGGACTCCCGCGGTCGGGCGGTGGCGGTCGGGCGGCTGGGCGTCAGCCTTCGGCTCCCCGCGTTCGCAGGCGGGTTCTGCCGTGGTCCGCCGCGTACGCCCGGAAGACGTCACGGGTCGTGCCGCCGCTGTGCAGGAAGCGCTCGTCGAGGACCGCCGCAAGATCTCCCAGCGCGGTGGTGAGCAGGGCCGCCGCGAGACGTACCTCAGCGTTCCGGGCGCCGTGCGCACGCTCCGCGAGATCGGCGGCGTACGGGATGCTCGCGGCCAGGGAGGTCCGGTCGTGGCCCTCGTGGAAGTAGTACGACTCCGCGTACTGCAGCAGATCCACGGAAATGCCCGCCACGTGTGCCGCGAGGCCGTCCAGGATCGCCGCTCCCAGGTCGGAGTCCAGCTGGGCCGCCGACGGGTCGTTGCGCTGCAGTTGGGACAGCCGCAGGGCCAGGGCCCGTCGGCGGGTCAGCGCGGGATAGATCTCCAGGATCCAGGAGACCGTGGCGGTGAGGAGAGCGAAGCCGACGAGGCCTTCGAGCGGGGCGACGATCCGAAGCCACGGCTCCGTGGGCGCGATGTCGCCGAGGCCCAGGGTCGACACGGTGACCAGCGAGATGTAGAGCGAGTCGACCGGCCCGCCGTGCTGCGTGGGTTCGAGGCCGGCGGCGAAGGAGAAGGCGTCCGGCACATGGGGCCAGTAGATCAGGGCCCAGCCGACGATGACCGTGCCCGCCCACATGGACACCACGGCCACCATGGCGAGAGGTCCCGCGAGGCCCGCCGCCTGCCTCCGCAGGGGGAGGCGCTGGGACAGTCCCCACAGGGCCGCCATGATGTGCCGGCTCAGACCGCCGTGACGCGTCGGGTGCCAGAGGGTGTGGAACACATCCCGTAGGGCCAGCATGACCAGCCCCGCTCCGAGCAGTGAGACCAGCCAGTCCATACGCGTCTCCCCGGGCCGGTGTGCACGGCGTCCAGCATGCCCGGTGGCCCGCAGCGACGTGCACAGGCCGCGCCGCCCGGGGCACGTGCTCCGCCCGGCGGCCCGGTCGGGGCCCGGGGCATTGTGCCGCCGGTGGTGTTCGCCGCCGGGCGCGCCCCTTCGCGTGGGCGGCGGACGGCGTCGCGCCGGTGAGGACGCAGCCCGGGAAAGCCGGTGGAGCGGGCCCGACCCGCTTCGCCGATGCCGTCCGCACGGCGCTGGTCGCCAGGACGAGCTCCGGTCCGATGCGTTCCGGGGACTCACCGAGGGATCCGGACTCACCGGGGGAACTGCACCATTCCGCTCCCGTGGGGCGCGTAGGTGTCGAGGAGGCGGACCCGCGTTGCCTGCAGCCGGCGGGCGACCACTTCCAGCACGTGGCGGGTCACGGCGAAGCCGAACGCGGGATCCACGTCGCACAGGCCGCGCACGGCCCGGGCGTCGAACTCGTGGGCCCGTACGAGGCTGAAGGCCTCGGCCCCCAGCCGCCACTCGTAGGGGCGCACCAGCCAGGACCATCCGAGCAGATCGCCGTGGCCCAGTGTCTCGACCGCGGCGGCGCGCCGGCCGTGTACCTGCATGTCGAGGGTGACCGCACCGGTGCGGATGATCCAGAACCGGTCGGCCGGGTCGCCCTCGTCGAAGATCCGCGTTCCCGCCGGGAACGAGACCTCGTGCGAGCACGCCATCAGGCGCTCGCGGCCCTCCGGCGTCAGTCCGCGGAGAAAGGCATTGTTCATCGGTGTCCTCCCGAGTCCCGGTTCCGGCGGATCGCTTCGTGCGGGCGCGACCGCGTCCACACCCCAGACTCCGTCAGCGGCAGGCCGCGCACCTGGGCCGAGAGGCCCAACTCCGTGCCCCATGTGGCCTCCTCGTGCGACGCCGGTGGGCGCCGCGGCGGCGGCAGGGGGACCTTCGGAGCCCGACCGGTCCCTCGTCAGCCCTGTGGCAGCCGTGCCCGAGCGCGCAACGTGGGGGTGTGAGGCACCCGCCGTCCGTCCGTCGTCGACGAGTTGCGGCGGTGGGCCGCGCGCCGTCGCACGCGGCGGCCCGTCCCGGGCTCCCGACCGGAGCGGATATCCGCGGCCGGAGAGGGCAGGAACCTCTCATAATGAGCAGATAGGGCAAAAGTCGCATAATGGCCATTCAGTGCTGCAGCCGGACGTGATGTGCGGCGTACCGCAGAGGAGGCCTCATGGGTCGCGACGAAGATCTCGAACTGGTATTCGCGGGAGGAGTCGCTTCGGCGAGCGACGGCGAAGACGCCGTGGTGGTGCACCGCACCGACCGCAAGGGGCCGGGCGGGCACCCGATCTACGCCGACGACACCGGCATCGTGCAGGCGGAGATCAGTGACCGCTGCGAGGTGCGGATGATCGCCAGCGGTGGGCACCAGCAGCCCGCGTCCGGGGTCGAGGCCAGGCCCGTGGTCCAGCCCTGACGCCGACCCCGTACGGCCCGGCGTGCCCGGTGGACACGCCGGGCGGGGGATGCGGCCTCCGCGGGCGCCCGGCGCGGCGGCCCCAAGCCCGTGCGAGCGCCGGGCCGGGCGGTCGGCAGGGCCCGGCAGTCCGCGCGGGGGGCGGCCCCGGAAGCCCGGGCGATGCTCTCACCGGGCCGGTTCTTCGTCGAACACCATCACCGGCTCCTCCGGCAGCTCCCCGCCCAGCGCCAGCTCCGCCCAGATGATCTTGCCGGGGCTGACATAGCGCGTTCCCCAGTGCTGCGAGAACTGGGCCACCAGGAAGAGCCCCCGGCCGCCCTCGTCGGTCGCGGCCGCGCGTTGCAGATGGGGAGAGGTGCTGCTGCCGTCGGACACCTCGACGATCAGCGTGCGCCCGTGCAGCAGCCGTACCCGTACCGGCTCCGTGCCGTAACGGATGGCGTTGGTGAGCAGTTCGCTGAGCACCAGTTCGGCGACGAAGACCGAGTCCTCCAGGCCCCACTCGGCGAGCTTCCGGCCGGCCTCGGCCCGCACGCGGGACACCGCCGAGACGTCGAGCGGCACGCCCCACTCCGCGGCCCGGGACCGGTCGAGCAGCCGTGTGCGCGCCACGAGCAGCACGATGTCGTCCCCCGGCTGGTCGGACAGAAGCGCGCTCATCACGGCGACACAGGTCTCCTCGGGTGTCACTCCGGGCCTCGCGAGGGCGTCACGGAGCAGCGCCAGCCCCTCGTCGACGTCCCGCTGCCGGTCCTCGACCAGACCGTCCGTGAAGAGGACGAGCCGGCTGCCCTCGGCCAGGTCCAGCTCCGTCTCCTCGAACGGATGGCCCCCCACGCCGAGCGGGGGCGACACGGGAAGCTCCGGGAAGAGCACCCGTCCCTCGGGGTCGACGACCGCCGGCGCGAGATGGCCGGCATGCGCGAGGGTGCACCGCCCGCTCACCGAGTCGTAGATCGCGTACAGACAGGTCGCACCCGTCACCTGCGCGCGTTCGCCCTCCGCCCCCGGTGGCTGGTCCGCGTCGATGCGCAGCACCAGGTCGTCCAGGCGGGCCAGCAGATCGGAGGGCGGCAGGTCCAGGGACGAGAAGTTCAGCACGGCCGTGCGCAGCCGCCCCATCGTGGCCGCGGCGTGCATCCCGTGCCCGACCACGTCGCCGACGACCAGGGCGACCCGGAACCCCGGCAGCGGGATGACGTCGAACCAGTCGCCGCCGACCCCGGCCTGCGCCGGCAGATACCGCCAGGCGACGCCGAGAGCGTCCTGCTCCGGGAGGTCGCGCGGCAGCAGACTCCGCTGCAGTGTGACGGCCATCGCGTGCTCGCGGGTGTAGCGCCGGGCGTTGTCGATGGCCACGGCCGCACGGGCCGCGAGCTCCTCGGCGAACGAGGTGTCGTCCTCGTCGAACCGCGGCGCGTCCTCGGACCGCCAGTAGTTGACCAGGCCGAGGACGACACCGCGCGCCTGCAGCGGGACCGTGACCAGCGACCGGATGCCGTACTCCAGTGCCTGCCGCCGCCCCTCCGGGTCCTCGCTGCCCCAGGTCTCCGACGCGGCCAGATCGGGCTCCAGCAGCGCCTGGCCGTTCGCCAGCGCCGTGCTCATCGGCGTGATGTTGATCCGGATGGCGTCGCCGACGGGCTGGAGCGGATGGTCGTCGCGGATGCCGCTCAGCGCCGTGCGCCGCATCGCGCCGAGGCCGGCGGGTTCGTCGCCGCGCAGCACGGGATCGAGCAGCTCGACCGACACGAAGTCCGCGAAGCGGGGTACGGCCACCTCCGCCAGCTCCCTCGCCGTCCGGCGCACGTCCAGGGTGGTGCCGATCCGCACCCCGGCCTCGTACAGCAGCGTCAGCCGTTCCCTGGCCGCCTCCGCCCGGCCCGAGAGGGCGCGCAGCTCGGTCGTGTCGCGGAGGCTGGCGACCAGTCCCGTCACGCCCCCGTACGGTGCCGTGGGCCGCGTGCTGAGGGCCAGCAGCCGGTCCCCGGACAGGAACACCTCGTCGGAGACCTCCCTGCCCGACACCAGGAGCCGGGTGATGCCCGGGCCGAGGCCCAGCTCGCCGACGAGACGGCGGTCGGCGTCGGGCGGCAGAGCGAGCAGGCGCCGGGCCTCGTCGTTGGCGAGCAGGAGCCGGCCGTCCCCGCCGACGATCAGCACGCCCTCGCGCACCGCGTGGAGGACGGCGTCGTGGTGCTCGTACATCCGGGTCATCTCGGCGGGGCCGAGCCCATGGGTCTGGCGCCGCAGCCGTCGGCTGACCAGGGCCGCCCCGCCGGTGGCGAGCACGAGCGCGCCGGCGGCCGAGGCCAGCAGGATCGGCAGCTGGAGGTCGAGCAGTTCCCCGACGTTCGCGACCTGGATGCCCGCGGAGACCAGGCCGACGACCTCGCGGTTGCCGTCCAGCACGGGAACGACGGCCCGGACGGCGTCGCGCGGCTCACCCTCGAAGGTCTCGGTGAACGCCTCGCCGGCGGCCGCCCGCGAGATGTCCCCCTCCACCCGCTTCCCGATCAGCTGCGGTTCGGGGTCGGTGTAGCGGACGCCGTCCTTGCTGAGGACGGAGATGAAGTCGACGCCGGCGCCCCGCGCGGCCTCGTCGGCGTCGGGCTGCAGTACGGCCGTCGGGTCGGGCGACGTGAGCGCGGCGGCCGTGCCGGGGCCGTGTGCGAACGCCTCGGCGGCGGCCAGTGAGCGGTTGCGGGCGTCCTCGTAGCTGTCGTAGCGCGCCTGCAGGACCAGGGCGACCGCCGCGGCGACGACCAGCAGAATGATCACGACGGCCTGCAGCAGGAACACCTGGGTGGCCACACTGTGCACGCTGAGCAGGGAGCGCAGACGTCGGCGCCACCCCGGGCGTTCGCGGCGGCCGGGCCGTCGCGGGCGGCTGGACGGCATGACCGCCGTCCACCAGGACCGGCGGGGACGTCCGATCATGTCCCCAGTTCTAGCACTGGGCCGCCGTCCCGGGCGACCGCTCGCCCCGGATCGGCTGCGCGGGAACGTCGACCCGGCGCGGAGGCGTCCCGGGCGCGTCCCGGGTCACCCGTTCGGCGGCACCCCGGGCTGTGCACGGCGCGCTTGGGGGTAGCGACGGCACATGCCCTTCAGATTCGGTGAGCCGGACGACGGCCGGACCGGCCACTGGTTCGCGCGGCTCCACCGGCGAGTGCGGACCTCCGTGGTCGGTCTCGCCTGGAACCGCGGACGCGAGATGGAGTTGCTGCACCGCGCCATGGGCTTCGCGGCGCTCTGCTTCCTGACCATCGTGCCGCTGCTGGTGGTCGTCGCGGCGGCCGACCCGGCGAGCGGGCAGGGCTTCGCCAGGTGGCTGGTCCAGGGCCTCGGGGTCTCGGAGGTGTCGCAGGAGGAGGTCGAGGAGCTCTTCGGCCTGCCGGGGGAGGCCCTGCAGCGGACCACGGCGCTCGGTCTGGCGGCGCTGGCGGCGTTCGGGGTGACGTTCGGTTCGGCGGTGCAGACGGGCTACGAACGGGTGTGGGACCTGCCGACCGCGCGGTGGCACACGATGTGGCGGCACGTCGTCTGGCTGGCGGTGCTGGTCGCCGCGCTGCTGCTGTTCGTCAACACACCGACTCCGCCCCGCGCCTCCATCGCGGTGCAGGCGCTGGTCCCGGCCGCCGATCTGATCGGCACCTTCCTGTTCTTCTGGTGGTCGCAGCGGCTGCTGCTCTGCGGTCGGCTGCGCTGGCGGGCTCTGGTCCCGGGCGCCGCCGCAACGGCGTTCGGGCTGCTGGGGCTGCGGGTGTTCTCGCAGTTCGTGTTCTCACCGCTGATCGCGTCCAACGCGGTGACCTACGGGCCGATCGGGACGGTGCTGGTGGTTCAGTCCTGGCTGGTCGGCGTCGGGTTCGTGGTGTACGGAGGGGCGCTCGTGGGACGGCTGTACCACGAGCGCCTGGTGCGGCGCAGACTGGCGGCCGAACAGCTCGCACCGCCGCGGCCCTGACCCCCGACTCCCGTGCTCCGCGGCCTCGCCGGGCGCGGGCCCGCGCCCCGGACCCTTGAGGATCAGGCCGGGCCGGCCACGAGACCGTCGGCGACGAGGCCCGAGAGCACGGCCTCGCTCAGCGTCCGCAGGGCCGACTGCGGGCGGACCATCACCGTGAACTCCTTGATGCGTCCGGACCCGTCGTAGTGCAGCAGATCGATGCCGTGGATCTCCCTGCCGCCGACCGTCGCCCGGAAGAGCAGGATCTCGGAGGGCGCCTCGCCGCCGTCCGCGCTGGTCTCTGCGGTGCCGTCGAACCTCCCGATGTAGCGGAAATCCTCGAAGGTGCGCAGCAGTACGCCGAACAGTCCCAGAACCATGGTCCTGCCCTCGAAGGGCGTGAACTTCACCGGGCTGTAGAAGCGGACGTCGGGGGTGAACAGGTCGTCGAGCGCGGCCAGGTCGCGCTTCTCCACGGCGGTGCGGAAACGGTCGGCGGTCTCCATAGGTGCTCCCTCGGTCGAGCGTGGTATTCAACAATGTGAGTAGTCATCTTCTTGACTGAGCACCTTTTCATCAAGCGGTCCGGCGAAGCCGCACGTATGATGAACGACGGATTCCCTAGGCACCGATGCTCCGGAGAGGTCCATGACGCGGCGTCGTCCTCCGCGATCGGCCAGCGCCGACGACCTCCTGACGACGCTCGGACTGCTCACCGCGAAGGCACGGCAGGGCGCCGAGCTCCAGCGAGCCAGGGTGGACCTGGCGGAAGCCCTTCAGCGCGAGATGCTGCCCGAGACGCTGCCGTCCGTGCCCGGGCTGCAGACAGCCGCGCGCTACACACCGGCCCGGGACGGGCTCGACGTGGGCGGGGACTGGTACGACGGCTTCGTGATGGCCGACGGGTCGCTCGCGTTCTCGATAGGGGACGTCCAGGGGCACGACGTCGAGGCCGCGGCCTTCATGGGGCAGATCCGGATAGGCCTGCGGGCCGTCGCGCTGGCGGCCACCGATCCGGGCGAGATCCTGGCGCGGGCGAACGACCTGCTGGTGTCCGTGGCCCGCGAACTGTTCGCCACCTGCACCTTCCTCCGCTTCGATCCCTCGGAGTGGGTGCTGGAGAGCGCCCGCGCCGGACATGTCCCCGGCGTGCGGGCCCTCGCCGACGGCCGCTGTGAGCCGATGCAGGACCCCGGCGGCCTTCCGCTCGGCATCGAACCGGGAGAGGTGTATCCGGTGACCAGGCGCAGGCTCACCGAGGGCGGGGCGTTCGTGCTGCTGACGGACGGGGTGATCGAGGGGCCGGCCGTGCCCATCGAGGCGGGACTGGCGAGGGTCACCCGGGTCATCGGGGCCGGCGCGGCCGCGGCGCTGACCGCCGACCACCTGGCCGCCGAGGTGATGAAGGCGGCCGAGTTCACCGGGCACACCGACGACGCGGCGGTGCTCGTCCTGCGCCATGACGCGGCGGCGGGGCGGCTGCGACCGCCCTCGCCGCTCGTCTGACACGCCGGCCCTCGCCGCCGGTCCGGCGACACGGGCCGGTCAACCGTCCGAGCCCGTCCGGCCCCGCACCGCATGCAGGTTCCGGCCGGCTTCGTCCGTCTGATCCGTCCGGCCCGTCGGCGCGTGTCATGGCACGCCCGTGCCCGGCGGCGTTGTGTGATGGCTGCTGTGGCCCGTAACCAGCTCCTCCACCGTCTCGGCGCGGTGGTCCTCCTGATGCTCGGCGTCGCCGTCGCCTACTACGCGGCGGGGCTCGTCGGACTCACGCTGCAGGTGGTCGTGGAAGGGGCGGTCGTCACCCCGCTCTGGCCGCCCACGGGAATCGCCCTGACCTGCCTGCTCTGGTTCGGTCTGCGGATCTGGCCGGGCATCGCCCTCGGCACCCTCCTCGTCATCCTGGCGATCAGCCCCTTCCGCGCCCACTCCCTGGGCATCCTCGCGGGCAACAGCCTCGCCCCGATCTGCGCCTGCCTGATGCTGCGCCGGGTGGGGTTCCGGACCGAGTTGGACCGGCTGCGCGACGGGCTGGCGCTGGTGTTCCTGGGGGCGCTGGCCGGCATGCTGATCAGCGCGACGGTGGGGGCCGGGGTGCTGCTGCTCTCCGGGCAGATCCCGGCAGAGGGGTTCTGGCCCATCTGGTCGGCGTGGTGGGTCGGAGACGCCATGGGCGTGCTGGTGGTGACCCCGCTGCTGCTCGTCTGCCGGACCGTCGGCCGGCCCGTCGACCTGTCTCCCGGGCGCTGGGTCGAGGCGGTGTGCCTGGTGGTCAGCGTGGCCGTCGTCGCGTACGCCGTCACGCGTACGCCCGTCTCGCTGCTGTTCCTCGTCTTCCCCCTGCTGATGTGGGCCGCGCTGCGGTTCCAGCTCCTCGGGGCCGCACCGTGTGTGCTGATCGTGTCGGTCCTGGCGATCTCGGCGGCGACCGAGGGACAGGGGCCGTTCGGCGGACACGGGATGCTCGCCGTCATGAGCGTTCTCCAGGCCCTCAACGGTTCGGCGGCGCTGACCGGTCTGCTGCTCTCCGCGGTGGTCAGCGAGCAGACCACCGTCCGCCGCAAGATCGAGCTGGCCTGCAGCGAACTCGCGGAGGTGGTGGACCGGCTGGTCCCGGGCAGCGGCGCGGCCCGCCGCTGGCCGCCACCGCAGGACAAGGACCTCTGACGGCGCGGCGGACTCCGGACGGCGGCCGGACCCGGAGCGGCGGCCTCGGCGGCGGAGCCGAACGCCGGGCCGGCCCGCCTCCCCTCCGGGGTCCGGTCCGCCGCCGGGGTCCGGCCGTGCCCCTGCGTGCGGACGGCCTCGTACGGGAGCCGGACGGGCCCCAACGCACCGCCGGACGGCCCCGCCCGGCGCCTCACGCCCAGGGTGCGAAGCCCACCGCCCGGCCCGTCCCGTCGCGCTGGATCTCCAGCATGCCCTCGACCGCCGAGCGGTCGATCGGTCCGTAGACGTGCGGGAAGAGGGTGCCGGAGGCGACCCCGGGCGGTGGTGCCGGGTCCGCGGGCTCGAGACGGACCGGTGCGAGCAGCCTGGTCTCGTCGATGAGCAGTGCCATCAGCGGTCCGGGCACATCGCGGTAGAAGGCGTTGACGACCGCCAGTGTGGTGGCCTCGTCGGGCGAGCAGTGGACGAAGCCCTCCGCGGGAAGGGACGCGGGCGCGTACGGCCGTTCCGGGACGGCGAGCCAGTCGTCGAGCGGAACCACATGCATGATCATGTGTCAGTTATAGCGCCGCGGAGGGCGCCCCGGACGAGGCCGGGGCCGGACGGCCCTCCGGACCCGGACGCGGACCCGGACGCGGCCCGTGCCCCGGGGTGCGGGTTCAGGCACGCACGACCGCCACCCCCGCCTCCGCGAACCCGGCCGCCGTCCGTTCGGACACCGCGGAGTCGGTGACCAGCGTGTCCACCTGCTCCGTCGCACAGATGCGGGCGAAGGCCCGGGTGCCGAGCTTGGTCGAGTCGGCCGCGACGACCACCCGCCGGGCGCGCTCGCACAGCAGCCGGTTGATCGCCGCCTCGTCCTCGTCGTGTGCCGCCGCGCCGTGCACCACGTCGAAGGCGTTCACACCGAGGATCGCCACGTCCAGGGTGATCTGGCCCAGGACCCCGCCGGCGAGGGGGCCGATCAGCTCGAACGACTGCGGACGGGCCACACCGCCCGTGACGACGATCTTGAACTGGGGTCTGATCGCCAGCTCGTTGGCGATGTTGAGGGCGTTGGTGACGATCGTCAGCGCGGGGGTGCCCGAGGCCAGATCGGGCCGGGCGGCCAGAGCGCGGGCGACCTCGGTGGTCGTCGTGCCGCCGGTGAAGCCGACCGCCTCGCCGGGCGAGACCAGCTCGGCGACGGCAGCACTGATACGTCGCTTCTCCGCCGCGTGCCGCGACGCCTTGTAGCGCAGCGGGAGTTCGTACGACACGCCGTGCACCACCGCGCCGCCCCGGGTGCGGACGAGCATCTGCTGCTCGGCCAGCTGGTCGAAATCGCGCCGGATCGTCGCCGTCGAGACGTCCAGGGCCGCCGCGGCCTCCTCGACGTCCAGCCGGCCACGCTCCACAAGGAGTTCCAGCAGCGCCTTCCAGCGGGCGTCGCGCGCCATCCACCGCTCCCTTCCTCGAACGTACGTGCTGACCCTAGCGCACACAACACCCGGCATGATGCTTGAAGATGCTTGAAATCTCGCGTTACCTTGCAAAAACACGCACACACTCGAAGAGTGGAGTACACATATGAGCGATGTCGCGCAGGAGTTGGCGAGCCAGCCGGAGTGCTGGACCCGGGCGGCGGAACTCGCCGCGACCCGGGGCGGGGCGCTCCCGGCCGCGGGCGAGCGGGTGGCGTTCGTCGGCTGCGGCACCTCCCTGTTCATGAGCCAGGCGGCCGCGGCCCTGCGCGAGGGCGCGGGACAAGGGGAGTCGGACGCGTTCGCCGCCTCCGAGTTCCCCGCCGGCCGCTCCTACGACCGGGTGGTCGCCCTCACCCGTTCGGGCACCACCACCGAGGTCCTCGAACTCCTCGGCCGACTGCGCGGACGCACCCGTACCGCCGCGATCACCGCCGACCCCGCCACGCCCGTCATGACCGCGGCCGACGAGGCCGTCGTCCTCGACTTCGCCGACGAGCGGTCCGTGGTCCAGACGCGCTTCGCGACCACCGCGCTCACCCTGCTGCGCGCCGGTTCCGGCCTGCACACCGACGCCGTCGTGGACGACTGCCGGGACGCCCTCGCCGAACCGCTTCCCGAATGGCTCACGGCCTGTACGCAGTTCACCTTCCTCGGCCGCGGCTGGACCGTCGGCCTCGCCAACGAGGCCGCGCTCAAGGTGCGCGAGGCGTCGGCGTCCTGGGCCGAGGCGTACCCGGCCATGGAGTACCGGCACGGCCCCATCAGCGTCACCACCCGCGGCACCGTCACCTGGATGATCGGCGAAGCGCCCGCCGGGCTCGCCGACGAGGTGCACGCCACCGGAGGGATGTGGGTCGCCGGCGGCCTGGACCCGCTCGCCGAACTGGTGCGCGCCCAGCGGCTCGCGGTCGCCGTCGCCGAGTCGCGGGGCCTGGACCCGGACCGCCCCCGCCATCTGACCCGTTCCGTCATCCTCTCCGGAGCCTGACCCATGCCGCTCGCCGAAACCGGCACGCTGGTCGCCGCGGCCGCCGACGGGCGCCGTGCCGTCGCCGCCTTCAACATCATCACGCTGGAGCACGCCGAAGCGGTCATCGCCGGCGCGGAGGCCGCCGGTTCCCCGGTCGTCCTCCAGATCAGCGAGAACGCCGTGAAGTACCGCTACGGCAGGGTCCGTCCGATCGCCAGGGCCGCCGCCGAGGCGGCGGCCGAGGCCGGCGTTCCCGTCGCCCTGCACCTCGACCACGTCACCGGCGACCGACTGCTCCGCCAGGCGGTCGACGCGGGGTTCAGCTCCGTGATGTACGACGCCGCGCACCTGCCGTACGCGGAGAACCTCGCCGCGACCCGGTCAGCGGCCGAATGGGCACACGGCAACGGCCTCTGGATCGAGGCCGAACTGGGGGAGGTCGGAGGCAAGGAGGGAGCCCCGCCGCTGGACGCCCATGCCCCCGGGGCCCGTACCGATCCCCGAGAGGCACGCGCGTTCGTCGAGGGGACCGGGGTGGACGCACTCGCGGTCGCCATCGGCAGCTCGCACGCGATGACCGCCCGCACCGCCTCGCTGGACCACGGGCTCCTGGCCCGGCTCGCGGGGACCCTGGAGGTGCCGCTCGTGCTGCACGGCTCGTCCGGCGTACCGGACGGGGAACTGGCGGCCGCCGTGTCCGGGGGCATCGCCAAGGTCAACATCGGCACCGCCCTCAACCTCGCCATGACCTCCGCCATCCGTGACTACCTGGCCGCGAACGCCGACGCCGTGGACTCGCGGAAGTACCTGTCGGTCGGCCGCCGCGCGATGGCCGAGACGGTCACCGCGCTGATCGGCGTCCTGCGCGACGCGGGAGAGCCCGTCCCCGTCGCCTGAGAGGCGCCCGCAGCCGCGAGGCGGTGTCCGGCCGGAGAACCGGTTGCTCCTCGACGTTCCCGCCGACGCCCTGGGCCCGGTGCTCGCGCTGCTCGGCAGGCAGCGCGCGGTGCCGCGGACGACCACACCGCGAGGCACGTCGTGCACGCCCGACGGAGAGGTCCCGCGGGCCGGGTGCACCGCCGGACAGCGGCCACCCGGGCCGACCCGCGGAGAGGCCGTGCTGGAGCACGCGTTGGAGCGGTACGCCCCGCTCGCCGGGAACCGCCCCGCTCCCGCCGCGCACCCACTCGACCGCAAGGAACACCTGCTGCGCGTCGTAGGGCGGGTCCGGTGAAATCCGGGGCGCACGGCCACCGGAACGGACCAATCGCGCCCGGACCCTCCCGGTTTCGCCGCGTGATCCAGGACACACTTTCCTCGCCACCCGTTCCCCGCGGGCGGCGGAGCGGGCTCGATCGAACGGACGCCCGGCGCCACGGGAACAGCGAGCCGTCCGCCGCCGAACCGAACCGACAGGATTCCCATGCCCCACATCACACCTCCGGCCCTCCGGCGGGGCGGCGCGCTCGCGCTCGCCGGCGCCGCGGCTGCCGCGCTGCTGACCGGCTGCACCTCCCCCGGTGCCAAGGAGGGCTCCCCCTCCCCGACCGGGAAACCGCTCGCCGGGCCGGAGAAGGCCGGCGCCGGTATGGCCGTGCTCCGCGGCGACACGATCAGGAACGCGCTCGTCACCGATACCGAGCTGCGTTCCTACCAGGCCCAGGAGATCAGCCCACCGAACGTGCGGCCCAAGTCCGACCGGGAGGAGTGCCGGCCCCTCGCGGACATGACCGCCTCGGGTACGGCCCGGACGCCCGAGGCCGTCGACTTCGCCAGCCGCTCGTACGTCTCCACGGGGACGCCCGGCCTCACCACGACGGTCAGCCTCTTCTCGTACGAGGGCGACGACGCGCGGCGTACCTTCTCGGACGTCCGCAAGGCGCTCGCCACCTGCGGCGCCGGCTTCACCACCTCGGGGAACAGCGGCGGTACGTCGGTGAAGTACGTGGCCGTGAAGGAGGAGGAGGCGCCCGAGGGCGGAGACGAGGCCGTCTCCTGGAGGATGACCGGGACCGCACAGGGCTCCTCGATGCCCATGCAGATCACCGCCGTGCGGCAGGGGCGCAACGTGGCGGTGTTCTTCACGCTCAACCTGCTCGACCCGAAGAAGGCCGACCTTCCCGAGGACCTGCACGGCCGGCAGACCGCCAAGCTGGCGAAGGCGATCGAGTCGGCCGGCAGGTCCTGATCGGCGCGACGGCTGCCCCCGGCATGGCACGTCCTGGGCGGGTCCGTCGGACCGCGGCGGATCCGCCCAGGAGGGCCCGTAGGACGGCGGCGGCCGGCACGTCCTGTGCGGGCCTCGTGTCCGGGGTGGACCTCGGGAACCCGGCCACCGGGAGCCCGCCCGTCGGACGGTGAACATCGTCCGGCGGGCCGGTGCGTGTCCGGGTGGCCCGTGGGAGCCCGGACCAGCAGGGCTGCGGGCCGGCGGCCCGCAACCCGTCCGGAGCGCCGGTCCCCGTCCCGGTCACCGGTTCCGCGCCCCGGTCACCCGTCCACGCCGCACCCCGGCTCCCGGAACCCCGGCGTCCCGGCGGCCGTGCGGCCCGGTGCACCTTCGCGGACCAGCCCGTTCGCGGACCAGCCCGTCTGCGGCCGGGCGCGGCCGCCTCCCGCTCAGACCCGGGCGCCGTTGTCGTGCGGCTCCCGGCGGGGGGACGAGGCACGTGGGCGGCCCGTGGGGGCGGGCGAGGGGCGTCCGGCCTCGAGGAGCAGCGCCGCCGGCACGGCGGTGAGCACCGACGAGTACGTGCCCACGCACACCCCGATCAGCAGCGCGACCGAGAAGTCCGCGAGGGAGCCGCCGCCCAGTACGGCCAGGGCCCCGAGGATGAACAGGGCCCCCGCCCCCGTGTTGACCGTGCGAGGCACCGTCTGAAGGACCGCGGTGTCGGCGAGGGACGGCAGCGCGCCGCGGGGATTCCTCCGCCACAGCTCCCTGATCCGGTCGAACACCACGACCGAGTCGTTGACCGAGTAGCCGATGACCGTGAGCAGCGCCGCGAGGAAGACGCCGTCCACCGGCCGGCCCAGCCAGGCGAACGCGCCGACCACGACGACCACGTCGTGCACCAGCGCCCCCACGCAGCCCACCGCGAACGTCCAGCGGAACCGCGCCGCCAGGTAGGCCAGTTGCGCGACCACCGCGATGCCCAGGGCGACCAGGGCGTTGCGCCGCAGTTCCTCGCCCATGCTGGGGCCGATCAGCTCGTCGCGGACCTTCGCCGCCGTGCCGCCGCCGTGCTCGGCGAGCGCGCCGCCGATGGCCACCGCGGCGTCGTCGTCGATGCCCGCGCCCCGCACGGAGATGTCCTTCCCGTCGGCCGTGGTGACCTCCGCGTCGGGGAAGCCCGCCTCCGCGACCGCCGACCGGGCCGTCTCGACGTCCAGGGTCCGGCCCGTGGCGTACTCGACCAGCCTGCCGCCGGTGAACTCCACCCCCAGGTTCGGCCCGCGCAGCAGGATGCCGGTGACGGCCACCGCGACCAGCACGGCCGACACCACGAGCCGGCGCCGGGGCGCGTGCACGAGTCGCGGGCCGCGCCGGGCCAGGTAGGTCCGGACCCGGCCCGGCCCGCCCACACCGCTGACGCTCCGGAACCGGTCGACGAACGGGACCCGCGCGGCGACGTCGGTCAGGGCCCGCGCGACGACCAGTGCCGAGAACATCGAGACGACGACGCCGATCGCCAGCGTCACTCCGAAGCCCTTGACCGGCCCCGAGCCGAGCACGAAGAGCAGCCCCGCTGCCAGGAGGGTGGTGGCGTTCGAGTCCGCCACGGCGCTCCACGCCTTGCGATGGGCCGCGGACATGGCGCTCCGCAGCGATCGGCGACGCCGGCCGGCGCACTCCTCCCTCGCCCGTTCGAAGACGAGCACGTTCGCGTCCACCGCCATCCCGACGGCGAGTACGAATCCGGCCAGTCCGGGCAGCGTCAGCGTGACGCCGAGGCCCACCAGCACGGCGTACGAGATCACTCCGTAGGCGGCCAGCGCGACGGCGGCCAGCGCGCCGAAGAGCCGGTAGACGAACGTGATGAACAGCGCCGTGAGGGACGCCCCGATCACGGCGGCCCGGGCACTCGCGCTGATCGCCTCCGCACCGAGCGTCGGGCCCACGGTCCGCTGCTCGACGGTCTCGACCGGCAGGGGCAGCGCGCCGCCCTCGATGAGCAGGGCGAGTTCCTTGGCCTCCGCCGCACCGAACGCGCCGGAGATCTGTGTGGAACCCGAGGCGATCCCGGAGCGGCAGCCGACCGAGGGGTCCACCTGCGGGGACGAGATCACCTTGTCGTCGAGCACGATGGCGACCCGGCGGCGGTCGTCCTGCACGGGGTGGCAGGCGGCCCGGCCGGTCAGCCCGGCCCAGTCGCGTGCCGCTCCGCCCTTGAAGTCCACGGCCACGTGCCAGCCCGTGCCCTGCTGCGAGTCGAACCGGGCCACGGCGTCCTCGACGCCCGCTCCGGACAGCGCGGCGGGACCGAGCGTGAGCTGCCGGCCCTGCTCGTCGGGCAGCACCCGCAGCCCGGCCTTCCTCCCTTCGGGCGGCGTCTCCACGGGGTGGAAGGTCAACTGTGCCGTGCGGCCGAGAACCTCTGCCGCACGCCGCGGGTCCTGGACGTCTGGCAGTTCCACGACGATGCGGTTCTCGCCGGAGCGGGTCAGGGTCGGTTCCGCGACGCCCAACGCGTCGACGCGTTGCCGCAGTACCTCCATCGTGCGGTCGGTGGTGTCGGCGTCCGCCCTCGCGGTCGCGGTGTCGCGGGCTTCGAGCACCATGCGGGTGCCGCCCCGGAGATCCAGACCGAGTCTGGGGGAGTGGGTGAGAGCGATGAACACGGATGCGAGCAGTACGAGCGCGGCCAGAACTGCCCGCACCGCGGTGGTGCGAGTCATGGGTTTCCTCCGTGAGGGCGCCGGGCGCCCTCAGGAAGGACGCGCCGGCGGTGATGTGGGACGGGACCGGTGACCGGCCGTCCCCGGAGGACCGCGCACACCGGGGAGCTCGGCACGGGCGGACGCAGGCACCACGGTGCGGGCACCGGCCACCCGGACCGTGCCGTGGACGGCGGGCCACGACATGGGCGTGTCGGACAGGGGCGCACCGGGCGGCGGAGGGAGCAGCGACGGCGGCACGCCGTGGGCTGCCTCGGCCGTCGTGCGCGGTGCTCCGTCGTGCCGGGCCCGGACGCTGTCGTGCCGGGCCCGTACGCCGTCGGAGCGCACGGCCCGCGCGGTGTGCCGGGCCGCGGCGGCAGCGTCCGGGGCGAACGCGGACGTCACCGTCGCGGTACCGGCGGCGACGACGGCCGGCGCGGCCGCGGGAACCCCGCCCAGAAGCCCGAGCACGGTGAGGAACACGGCGACGAGAACGGCCGGCACACGCCGTGTACGCATGAACGGCCCCCTGTCCGACCCGCTTGCCGCACTCGCGGCGGGGCGAGGCGGTGCCGAGCTCACTATGCGACAAACCGCCACCGAAAGCCATCGAACCCCCGAACTCGCGTTGGCGGAAAGTGACGGGAGTTGCACAACTGGCGTTCGTGGATTGGCTGGTTGACCGTAGGATCTGGATGCCCCCGATCGCCGGGGGAGTCCGTATGCGGTCTGGAAGGGACTCGTTCTGGCGTGGTCGCGTTATCCGGAAGCGTCGTGTCATGGTCGGGCTGCTGATCGCGGGGGGCGGCGGGGTCGCCGCCCTGGCGCTGCTGATGTGGGCGTTGTCCCTGCGCCGCAGGCTGCTTGCCGAACAGCGTGTACGGGCGCGGGCGGAAGGGCTCGCGGCCGCACGCGAGGCCGAGATCGCCCATCTGGCCGCCGTCCGCGCCC
The DNA here is from genome assembly GCF_027460265.1 of Streptomyces sp. WMMC940. Taxonomy (NCBI): domain Bacteria; kingdom Bacillati; phylum Actinomycetota; class Actinomycetes; order Kitasatosporales; family Streptomycetaceae; genus Streptomyces; species Streptomyces sp. WMMC940. The sequence continues at coordinate 7,061,120 of NZ_JAPZBC010000001.1, forward strand.
CGGCCATCGCCGAGCGGACGCGCAGCGGCCGTCTCCTGGACGGCGTGCCCGGCCCCGTCGGCTCGGAGGCCGAGCTGGGCGCCGCGTTCGCCGGCGCCCTGGCCGCCGTCGTGACGGCCCTCGGCTCCGACGAGGCCGTACGCAGGGAGCGGGCCCTGCGGGACTCCGTGCAGTCCGCCTTCGAGTCCGTCGCCCGCACCATGCACGCCATGGCGACCGTGCAGCAGCAGGTGCTGGACCACATCGAACGCTCCATCGACGACCCCCGGTTGATGGCCGAGGTGATGAAGGCCGACCACGCGGCCGCCCAGATGACCCGCAAGGCCCAGACCCTGCTCGTGATGTGCGGCATCTGGCCCGCGCGGCGGGAGAGCCGGCCCGTGTCCCTCTACGACTGTGTCCGCGGCGCCCAGTCGCGCATCGTGGAGTTCGGGCGGGTCGAGGTGCACGGCGGCCAGACCCTCCACGTCGTGCCGCCCGCCGTCGAGGGGCTGATGCACGCCGTCGCCGAACTCCTGGAGAACGCCACGGTGTTCTCCCCGTCCAGCACCCAGGTCGTGGTCACCGTCCGGGAGGTGGCCGCAGGGGCCGTCGTCGAGATCGACGACGCGGGCCTCGGCATGCCGCCGGACGTCCTGGCGCAGGCCACGGCACACCTCCGCGACGACCCGGATCTGGCCCGACTCGGCGCGGTGCCGCGCCTCGGACTCGCCTGCGCCGGCCGCTGGGGCCGTGAGCTCGGGTTCAGCGTGGAGTTGACGTCCGCCTCCGCCTACGGCGGAACCCGTGCCGTCACGTTCGTCCCCCACCGGCTGCTCACCGAGCCGCTGTCCCACCCCGCTCCGCCCCGCCACGTGCCGGCGGCGGAACCGCGGGCACCCGGGCATGCGCCGTCGCGCCCGGCGACCGGTGAGGGGGAGCCGCACCCACAGCCGGACGGCCCGGACCCCGCGGTCCAGGGCACGCCCGGACCGGCGGCCGGCCTTCCGGCGGCGGGCGGTGGTCCGGCGTCCGGCGTCGGGCCGGCAACCGGTCCCGTACCGCCGGGCGGCGGTCCGGCGTCCGGCGTGGGGCCCGACGGCGGTCCGGCGCCCGCCGACGGACCGGTGCCCCCGGCCGGCGGACTCCCAAGGCGCCGCAGCAGGCGCGGCGGACGGGAACCGGGGCCCGAGCGGGGCACCGGAGGGAGTCACGGCGGCGCGCCGTCGCCCCCGGACCCCGGCCCCCCTTGGACCCCCGAGGCGGCCCGCGCCTCGATCTCGGGCGTGGTGTCCGGGACACGCCGGGGCCGCGCCGCCCTGGAGAACGGCACGCCGGCACCCCGTACGACCGATCGCGGAACCGACCACCGAACCGACCACGAGGGAGGCCGCCAGTGACCGGAGCCGTGACCAGGCTGCCCGACCTCGGATGGATGCTGCGTCCGCTGACCGACGTCCCCGGAGTGCGACACGCCGTGGTGGTGTCCGAGGACGGGCTGCGGCTCGGTCACGCGTCCGCCGACGGCCTCACCGGACCGGTCGCCCTGCTCGACGTCCCGGAGGCCGAGTCGCTCGCCGCGGCATGCGCCGCGATGACGATGACCGGCCGGTCCACGGCCGCGCTGCTGTTCGGCGGCGGTGCCGGAGTGCGGCAGCTGATGCTGGAGTCGGAACACGGCTTCGTCCTGTTCACCCACGCCGGGGCCGGCGCCCACCTCGCCGTCGCCACCGGCACCGACGCCGACGTCGGTCTGGTGGCCCAGCAGATGCAGGTGCTGGTGGCGAGGATCGGCACCCGTCTGAGCACCGGGCCGCGGGATCCGGGGGACCCGTCGTCATGACGGACGACCCGGAGGGCCGGACCACCACCCGTGCGGTGCGCCCCTATGTGATCACCGGCGGCCGTGCGGCCGCCGCCGGCGCGCCGCTGTCCTGGGAGACGCTGGTGACGGCCACGGGCACCGCCGCGCCGGACACCCTCCAGCCCGAGTACCGCATGATCCTGACGCACTGCCAGGGGCTGCTGTCCGTCGCCGAGGTGGCGGCACACCTGGGCCAGCCGCCGTCGGTGGTGCAGGTGCTGCTCGCCGACCTCCTCGACTGGGGCCTCATCCTGTCCCGTCCGCCGGTGCCTCGCGCCGAACGCGCCGACGTGACCACGCTGAGAAAGGTGCTCCATGGCCTCGAAAGCCGCCTCTGACGCCGTGGCCGGCAGCGTCGCCGGGGCGCCGGCCACACGGCCGCCAGGGGGAACGGCGGCCGCCCCGGGGCCGTACCCGGGGACGGAACCCGGCGGCAAGTACCTCGCACCGGGCGTCGCGGGCGCGGCCAAGATCCTCGTCGTCGGCCCGCTCGGAGTCGGCAAGACGACGCTCATCGGAACCGTGTCCGAGATCCGGCCGCTGTCCACCGAAGCGCTGATGACCCGGGCCGGCGCCCGCGTCGACACCCGGGGCGGGCGTACCAAGACGACCACGACCGTCGCCCTCGACTTCGGCCGGATCACGCTCGACGGAGATCTCGTGCTCTACCTCTTCGGCACCCCGGGGCAGCAGCGGTTCCTGCCGGCCTGGCGGGATCTGGCCAAAGGGGCGCTCGGTGCCCTCGCCCTCGTCGACACCCGCGATCCGGCGGCGTCCTTCGACGCCCTGGGCAATCTGGAGGACCTCGACCTTCCGTTCGCCGTGGCCGTCAACACCTTCCCCGGCAGCCCGGAGCACTCCGAGGACGACCTGCGCATCGCGCTCGACCTGCTGCCCAGCACCCCACTGGTCAGCTGCGACGCCCGCGAAGCGCGCTCCTCGGTGCTGGCCCTGATCGCGCTCGTACGCCATCTCGTCCACGCCGCCACGGAATCCTCGTGACCAGGGAGTCATCATGACCACCCCGCACGGCTACTCGCCGCCGCCCTCCGGCATCGGCGGACGGCGCCCCACCGTCACCGCGCTGTACGGGCCGCACCTCGATGGCGACGCGATGCCCGCGCTGTACGAGGAACTCCGCAGGAACCACGGCCCGGTGGCCCCCGTCACCGTCGCGCCGGGCATCGAGGCCTGGCTCGTGCTCGGCCATCGCGAGTTGCTGCGGCTCACCCGCGACGAACAGGACTTCTCCCACGACCCGCGCCGCTGGAGCCTGCTGCGGGAGGGGCGGGTGCCGCGCGACTCGCCGATCCTGCCGTTCGTCGGCTGGCGGCCCGCGCTGCTGTTCGCCGACGGTCAGCAGCACCGCCGGATGAGGGCCGCCGTCTCCGACGCCCTCGCCGGGATCGACGGACACGAACTGCGGCGAGGCGTACGGTCCGCCGCCGAGGAACTGATCGCGTCGTTCGCCGGGCGCCGCGAGGCCGACCTCGTACCCCACTACGCGCGCCGGCTTCCGCTGCAGGTCATCACAGGACTCCTGGGACTGGACGAGCGGACCGGCAGCCGGCTCGTCCACGCGATCTCCGGCCTCGCCGCCGCGACGGCCGACTCCGGCGGGGCGAGCAGGCGGATCAACGCGATCCTCCACGCCCTGATCGACCGGAAGCGGACCCGGCCCGGGGACGACATCACCTCGGCCCTGCTGCACCACCCGGCGCGCCTCACCGACGAGGAGGTGCTGCACAACCTGGTGGTGATGTTCGTCGCCGGCCATCAGACCACCGTCAACTGGATCGCCACGACCCTGCGCGTGCTGCTCTGCGACCCGGCGCTCCGCTCCTCGCTGTCGGGTGGTCACCTCACCGTCGACGACGCACTCGACCTCGTGCTGTGGCGCTTCCCGCCGACGCAGAACTTCCCGGCCCGCTACGCAACCCGCGATCTCCGTTTCGGAGGCCAGTCCATCCGGGCCGGCGACATGCTGATCCTCGGGCTCGCCGCCGCCAACGCCGACCCGGCCGTGCTGCCCCCGGGTGGCCCCGTCACCGGCAACCGCTCCCATCTCGCGTTCGGCGCGGGGCCGCACACGTGCCCGGCGCAGGACCCGGCCCGGCTGATCACCCGAACCGCCGTGGACACCGTCCGGCACCGGCTGCCCGACATGGAGCTGGCCGTGGACGAGTCGGAGCTCGCCTGGCTCTCGTCGCCCTGGAGCAAGGGGCTGGCCGCCCTCCCCGTCCGCTTCACCGATCCCCAGCTGCCCCGGACCACGCGAACGGGCGAGCCGGCCCGCACCGCCCGTCCCGGCCATCCGGGCGCCCCACAGACAGGAGGAGCCCGTTGAACACCTCACCGAGCACCCCGCACCGGATGGACCCGGCCGGTGGCTGTCCGCACGCCGACAACGCCAGGCTGCTGGCGCGGGGGGCGGTGGCTCCCGTCGTCCTCCCCGGCGACGTGGCGGGCATGGCCGTCCTGGGCCACGACGCGCTCAGGGAGTTCCTGGCCCACCCCGATGTCGCCAAGGGCGCCGAGCACTTCGCCGAGCTGCGGGAGGGCCGGATCGCCGACGGCTGGCCGCTGAAGACCTTCGCCACGGTACGAGGCATGACCACGGCCGACGGGGACGACCACCGCAGGCTCAGATCGCTGGTGAGCAAGGCGTTCACCGCACGGCGGGTCGCGGAACTGCGCCCCCGGGTCGAGACGGTCACGGCGGAGCTGCTGGACGGCCTCGGTCGGGCGGCTGCGGAGCAGGGCGGCGTCGCCGATCTTCGCCGCCACTTCGCCATGCCGTTGCCCATGGGGGTGATCTGCGGACTGCTCGGCGTGCACGCCGAGCACCAGCAGCGGCTGCACCACCTCTCGAACCAGGTCGTCGCCACCGACATCGGACCCGAGGAGGCGATGGCCGCCAACCGGGAGCTGGTCGACGTGCTCGGCGCCGTGGCCGCGACGCGCGCGCAGGACCCGGGCGACGATCTCACCAGCGCGCTGATCGCCGCCCGTGAGGAGGACGGCGACCGGCTCAGCGGGCACGAACTCATCGGCACCCTGCTGCTGATGATCGTCGCGGGCCACGAGACGACACTGAACCTGATCACCAACGCGGTCCGTGCGCTGTGCGTACACCGCGACCAGCTGGAGCTGGTCCGCTCGGGCGGCGCGACCTGGGCGGACGTCGTCGAGGAGACCCTGCGCTGGGACAGCCCGGTGAGCTACTTCCCGTTCCGCTACCCGACACGGGACCTCACCCTGGACGGCACGGTCATCCCGAAGGGCACCCCGGTCCTCGCCGGATACTCCGCCGCCGGACGGGACCCGGCCGCGCACGGGCCGGACGCGGGCCGCTTCGACGTCACCCGGGGGGCCGGGTCACGCCACCTGTCCCTCGGCCACGGTCCGCACTACTGCCTCGGGGCACCGCTCGCCCGCATGGAGGCCACCATCGCCCTGGAGCGGTTGTTCGCCCGGTTCCCCGGGCTGGACCTGGCCGTACCGGAGCCGGAACTGGCCCGGCACGCCAGCTTCGTGGGGAACAGCGTCCGGGAGCTTCCGGTACGGCCCCTGGCCTAAGATTCGGGCTGCTTCGTGGCCCGGGCGGCGCTTCACCCGTACGGAGCAGGCCGACCGGCCCCGTCATCGGGGTCCGGCGCAGGCTGGTGGTACCGGGCACCGGAAGAGCTTCGGCATCGAAGGACAGGGAGTCAGCATGGCCGGACGGTTCGAGGGGACGGTCCTGATCGACCGCCCGGTCGACGAGGTGTTCGCCTTCCTGGCGGACGGCGAGAACGACCGGAAGTTCAGCCCACGGGTGCAGGAGATGACCAAGGTCACCGACGGCCCGACGGGCGTGGGCACGGTCTACCGCAGCAGGGTCAAGGACGCGGGGATGACCACCTCGCGCGAGTTCCGGATCAGTGAGTTCGAGCCGCCGCGCCGGATCCGCTGGACGGAGGTCTCGAAGAACCTGGTGACGGCCCCCGAGGGCGGCTACGACCTGGAGGCCGTCGACGCCGGGCGGACCAGGCTCACGGTGTTCAACACTCTGGAGGGCCACGGCCTCGGCAAGCTGCTCGTCGGCCTCGCGCTGAGTGCGGCGCGCAAGGACGCGGACGACTTCGCACGGCGCATCAAGGCGGCGGTCGAGGCGTCCTGAGAGCGCGCCGACCGGCCCGCTCGCGGTGATCCGCGGTCGGGCGTGCTTCGTCCGTCCCGTGGTGTTCGGCGGGCGTGGTGAGTTCGCTCGCGGTGATCCGCGGCTGGGTGAGGTGTGTCCGTCCCGTGGTGTTCGGACGTCGCGGGACGCGGCCGGTTGTGCACGACCCTACGGTGGCGCACCGGCCCACCGCGTCCGCCGCGGGACACGTGCCGGTGCCGCGCGCCGAGGCGCGAGGGACCGGGTGGCGCTCGTCCGGGCGGCCACTCGGCCCTCCCTGCCCGACTCGCCCGGGTTCTTCGCCCCGGAGGGCACGCCCTCCGGCGCGTACGCGTCGCGGTGCCGTTCGCCGCTCGGCCGACTCGCCGTGCGGTGCGCCGCACGGGACGCCCACCAGGGTCGGCCCGGGCCGCGACCGCCCACGGGCGGGTCCGGACGCGCACGGGGACGCGGTGGCCGGTGCCCTGGCGGTCCCGGACGGGCGCGGCTCCACGCTCCCGGCGTCCCGTCCTGCCGCTCGCGCTCGGCCTCAGCCGCCGGCGGCGGGCGACGAGTCGAGCCGCAGTCGCAACTGCTTCTCACCGTCCCCCGAGACCGCGTGCTCCACCTCGACCGCGAAACCCGTGGTCATGGCCCGTGCGAGCCGGTCGACCGCCGCGTACGAGCCCGACAGCTCGGCTCCCACCGGCTGGTGCAGTGCCGTGGCCGCCACCGGGCCGGCGGTGTCGGCGGGTGCCACGTCGTAGGTCGCCGACCAGATCGTCGGATGGCCGCCCCGCCCCTCCTGGTGGGGGTGCTCCTCGGCATCCCGATCGCAGGGGTAGGCCGCGAGCAGCGCGGCGAACACGGCGTCGGCGTCCTCGGGCGCGCCGGTGAGCTGTACCGATACTTCCTCGTGCCTGTCGATGACGGCCATGGTGATCCCCGTCCTCTCTCACGCTCGGACGTCCCACTCCAAGGTCGCACTTCCCGGCCGGGACGGCACACGGCCGGACGGGGCGGAACGCGACGAGGGCGGTGCGTCGGCTCGGTCCGGTCGGGGACCGGACGGGTGGGGGACGGGTGTCTGTCGGGTGAGGCGGGTGAGGGACGGGTGTCGGTCGGGTGAGGGACGGGCGTCCGGTGGTGGTGGAGCCCTCCTCCAGGGCGCAGCGAACCCTGAGGCCCGAGCCACGCGGTTATCCGGCTGCGAATCGAGGGTCGTGCAGCCGAGCCCGAGCTGGAGCCCGAGCTGGAGCCCGAGCCCGAGCCCGAGTCGAGCAGAGCCTGAGCCGAGCAGAGCCCGAGCGGATCCCGGCGCGCCGCGAGCCGTGCCTCGTCAACGCGCCGCCGACCGTCCGGAGCCGCGCGGAGCCGGTCCGCTCGTGGGCCCGGACACGCCCCCCGGCCGGCGTCGCGCCCGCGGGCGTCCCCGCGCCGTTCAGTCCGCGCCCGGAAGTTCCCCGGTCCGCGTCCAGCGCAACACCTCCTCCGCGCCTCGGGTGTTGACCACGCGCGACTCCGGCACCCCGCACTCCTCGGCCCGGGCACAGCCGTTGATCTGCCAGTCGAGCTGACCCGGAGCGTGGGCGTCGGTGTCGATCGTGAAGAGCACGCCCGCCTCCGCAGCGCGCCGCAGCAGCCGGCGTGGCGGATCCAGTCGGTCCGGGCGGCAGTTGATCTCCACCGCCGTGCCGTACTCGGCGCACGCCGCGAACACCTCGTCCGCGTCGAACTCCGACTCCGGCCGTCCGCGCCCTCCGTCACGCCCTCTCAGCAGCCGTCCCGTGCAGTGCCCGAGGACGTCGACGAGCGGATTGGTCACCGCGGTGACCATCCGCCGGGTCATCGGCCGTGCCTCCGTGCGGAGTTTGGAGTGCACGGACGCGACCACCACGTCCAGCCGGTCGAGCAGCTCCGGCTCCTGGTCGAGCGAGCCGTCGGGCAGGATGTCGCACTCGATGCCGGTGAGCAGCCGGAACGGCTGCCAGGTCCCGTTGAGTTCGGCGACCACGTCCAGTTGCTCCCGCAGCCGCTCCGGGCTGAGCCCGCGCGCCACCGTGAGCCTGGGGGAGTGGTCGGTGAGCACGGCCCACTCGTGGCCGAGGGCGGCGGCCGCGCGCCCCATCGCCTCGATGGGGCTGCCCCCGTCGGACCAGTCCGAGTGGAGATGGCAGTCCCCGCGGAGCGCCGCGCGCAGCCGTGCTCCCGGAGCGTTCTCGTCGGGCCGGGCGCCCGTGTCCTCCTCCAGACGCCGCAGGTACGCAGGCACCTGTCCGGCCAGGGCCTCCCGCACGACCTGGGCGGTCTTGGGTCCCAGGCCCTTCACCGACTCCAACGAGCCGGCCGCGGCCCGTCCGGTGACCTCGTCCTGGCCCAGGGCCGTGACCGCCGCCGACGCCGTCCGGAAGGCACGCACCCGGTACGTGGGGGCGCCGGACCGCTCCAGCAGGAAGGCGATCCGGTCCAGTGCCTCCACCGGGTCCATGGCCGGATGCCGCTAGCGCCGCGGGAACGGGCCACGGCCGCCGCCTCGCGCGCCCGTGTCCCGCGCCCTGTCGTCCGCCGTCATCACGCCGCCCTTCCTCGCAGGTCCGTCGCTCCCATCGTCCTCCCGCCGCACGTCACGAGCGACCGACGAACTTCCGCGCGAGTCTGTCGCCCAGCGTCACCGCGGCCCGGTGGGACTCGATGGGGGTGACCTTGGAGTCCCGGAACAGGATGTACGTCACGCCGGAGTTGACGCCTCCGGTGGCCGGATCGGGGTCTATGCCCAGCGCCCGCGCGGTGGCGTACGACGCCTCGCCGATGAGGTCGGTCGGCCCGGCGTCGCCGACGACCGCGTACACCAGCCGGTCGCGGTGGATGACGGCGGCGACGGTACCCCCGCGGATGCGCGAGTAGTTGTAGTCCCACAGCGGACTCGCCACCGGTACGACGATGAACGGAAGGTCGGCCGAGTCCAGCGGGTATCCCTCCGAGTCCCAGTACGCGGTCTCGGGCTGCCAGTACTCGTCGGTGTCGGGGTTGCACTCCGGGCTGCTCAGCCCGTCGCAGTCGATGTCGAGGTCCGCCTTCCAGAAGACCACCGAACTGGTGCCGCACACCGGTATGGACTCCTCCTGGTCGGCGTCGGTCCGGAACAGTCCGTCGGATATCTGTGTGCAACTCCTGACCTTGGCCAGGAGTTCGCGGGCGGTCACGGAGCCCTCGTGGCCGGGACGGGCGGTGGCGGTGGCGGGCAGGACGGCCGCGACGAGCAGTGCCGCGCCGCACGCGGCGACGGCCTTGGAGCAAGGGGTCACGGGGTGTTTCCTCCGGTTCGGGGCGGCGGCCGCGTTCAGCGGCCGCCGCGTATGTGGTGGGCAAGCCGGTCCAGGAAGATCCGCTGGCCGGGGACGAGCAGCTCAGCCGCGCGTTCGAGGGGGAACCAGCCGACCCGGTCGACCTCCGGGAACTCCGTCGGTACACCGGACCGCGGCGGCCACTCCATCGTGAATGTGCCGGGCACCACGGAACGGGGGTCGAGGTCGCCCTCGACCGCCCACACCGTGACGGTCTTGCCGCCCGACTGGCGGCTCTCGCCGAGGGCGACGCGCTCGCCGTCCGGGGCGGGCAGTCCGAGTTCCTCCTCGAACTCCCGCCGCGCCGCCGCCTCCGGCTGCTCCTCCGGGCCGTACTCGCCCTTGGGAATCGACCACGCGCCCTCGTCCCTGGCGGCCCAATAGGGGCCTCCCATGTGCCCGATCAGCACCTCGAGATCCGTCGCGGCGCCCCGGAACAGCAGGAGGCCGGCGCTTCGCTTGCCCGACATGCCGCCGAGTCTGCGGGGGGCCGAGGGCCGCCGCCATCGGACCCAGGGGCCGCCGGCCGCCGGGTGAACGTCATCCGCCGGGTTCACCCCTGGGAGTGGGCCCGTCCGGCCGGAGCAAGGTGTCTAGCCCAGGAGAGTGGACAGGTCGACGCTCTCGGCGGCCGGGGGCGTCGCCGTCGGGACGGGCTTGTCGTAGTCCGAGAAGTCCACGGTCGCCTTCGCCGCACCGGCGCTCGTCACCACCAGGCGCACCGGGTACGGCTCGCCCTCGGTGGCGACGTACAGCGTGATCGTCCGGCCCGCCAGATTGCCCGACAGCGGGATGGCGTCGACCCCGTCGACCTTGGTCTTCGTGCCCTTGGTGAGGTCGACGTCGCTGGTGGGGACGCCGGTGAGCCGGTCGAGGAACGTGTCGAGGTCGCAGACCTGGGTCATGCCCTTGAGCAGTCCGTTGTCCGTCGTGCCCCGCAGATAGCGGTCCCCGACGAGCTCCTTGACCGTGTCGCCGCCGCCCGGCACCTGGTTCTTCCAGAACGCCGCGTCCGGCTTCATCCACACCGTCTCGCCCCGCTTGATGATCTCCACGGAGCCCTCGTCGCCCATGCTGACCGTGCCGGCGCAGTTGCCCGAGCGGTCAAGGGCGAGATCCAGTTCGTTCGGCGAGCCCGCCTCGCGCAGGTCGCCCTTGCTGGTGATGTGCACCGACTCGGCGTCGAGCAGCGCCTCACGGGCCTTCTCCGCGATCTGCCGAGCCGTGAGCGTCTCGATGTCGTCGCCCGCGTAGGCCGTGCCGCCGACCGCCAGTGCGACCGCGAGGAACGCCGCGGACGACACCCGTGTCCAGCTCCTGCTCCTGGTCCCGCTCCTGCGGCGAAGTGCGCTCACGTTCGTCTCCGGGTGATGCGACCGGCCGGGGTGATCCGCCGTTCCGAGACTACGCCGAGGGGGCACCGGCTGCCCGTTCGGGTGAACCGCCGAGGGGTGGAGGCGGGTGGCCCGGTGAGCCCGACGGCCGGAGGGACGGCGGCCGTCAGGGGCGGAGGGGCCGGGCGGGCCGTCGCGTTGCGCCGCCGCTCCTGGCGCGGCAGGGTCGTAAGTGCGGCCGAAGGAGGACACAGTCATGGCCATCGCCAGTGTGAATCCCGCGACCGGCGAGACGCTCAAGACCTTCGAAGCCATCGGCCCCGAGGAGATCGAGAGCCGCCTGGCCGCCGCCCACGCGACCTTCCGTGCGTACCGCACGACGTCGTTCTCCGAGCGTTCCCGGCTCCTGAAGCGGGCCGCATCGCTGCTGGAGGAGGACCAGGAGGACATCGCCCGCACGATGACGAGCGAGATGGGCAAGCCGCTGACGGCCGCCAGGGCCGAGGCGGCGAAGTGCGTGAAGGCGATGCGCTGGTACGCCGAGCACGCCGAGGAACTGCTGGCCGACGAGCACCCTTCGGACGGCGACGTGACGGACTCCGGCGCCTCCGGCGTCACGGTCCGCTACCGCCCACTGGGCGTGGTGCTCGCCGTGATGCCCTGGAACTTCCCGCTCTGGCAGGTCGTGCGGTTCGCGGCACCCGCGCTGATGGCCGGCAACACCGGACTGCTCAAGCACGCGTCGAACGTCCCGCAGACCGCCCTCTACCTGGGTGATCTCTTCCACCGGGCCGGATTCCCGGACGGGTGCTTCCAGACCCTGCTCGTCGGCGCGGGAGCGATCGAGGGCGTGCTGCGCGATCCGCGGGTGGCCGCGGCGACGCTCACCGGCAGCGAGCCGGCCGGGCGGTCCGTCGCCGCGATCGCCGGTGACGAGGTCAAGAAGACCGTCCTGGAGCTCGGGGGCAGCGATCCGTACGTGGTCATGCCGTCCGCCGACGTGGACCGGGCCGCGCGGGTCGCCGTCACCGCCCGGGTCCAGAACAACGGGCAGTCGTGCATCGCGGCCAAGCGGTTCATCGTCCACGAGGACGTCCACGACGCCTTCACCGAACGCTTCACCGCCCGGATGGAGGCACTCGCCGTGGGCGATCCCATGGACGAGTCCACCGACGTCGGGCCCCTGGCCACCGAGCAGGGTCGCGCCGACCTCGAGGAACTGGTCGACGACGCGGTACGCCTCGGCGCGGAGGCCCTGTGCGGCGCCGGCCGCCCGGATGACCGCCAGGCCGGCTGGTACTACCTGCCGACGGTCCTCACGGGGATCACCCCGCAGATGCGGATCCACCACGAGGAGGCCTTCGGTCCCGTCGCGACCGTCTACCGCGTCTCCGGTCTGGACGAGGCCGTCGGCGTCGCCAACGACTCGCCCTTCGGCCTGAGTTCGAACGTCTGGACCCGGGACGCGAGCGACATGGAGCGGTTCGTCCAGGACATGGAGGCGGGTGGGATCTTCTTCAACGGGATGACCGCCTCGCATCCGGCGATGCCCTTCGGGGGGGCGAAGCGCTCCGGCTACGGGCGTGAGCTGTCCGACCACGGGATCAAGGAGTTCTGCAACATCACGACCGTCTGGACCGCCGCCTGAGGCGAACGCGCCGCCCCGCCCGGGGGTCCGGGAGCCTGCGCCCGTCATGCGGTCCGGACGGGCCGGACGGCCGGGCGAGGGTGGGGTGCTCTCCGGCGCGGGTGAGTGGACACGGGTGGGGACATCGGACGTGTGAAGAGTGCCGGCCACCTCATCCGGCGTATCGTCCGTACGTGGGTGATTTTGGGAATGGCTCGTTCGGCGCGTCTCCTCCGTGCCCGGCGGTACGCGTCCGCTGGTGTCGCCGGCCCGCTCACCGACGGGCGGTACCGAGCGCGGGCCGCCGCCGGGAGGCGGCCCCCAGCCGCTTCGGGCGCGTTCGCACGCCCACCCCGGTGACGGCCAGGGCCGGGTAGGGGCCATGCAGGTCCGCCCCTCCGGCCCGGGCCCCGGCATGGAGCACGTGGAAGCCCTCGTGGCCGACGTGATGCGCGAGACCGGCGCGTCGGCCGGCCTGCTCTACCTGCTGCCGCCGCAGGAGCGGCTGCTGCGGCTCGCCGTGCTGTCCGGCGTGTCCCTGCAGATCGCAGCGCCCTGGGCCCGAGCCCAGGTGGACGCTTCGACGCCCGTCACGGACGCCATGCGCGGGCGGCGGCTGGTGTTCCTCGACAGCCGTGAGGAGGTGGCCCGCCGCTACCCGCATCTGGGCCTCGTCCTGCCGTACGACTTCATGCTCGCCGCGGCTCCCTTCATCGGCGGAACCCACGTGTGGGGCGGCATCGTCCTGCTGTGGACCGTCGGACACCCGCCGCTACTCGGCCCGCACCAGCGTGAGGCGATCACCTCGTGCTGCCGGCGGGCGGCCGATCTTCTCGAGCAGGCCGCCTCCCAGGGCCGGCCGCTGCTGCCCCCCGAGGAACCCCGGTGCCTTCCCGTACCGCTCGACGAGGCCGACCCCGCCCGGGCGATGGCCGCGCTCGGTTTCACCGAACGCCTTCCCACGGGTTGCTGCGCCCTGGACCTGGAGGGCCGGCTCACCTTCATCAACTCCGCGGGTGCCGACCTGGTGGGCGCCGACGCCGCATCGCTCTCGGGCCGTCGGCCCTGGGAAGCATTGCCCTGGCTGCCCGCCCCGGTGGGCGAGGACAGCTATCGGGCGGCGGTGGTGGCCCGCCGGCCCACTTCCTTCACCGCCGTGCGCCCTCCGCACACGGAACTCCTCTTCCAGCTCTACCCCGACGACAGCGGCATCAGCGTGCACATCTCACCCGCCGCGCGGCAGACGGACACCGCGCAGTCCCCGCCGTCCGGCGAACGGGTCGGTGCCATGGGGCTCTACCACCTGACGTACCTGGCGGCCGCCCTCGCCGAGGCCGCGACCGTCCAAGAGGTGACCGACGTCGTCGCCGACCAGATCGTGCCCGCCTTCGGACCCCGGGGTCTGGTGCTCATGATCGCTGACGAAGGACGGCTGCACATCATCGGCCACCGCGGCTACAGCGCCGAGTTCATCAGCCGCCTCGACGGCACGCCCCTGGCCTCCGACACCCCGACCACGTACGCACTGGCCACCGGCGACCCCGTCTTCTTCGCCACCTTCGCCGACTTCCAACGCCGCTATCCCGGCGCACCACGCCATGACGCCAGGAGCGCCTGGGCCTTCCTGCCGCTGACCGCCTCCGGCCGCCGCATCGGATCCGTCGCCCTCTCCTACGACCGGGCCCGCCCCTTTCCTCCCGCCGAACGCGCCCTCCTCACCTCCCTCGCCGGACTCATCGGCCAGGCCCTGGACCGAGCCCGCCTCTACGACACCAAGCACAGCCTCGCGCACGCCCTCCAGACCGGCCTGCTGCCCCGTTCACTGCCCCGTGTCCCCGGCCTCGAGATCACCGCCCGCTACCGGCCCGCCGGCCACGGCATGGACATCGGTGGCGACTTCTACGACCTCATCCACGCGCCCACCGCCACGACGGCGGCGATCGGCGACGTCCAGGGCCACAACTCCGACGCCGCAGCCCTGATGGGACAGGTCCGTGCCGCCGTCCACGCCCATGCCACGGCCGGCACCTCCCCCGGCGAGCTCCTCGCGCGCACCAACCGGCTACTCACCGACCTCGACGCCGGAAGGTTCACCAGCTGCCTGATCGCCCAGCTCGACCTGGCCCGCCACCGCGCCCGTCTCGCCACCGCGGGGCACCCCCCGCCCCTGCTCCGACACCCCGGCGGACGCACCGAGGTCCTGCCCCTGCCACCCGGACTCCTGCTGGGCATCGACCCCGACGCCGACTACCGCACCACCGAGCTCCCCCTCCCGCCCGGCGCGGTACTCGTCCTCTACACCGACGGACTCGTGGAAGTCGCCGGCACCGACATCGACGACACCACCGACGCCCTCGCCCAGCACCTGGCACAGACCCGCATCAAGGACCTGGGCGACCTCGCCGACGATCTCATCCGTCACGCCGAGCGATCCGCCCCGCGACACGACGACATCGCCCTCCTGCTCATCCGCCCCCGGCCGATCGGCGACTGATGTCGGCGCACCGCCGCCGGCGGCCCCCGCCCCGGCCCGACTCCGACACGAGCGATGTGCGACACGGCCGGGACGCGTCTCCTCCCGAAGTCCCCTCGGAACAGCCGCCACACCACCGGCAGTCGGCCACGGGGCGCCGCACCGGGAGTCCCGGACCGGCCGTTCGTCGCGCGCGATCCCTGGGCAGGAAGAGGGGCAGCGAGTCGCAGGCGAGGGGCAAGGAGCACTCGATCATGGACCGGCAGACCGAATGGCAATTCCTCGACGACCGGGGCCATCTGGCCACGTCCGACCGGCGGCCCGAACGGGTCGTCACCTACATCCAGGCCGGAGCGACCCTCTGGGAGCACGGCATACGCCCGGCCGGGCTGTTCGGCTCGAACCACGACGGCGACGGGCCCGACCCGGTCAAGGCCGGATCCCTGCCGCTCGACGGAGTCGACTATCTCGGCTCGGGTGCCGTGCTCGACGCCGACGCGCTGCTCCGCGGTGACCCCGATCTGGTCGTCGCCGTCACCTACGGCGGAGGACAGGTCTACGGACTCGACCCGGACACGGCGAAGCACGTGGAGGAGCGGGTGCCCCTGGTCGTCCTCGACGTCGGCCGGGGCCAGTCCCTCGGCGACGTCCGCGCCCGGTTCGCCGCCCTCGCCAGAGCCCTGGGTGCCGCCCAGGACACGGCGGGCGCCATAGCTCTCGCCCGCGCCACCGCCAGGCTCCGGGCCCTCGCACACGACAACGCCGCCCGCCCGTCCCTGCTGGCCCTGTCACCGGCCTCCGCCGACAGCGCCCACCTCGCCAGACCGCAGTCCTGGCCCGACCTCAGGGAACTCACCGCCCTCGGCCTCGATCTGGTGTCACCGCGGGGAGGGGCCGGCACCAACTGGTTCACCGCCGACTGGCCGTACGTCGCGGAGCTCTCCGCGCGGGTGCTCCTCGTCGACGCCCGAGTCAACGCGTACCCACTGGACGCACTGGTCGACAACGACGCCTGGCGCACGGCCGCGTCCGTCGCCCGTGTCGTGCCGTGGAACCCCGAGGAACCGCACAGCGACGGCGCGCACGCGCGATTCTTCGACCGCGTGGCCGACGCGGTGGAGGCGGCGGGAGGCAGTGGGGTGCAGCGGCGGGGAGGGCGGACGCACGGGGACCCGGCGGCCGGGGCGTGAGCCGGGCGGAGGGCGGAGTGCGGGGTCGTGGTGCGGCTGGGTCGTGACGCCTCAGCGGCGGCCCGCGAAGCCGTCGAGCGCGGCCAGCACCTCCGCGTCCGCCGCGTCGCTGCCCAGGTGACCCGCGTCGCCGACCGTCACCAACCGGGCGTCGGGCCACCCCCGGCACAGCTCCCACGCCGTGTCCGGAGGGCTGGACAGGTCGAGCCTGCCGTGCACCAGCACGCCGGGGATTCCGGTGAGCCGCGCGGCGTTCCGCACCAGGGCGCCCTCCTCGAGCCACGCCCCGTGCGCGAAGTAGTGCGAGGTGATCCGGACGAGGGCGACCCGGGCCGCCGGTGCGCGGCCGGAGTAGACGCCGGACGGGCCGTTGGGTTCCAGCGACACCACTGCGTCCTCCCAGGCGCACCAGTCGTTCACGGCCTTCTCCCGCACAGCCGGGTCCGGGTCGTTCATCCTGCGCGCGTACGCGGCGACCGGGTCGCCGTCCCGCCCGGCCTCGGGGACCCCCGCCATGAAGCGGTCCCACTCCTCGGGGAAGAACCGTGCCACGCCCCGGTAGAGCCAGTCGATCTCCGAACGCCGGGTCGTCGTCACCCCGTTGACGACGATCTCCGACACCCGCTCCGGGTGCCGCTGGGCGTACGCGAGCAACAGGGTCGACCCCCAGGACCCGCCGTACAGCAGCCAGCGGTCCACGTCCAGCAGTTCCCGCAGCCGCTCCATGTCCGTCAGCAGATGCCCGGTCGTGTTGGCCGTCAGGTCGGCGCGTGGGTCACTGGCGTGCGGGGTGCTGCGACCGCAGCCGCGCTGGTCGAAGAGGACGACCCGGTAGCGTTCCGGGTCGAACCAGCGACGGGCCCCGGGCCCGCATCCCGATCCCGGGCCGCCGTGCACCACGAGGGCGGGCTTGCCGTCGGGATTGCCGCAGACCTCCCAGTACACGTGGTGGCCGTCACCGGTGTCGAGCATGCCCGTCTCGTACGGCTCGATCGGCGGGTATCGCGTGGGCATGACGACTCCTCAGGTGACGGGGCGGCGACGGGGCGGGGTGCGGCCGGATGACCGCGCGAACGTCGGGGCGCCCGCGCCGGGGGTGGTGGACGGCCACGTGATCATGTCCGGGCCCGGCGGCTTCCGGCAGGGACGCCGAGGCGGGACCGTCCCCTCCGTCGCACCACGTCGGCTGGTTAGGCTCATCGCGTGAGCGGACACCATCATGACGAACCGATCTTCATCAGGAAGGGCGGGCACTTTGCGTACAACCCGAAGAACCCCGTCGGGCGAGTGCTGATCGTGGGCAGCGCCGTGGTCGTGGTGGGGTTCATGTACCACCTCTTCGACGACGCGCAGTGGAGCGAGGGCGAGTTCCGGGACGCCGTCCGCGGGGCCGCCGTGTACCTGGAGGCCGAACCGCAGGTCCTGCGCGGCCACCTCGGCTACGAGGAGCGGATCGAGGAGGCCGTCAAGGGCACCGGGGAGGGGCCCGAGCACACGGTCGTCCGCGTCGAGCCGGTCGACACATCGGACGAGGCCGCCGACGGCGCGGACCTGTTCGAGATCAGCACGGACGACATCGGCACCCCCTCCTGCATGCGCGTGTCCCCGCCCCAGTCCGAACCGGACGCCTTGCGACTGGAGACCGTGAGGGTCCAGGTGGAGGTGGCGGAAGGCCCCTGCTGAGGCCGCGTGTGCACCACCCCCACCGACCGGGCGGCACCGCCGAACGGGCCCGGCCCCGGCGAACAGCGGACCGGCCCCGTGCCGTCCACTGGATCGCCGGCGCCCCGCCCGCCGCTTCACCTCGCGCTTCCTCGGTGTTCCGGCAAGCCGTTCGCCGAGGTCGCGGACAGGTCGGGTAGTCCGGCACGCTCCATCGCGCGGCGGTTGAAGCGCTCGCAGAGGGTCGCCCCGAGGACGAGTCCGTGCCCCGAGAAGACCGCCATGGGAACCAGGACCATGCGCACGAGGTCAGCGTCCTCGGGCCGCATCCCGGACAGGGTCGTGAGCGGTGGCACCATGAGCCCCGCGTACAGGACGAACGCCGCTATCCCCTTCACCTTGAGCCCGCCGGGCGTCGACTGCCGCCGCATCCACGGCGGCACGCGGCCCACGATCAGCGCCGCGCCGAGCGGCAGCATGACGGCCGACCAGACGGCCGTCCACAGCCACTGGAACATCTCTCCTCCGACGGAGTGCTCAGGACGGTCGGGGTGCCCGGTCGTCGTCGTGCTCGCCGATCCGCTCGTCCGGGCGCTCGTCGTGGCCCTCGGGGATGCCGGCGAGGTCGTCGACGTGGAAGATCCGCGCGATGGGTACGTCGGTGCTGCTGTGGGCGATGATCGAGAACGCGATGCAGACGGCGATGAGGGTGTACGCCTGCTCGCCCTGCGGGATCCCGGCCTGCAGCACGAGCAGCCCGTAGACGACCGATGCGAAGCCCTTCGGCCCGAACCAGGCGGCGACCAGCTTCTCTCGGCGGTCGAAGCGGGTGCCGACCAGCGACAGCAGCATCGAAGCCGGGCGGATGAGGACGATCGCCAGGACGACGGCGACGTACCCGCCGAAGGACAGGTCGCCGAAGAGCTGCGGGGTGAGCAGCGCGCCGAAGACGAGCAGGGCGGCGAACTTCGCCAGCTCGGCCAGCGCCTCTCCCAGCGGCTCGAAGGCCGTCTTCGCCTCCGGTGACACGGCGGTGATCACCGCGCCCGCCGAGAACGCGGCCAGGTAGGGGTTGGCGTGGGTGAGGTGGCACACGGCGTACAGGATGATCCCCGTGGCCAGCGGCAGCAGCGGCTGCAGCTTGGGCTCCGCGCCCAGCAGGCGGAACCGTGCGAGCCCGTTGACCAGCAGCGGCAGCATGACGCCGAAGGCGAGCCCCAGCCCGAGCTCCAGCGCGATCTTGCCGAACGACGCCTCGGTGTGACCGCTGGTCGGGCCGGCGGCGACGATGAAGACCAGGACGAACGGGAGGGCGAGCCCGTCGTTGATGCCGCTCTCGACGTTGAGCAACTGCCGCAGTTTGGCGGGCACTTCCTTGCGGCCCACTATCGCGGAGGCGAAAACCGGGTCGGTCGGCGCCAGGACGGCGCCCACCAGGAAGGAGGTCGTCCAGTCCAGTCCGGCCAGGTAGTGGGTCACGAGCGCCATGCCGACGAAGGCGAGAGGCATGCCCAGGCCCAGGGCACGGGCGGGGTTCTTCCAGTGCGCCCGCAGTTTGGGGAAGGACACGTGCATGCCGTCGGTGAACAGCACCGCGAACAGTGCGAGATCGGCGGTGACCGCCACGATCTCGCTGTCCGGCGTGATGTGGATGAGCCCGAGGAACCCGTCACTGACGAGCGCGCCGCCGACGAGGAAGAGGAAGGACGTGGAGAGCACGGTCCGGGCGGCGAGCCCGGAGAGCAGCACCGCGATGAGAAGAGCGGCGCCGAAGACGGCGACGAGCACCATGTAGTAGTCCCCCGATCGGTGAAGACAGCCGTTCCGTGTCCGCCGACCAGGCTTCCCGGCACTCCGCGGCAGACTTTACACGGCCCTTACGCGTTCCTGACAAGCGCCTGACGGGCATCGAGGTCCGTTCCGTGACTGCCGGGACCCGGCAAGACGGGCACGGCACCGTCCAGGCCGCGACCGGGACCGCGCCAAGTAGGGTGACCTGCCGCCGGGTCGGCGCGCGGCACGGCGCCCATCCCGCTGTACCTCTGACCGGGGCGTGAGCGAACGGGTGGGAGTGCTCGATGCAGATCCGGCGGGAGGACTGCCGTCGGTGCATCTCGCGCCAGGCGTACCGCTCGCCGAGGGGGGTGTCGTCCTTCGGTTCCTCGGTGGTCCGTTGACCGGTCGGGGAACTACCGCAGGCCGGCTGCGGCCGACTGTGGTCCGCGAGCGCCGCCGCGGTGGCGTGCACGAAGGCTCGCGGATTGTCCAGCATGATGTCGTGCCCGCGTCCGGGATCGGGACGACGGACACCCCGGCTCGTGCGAGGGCATCGGTGCCCGTGCGCGGACCGTCGGCCTCCGGCAGCGGGAAGCGCTGCACACGTCCGGCGACCCGGCACCGCGCCGGGGCCGCGGGCGTTCACTCCGGCCGGGGCATACGTACGGTCCGTACGGCGTGGGCGTGGCTCAGGCGCGGGCGGTCTCCGCTCGCATCGGTGGGGCGTCGGGAGTGCCGACCACGGGGCCGAACAGCACCGCCCGGGCCACCCGCGGAGCGAACAGGGCGCTCAGGGGGGTGGTCAGCGTCAGCACGGAACGGAAGGCCGGCCCCACGAGCACGGGATCGCCCGCGTACCGCTGCTGGACGCGGTCCAGGTACCAGCCGACCGGGTGGTCGACGGCCCGGGAGGCGACGGCGTTCCCCACCGCGCCGGGCATGGCCCGGTCGGCGCCCGCGGAGATGTCCCACGCCTGGCGCGAGGCGTCGAAGAGCGCCCGCTGGACCCGCCGGGTCGTCGGCCTCCGACGCGGGTCGGCCAGCGCGTCACGCAGCGCCACGGCGCTCATGGCGGCGACCGACATGCCCTGTCCGTAGATCGGGTTGAAGGTGCAGAGCGCGTCGCCGGTGGCGAGGAAACCGGCGGGGCGCCGCTGCTGACGGTCGTACCTGCGGCGCAGGTTGGCCGTCGAGCGGAATCCGTAGGCCGGCGTCTGCGGTTCGGCGGTGAGCAGCCACTCGTGGAGGTACGGGTGGGGGAGGCGCGCCGCGAAAGCGGTGAACCCGGCGTCGTCCGTGGGCGGCTCCTGACCGCGGAGGCCGGCGAGCGCCACGAGGTGGTTGCCGTCCTCCAGGGGCAGCACCCCGCCCGCGTACGTCTGCGAAGGGTTCGGGTAGAACCAGTAGGCGAGTGCCTCCGTGCCCAGATGGGCACCGGTGTTGCGGTAGATACGGGAGGCGTACGCCTGGCCGGTGTCGATGCGCTCCTCCTGCGGCGGCTGGGCCCCGAGGGCCGCGAGCCACTGCGGGGCGCGCGAGCTCCGGCCGGAGGCGTCCACGACCAGATCCGCCTCCAGCGTGCGCGGTTGCCGCACACCCGCGCCGTCCGCGGCCCCGTCCGCACCGCCGCGCTCCCTCAGCAGGACACCACGGACCCGGGAGGCGTCCCCGGTCAGCCCCACCGTCTCCGTGGACTCGACCGTCGTGATCACCGGATTGGCCAGCACCCGCCTGCGCACCAGGTGTTCGAGCTGGGCGCGGGAGCCGGTGTGGATGTGCGTCGTCGGGGCCGTCCGCCGGAGCCAGGAGCCGCTCCACGCCACCATGTCCCGGGGCATGCCCACGCGTGGCGCCCCGGCGGCCCGCAACTCGGCCGTGAAACCGGGCAACAGGGAGTCCAGTGCCAGCTGCCCGCTCTCCAGCAGTACATGGGCGTGCCTGCTCTGCGGGACGCCCGGACGCGGCTCGGGACCGTCGGGGACGCGGTCGCGCTCCACGATGGTCACCCGCTCGGCGTGGCCGGCGAGCACATGCGCCGCGAGCAGTCCGGCGAGGCTCCCCCCGATGACGACGGCGTGGCGTCCCCGTCCCCAACAGGCCCGTTCCCGCGTGTCGTTCACCATGTCCGCCCCTCGTGGTCAGCGAGTCCGTCTACGGCTGACCAGTATCCCCGGCGGCGACCGGAAGATCACGGGCGCCGAGCCGCAGCCGCGCGAATGTGGTATGCGGCTTCGTCCGGGAACGGGGAGACATGGTCGTCGCGGAGGTTGTACGCGATTCCCCTCGGGCGACCCTCCCGGGCAACTCCCGATCGCACAAGTCCCTGTGGGGCCGGTCGACTCCGGACTATGCGCAGCTGGTGGCGCCGGTGGCCGCCCTCGGAGCGCAGAGGAGTGATCAGCCGTGCCTCGCCGATGGCACTCAGGAAGCGGGGAGTGATGCCGAGCATCTCGGCTGCCCGCCCCATCGCGTAGGCGGGAGAGTCGTCGTCCTCGAGACGGTTTTGTCGACCGAGTCGTCCGCTGTCATCTCACCTCTCAGGGAACGCGTGGCGGGGCTCGGCGCCGTTCGGCACGACCGCCGACCCTGGCTCCGATCAATGGGCAGCCGCGGCCGGGGGGAACCGCGTGCGCACGACGGGCCCGCCCGGATCGCCCTCCGGACGGGCCCGCTGCCGTCATGTACGGCCCGGCTCGGCGCTCAGGCCGCGGGGCCGCCGAGCAGGTCGGATGCCCGCTGGAGAGGGCTTGCGACCCCGGTGGGGGCGGCCGGCCGGCAGACGAAGCCGAGCTGGGTCAGGGCGCGGACGACTTCGCCCGCACTGAAATCACGGCGGTCCTGACGAGTGATGATCGCACCGACCTGCATGACCGGGTACTGGCGGCGTCCGATGGTCACGGACGCCCCGGTGACGGGTTCGGGGCGTACTCCCTTCATCCTTTCCAGTACGACACCCTTGGTCAGTTCGAACGGGAAGCGGGCGATGACGCAGCGCATGTGGGCCTCACGGGGAGAGGGAGGACTGTAGGGAGGAGGGGCTCCAGGGGAGGCGGTTCAGCGAGGCAGGAGCGTGGTGCCGCCCGGCTCGTCGACCGCGCGCGGCTCCGCGCACAGGGCGGTGCGGCGGGACTGCTCGGCCGCCGAGGTCACGGCTGAGTGGAAGCCTCCCCAGTCGCCGAGGACGTCGCGCAGGCGGACCCGGTCCGTGTACGCGGCGCTGCCGCGGACGGCGGAGAGTTGGGCCGAGGTGACCCGTGTGGTGCACTGGCCGTCCTCGTCGCAGAGAAGCAGGTGCCCGGCGCGAGCACTGGCCATGACCGACATGGCCACCTCCACCGTCATGTTGTCCCAGACCTGAGGCGCGGCCTCGACCGTCGCTTCGGCCACCGCTCCGCCCGCCGATGCGTAATCCGCGGTGCGTGCCTGGGTGTGGACCGGTGTCACAAGTGCCTCCTGCAGTGGTGAGTGGACATCGATCTGCGAACGAAAGGTCCCAAGGGCGTTTCCGGGAACGGTACGGTCACGCCCTCGGCCACGAGTGCCGCGAGCAGTTCCCTGGGCATCTCGAGATCGGTGAATGCCTCGGCGGCGGGCAGCGCAGGCGTGATGGTCCTCGGGAGAGCGAACTCGCCCTTGCCCGCGGCAGGACGGCGGGCGTAGCCGCCCGAGCGGCGCGGCGCGCCGGAGCGACTGCCGTTCCGTCCGGAGCCGGCGCTGCCGGGGGTGCGGGAGGAGCGGTCGTTGGTTCGTGGAAGTCGGGTCATACGGAGCCTTTCGAAGCGGCGTACGTCAGGGAATATCGCAGCGGATGAGCCGGCACATGGAATCGCAATAATAGGAACGCAATGGAATGCGGAACGGTCTGGCCTGCGGTAAGCCGATGCGAGTGCGGTCGCTGGAATGGCGTGTGCAGCTGGGGCCCGCACCCCGGAGGATGCGGGCCCCAGCTACGTCGTACGCGTCAGTGTCAGGCGGGAACGATGTTCTCTGCCGTGAGGCCCTTCTGACCCTGCGCGATGTCGAAGGTGACCTTCTGGCCTTCAAGCAGCTCGCGGAATCCCTGAGCGGCGATGTTCGAGTAGTGGGCGAACACGTCGGCGCCGCCGCCGTCCTGCTCGATGAAGCCGAAACCCTTTTCCGCGTTGAACCACTTCACGGTACCGGTAGCCATGACATATCTCCTTTGGGGCACACTGGGATCCGCACGGTGCGGACGCCTGTCGCCGCGATGATTACCCCGCCGGAAATGACCGGAAATGCAAAAATGCTTCAGCGGTACGGAGCCGACTGAGGCACACTTGAAGTCTGGGAACCACAACTGCAACTGATATCGACAGTAGCACGTTGAGTCGCCCGGTGCTTGCCGTGGATTTTTGCCCCCCACCGACCGGGGAAAATCTTGCCGCCCGGACTGTCGAATTCTCACCTCGCGGGAACAGATATCCCTCTGCGCGTGAACGTGCCGGGGGAGCAGGTCCGTCATGGCCGGACGCCCTCGGGAAGCGCAAGGCCGACCGTGACGAAGGGGGAGGCTCGTGACCCCTCCCCCGCGTGAACGCGGGGCTTATCGCCATGCCGGTAGGGCTTCGCGACGGACCAGCCCGGCCGTGGAACGTTGATCGCGCCCACCGTGTCCGCGTGCGCTGAGTGGCCGCACGAGACGCAGTGGAACACGGTGCGGGTCGGCAGCCTTCCGAACGGCCCGCGCGTGGTTCCTGGTGCGCTTGTCGGGTCTGCGAAGTTGAGCGGAGACCCCGCTTGTCGCGACGGACCCGGGGAAGCGGGACAGGGCGCGCCGAGCAGCTTCGAGCTTCACGGCGGCGCGGAGGCCGTGGCGCGGGTACGTGATCCTGACGGCCGAGCACGGACACGGGTGACCGGGTCGTGCGCGTGGAGACCTGATATCAGGGATGGGCGAGAGCCTCACGCGTCGGGTCCCGTCGCGCGACCGGCTGCCCGCTCCGCCCAGAACTACCGGGGCGCCGGGGGGAGTTTCCCGACCTCCCCCAGCGCCTCGGTGAGCCAGCCGATCCAGAACCGCTCCAGCTCGATCCCGCCGCGCAGCACCACGTGCCGGAGCCGGTCCTCGGCCGCGTCCCGCTCCGGCGGGAAGTGGCGCTTCTCGATGTCCTCGTACTCCGCCAACTGCCGCCGGTGAAGGTCGAGATGGCGACGCAGCTCCGCCTCGAGCCCCTCCGTCCCGACAACCGCCGCCGCCCGCATGCGCAGCAGCAGGGCGTCCCGGATGGGTTTGGGGTCCTCGGTGCTGGCCACCCAGCCGGCCAGTTCGGTTCGGCCCGCGGGCAGCACCTCGTACTCCTTGCGGTTGCCCCGTGCCGGCTGGGCCGCGGGCAGGGCGCGGATCAGCCCCGACTCCTCCAGCTTCCCCAGCTCGCGGTAGATCTGCTGGTGCGTCGCCGACCAGAAGTAGCCGATGGACCGGTCGAAGCGGCGGGTCAGCTCCAGGCCCGAGGACGGCTTCTCGAGCAGGGCGGTGAGGATCGCGTGCGGGAGGGACATGACCGCATCCTAGGGATGCGGCGTCAGATCGCAGCCGCCAGCCGGGTGCCCTGGTCGATGGCCCGCTTGGCGTCCAGTTCGGCGGCCACGTCGGCGCCGCCGATGAGGTGCGCGGTGCGGCCCGCCGCGGTCAGCTCCTCGTACAGGTCGCGCCTCGGCTCCTGGCCGGTGCACAGCACCACCGTGTCCACGGGGATCGTCCTCGGCGTGCCGTCCACCGTGATGTGCAGGCCCTCGTCGTCGATCCGGTCGTACGCCGCCCCCGCGACCATCGTGACGCCGCGGTGCTTGAGCTCGGTGCGGTGGATCCAGCCCGTCGTCTTGCCGAGGCCCGCGCCGACCTTGGAGGTCTTGCGCTGCAGCAGATGCACCGTGCGCGGGGGCCGCGGCCGCTCCGGGGCCCGCAGCCCGCCCCGCTCGGCGTACCCGGTGTCCACGCCCCACTGCCGGAAGTACGTCTCCGGGTCGAGGCTCGCGCCCTCGCCGCCGTCGGTGAGGAACTCCGCGACGTCGAAGCCGATCCCGCCGGCGCCGACGACGGCGACCCGCTCACCGACCTCGGCACCGTCGCGCAGCACGTCGAGGTAGCTGACGACGCTGGGGTGGTCGACGCCCTCGATCGCGGGCGTCCGGGGCGTGACCCCGGTCGCGACCACGATCTCGTCGTAGCCGGTCAGCAGGTCCGCCGTGACGAAGGTCCCGAGCCGGACCTCCACCCCGCGCAGCTCCAGCTGGGTGCGGAAGTAGCGCAGGGTCTCCTCGAACTCCTCCTTGCCCGGGACGCGCTTGGCGATGTTCAGCTGCCCGCCGATCTCGTCGGCGGCGTCGAAGAGCGTGACCTCGTGGCCGCGTTCGGCCGCCGAGACGGCGAACGCCAGACCCGCCGGGCCGGCGCCGACGACCGCCAGGCGCTTGCGCAGCCGGGTGGGGGAGAGGACCAGCTCGGTCTCGTGGCAGGCACGCGGGTTGACCAGGCAGGAGGTGATCCTGCCACTGAAGGTGTGGTCCAGGCACGCCTGGTTGCAGCCGATGCAGGTGTTGATCGTCTCGGCGCGGTCCTCGCGGGCCTTGGCGACGAACTCCGGATCGGCCAGGAAGGGCCGCGCCATGGACACCATGTCCGCGCGTCCCTCGGCGAGCACCCGCTCCGCGACCTCGGGCGTGTTGATCCGGTTGCTGGTGACCAGCGGCACGGACACCGAGCCCATGAGCTCGCGCGTCACCCAGGTGTACGCGCCGCGCGGCACCGAGGTCGCGATGGTCGGGATCCGGGCCTCGTGCCAGCCGATGCCGGTGTTGATGATGGTCGCGCCGGCCGCCTCGATCTCCTTGGCGAGCGCGACCACCTCGTCGAGCGAGGAGCCGCCGGGCACGAGGTCGAGCATCGACAGCCGGTAGACGATGATGAAGTCGTCGCCGACCCGCTCGCGGGTGCGGCGGACGATCTCCCGGGGGAAGCGGGTGCGGTTCTCGTACGAGCCGCCCCAGCGGTCGTCCCGGTGGTTGGTCGCGCTCGCGATGAACTCGTTGATCAGGTAGCCCTCGGAGCCCATGATCTCGACGCCGTCGTACCCCGCCGACTTGGCCAGCTCCGCCGCGCGGACGTAGTCCTCGACGGTCTGCTCGACCTCCTCGTCGGTGAGGGCGTGGGGGACGAACGGGCTGATGGGGGCCTGCAGCGCGCTCGGCGCGACCAGCTGGGGGTGGTAGGCGTAGCGGCCGAAGTGCAGGATCTGCATGGCGATCCGGCCGCCCTCCGCGTGCACCGCGTCGGTGACCGTGCGGTGCTGCGCGGCCTCCTCCGCGGTGGTGAGCTTGGCGCCGCCGTCGTAGGGGCGCCCCGCGTCGTTCGGGGCGATGCCGCCGGTCACGATCAGTCCGACGCCTCCGCGGGCGCGCTCGGCGTAGAAGGCCGCCATGCGCTCGAAGCCGTTCTCCGCCTCCTCCAGACCGATGTGCATCGAGCCCATGAGCACCCGGTTCGGGAGCGTGGTGAAGCCGAGGTCGAGCGGGCTGAGCAGATGCGGGTACGGGGTGGGGGTCATCGGGGCGCCTCCTCGCGCAATGAGCGTCGCCCCCTTTTGTAGACGCCGGAGGCCTCGTTATGCAACAAGTTGCACAACGAGGTCCGGGTGAGATGCGCTACGCCGGCACGGTCCAGCGGTCCAGTTCCTCCGGGGTCCGCGGGCCGGGACTGCCCGCCGCCAGCAGCCCGTGGGCGCGCAGCACCTCCTCCGCGGCCATCGCCCAGGGCAGACGCAGCCGGGCCGACTCCAGCAGCTCCCGGTCCGCCAGCAGCTCCTCGACCGGCCCCGTCCGCAGCCCGGCCGGCGACAGCACGGCGGCGTCGTCGGCCCAGCGCAGCGCCAGGTCCACGTCGTGTGTGGCCATCACCACGGTCGTACCGCCCTCCCGCAGCCGCTCCAGCACCGCCAGCAGCCGCTCCTGACCGTGCGGATCGAGTCCCGCCGTCGGCTCGTCCAGGACCAGCACCCGCGGCCGCATCGCCACCGCGCCCGCGATCGCGGCCCGCTTGCGCTGCCCGTACGACAGCAGATGCGTCGGGCGGTCCTCCAGCGCCGTGATGTCCAGGGCGTCGAGTGCCCCGGCGACCCGGGCCCGTACCTCCGGCTCCGGCAGCCCCAGGTTCATCGGCCCGAACGACACGTCCTGGCCCACCGAGGCGGCGAACAGCTGGTCGTCCGGATCCTGCACGACCAGCTGGACCGTCGTCCGCAGCCGGGTCAGCCCGCCGCGGTCGTACGCCACCGGCTCGCCGTGCAGCAGGAGCCGGCCCTCGTCGCAGCGCAGCCCGCCGCTGAGGAGCCGCATCAGGGTCGTCTTGCCGCTGCCGTTCCGGCCCAGCAGCGCCAGGGAACGTCCCCCCGGCACGGCGAAGTCGACACCGCGCAGCACCGGCGGGCCGTCCGGGTAGGAGAATCCCGCGCCGGCCAGTTCCACCACGGGCGCCCCGGCCCCGGGCGCGCTCGCGTCCACGGACGTGCTCACAGTACGGACCTTTCCAGTACGAGGGTGAGGGCGACGATCCCCGCCAGCAGTCCGGCGGTCGCCGCCAGGAAGCGGGCCGACACCGTCGCGGGCGGCACCAGGACCCGCAGCGTTCCGTCGTAGCCGCGCCCGGCGAGCCCGGTCTGCAACCGCTGGGCCCGGTCGAAGGCCCGCACGAAGGCGGTCGCGGCGAGCCCGGCGAGGGACCGCCAGGCGGCCGCCCGGGTCGTGTGCCCGAGCCGGGCCGCCTGTGCCTCACGGATCCGGTGCACCGCGTCGAGCAGCAGGAAGCCGATCCGGTACATCACGAGGGCCACGTCCACGACGGGCCCGGGCACCCCGGCCCGGACCAGCCGGGGCAGCACGTCCGACACCGGCGTGGTGAACGCGAACAGCAGCACCCCGAGCGAGGCGGCGGACGTCCGCAGCAGGAGCCGTACGGCGTGCGCGGGGCCGTCGGGCGCGAGCGCCAGGAAGCCGTCGGGGCCGCCCACCGAGAACAGCAGGGGAACGGCACCGGTGACGCAGAACCCGAGCGGAATGCGCCACGCCCGCCACAGCTGGCGCGGCGCCACCCCGGCGGGCCCGAGCAGTACGGACACGACCGCCGCGGCGACCAGGACGGCACCCGGCCACGGCGGCAGCGCGACGGCGCAGACCGTCAGCCCGAACCCGAGTGCCGCCTTCTCGCACGGATGACGGCGGCGCCAGCGACTGCTGTGCGCCGCCGCGTCGATCGGCAGCATCGGCGGCTAGGCGCCCGGGCCGGCGGTGTCGGCAACCCCCGCGGAACCGGCGGCCGGCGTCTCCGCCTCCCCGGCCGCCGCCCGCGCCCCACCCTGCCGGCGCCCCTTGCGCAGCCCGAAGTAGTAGGCCAGGACACCGGCACCCAGCGCCGCCTGGAGGGCGAACAGCGCCGACTCGACCTCCCCGGACGGAGGTTCGTAGAGCGGCGCGAACCACGGCTCGTAGTCCGGCGCGATCTCCGTGATCGCGGTCTCCGCCTCCCCGTCGGCACCCGCGAAGGGCTCCTCCTTGTGGTCGCCGAGGCCCAGGGCGAGCGGCAGCACCGCCAGCGCCGCCACGATCGCCAGCAGCAGCGTGTTGATCTTCGCGTTACGGCTCATCGGACCGCGGCCTCCTTCTTGGCGCCGCCCTGGAGGAGCACTCCGAGGCGGGTCAGCTCACCCTTGCTGGACTGCACGAGCAACCGCATCACCAGCACGGTGAGCAGGCCCTCGCTCACGGCCAGCGGGATCTGGGTGAACGCGAAGATGCCGCCGAACTTGGCCAGGGCGCCGGCCACGCCGCTGCCCGGGTCGGGGAATGCCAGCGCCAGCTGCACGCTGGTGACGCAGTACGTGGACAGGTCCGCGACGAACGCGCCGAAGAAGACGCCCACCATCAGCGGCGCCCCGGACCGGCGCAGCAGCGCGTACACCGCGAACCCGGCCCACGGCCCGACGATCGCCATCGAGAACACGTTCGCACCGAGCGTGGTCAGTCCGCCGTGGGCCAGCAGCAGCGCCTGGAAGAGCAGGGTGATCGTGCCGAGCACTGCCATGATCGGTGGCCGGAACAGGATCGCGCCCAGCCCCGTGCCGGTCGGGTGCGAGCAACTGCCGGTCACGGAAGGGATCTTGAGCGCCGAGAGGACGAAGGTGAAGGCGCCCGACGCGCCGAGCAGCAGGGTGGACTCGGGATTCGCCCTGACCTCACGGGTGAGCGCCCGTACGCCGTGGATCACGAAGGGGGCGGACGCGACGCCCCAGGCGGCCGCGTGCACAGGGGGCAGAAACCCCTCGGCTATATGCATGGTTGGGAGACCCTCTCCAGCACCTCGTGGATGGACAACGCGCCCCGGCCGGTCTCCTGGCTGACGGGTCCTGCCGCCCGGGCTCCGCCTTCCCGGACACCACGGTCTCCCGTGGCGGTCCAGTGGCTTCCTTGCGGAGAGAGCCGGACTTCCCGATCACAGTGGCGAGGGCCGCACCGGTACTCCACCGGTTTCCCGTTCACCAAGGCCCTGCGACATTAGTGCGTTGACCAGGTCCATCACAAGCCGCGCGCGGATGCGTACGGTCACACCTTGCGGTAGTCGTACGCCTCCGCGGCCGCCGCCTCCACCGCGTCCAGATCCGCGCCGGCGGCCGCGGTGACCACCGCGGCGACGGCGCCCTCCACGAACGGCGCGTCCACCAGCCTGGTCTCCTCCGGAAGTTCGTCGCCCTCGGCCAGCAGCGCCTTGACCGTCAGCACGGCGCTGCCGATGTCGACCAGCACGGCCACTCCGGCGCCCCGGTCCACCTCGTGCGCGGCACGCGCCGTCAGCTCCGAACTGGTGCCGAGGCCCCCGTCCGCCGTCCCGCCCGCCGCGGCGACCGGTACGGCGTCGCCGGAGCCGGCCAGCCTCCGGGCGAGGTCGGCGACCGACTCCGCGACCTGCGCGCTGTGCGAGACGAGGACGATCCCGACCGGGCCGGTCATCGCGCGGCCTCCTCGAGGGCCCCGACCAGCAGGGCGGAGGACGTCGCCCCCGGATCCTGGTGCCCGATGCTGCGCTCGCCCAGATAGCTCGCCCGCCCCTTGCGGGCCAGCATCGGCACGGTCGCCGCCGCGCCCTCGTCGGCGGCCTCCCGCGCCGCCGCGAAGGACTCGTCCAGCGCCGCGGCCGCGGGCTCCAGCGCGTCCAGCATCGTCTTGTCCCCGGCCTTCGCGCCGCCGAGCTGCGCCACCGCCGCGATCCCCGCGCGCAGCGCCTCGGCGAGCTGCGCCCGCGACACCTCGGGCTCGTCGCCGAGCGCCTTTCCGGCCCGCCGCAGCAGCGTGCCGTACAGCGGCCCCGACGCCCCACCGACCGTCGAGATCAACTGCCGCCCGGTCAGCATCAGCACGGCACCGGGGGTGTCCGGCGCGTCCTTCTCCAGCGCCGCCCGCACCGCCGTGAAACCCCGCTGCAGATTCGTTCCGTGGTCGGCGTCCCCGATCGCGGCGTCGAGCTCGGTGAGCCGGCCCGCCTCGCGGTCCACCGCCTCGGCCAGGGCGTTCATCCAGCGGAGGAAGAAATCCGCGTCGAGCACAGCGTCTCCTTCTCGTGGCGCACCGGTTTCCCCGCGCGCGTCGTCGCGGCCCGCGGACGCGAAGCCGCCGTCGGCCGGGCCGGGCATGACTCAGCGGCCCCAGCGCAGCGCGGGCGTCTCCACCGGGGCGTCCCACAGCCGCAGGATCTCCTCGTCCGCCTCGCACAGCGTCACCGAGCAGCCGGCCATGTCGAGCGAGGTGACGTAGTTGCCGACCAGGGTCCGGGCCACCGGCACGCCCCGCTCGGCGAGCACCCGGTGGACCTCCGCGTTGAACCCGTACAGCTCCAGCAGCGGTGTCGCGCCCATGCCGTTGACCAGCGCCAGCACCGGACTGGACGGCTGCAGGTCCTCCAGAACCGCGTTCACCGCGAAGTCCGCGATCTCCCGCGACGTCATCATCGGCCGCCTCTCCCGGCCGGGCTCGCCGTGGATGCCGATCCCCAACTCCAGTTCGCCGGACGGCAGGTCGAACGTCGGGGTGCCCTTGGCGGGGGTCGTGACGGCGCTGAGCGCGACACCGAAGCTGCGTGACCGCTCGCCGACCCGACGGGCGACGGCCTCGACCCGCTCCAGCGGCGCGCCCTCCTCCGCCGCGGCGCCCGCGATCTTCTCCACGAAGAGCGTCGCGCCCGTACCGCGCCGGCCCGCCGTGTAGAGGCTGTCCTGCACGGCCACGTCGTCGTTGACGAGCACCTTGGCCACTTGGACGCCCTCGTCCTCGGCGAGTTCCCGGGCCATGTCGAAGTTCAGCACGTCGCCGGTGTAGTTCTTGACCACGAAGAGCACACCCGCCCCGCTGTCCACCGCCGCCGCGGCCCGGGCCATCTGGTCCGGCACCGGGGACGTGAAGACCTCGCCGGGGCACGCCGCCGAGAGCATCCCGACCCCCACGAACCCGCCGTGCAGGGGCTCGTGCCCCGACCCGCCGCCGGACACCAGGCCCACCTTGCCCGCGACCGGGGCGTCCCCCCGCACCACGACCCTGTTCTCCACGTCGACGTTCAGCCCGGGGTGCGCCGCGGCCAGACCTCGCAGGCCGTCGGCGACGACCGTCTCGGGGACATTGATGAGCATCCTCATGGGAACCTCCTGGTGGACTGGCGACGATCACTCCGGACGGTGTCCTCTCAGGCCGGGCCGTGGCGGTACGGGCCGCACACCCTCTGCCAGTATCGGCGCAAACGGCCCGCACGGCACCGCGCTCCCGCCGATCCGTCGGCACCGTCGGCGGGGCGGCCGGAGGTTCCCTGCCGGCCGCCCGGCGGAGGCCGGTCAGTAGCGCAGTGCGCTCGCGATGCCGCCCATTCCCGCAAGCGTGCCGTCCGGGACGAACCGCACCTGCGCGCCCGTCTCCAGGGACTTCTCGACGATCTCGTCCACGACGTCGACCAGCGCGTCCAGGTCGCCGGTGTCGGCGGGCAGGAGGTGGGCGCCGGTGTCCCGCACCGTCTCGCGGTAGTTCTCCTCCACGGCTAGCAGCGCGACCCGGCCCGTCTCCACGTTCTGTCGGATCTCGTCGACGCCGGCGGCGAAGGCGCGCCTGCCCCTGGCCCGGTCCAGCTCCTCGAGCACGCCGGAGACCTCCTGCTGCGCGCGGGCCTCGACGAACGGCCGCACCGCCTGCCAGACCGCGTCGGCGGAGCCGCCCGCCACCCCGCCCCGGGGCGCGTGGACGGCCTGGCCCTTCGCGGCCGTGCCGACGTCGTCGAGGAGGGCGAGCGCGGCGGGCTCGCCGGTCACGTACAGAGGCCGAGGGTCGGCCTTCAGCACCGAGGCGAGCGCCGTGTCGGCCTCCCGCAGGAAGTGCCGGGTGTCCTCGTCCTGGAAGGTGCTGGGCACATCCCCGATCCGCTCCTGGCGCTCGGCGTCGAAGTTCTCCGCGGGGCGGGACATCGGGAACGGCCCGGTGCGCTCCTCGGAGAGGCGGTCGGCCGCGCCGCTCCACAGGGTGGCCCGGTCCGAGGCGACCGCCAGGACCCAGAAGGGACGCTCGGCGGCCTGTGCCGAGACGAGGTTGCGGGTCAGATAGGTGTCCGACAGCACCACGCGCTCGGGCACCGGCCGGCCGAGCGTCCACACCTCGTGCTCGCCCGGCGCGGCGAAGACCACGAGCCCGTCCTCCGCGTGCACCAGGTCGATCTCGGCCAGGGCCCGGTCGAGCTGCTCGGACACATCGATCCGGGTGTCCCGGGTGACGGAGGGATCGGCCTTGAGCTGCTCCTTGGCCTCGGTCATGAGATTGCGCAGCCGGACCGGGTCCTGCGCGCTGTCCGGCTCACGGCGGTGCGTGGGCATGAGCACCGACACCGCGGGATAGGGGCGCTGCCGGCGGAGCCGGACCAGGTCGTCGGAGCTGAGGGCTGGGTGCATCGGGTCCACCCTTTCCGAGCGGTGTGCACTGGAGGGCCGGGCTGTCCGCACCGAGGTGCGACGAGCTGAAGCCGACTCCTTGCACCATAAGTCGGATTGCCTGCGCGGGCACCAGGACCGGTGGGACGCCGCGCCCCGCCCGCGCCCCCGGGCGCGTGCGCCGAGCCTCACACCATGCCCACGAGCCGGTCGGCGACCGTCTTCGCCCGGGGGCCCATGAGGATCGTCCAGTGGTTGCAGTCCGGCACCGCCTCCGCCGTCAGCCGCGGCGTCCGGGCCGTCCAGTGCGCGACCAGCGCGTCGGACAGCATGCCCGGCTCCGCCCCCGTCAGTCCTCGGGGCGCGTGGAGCAGCATCGCCGGCACCGCGAGCCCCGCCAGGTCCTCGGCGAGGGCCGGTGCCGAGGTGAGCAGCGCGCGGCCGTCGAGGCGGACCGGGCCCTCCCGGGCGCGGGCTCGAAGGGTGCCGGAGGGGCCCGTGATGTCGTAGCGGACGTACGCCTCGATGTCGTCGTTCCATTCGGGGCCGAGGGCGGGATGGGCGCGGAAGAGGTCCAGGTACGCCTCGTCACTCTCGAACGTCCGGGCGAGCCGCGCCAGGACCGGCCCCATCGAGGCGTCGAGCACGGCATCGGGATCGGCGCCGTCCTCCAGGGGCATCGGCAGTCCGCCGTCGATCAGCAGCAGCCGGTCGAAGAGCTCCGGGCGTCGCGCGGCGGCCCGCAGCGCCACACACGCCCCCATCGACTGGCCCGTGACCGCGACGGGCGCGCCGTCGCCCCAGTGCTCGGCCGCCGCGCACAGATCGGCGGCGTGGGCGTCGAGGCCGTACGGCCCCGGGGTGTCCGCGCTGCCGCCCCGGCCCCGGAGGTCGAGGGCGAACAGCGACCAGTCGGGGTGCAGATGGCGGCCGAGGGCGCGGAACGACATCCCGGACGCGGTGATGCCGTGCGCCGCGACCGCCGTGCGCGGCCCGGTGCCGAACCGCAGGACGCGCAGCGTCCCGCCGTCGACGGGGAGTTCGAGCTCGAGGGGGTCGGTCATCCGGTGATTCCTTCCGATGGGTCGTCATATCGCCTCTGCGGCCAGCCTTTCACCCGACCGTCCGGGCCGTCCCGTCCGGGGCGGCGCGCAGGGCGGCGCGGAGCCCGCCGTGCGGACGGCGGCGTCCGACCGGCCGGGCGGGCGGGCGTCTTCACGCCACTGGTGTCCGCGGGCACGCGAAAGGTCGCGGGCTCGTCGCGGGGCCGTGCGGTACGTCCCGGTCCGGCCGCCGCCCGACGATGCGGATCAACTGCCCCTTCCCGCATGCCCATTGACTTCCGTGCCGGGCTACTGGTTCAGTGGCTCATCCACTGAGCCACTGGGAGGAACGGCGTGGAGGCACTGCCCCGCGAGACGATCGTCGACGTCCTGGAGGGCCGGCTGAGGGAGGACATCCTCACCGGCCGTCACCCGGCCGGCAGTTATCTGCCGCCGGAACGCAGACTGGCCGACGGCTACGGCGTCACCCGTACCACCCTCAAGCACGCCTTCGGGCGCCTCGTCCAGGCAGGACTGCTGGAGACCCGGCACGGAGTGGGCACCCGGGTCCGTGACTTCGCCCGGCTCGGCGGGGCGGATCTGCTCCCCATGCTCGTGCGGCACGACGCCGGCTGGATCCGCGAGATCTTCGAGGTGCGCCGCAGCATCGGCGCGTTGATCGCCGAGCGGGCCGCCCTGAGGGCCACCGCCGGGCAGCGGGCCGAACTCGACGCGCTGCTGGCGGCCGTGCGCGCCGCCGAAGGCGGTGACGCGGTCCAGCTCGCGGACGTCGAGGTGCACCGGTCGCTCGCCCGCGCGACCGGCAACCGGGTCTACGGCCTGCTGACCAACACGCTCTTCAACGCCTATCTGCCCGTACGGGCCGCGCTCGTCGGCCCGTTCCACGACGCCGCGGCCGCTCACGCGCGGCTGGAACCCGTGGTGGCGGCGGTGCACTCAGGCGACGCGGGCGCGGCGCGGCGGGCGGCGGAGACCTATCTCGCAGAAACCGAACGGATCATGCTGGAGGGCCTCGTATGAGCACGAGCGGGAGCGGCGCGGGCACGGGTACGGGCGCCGACGCGGTGGCGAATGCCGGATCGGCGCCGGGCGCGGGCATGGGCACGGGCGCGGGCGCGGAGGCGATCGTCGGCCCGGCGGGAGAAGGGGGTGAGGACGCTTCGGTGGCCGCCGTCCCGGCCGGGGCGTCGGACGCGGGCATGGGTACGAACCCGGTGGTCGCCGTCCCGACCGGGGGCACGGGTACGGGCGCGGGCGCGGAGGGGGAGGCGACCGTCGGCTCGGTGCCGGGCGCGGGTACGAACCCGGAGGGGGCCGCCGTGGCGGACTCGGCGGGGGCGGCGACCGTCGCGGACGCAGCGACGGCCACGCCGTCGGTCACCGCCCCGAGCGCGCCCGCTGGCGCGGGCCGGCGCGGCACCGTGTTCGCCGAGACCATGCTCGGTACCGTCCGCCTCGACGGCGAGGACCACGCCCGCCGGGTCCGCCTCGACCTCCGTGTGACGGCGGACCGCGTCATGCGTCCGCTCGGCACCACCGCGGCCCGGGCGAGCGGCCGGATACGCGTCGCCGGATGGGTCGACGACGCCCGCGCCGAGGGCGAGTTGGAGATCTCCCCGCTCGCCCGGCGCCGCATCCGCTACCGGATCTCGTTCACCGCCGGGGGCCGCCGGTTCACGCTCGACGGATGGAAGTCCGTCGCCGCGCGCAGACCGCTCGCCTCCATGACCGTCCTGCCGTTCACCCTCTACGAGGACGGAGCGCGGGCCGGCCGGGGCACACTGCGCTTCCCCCTGGCCACGGGACTCCTGCCCTTCCTCGTGAGCTTCCGCTTCCCCCGCGCCGCCGAGAGCGCCGAGGCGCTGACGGCGCCCCGCCGGCAGGGTGAGCCGGGACGCACCGAGGTCTGGTACACGACGCTCACCGACCCGGCGACCGGCGCCGGGCTGTGGCTCCACCACGAACTCACCGCCCCCGCCGACGGATCCGAGGCGTACGCCCACGGCTGGGCCGCGGTGTTCCCGAAGGACGGGCCGGTGCGCCACGCTCGCTTCGGCCCCGCCGGGTGGACGCCCGGAGGGGCCGGCTTCACGGCCGGGGGCGTCGAGGCCGTCCCCGGCCGGCTGACCGGCTCGGCCGGAGCGCTGCGCTGGGACCTCACCGAACGTCCCGTGGGAGCACCGCTGTTCACCTTCCCCCGGTGGTCCTGGCGCCGGCCGCTGCTCCCCGCCGCCCAGATCCTCCCGGCGGCCCGCGCCTCGTACGACGGCACGTTCTCGTACGACGGCACCACCCTGACGCCCACCTCCGCACCCGGTGCCTCCGCCCGGATCTACGGGCACGGCAATGCCCGCCGATGGGCGTGGCTGCACGCGGACCTGGGCGGTGGCGACGTGCTGGAGATCGTCGCCGCGGTCTCCATGCGGCCCGGGCTGCGGAGACTTCCGCCCCTGGTCTTCCTGCGTCTGCGCCGGGGCGCGCGCACCTGGCCCCGGCGCGCGGAGCGCTCGGCCGCCGGCTGGGCCGGGCTCGGGCGGTTCCGCGCCGCCGTCGGCCTGCCCACGTGGTCCGTCAGCGGCCGCGCGGGGCTGCGCCGGATCCGGGTCGAGGTCACCCAGCCGGAGGACCGCACCCTCGCGCTCGACTACATCGATCCGGACGGCTCTCCCGCCGTCTGCCGCAACAGTGAACGCGCCGACGCCCACGTCCTGCTGGAGCGCTGGTGGTTCGGCGGCTGGCGCACCGAGGCCGAGTGGACCCTGGACGGCACCGCCCACGCGGAAGTGGGGACCCGTTGAGCCTCACCGGACTCGTCGCCTCCCTCATCGCCGACGACGGCACCGCGGGCTGGCCGGCACGGGTGCCCGCACGGCTCGACGCCGTGCTCGACTCGATGCCCCTGTCCGCGCGCGCCGGAGTACGGTCCGCCGCCCGCGTCCTCGACGCCTACGCCGTCGTCCGCACCGGCCGCGGCCTCGCCGCCCTCACCCCCGGCGAACGCGAGTGGGTCCTGGCCACCCTCGCCGCGCGCCCCGCGCTCATGCCCCTGCTCGACGTGCTCAAGGTGCCCGTCCTGCTCGCCGCCGGCACGGAGCACATGCTCCAGCGGCCGCGTCGGGCCCCGCGGCTCGTACGCACGGATCCGCCGCTCGACTGCACCCCCGCCGGGCAGTGGCCCGATCGCTCCACCGCCGACGCCGTGGTCGTCGGCTCCGGCGCGGGCGGTGCCGTGGCCGCGCGGACGCTCGCCCGTGCCGGACTCGACGTCGTCGTCCTGGAGGAGGGCCGGCACCACTCCACCGCCTCCTTCACCGGGCGCGCCCCGCTCGAACGGTTCGCCGATCTCTACCGCGACGGCGGTGCCACCGTCGCCCTGGGCCGCCCGCCGCTGCTGCTCCCGGTCGGCCGGGCCGTCGGCGGCACCACGGTCGTCAACTCGGGGACCTGCTACCGCACCCCGGACCATGTCCTCGAACGCTGGACCAAGGACTTCGGTTTCGTCCTCGCCGAACGCCTCGGCACCTGTCTCGACGAGGCCGAACGCACCCTGAGCGTCGCGACCCAGCCGCTCGACGTCCTCGGCCGCAACGGCCTGATCGCCCTCGCCGGGGCCGGGAACCTCGGCTGGCGGGCCGCGCCGCTGCGCCGCAACGCACCGGGCTGCCTGGGCTCCTGCGAGTGCGTCGTCGGCTGCCCGACGGGGGCCAAGCAGAGCGTGCAGCTGTCCGTCCTGCCCGACGCCTGCGCGGCCGGGGCGCGCATCGTCACCGGAGCGCGGGTACGGCGCGTCCTGGTGGACGCCGACCGCCCCGGCGGACCCCGCGCCGCCGGAGTGCGCGTACGGCGCGAGGACGGGGGCGACTTCGAGATCCTCGCCCCGCTGGTCGTCGTCGCCGCGGGCGCGCTCCAGTCGCCGCCCCTGCTGCGGAGGTCCGGCCTCGGCGGGCATCCCGGGCTGGGCCGCAACCTCAGCGTCCACCCCGCGACCAGCGTCGCCGGGCGCTTCGACGAGCCGGTCGCGGCCTGGGAGGGCGTGCTGCAGAGCGTCGGCGTGGAGGAGCACCACGACGGCGGCGTGCTGATCGAGGCGACGGCGACCCCTCCCGGCATGGGGTCCTTCGTACTGCCGGGACTCGGCGGCGAGCTGCGCCGGGAAATGCAGAACGCCGACCGGCTCGCCACCCTCGGCGCGATGATCGCCGACCGGCCCTCGGGTCGGGTCCTGGGCCGCGACCGCACCCTGCTGCGCTACGACCTGGACCGGCGGGACGGCGCCCGGCTGATGCGCGCCGTACACGCCATGGGGGAGATCCTCTTCGCGGCCGGGGCCCGGGAGGTCCTCACCGGCATCCCCACCGCGCCGCGCGCCCGCGACCTCGGCGAACTGGACGGGGTACTCGCCGCCGCCGGCCCCCGGAAGCTGCACCTCTCCGCCTACCACCCGACCGGTACGGTCGCGGCCGGATCCGATCCGGAACGCTCCCCGGCCGACGCCACCGGACGGCTGAGGGGCGTCGCGGGCGTGCTGGTGGCCGACGCGTCCGTGCTGCCCGGCTGCCCGGAGGTGAACCCGCAGCTGAGCATCATGGCCGCCGCGCTGGCCGTCACCGGGGCGCATCTGGAGCGGTGAGCCCGCGCCCGCCGGGTGAGAATGGGCCGGTGAGGTGAGTGTCATGGCTCCATGGCGGGTCCGGAACCTGGAGGACGGCGACCCCGACCAGGTGGTGCGCATCTGGGAGGAAGCACGGGACACCCCCTCCGACCCGGCCGTGACGCTGGCCGAGGTGGTCAGCGCCGTACGCTCGGACGCCCCGCCGTGGTCGCCGCGGTGGGGGACCGGATCGTCGGCGCGGCGGTGTCCTCGACCGCAGTTCCGGCGCGGCGACCGCCGGCTGCTGATCTGCGCGACCAACGCGGTCCGCAGTCTGGATCCCGCCTTCCTGCGGCCCGGACGGTTCGACTACCTGATCCCGGTCGGACCGCCCGACGCCGACGCCCGGCGGGCCATCTGGACGCGTTGCATCGGCCCCGACCGCCTCGCCGGCATCGACCTGGAGGCGCTCGTCGCCGCGAGCGACCGGTTCACCCC
The DNA here is from genome assembly GCF_027460265.1 of Streptomyces sp. WMMC940. Taxonomy (NCBI): domain Bacteria; kingdom Bacillati; phylum Actinomycetota; class Actinomycetes; order Kitasatosporales; family Streptomycetaceae; genus Streptomyces; species Streptomyces sp. WMMC940. Next base: position 7,100,624 of record NZ_JAPZBC010000001.1, read on the forward strand.
TGCCGACATCGCGTTCGCGGTACGCACCGCCGCGCAGAGCGCCTTCGAACGGCATCTGGCCGACGGTTCGCCGACCGCGGGGGAGAGGACCGGCCTCACCGACGACTACCTGCAGGCGGTGGCGCACACCCGCACCACGCTCACGGAGGAGGACATCCGGGCCTTCGACCACGACCTCAGGGCCGCGGCCCGGGTGTGAGCGCCGCCCGGGCAAGCGCACCGCCCGCGCGGCGCCCGCCCGGTTCCGGCCCGAACCCTCCAATACGGCACGCGCGGTCCGCCGCGAGCGGGAAGGTGTGACGAGTGGCCCTTCGCGGCGGCGCGCCGCACACCGGCCACGCACGGCAGGAGGGCACCGCGATCCGTGGGCCGGGCCCTCCTCGGCACGCGACGACGTCTCGGAGGTTTCGATGCTCAAGGGCAAGCGGCAGGGCCGGACGGCGCCGAGCCGGGAGGAACTCGCCGGCCTGGACGCGCACTGGCGGGCGGCGAACTATCTCTCGGCGGGCCAGATCTATCTGATGCGCAACCCGATGCTCCGGGAGCCCCTGCGCCCCGAGCACATCAAGCCGCGGCTGTTGGGCCACTGGGGCACCTGCCCGGGACTCAACCTCGTCCACACCCACCTCAACCGGGTGATCAGGGCCCGCGATCTCTCCGCCCTGGCGGTCTGGGGCCCCGGCCACGGCGGGCCGGCCGTGCTCGCCAACTCCTGGCTCGAGGGCAGCTACAGCGAGACCTACCCGGACGTGAGCCGCGACGAGCAGGGCATGGACCGGTTCTTCCGCCAGTTCTCCTTCCCCGGCGGCGTCCCCAGCCATGTCGCCCCCGAGACACCCGGCTCCATCCACGAGGGCGGTGAGCTCGGCTACTCCCTCAGCCACGCCTACGGAGCCGCCCTGGACAACCCCGGCCTCGTCGTCGCCTGCGTCATCGGCGACGGCGAGGCGGAGACCGGACCGCTCGCCGCCTCCTGGCACTCCAACAAACTCCTCGATCCGGTCCACGACGGCGCGGTGCTGCCCATCCTCCACCTCAACGGCTACAAAATCGCCAACCCGACGGTTCCGGCCCGGCTCCCGGAGGAGGAACTCGACGCGCTGCTGCGCGGCTACGGCCACGAACCCCTCCACGTGAGCGGCGACAAGCCCATGCAGGTGCACCGGGCCATGGCCGCAGCCATGGACGAGGCACTGGACCGGATCGCCGCCATCCAGCACGAGGCCCGCGACGGCGGGACGACCGGCCGGCCCCGCTGGCCCGTGATCGTCCTCCGTACCCCCAAGGGCTGGACGGGCCCCGATGAAGTCGACGGACACCCCGTCGAAGGCACCTGGCGCGCCCACCAGGTGCCGCTCCCCGGCGTCCGGGACGATCCCCGCCACCTGCGGCAACTGGAGGAGTGGCTGCGCTCGTACCGTCCCGGCGAGCTCTTCGACGAGCAGGGCAGGCCGCGCCCCCGGGTCCTCGCCTGCGTGCCCGAGGGCGACCGCAGGCTGGGCGCCACCCCGCACGCGAACGGCGGGCTCCTGCTGCGCGAACTGCCCATCGCCCCGCTGGAACGCTTCGCGGTCCCCGTCGACAAGCCCGGCTCGACCCTGCACGAGCCCACCCGGGTGCTGGGACGACTGCTCGCGCAGATCATGAAGGACACCGGGAACCGCCGCGACTTCCGGCTCGTCGGCCCGGACGAGACCGCGTCCAACCGGCTCGACGCGGTCTTCGACGCCAGCGGCAAGGCCTGGCAGGCCGAGGTCCTGCCCACCGACGAGAACCTGGCGCGCGACGGCCGGGTCATGGAGATCCTCTCCGAGCACTGCTGCCAGGGCTGGCTGGAGGGCTACCTCCTCACCGGCCGCCACGGGCTGTTCTCCTGCTACGAGGCCTTCGTCCACATCGTCGACTCGATGGTCAACCAGCACATCAAATGGCTCAGGACCTCCCGGCGGCTGCACTGGCGGGCCCCGATCGCCTCCCTCAACTACCTGCTGACCTCGCACGTCTGGCGCCAGGACCACAACGGCTTCTCCCACCAGGACCCGGGCTTCGTCGACCACGTCCTCAACAAGAGCCCCGAGGTCGTCCGCGTCTACCTGCCGCCGGACACCAACACCCTCCTCGCGGTCGCCGACCACGCCCTGCGCAGCCGCGACTACGTGAACGTCGTCGTCGCCGGCAAGCAGCCCTGCTTCGACTGGCTCGGCATCGACGAGGCGCGCGCCCACTGCGCCCGTGGCGTCGGGGTCTGGGACTGGGCGGGTACGGAGACCGGGGAGCGCGAGCCCGACGTGGTGCTGGCCTGCGCCGGGGACGTGCCCACCCAGGAAGCCCTCGCCGCCGCCGGACTGCTGCGCCGGCACCTCCCGGAGCTCGTCCTCAGGGTCGTCAACGTGGTCGACATGACGCGTCTGCTGCCCAAGGAGGAGCACCCGCACGGAATGCCCGACTTCGAGTACGACGCCGTCTTCACCCGGGACAAACCCGTGATCTTCGCCTACCACGGCTACCCGTGGCTGGTGCACCGGCTCGCCTACCGCCGGGCGGGCCACCCGAACCTGCACGTACGCGGGTACAAGGAGTTCGGCACCACCACGACGCCGTTCGACATGGTCGTCAGCAACGACCTGGACCGCTTCCGGCTGGTCATGGACGTCATCGACCGGGTGCCCGGGCTCGGTGCCCGCGCGGTCGCCGTACGCCAGGCCATGGCCGACGCCCGAACCCGCCACCACGCCTGGATCCGGGAGCACGGTGTCGACATGCCCGAGGTCGCCGAATGGTCCTGGGGCGGCTGAGCGCGGGCGGACCCCTCCGGCGGCGCTCGCCTGGCGGAACCGCGCGGGGTCGCGCAGCGTGGATGACGGGGTCTGCGAGAAAGGTGGAACGGCATGAGCACGAGCGATCCGGCTCCCCGGGTGGTCGTGGGCATCGACGGCTCGCCCTCGTCGTACGCCGCGCTGCGCTGGGCCGTCCGGCATGCCGGCCTGATCGGGGCGACGGTGGACGCGGTGGCGGCGTACGAACTGCCGGGCGCGCACGCCTGGTCGGCCCCCGCGGTCGACATGGAGTTCGACGCCGGGGAGGCCAAGCGCGGCCTCGTGGAGGAAGTGCGAAAGGTCCTCGGCGAGACCGGTGAGACCCAGGTCCACGAGCGTCTGGTGCACGGCAACCCGGCCGAGGCCCTGCTCGCCGCCGCCGAGGGCGCCGAGCTCCTGGTGGTGGGCTCCCGCGGTCGCGGAGGGTTCGCACGGATGCTCCTCGGATCGGTGAGCCAGCAGGTCAGCCAGCACGCGCCGTGCCCCGTGGTGATCGTCCGCCCGGACATGAACGTGGGTGGCACCGGGGCCGACAGCGCCTGACGCGGCAAGTCGGCCGTGCGCGGCGCCCGCGCGCCGCGCACGCTGTTGCCCTGTTGCCCTGGTGCCTTCGTGCCCTGGTGCCTTCGGGCCCGCGGGCCGGTGAGGTCGGGCCCGCCCGCCGCGGCGGGCCGGGTGCGCACCTGCCCCGCCCGCCGTACGCCGGGCAGGTGCGCGTCGTCCCGCCACGGCGGCCCGAGCCGGCAGGCGGGCCGGCGCGGGCGAACCACCGGCCCGGGAGCAGCAGACCGTACGGGGCCCCGGGGCCCGCACCACGGCCCGTACCGGCCCGCCGGTGGCCGGCCCCACGGGGTGTCATGCCGCGATCCGGTCGCCCCCGCCCCCGCCCCCGCCTTCGTCGTCCCGCTCCCGGCCCGGCCGGGAGGCGGGCAGCCGGCGGGTGAACGGGAACGCCGCGAGCGTCACCCCGGCCGCCGCGAGGATCGCCGCCTTCAGGCTGCCGAGTTGCGCCTCGGCGTACGAGGCGACGAGGGCGTCCACCTCGACCGGCGGCAGCCCCGCCTGCTGGGCCGCGGCCCGTACCTGGTCGGTGCTCACGAAGCTGACTCCCGCCTGGACGGCGATGCCGGTCTGCTCACGGGCGGCGTCCGAAACACGGGGGTCGTCCGCGATCCGCGTGGTGAACACGCCGACCAGCGCGCCGATCAGGATGGAGCCCATGAGCGCGGTCCCCAGGGAGGACCCGAGATTCTGGGCCGTGTACTGCAGACCGCCCGCCTCGCTGCGCTCCGCCTCCCCGACGCTGGACTGCACCACGTTGCCGAGCTGCGAGGCGAGCAGTCCCATCCCCAGACCGAGCACGGCCATCGACAGTGCGAACTGGACGTCCTCGATCTGCGGCTCGATCCCGGCGAGGAGCCACAGCACGGCGGCGAACAGGACGAGCAGCCCGATCCGCACCACCGTGCGCGGGCTCGCGATCCGGCCGAGGAAGGGCCCGCACAGTGAGGCGACGAGCATGGTGACCGAGACGGGCAGCAGCCTGAGGCCGGTCTGGAAGGCGTCGAAGCCGAGGACGATCTGCAGGTACAGGGGGATGACGAAGAACAGACCGAGCAGCACCAGGTTCTGGCACAGCAGCATGGCCAGCCCCGCGCGCAGCGGAGGGACGCCGAAGAGGGAGAACCGTACGAGCGGGTCCCGGGCCCGCTCCTCCCGCCGGCGCTCCCAGGCCCGGAACAGCGCGAGCACGACCGCTCCGGCGGCGATGACGGCGAGTGTGGGCGCGAAGCCGAACACCGTGAACGGGGCGTTGCGCGGCCGCACCCACCCCCAGGAACTGCTCTGCAGCACTCCCAGGACCACCAGCCCGAGGCCGACGGCCGACAGCACGGCACCGACGCCGTCGATCCGCACCCGGGGACCGGTGGTGGGGCGGTCGTCGATCCAGCGGATGCAGCACAGCAGGGCCAGGACCACGACCACCTCGCCGGCGAAGACCACCCGCCACGTCAGATAGGTCGTCACCCATCCCCCGAGGAGCGGTCCCACCGCGATGCCGGCGCCGGCGAGCCCACCGATGACGCCGTACGCCACCGCACGGTCACGACCGCTGTAGGCGCCCGCCACGAGGGCGGCCAGCGCGGGCAGGACCAGCGCGGCGCCGAGCCCCTCGACGACCGACCACCCGGCCGCCAGCACCCACAGCTCCGGGGCGACCGCCGTGATCGCGGAGCCCGCCCCGTAGACGGTCAGACCCACCGCGAACGTGCGGCGCCGCCCGAACGCGTCCCCCAACCGACCGCCAGTGATCATGAAGGCGGCCATGACCAGGGTGTACAGAGTGATCACGGCCTGGATCGCCGTGACCTCCGTGTCGAAGTCCTCGACCAGCCGGCTGATCGACACGTTCATCACCGCGGTGTCCAGCACCATGAGGAACTGGGCCGTCCCGAGGACGAGCAGGGCCCGCCACCTCCGCATGGCGCACCTCCGGCAGTCGCCGACGAGATGGAGCATCCAGCCTCAGCGTCCCAGCCGTGGCGACCGCCTGCGACTCCGGCGTCGCCGCCCCCGCCCGTCGTCGGCGGGGACCCGCCCGCGGCACGGTCGCGCGGGCGCACGCGTGCGGGGGATCCTGGAGCGAGGCGGTGCCGCGCCGGCCCGGAGGCGCCGGTGCCGGCGGTGCGGCCCGTACACCGGCGAGGAGGTACGCCATGACACGGACGCTGGAGTGGACGGTCCGCATGTACCTGTCCGAAGAGGACGGTACGACCAGGGCCAGGATGGACCTGGACACCGGCACGGCGAGGCTCACCGGCCACGGGACCGCGCGCTGCAACCCGCAGGACGTGGACGTTCCCGAGATCGGCGACGAACTCGCCGCGAGCCGTGCCATGAGCGACCTCGCCCGGCAGCTGATGCGGGTGGCGGACCAGGACCTGGAGGCGGTGGGCGCCGGGCCGGAGAGCACGGTCGCGGCCCCGTACGGATGGCCCTCGGCCTGAGGGTCGTCGTGACGCGGCGGAGCCCGGCGCCGCGGCTCCCGGAAGGGCCCGGACGGTGCAGTGACCGGGGCCGGTGGGCCCTGGCGGTACCCGTCGGCCGGTGATTCCATGGAAGAGACGGAAAGGGCTCCTACAGAGGACGCGGAGCAGCGGTCGGAACGCTCACCGCGCAATCAGGATCCACGAGAAGTGGATGGGCCCTTTCCGCCTTCCGTGTGCCCAGGACGCCGGCACGGACCCTCGGCGGCACCGCGGACCGGCCGGGGCGCGCTCCGCCGGTCGCGCACGCCCGCTTCCTCCGGGCTACCGTGAGAGCTGCGCGTGGCGCGCGATGACCGTTCGACACCGGCGGAGGTGTCATGGGCGGCGACGTCCGGAGCGAAGCGGGTCAGGACGAGGGCCGGGTCCCGCGGCTGAGGTTCGACGAACTGCTCGAGGAACTCCAGGTGCGCATCGACGAGGTGCGCGGTACCAGGGACAGGCTCAACGGCCTGCTGGAGGCGGTCCTCTCGGTGGGCCGGGGGCTGGACCTGTCGCAGGTGCTCCGTGAGATCGTGGAGGCGGCGGTCGTCCTCGTGGACGCCGAGTACGGGGCCCTCGGCGTGATCGGAGGCGACAAGCGCCTGTCCCAGTTCCTGCCGGTGGGCATCAGCGACGAACTGCGCGGACGGATCGGGGACCTGCCCTCGGGACACGGACTCCTCGGTGAGCTGATCCGGCATCCCGCACCGCTACGGCTCGCCGAACTCGCGGACCACGAGGCGTCCTCCGGCTTCCCCGAGCACCACCCCCCGATGCACTCCTTCCTCGGCGTGCCCATCAGGGTGCGCGACGAGGTGTTCGGCAACCTCTATCTGACCGAGAAGCGCAGTGGGGCCGCCTTCGACGACGAGGACGAGGCGGTCCTGACGACGCTCGCCGTCGCGGCCGGAATCGCCATCGAGAACGCCCGGCTGTTCGAGGAGACCCGATCCCGCGAGCGGTGGCTCGCCGCGAGCGCCGAGTGCACCGCCGCCCTGCTCTCCGGTGCCTCGGAGTCCGAGGTGCTGGAGATGATGCTCGACCGGGCCCGCCGGATCTCCTGCGCCGACCTCGGGCTCGTCTACCTGACCGAACCGGACGGGAACCTGCGCTGTGCCCTCGCGCACGGCGAGGGCGCCGAGCGTCATCTCGGCGTGGTGCTGCCGCGGGGCGAGGGCACGCTGGCCCGGGCCGCCGTGCTGAGCGAGAACGGGCTGCTCACCACGCCCGACGCGGCCGAGGACCCCCGTGTCACGTTCCGGCCGGAACGCTGGAAGGACTTCGGGCCGGCGATGGCGGTGCTGGTGGGCGACCCGGAGAAGCTGAGGGGCGTGCTCATGCTGGCCCGTGCGGCGGGCCGGACCGAGTTCGGCGACCCGGAGACCGCCCCGTTGTCCGGGTTCGCCGGCCAGGCGGCCCTCGCCATGGAACTGGCCGACCGGCGCCGGGACGCCGAGCAGGTGAGCCTGCTCGCCGACCGGGACCGCATCGCCCGGGACCTGCACGACCTCGCCATCCAGCGGCTGTTCGCGACGGGGATGACGCTCCAGAGCGCCCAGCGTTTCGTGGACCACCCGGTGGCCGCGGAGCGGCTGGAACGCGCCATCGACGACCTCGACTCCACGATCAAGATCATTCGTTCGACGATCTTCGGACTCCGTGAGCACGAGGCCACCGGTGTGCTCCCGGGCCTCAGGGCGCGGGCCGTACGGGCCGTGGAGGAAGCCACTCCGGCCCTCGGTTTCGCACCCGCACTGCGTATGGAGGGACTCATCGACACCGAGGTGCCGCGCCGCGTCGCGGACGAGGCGGTCGCCGTGCTGGGCGAGGCCCTGGCGAACGTGGCGCGCCACGCCCGGGCGTCGAGGGCGGAGGTCACCATCGCGGCGCGCGCCGACCGGATGTCCGTCACCGTGACGGACGACGGCATCGGCATCACCCCGCACGGCCGCCGCAGCGGACTGCGCAACATGGCCGAACGCGCCGAGCGGCTGTCCGGCGAGCTCGTCGTGACCCGCGGTATCGCCGGCGGCACCCGGCTGGTCTGGACGGTACCGCTGCGCGACGACGGCTGAGGCTCCTGACCGGCGGGCCCCGTCCCGGCGCCGGCCGTGCGGGGCGCCGGCGGTCGAGTGCGCGCTCAGGCGCGCGGTTCTTCGTGTTCGTGGGCCTGTGCGGCGATGACCGCCGCCTGGACGCGTCGCTCCACGCCGAGCTTCGACAGCAGCCGTGAGATGTGGTTCTTGACGGTCTTCTCCGAGAGGTAGAGCCGTTTGCCGATCTGGCGGTTCGTCAGGCCCTCGCCGATCAGATCGAGCACGTCGCGTTCCCGCGCCGAGAGGGCCGCGAGGCGCTCGTCCTCGGCCGGCTGCGCGGTCTCCGGGTCCCGCAGCGAGTGCATCAGCCGCGCCGTGGTGGAGGGATCGAGCATCGACTGCCCCGTCGCCACCGTCCGCACGGCGGAGATCAGGTCGGACCCCTTGATCTGCTTGAGGACGTAGCCCGAGGCGCCCGCCATGATCGCGTCGAGCAGCGCGTCCTCGTCGTCGAAGGACGTCAGCATCAGACATGCGAGCTCCGGCATGCGGGAGCGCAGCTCGCGGCAGACCGTGACGCCGTCGCCGTCGGGGAGCCGTACGTCCAGGACCGCGACATGGGGGCGCAGCGCCGGTCCCCGGGCCAGGGCCTGCCCGGCGCTCGCCGCCTCGCCGACCACCTCCATGTCGGGTTCGGCGTCGAGCATGTCGTGCAGCCCGCGACGGACGACCTCGTGGTCGTCCAGGAGGAACACCCTGATGGGCGATTCCTCGGAGAAGACCGGTGCCTCGGACATCTGAGCCCTCCGGGTGTGTCGTCCCACCTGATCACGTCCGCCGGGGAGAACGCGGCAACGGGGCCGGACCGTTCATCGGCGGCCTCCCTTGCCCCGGTGCACCGTCCTCGCCCCCGGCGCACAGCCTTCCCGCGCGCAGGAGGAGCCACCCTGCGAGGGAGCCACCCTGCCGTGCGGGCAGGCCGCGCGGGGCACGGCGCACGGGCACCCGGTCGGGCCCGCCCGCAGCGGATCCTGCCGGGCCGACGTCGCCGGCGCGCCGTTCCTCGGCTCACGAGTGACACGGCCGTACGGTCGCCGCCGCTGTCCGCTCGCGGACGAGTTCCTGTTCCGCACAGTCGGCCAGGGACTCGACCATGGCCGCGAGCGTCGGCGACAGGCCGGTCCCGAGCGAGGAGTCGGCTCCCTGCACCGCGTACACCACCAGCCGGCAGGGCAGTCTGCCGAGCAGCCGGGACAGCTCCAGGGCCTCGTTCAGCACGCGACCGTGCGGCTCTCCGTGCACGGGCAGGGAGAGCCCGTCCGCGTCGAACTCCCGGCGGACCACCCTGCCGGGCTCGCCGGGATACGCGTGTGCGCTGGTCACCACCACCGCCAGGTCCACGTCGTGCCACAGGCCCACCAGCCGCGCGGGCTCTCCGTCGCAGGTCTCCAGGTCGACCTCCGGGGGGAGGGGCCGCTCGAAGGCGCGTTCGCGGAGCGCGTCGACGACGGCCGAGCCCACTCCGTCGTCCCGCCGGGAGTCGTTGCCCAGTCCGATGAGCGCGATGCGTGTACGGAGGTCCATGGCGTGGCTCCTGTCGTGCTCCCCCCACGCTGGCGTGCCCGTGCGGCGGCGCGCATGGGCCGAACGGCCCAATTGGCGGGACCGCCTCGCCCGGACGGGGGCACCTCTCCCGGGCACGGTGGCGGCGGCCCCGCGCGCGCTCGCTCGGTGCCACCGCGGCGGCGCCGTGCCCGCCGCCTTCCCCGGCCCCACGGCCGGCCGTCGTCCGGGGTGTCCGGGTCACGCGTGCCGTCGGGCCGGCCGTACTGCCGGGCCCGGTGTCGCACTCTCCGTGCCCGTTTCAGTTGGCCAGCAGAGACTCCAGGACCGCCTCGTCCGGCGGATTGCCCCCGGCCCGGTTCATGGAGACGCAGTCCGGGTCGAGGCGCAGCCGCGCCAGTTCCCGGCCGGACACGCCCCAGGCGTGCCAGGACCATCGCTCCCAGGCCAGCTGAGGGGGTGTGTACCAGCCGTCGCCGAGACCGGAGAGGACCGGCTGGGCCTCGTCGAGACCGGGGCCGATCCGGTACACCAGTCCGCCGAAGACCGAGGCGAACACCTCTCCGCGCTGCACGGTGAGCTCGCCGTAGCTCGGCAGCCTCCCCGACCTCAGCACCGTCCGGGTCTCCAGGTCCATGGCGAACCACGTGCCCGCCAGTCGCTTGTAGACCCCGTACAGCACTCCGTCCAGCACCTCGATGTGCTGCAGGCTCGCGTACCCCTCGAACGGTGCGACCTCCCACAGCACCTTGCGGCGCCGCAGGTCGAAGGCGACGATCGTCGCGCTCGGCCGGGCCGGGGTCACGCTCCCGCCGCCCCAGGTGTCACCGGCGAGATACGCGATCCGGGGACCCATGCAGTCGTCCAGGGCCAGGGACATCACGCTCTGGTCCGTGATCACGTCCTGGTACACCGTCAGCCGCCGTCCCGCCCGGTCCGCCAGGGTCAGCGCACCCTTGAGCCGGCCGGCCGGCGGGGCGGACGCGATGAGGAACTGGTCCGTCGTCCGCTCGTACACCATGTCCGTCGGCCGCTGCTGGTCGTTGTCGATGAACCCGAGCGAACGGATCCTGCCGCGGTCCGGGTCGAGCTCCAGCACCTCCGTGCTCGGATAGAGCGCCGCGTAGACGCGGTCGCCGGCCGTGCGCAGCTGTTTCGGCTCGCCGGACACCGGGATCCGCCGGCTCGTGCCCTGAGCGGGCCGGTGGGTCGTGATGGAGAAGTGCCCGCCGACGTGCACCGCCCCACGCGTGCCCATGGTGATGGACTGCACGGGGTCGGGGCCCGCCATGGCCGTGTCGATCAGCTCCACCGTGGTCGACCCCCCGCCGACCGGGTCCAGCCACCACAGCCGGCCGCTGCCGGCGCCGCCCAGCAGTCTCCCGTCCGGGAGCGGGAAGAGCGCCCGGTGCTCGTCGAGCGGCGTGGGCGCGGCGACCGGCACGAGGGTGTCGCCGTCGCGCCGGTAGACCGTGCCCGTCGGGCGGCCGACGCAGTACACCGTGCCGTCGCCGGTCGCCGTGATCGCGTCGACGAGACGTTCCGCGGCCGGTATCGGGATGACTCGCGCGTCGCTCCCGTCGGGCGCCAGGTCCACGACGGACCTGCCGAATCCCCCGACCACCCGTCCGCCCCTGGCGAGCAGACACGCGGCCCCGCCGTACGGCGTCGGCGTGATGGACCTCTTCGCGCCCGTGGCACGGTCGTACGCGACGATGTGGCCGAGCGGGAGCGTGCCTGCGTAGACGAAGCGGTCGTCGGCGGCGATCGCGCGCACGTACTGCTCGCCGGGCATCGCGACGCCCAGGTTGCGCAGCGCACCGGTCGACGGCGAGTACTCCCAGACCTCGCCGCGCGGATACGTGCCCGCGTAGACCGTCCCGTCCGGAGCCGTCGTCAGGCACCAGACGAAACCGCCCGAAGGCCCTGTCGTGCCGAGCTGCGTCACCGATCCGGTCGCCGGGTCGAAGCGGTAGAGGTCCGGGACGGGGTAGGTGCCCACGTACACCTGTCCGCCGGAGACCGTCGCCGCCCATCCGCCCTCGCCGCGCGAGAGCCGTACCGTCCTCGTGAGCTTCCCCGACTCCAGGTCGATCTCTCCCAGCAGCGGCGGGTTCTGGCCGCGTGCCACCACATAGGCGTGATCGCCGAGGACGGTCATGCCGACGATCGCCGCGGTGTACGTCGCTATGCCGTACGTCGAGACCGCCGGACCCGAACAGCGCCCCGCCGTGCCGGCCGAGGCCGCTCTGCTCTCCGGGCCCGGGGCGCTCGGCGCACCCGTGCCGTCGGCCGTGCGCGCCCGAGCCGTGGCCGGGGCGAGCACGGGCCCCACCACGGACGCCGCGACGAGCCCGGCTCCGGCATGCAGTAACCGCCTGCGTTCCATGCGAGCCTCCCAGGGGATGCGGACCGTTCCCTAGAGGATGACCAGCGGCTTCTCCGGAAACACCTTGCCACGAGAGGTTTTTGATGCAGTTTCAGCCACTCGCCGGAAAGCGGGGCGGATGTGACGGGTTGTCGGCAATGGGGCCGGGGGTGGGCGAGGGGCGGGGGCGTGCCGTCTCGGCACACCCCGAATGCCCCATTCGTTGCCTCGCGCCTCGTGTCGTCACCGTCGGTGCCCGGGTCCGCGGCACGCCGCGGGGAGGCGGCGGCCGAGAGGCATCCTCACCGCGGAGGCGTGAAGGCACGGCCGGTGACCGGTGCCCCGCCACCGCCACCGGGCAGGGCGGTCCGCCGCGCAACCGGGTTGCGGCAGGCCTTGCCGTGCGAGGGGCCGGGCGGCGCCGTGACGCGTGGCGGCGGAGGGCGTCGGATACGGCACGCGGCGGTGGCGTCGCCGTGACGGACGGCGGCGGTGGGACGGCGGACGGCGGGTGACCGGATCCGCCGGCCGCGTCTGTGGAGAGTGAGCCCGGGCGCTTCCTGCCCGCGCACGTCTCTTCCGGATTCCTGAAACGCGTTCTACTCTGTGCCGCCGCAGGGACGCACGCCGGCACGAGACGCCTGGAGGGACCCGTGCACCTGGAATACACGCCGGGACAGCAGCAGTTGCGCGCCGAGTTGCGTGGCTATTTCGACGGACTCGTCCCCGACGGCGCCCACACCCGCCACGGGGACCCCACCGCGCAGAAGCGCTTCTACCGGGAGACGATCCGCCGCCTCGGCGCCGACGGCTGGCTCGGCGTCGGCTGGCCGGAGGAGTACGGCGGGCGCGGGCTGACGCCGATGGAACAGTTCATCTTCTTCGACGAGGCGGCCCAGGCGGGTGTACCGCTCCCGCTCATGGCACTCAACACCGTCGGCCCGACGATCATGCAGTACGGCACCGACGAGCAGAAGGCGTACTTCCTCCCACGGATCCTCTCCGGCGAGATCGACTTCGCCATCGGCTACAGCGAGCCGGGCGCCGGCACCGATCTCGCCTCGCTCACGACCCGTGCCGTGCGCGAGGGCGACACCTACGTCGTCAACGGCCAGAAGATCTGGACCACGAACGGCGACACGGCGGACTGGGTGTGGCTCGCCGTCCGGACCGATCCGGACGCCCCGCCGCACAAGGGAATCACCATGCTGCTCGTGCCTACCTCCGACCCGGGTTACTCCTGCACGCTCATCAACACGCTCGCCTCGCACGACACCACCGCCGGCTACTACGAGGACGTCAGGGTGCCCGTCTCCCGCCGGGTGGGGGAGGAGAACAAGGGGTGGCGGCTGATCACCAATCAGCTCAATCACGAGCGCGTCACCCTGGCCGCCCACGGCACCATGGCCATCCGCGCCCTCCACGACGTCCAGCGCTGGGCGTCGGCGACCAAGCTCGCCGACGGGAGGCGTGTCATCGACCTCGGCTGGGTGCGGGGTCGCCTCGCCCGCACACACGTCCGGCTCGATGCGATGAAGCTGCTCAACTGGCAGATGGTCGGCGCCGTCCAGGACGGCACGCTCACCCCCCAGGACGCCTCGGCCGTGAAGGTGTACGGGTCGGAGGCTCGTCGCGACGCCTACGCCTGGCTGATGGAGGTCGTCGGGGCGGCCGGCCCGCTCAAGGAGGGCTCGGCCGGGGCCGTGATCCACGGTGAGCTGGAGCGCGGCTACCGGTCCGCCGTCATCTTCACCTTCGGCGGTGGCAACAACGAGATCCAGCGCGAGATCATCTCCTGGATCGGACTCGGGATGCCACGAGTCAGGCGCTGACCGCGATTCGCGCTGACGCACTGACGTGCCGCGGCCCGCCGGGCGGGGCCGGTCCCGGTGAGACCCGTCCGCGCGAACGGCCGCAGAGGGTGCCCTGAGCAGCTCGGCGAACCGCCGCCGCGGCGCATTCCGCGAGACCGTGTCCGGGGGAACGACGGAACGCCGCAGGGCGACCGCCGGGGGACTCACTGCCGGCTGCGGAGCTCGTCGAGCTTCTTCCCCAGGGCCTTCATCTCCGCGATCAGCCGGTCACGCGATCTCTCCCGCGCCCTGTCCCCCCGCTCCTCGAACGCCTCGCTGAAATGCGGGGCGAGCTGGGTCCACCAGCCGTAGTCCAGCATCGCCCACGCCTGCGGGCACAGCGGGGCCCGGGACTCCGGCAGGTAGCCCGCGCCGACCAGCGGCCCGTGGTACTTCTCCGGGTCGCTCCCCTCGAGATAGCAGAGGAAGGTGAACACCCGCTGCTGCGTGACGGGATGATCGCGCGAGCAGCAGCTGCCGCTGCAGGGCGTGGCCCATCTCGTGGCCGAAGACGAACTGGGTCGACAGCGCGGTGAGGTTGTCGGCGTTCCACCCGGTCCGGGGAAACAGGGCGGGGCGCTCGACGGTCCTGACCACCTTGCCGAGGACCTCCTCGATCCGCGTCAGGAAGGAAGGGGGCACGAAGATCGTCCGGCCGTCCGGCTGGGTGACCGCGTCCGTGACCCCCGGCGGGACCCTGCCGGTGACCTTCACGGCCAGGTCGTGCGGCAGGGCGACCGACTCGGTCACCCAGTCGGCGACCCGTTCGAGCACGCGGGACTCCCGGACCACCGCCACCGCCCGCCGGTCCTTCGGCTTGATCGTGTCGTCCTCGTAGACGACCGTGACCTTGCCGTTCCCGGCGGCCGTCCCGCCTTCGCCGTCGCACGAGGCCACGGCGAGGACGGCGACGAGCAGCGCGCCCGCGAGCGCCGCCCTCGGCGCGGCGCGGTGCCCGCCGCCGGGCCCCCAGCTCCGCCGCTCGCCCTTCCGGCCAGGGTCCCGGGGCGGTCGATCGTCCGCTCGCCATCCCCGATGCCGGAGGAGGGAGGCGAACACGGCGAGCCGGTACGGCCGGCGGGTGCGCGGGTGCGCTCGTGACGACGGCCGGGCGTGGCAGGAGGGACTCGTGGCTGACATGCGGAACATGATCGGCGGCCTCTTCGGCACAATCGGTCATTTATGAAGAATTTGGTCCGTTCGGTTACGGCCGGCTGGGACCGTGCCCCCGCCCCGTACGGCTCTCCGCCTACTGCTCGGAACCCTCCCCCTGCTCACGCGCCCAGGACCGGTACGCCTCCATCGCCGTCGGCAGCGTGGGGAAGATCCGGTCCTCGCCGACGGACGCGGTAAGTCCGTACGCGTCCAGTTCCGCACGCAGGTCCTGCTTGACGCGAGCGAGGGCGAAGACGATGCCGCGGCCGGTCAGTTCCTCGCGCACGGCGTCCACGGAGTCGAGGGCGGTGATGTCGACCGCCACGTTCGCCTCGGTATTGAGCACGAACCACCGTACAGGGCATTCCTGTTCGTCCACGGCGGCCAGGGCCCGGCGGCGGAAGTCCTCCGCGTTGGCGAAGAACAGCGGTGAGTCGTAGCGGTACACCAGCAGTCCGGGGACGACCCGCGCCTCGGGGTAGTCGTCCACGTCGTGCATGCCCGCCACGCCCGGCACCAGACCCTGGACGGCGTCGTGCGGGCGCGCGACCCGGCTCAGCAACTCGGCCACCGACAGGGCCACCGCCAGCAGTACGCCGTACAGGATGCCCAGGAGGAGCACCCCGACGAGACAGCCGAGCGCGAGCAGCAGCTCCCGGCGGCGGAAGGACGCCAGACGCCGGTACCCGGCCAGGTCGATCATCCGGACCGCTGCGTAGACGACCAGCGCTCCCAGTACGGCCGTCGGTGTGCTGCGGAGCAGCGGACTGAGGAAAAGGAGCACCGCCACCACGGCGGCACCGGCGACGAGCCCGTACACCTGGGTGCGTGCTCCCGTGGACCGGGCGAGAGCGGTCCGGCTCGCACTGCTGCTCACCGGGAACCCCCGCAGCACAGCGGCGCCGAGGTTCGCCGCGCCCAGGGCCAGCAGCTCCTGGTTGGGGTCCAGGCGCGGTCCGGCGTCGTCCGTGACGAAGGCGCGTGCCGTGAGGATGAAGTCGGTGTAGCCGACGAGCAGCACCCCGACGGCAGGCAGGAGCAGCCGGGGGATCTCGCCGAGGTCCGGGAGGGCGAAGCCCGGCAGGCCGGCGGGGATGTCCCCGACCACCGCGATCCCGCGGGCCTGCAGGCCGAACACCGCCACGGCGGCCGTACCGAGCGCCACCACCAGCAGCGGACCGGGAAAGGCGCGGGGCAGCCACAGCGTCGAGAAGAGCAGGGGCAGGGCCGCGGCACTGAGGACGACCGTCCCCGGATGCGCCTCGGGCAGGTGTGACAGGAAGGATCCCAGCTGCGGGAAGAAGCCCGACCCTTCCGTCGGCACCCCCGTCAGCTCGGTCAGCTGATCGACCATCATGATCAGTGCCACGCCGGTGAGATAGCCGACCAGGACGGGCCGTGACAGCAGATCCGCGACGAACCCCAGCCGGGCCGCCCACGCCACCAGGCACATCAGTCCGACGGCGACGGCCAGCGCGGAGGCCAGGACGGCGTACCGCACGGGGTCGCCGCCGGCGAGCGGCGCGACGATCGCCGCCGTCATCAGCGCGGTCGTCGACTCGGGACCGACCGACAGCAGCCGGGAAGAGCCGAGCAGCGCGTACAGGGCGAGGCTCGGAAGCATCGCCCACAGCCCCACGACCGGCGGCAGGCCCGCGACGCTGGCGTACGCCATGACCTGGGGCACGAGGTAGGCGGCGACGGTGACCCCGGCGAGCAGATCACCGCGCAGCCAGTCCCGCCGGTACGCTCCGAGCACCGCGAGGCCGGGAACCGCGCGGTGGAGGCCGCCGCCCGGTCCGGCGGTCCGGTCAGCCACGGGCCGACGTGGCGCACGAGTGGCGGGCGGGGACGAGCGCGCCCCGGCGTCCGGGAGGGGGCATCTGCCGACGGTTCCCGGCGGACCGGCGGACGTCGTGTCCGGCCGGAGGATCCGTTCGCTCGCCTGGCTGACCCTGGTCCTGGTCCATGGCCCTCCTTCTCCGGACTCGCCCCGTACACGTTTTCTCCGGACCCGCCCCGCACACGATGTCGCACCGGCGCGTGCGGCCCGCCCCGCACCGACGGCCCGGAGAGGGCGGCACGGAGCACCGTACCGAGCCGGTCAGCCTACTGCGGGGGAACGACGACGACCGGGCAGCCCGCGCGGTGCAGAAGCCCCCGCACCACCCGTCCGACTCTGTTCCCGGTCCCCGCCCGGCGGTGCGACCGGCCCACGACGACGGCGACCGCCGAGGTGGAAGCCCTCACCAGTTCCTGCAACGGGTCGCCGCTCACCACCTCCTCGGCGACCGCCACGCCCGGACACCGCCCCGACCATTCGGCCACGGTCTCGGCGAGCAGCCCGCGCTGCCTCTCTCGCGCCCGTTCACGGCGCGTGAACGGCAGCACGGGCGGCTCGCTCACGGACACCGCGTCGAGTGCGACACCACGAACGGCCGCCTCGTCGAAGGCGAAACCGAGGGCGGCGGCGGACGGGGAGCGGGCGTCGACTCCGACGACCAGGCGCGGCCGGGCCCGCCCGGCCGGCGGTTCGCGTACCACGACGACCGGACACCGGGCCCTGGCGGTGAGGGGCACGACGACCGAACCGGCGCTGAGCACTTCCTCCAGGCGGTTGAGGCCGCGGGAGCCGACCACGACCGACTGCGCGTGACGGGATCCGGCGGTCAGCGCGGCGACGGGACTTCCGTCGTAGACCTCCGTGACCAGCTCCGGGAGCGCGTACTCGTCCGTGGCCCACGCCGCCGCGGACTCGAGCACCCGCCCGGCCTGTGCGCGCAAGGACACACGCTGCGGTTCGGCGTCGACGTGCTGGGTGTCCACCAGCCAGGGCACGGCCACCACGAGTCTCAGCGGGAGACCCCTGAGCGCGGCTTCCTCCGCCGCCCAGGAGATCGCCGCGCGCGACCGGTCCCGGGGGTCCAGACCGACGATCACCTCGCGGTTTCCGGTGACGTCGTTCCCGGCCCCGTCGTTCCCGGCTCGGGCGTCCATGGCTCCCTCTCGCCGTCGTCGTCGGTCCGGGGGCGGCACCCCGGGCTCCGGACCTCCTCGCACGGCCCGGCTGCTGCGCGGTCCCCGCCCCGCGCGGTCGCGCCGCCCGCCGGCCGGCCCGGGCCGCGCCCTTTCGCGGCCCCGCCCCGGGTCAGGTACCCGGGCGGCCGGACCACCGCGGTTCGACGACGGTCCACTCCGTTTCCCATGTCTCCAGTGTCCGCCGCTCGAGCCGGCGGGCGCGGACGGTGAAGACGCCCAGGGAAGCGGCCGAGAGGACGGTGAACACCGACACGCCGGCCAGCGCCGTAGCCATGATCACATCCGCGTTCGTACGGGGACTCCTCGTGACCCCGCCGTCGGCGTCGACCCAGATCCGAACGGGGCTCCCCGCCGGGGTGCCGAGCGGCACCTCCACGACGCCCTTGTGCCGGGTCTTCCCCGGGCCCTTCCAGGTGGCTTCGGCGAGCGCCGCGTCGGCGAACCCGGAGCCGCTCTCGCTCGTCCTCGCAGCCGCGCGCGTCACGGTGGTCGCCGTGACCTGCTGTCGCTGCTGCCGGTCGTCCAGCGCACGTCGGTGCTCGGCGTTCCAGGTCCCCCATGCGGCAACGGCAGCGAGTACCAGTGCCGCCAATACGGCGAGTGCGCATCCCGTCACCAGACGGCTGTGCGCGCGATCGGCGGGTCGGACGAGGGGTCCCGTGTCCCGGCCGGTGGCGCGGAGCAGATGCCGCCACAGGCCGTGCCTCGCCGTTCCTTGCCGCCGGGGCTCGGAGAGATCATGCGCCATGACGGGCCTCCCTGCTGAACCGCCCGTGGCTCGCGAATCCGGCGCGACGGTCGCGCTGACCCCACTCTCCGGCCTCCGCCCGGGCGCCGCGTAGGGGCGGCCGTCCCCGTCCCTGGGCCGGTCGGCCCTTCCGGGGGCCGTTCGGACTCTGCCGTCCACCGCTCCCGGAGGGGAAGGCTGAGTCCGTGCGGACATCGCGGTCGCGTCATTCCATCGTCACGCCTTCCCCGTCGTCACGCCGCCCCGAGGAGGTCGCCGATGCTGCAGCAGCATGTGACCGTCGGTCTGGACGGATCGGCCGAGAGTGCCGCGGCGGCGGAGTGGGCGGCCCGTGAGGCTCTGCTGCGGAAGGCCTCCCTGCGCCTGGTGCTGGTGGCGGACTCGCCGGAGCCACCACGCAGTGGCCCGGACGAGGGGGACGCCGCCGACGACGTGCTGGCCGGCGCCGCGCGAACCCTGCGGGGCAGGCACCCGGGACTCGAGGTCCGCACGCGACGGCTCTCCGGCCGGGCCCCGGCCGAGCTGGCCCGGGAGGCGGCCACGTCCGGGCTCGTGGTGCTCGGTTCACGCGGTCTGGGGAGCGTCCGGGGCCGTCTTCTCGGGTCCGTCGCGATGGCGACGATCGTCGAAACGGACCGGCCGGTCGTCCTCGTACGGCCGGGGAAGGGGCCTCGCGCGGAGGCGTACGCGGAGGAGCGGCCCCATGCGGAGCCGCACGCGGAGCCCCACGCCGAGGGCGGGCCGCGCCCGGCCCGGCCCTGCGCGGTGGTCGGTGCTTCCGGCCCGGTGGTCGTCGGTGTGGACGTCCACGACGCGTGCGAACCGGTGCTGGACTTCGCCTTCGGCGAGGCGGCCCTGCGCGGTGGACGCCTCCGGGCGGTGCACGCCTGGTCGCTCCCGCCGTTCGGGCGGGACGCGTTGGCCCTCGACATGGCCCTGCAGGAGATGCGGCCGGACGCCGTCCGGGAACTCAGGAACGTCCTCGCCCCCTGGCGGCAGAAGTACCCGTCGGTCGACGTCGTCGAACTCACGCCGGTGGGCGGGGCCTCCGAGCAGTTGCTGTACGCCGCCGACGGTGCCGCTCTGGTGGTCGTGGGGCGGCGGATCCGCACGGGGCGCGTCGGGGCCCACGTCGGGCCCGTGACCCACGCGGTGATCCACCACTGCGGCGCGCCGGTGGCCGTCGTCGCCCATGCCTGACGCGTCGCCCATGCCTGACGCACGGCCCGGGCGACCTGTCCTACCCCGTCTCCAGCACGTCCTCGACGGCGCGGCGGGGAGTCGCAGGGCCCTCGGGGCCGTACCCGAGCCGGATCACCATCTGCACATGCCCCATGGAGGAGACGGGATCGCGCAGCGCCCAGCGCAGTTCGCGCCACTCCAGTGCCTGGGAGGTCAGCGAGGTGACCAGACCGTCCAAGGTGGCCTGGAGCAGCACGCGTTCCAGCGCCTGTCCGGCCCTGAGCCAGTCGAGGGGCCCGTCGTGGGGCGTACCCAGCAGGGCGAGCCGGGGCCGCTTCTCGAACGTCGCGCTGCCGCGGCCGGCCACGGTCCGACCGGCCGCGAAGTCCCGTACCGGGGCGGTGACATCGTGCTGCCGGGGGCCGAAGGCGTGCGCGGGGATGCCTTCCCCGGAAGACTCGGCGCCCGGCCTGCCGGTCCAGCGCAGCAGTTCCTCCCGTGCCTCCGGGTCGAGCGACTCGCGGCTCTCGGCGTCGTGGAGCAGGTCCAGGACCTCCTGCACGTGCCAGGCGCCGGGAATGTGCAGCCGTACGCCCTCCAGCCGTGCCGCGGCGCGCAGTCCGTCCAGAACCCCGCTGGGGACGTCCTCGTCGGTGAACGGGAAGCGACTGGTGTGCCGCCGGTGGATCGCCGGGTGGAGCGCGGCGAGGTGGTCCTCCCGGCGCACCGGACGGTTCAGCCGGACCTCCGCCAGGAGCCACGGTTCGTCGGCGTCCGGGAGCAGCAGCGCGTCCGGATCCCTTCCCGCGTGCGCGGCCGCCACCCTCAGATTGAACAGCGCGGCGCCGCACCCGAGGTGCAGGGCGCGATTCTGCGGGTCGGAACCCGGCATGGCCCGTCGCGGGTCCCCGTAGAGCCGGATCGTGCCGCGCGCCGCGTCGTACCGGAAGCTCCAGGGCTGGGCGTTGTGCATGGACGGGGCCGCCGTCGCGTCCCGGACGAGGGAGCTGACGACGGCCGTCCCGAGGGGTTCTGCGGTCATGAGACGCTCCAGGGCCGGCGGTCAGTCGTGGGCGATGACGGCCACCGGAGCGGTGGCGTGGTGCAGTACGGCGTGGGCGACGTGGCCGAGGTGCCCGCCGACCGGGGCCCTCCGGATGCGCCTGCCGACGACCACGAGCTCCGCGTCGGTGGCTTCGTGCAGCACCTGTTCGGCGGGGGCTCCGACGAGGACCCGCTCCTCGGTCTTGACCGAGGGGTACAGCCCCCGCCACGGCCGCAGCCGCTCGGCGAGGGCGCCGGCGATGCCGTCGGCGACCTCCTGCCGAACACCGGGATCGAGCCCGGGTGCGTAGCTGAACGCGAACGGCAACGACCAGCCGTGCACGGCGCGGACGCCGCAGCCCCTCCGTGCCGCCTCGTCGAAGGCGAAGGCGAGCACCGCGTCGGCGGTCTCGTGGATGTCGACCCCGACCACCACGTCCCGACCGGCCTGATCCACGGATCCCGTCGCGGCCCCGTCCCTCGGCCGCACGAGCACGACCGGCGTGTCGATGAGTCCGACGGTCGCCGTGCCGACCGAGCCGAGAAGGAATCCCTCGAGGGCGCCGCGCCCGCGCGATCCGAGAACCAGGACCTGGGAATCGGCGGCTTCGACGGCGAGGACGGCGGCCGCCCGGCCGGTCAGCCGCCGCGCCGACACCGCCAGCTCGGGGTACCTCCGGCGCAGTTCGCCGGAGACGTCGTCGAGCACGGTGTCGGCCCAGCGCTGGTGCTCCTCCCGGTCGACGGGAGGCACGGCCGGTACGCGCGGCCACTCGTCCGCGTGCACCACCCGCAGGGGAGCCTCGCGCAGCAGGGCCTCCTTCGCGGCCCAGTCCGCGGCGGCGCGGCTCTCGGGGAAGCCGTCCACTCCGACGGTCACGGGGCGGATCATGTCCGTACGCCTCCTTCGGGGGTCGGGGCGGCCACGATTCGGGCCTGACCGGTACTCCGGCCGTGCGGGCAGGGCCGTCGAGCCCGGACGCGAGGGCCGAACGACCCGGCCGGTCGGTCCGTCGGGGCGGCCCCGGGCGTCCGTCGGGACGGACCCGTGCCTTCGACCGTCGCGGCTGAACGGCCTTCGCTCGTCCGCTCGTCCGCCGGGCCGGGAGCTCGTCGGGCGGCCGTCACGGTCGCGCGACCGGAGCCCGCGTGCGGGTCAGCCCTGTTGAGCGGGGCGGCCGAGGCTCCGGAGGGTTTCCGCGCGCCTCCGGTACTCCTCGTCGTCGATGTCACCGTTGGCGTATCGCTCCGCGAGGATCTCCTCCGCCCGTGAGGGCGAATCCGCCCAGCCCGCCCGGCGCCGCTCCGTTCCTCCGGGTGGTGCGCCGACCTCGCCGGTCCGGCGCACCAGGAGGTAGACCCCGAGCAGCAGCACGATGAGGAAGGCCGCCGCTCCGACAGCCATGAGTGCGATGAACCAGCCTCCCGGGCCATGGCCGTACCAGTACATGACCGGTTCCTCCTCGCCATGTCGTGGACGCCCCCGTACCTCTCCACGATCCGACGCGTGCCGGGGCGAAGGCGAGGGCCGAACGGCCCCGCCGGGCACGCCGGCCGTCCCCCGCGAACGGGCCGTCGGCCCCTCCCCGGGTCCTGAGCGGGCCGTCCGTTCCCCTGGTGCGCGCCGCGGGGACCATTGGACCCCGCCGAGCGGTCTGTTCGGCCCCTGCCGGGCCCGGTCCGCCGCGGTTGAATTGCCGTGTCGTACGCGCGGACGGGCGCGCGGTACGCACCGGGCTCGACGCCCACCCAGGGCCGTGGTCCGCCCGATCGTCCGGGCCCCGTGGGCGCCGGCTCGACAGGAGTGGCGAACATGAAGCACAGCAAGGTCGGAAGCCTGATGGTGGGGGAGGTCGTCTCGGTCGTGCCGTCGACCCCGTTCAAGGAGGTCGCCAAGCAGCTCGCCGAGCACGACATCAGCGGTCTGCCGGTCCTCGACGAGGACGACCGGGTGGTCGGTGTCGTCTCGGAGACCGATCTCCTGGCGCGCCAGGCCGCCGCCGGTTCCGGTGCCGGACCCGCCGTCCACGCGTCGTGGTACGGCGCCGGCGGCCTGCCCGGCGGTGATCGGGACGCGCCCACCGCCGGACGACTGATGTCCACGCCCGCGGTGACCGTTCACGCCGAGGACACGATCGCCGAGGCGGCCCGTACGATGCTGCGGCGCGGCGTCGAGCGGATGCCCGTCGTCGACGAGGAGGACCGCCTGGTCGGCATCGTCACACGGCGCGACCTCCTCCAGGTGTTCCTCCGGCCCGATCCCGAGATCCGTCTCCAGGTGGTCGAGGAAGTGCTGGTGGGCGCGCTGGGCCTCGCGCCCGACGCGATCGACGTCCATGTCGTCGACGGAAGGGTCACCCTGGAAGGACGACTCGAGGCGGCCGGCCAGATCCCCGTCCTGGTGAAGCTGACGGAGCAGATGGACGGGGTGGTCGCGGTGAGTCAGCACCTGGCCGCACCCTCCGACGGCTCCCGGCCCACGGCGCGGTCGCCGGGAGGGTGGACTCCCGCCCGGGAACGGGGTGACGCGTAAGGGCGGACCCGCGCCGGCGAACGGGTGACGCGGGGGCGGCACAGAACGGGGCGCGCATCCCCCGGCGGGGGCGCGGTCCGGCACCCCCCCGATCCGCCCGCCGTCCTGGCCGCCGGTGACGTGGACCTGGCCGGGCGCGTTGCCGGACGATCCGCTGCCGTCGACCACGGTCAGCGGATCCCTGTGCCGCTGCCCGTCCCACCGCGTCGGCCGCCCCCGAAAGGGAGCTGCCCCGGGCACGCGGGCGGGTGCGTGCCGGCCGCGACCACGGGGCAGAGTCGACGTATGAGCGGCGAAGCCGACGACCGGGACCCGGGCCTGTTCGGCCCGGCGTCGGTCACCTGGCAGATGCACGGTGACCCCATGATGTGGATCGCCGGGGTCCGCGCGCTCTACCTCCAGGCCCTGCACCCCCGCGCCGTACGCGGAGTCATGGCCAACAGCGACTTCCGCAAGGACGCCTGGGGCCGGCTGCTGCGCACGGCGGACTTCGTCGGCACCATCTCCTACGGCACCACCGAGACGGCCGAGCGGGCCGGTGCCCGCGTCCGCAGGATCCACCGCCTCCTCGGCGTGGACGATCCCGACCTGCTGCTCTGGGTGCACTGCGCCGAGGTGGACTCGTACCTGGACGTCCTGCGGCGTTCCGGGTTCCCCCTCACCGACGCCCAGGCGGACCGGTACGTCGACGAGCACCGGACCAGCGCCCGCCTCGTCGGACTCGACCCGGCCGCCGTCCCCGCCACCGGGGCGGCGCTCGCCCGGTACTTCGCCGCCGTACGGCCCGCGCTGGAAGCCGGTGCGGACGCCCGTGCGGTCGACGACTTCCTGCGCCGCCCTCCCGTCCACACCCTGCTGGTCCCGGCGCGTGAACTGATCTGGCGGCACGTCGCCGCGCTCGCCTACGACGCGCTGCCCCCGTACGCGCACGACCTCTACGGCCGTCCCGCGCCCCCGCGCGGACCCGTCACCCGGCGGCTCTCCGCCACCGGAACGGCCCTGCGCTGCGTCCCCTCACGCCTGCGCTGGCAGCTGCCGCCAGGTCACATCTTGAAGGCGATGGCGCGACTCGGGCCCGGGAGCAGGCCCGCACCGTACAAACTGCGCAGACAGGCGGCCATACTGGACGGGCCGGGGAGGGCGTAGCGAAGCGACGGGGGCGACGGCACGCGATGGCGGACACCAGGCTGATCCAGGGCCGGTACCGGCTGCTTGAACTGATCGGTCGGGGCGGCATGGGCGAGGTGTGGCAGGCCCGTGACGAGTCATTGGGCAGGCGGGTCGCGGTCAAGTGCCTCAAACCGCTCGGGCCGCAGCAGGACCGGACGTTCATCCGGGTCCTGCGGGAGCGCTTCCGCAGGGAGGCCAGGGTCGCCGCCGCCCTGCAGCACCGCGGGGTGACCGTCGTCCATGACTTCGGCGAGCACGAGGGCGTGCTCTACCTGGTGATGGAACTGCTCGAGGGCCGCAACCTCAGCCAGCTGATGGAGGACAACGAGCAGCATCCGCTGCCGGTGTCCGACGTCGTCGACATCGCCGACCAGGTCGCCGACGCCCTCGCCTACACCCATGAACAGAACATCGTCCACCGGGACCTGAAGCCCGCCAACATCATGCGGCTCACCGACGGCACGGTGAAGATCTGCGACTTCGGCATCGCCCGGCTCGGCCACGACATCGGCTTCACGTCCCGGCTCACCGGCACGGGCATCGCCATGGGCACCCCCCACTACATGTCGCCCGAGCAGATCGGCGGGGGCCAGGTCGACCACCGCAGCGATCTGTACTCCCTGGGGTGCGTGCTGTACGAGATCGCCACCGGCGCGCCGCCCTTCGACCTCGGCGACTCCTGGTCCATCCTCGTCGGCCACCGGGACACGGCGCCCCGGCCGTTGCGCGGCCACCGGCCGGAACTCCCCGGCTTCATCGACGAGATCGTCCTCGAACTGCTCGCCAAGACGCCCGAGGAGCGGCCCGCCGACGCCAAGGAACTGCGCCGCAGGATCGGCGCCGGGCGCGTGACGGCCACGCCCGCCGCCGGGACGGCGCCGCCGCCCCCGCACCGGCACGGCGGCGCAGAACCGGGGCTGCCGTCCTGGACGCGCGGCATGACGAGCGGTCACAAGGCCGTCACCGTCTCCGCGCTGCGGGCCCTGCCGCCCGACTCCACGGCGGGCCTGACCGTCGAATGGACCACCGGCGTGGATCTGCGCGGTCCCGCGCCCGTGCGACTGCCCCGGCCGCAGAGGCCCACTCCGTCGCCGGAACTCCTGGCCGTGCTCACCGGACGGCACAACGCCGGTCTCAGCCTCGGCCGGCTCGGCCGCTGGGAGGAGGCGGGCGAGGTGCACCGAGCGGTCGCCACCGAGCGCGAGCACGCGCTCGGCCCCGACCACCCGGACACCCTCGCCAGCCGGTACGAGGTCGGCTTCACGCTGAGCAGGACCGGTCGGGCGGCCGACGCTCTCCGCGAGTTCGGCCGCGTCGCCGAGGGCCGCGAACGAGCCCTGGGCCCCGACCACCCGGAGACCCTGGCCGCCCGCCAGGAGATGGCGTACGTCCTCGGCCGGCTCGGCCGGCACTTCGAGGCGCACCAGGTGTACACGGCGGTGCTCGCCTCCCGGGAACGGACCGTCGGGCCGGAGCACCCCGACACCCTGCGCTGCCGTCACAACCTCGCCTTCAACCTGAGCCGTCTCGGCCGGCTCGAGGACTCGTACCGCATGGCGGAGGAGGTGGCCGCGGCGCGCACCAGGGTGCTGGGCGCCGGGCATCCGGACACGCTCGTCACCCGGTACGAGGTCGCCTACGCCCTCGGTCAGCTGGGCCGCTGGACCGAAGCCCTGCAGACCTACCGGGACGTGGCGGGAGCCCGTGCCCGGGCGCTCGGCCCCGACCACCCGGACACCCTCGCCGCACGCTACGAGATCGGGATCAGCCTCGGCCGCCTGGGACGGAGCGCCGAGGCACTGGAGCAGTACCGGGCGCTGGTGGCCGACCGCACCCGGGTCCACGGCGCCGCCGACCCGGAGACCCTGCGGGCCCGCCACGGGCTCGGCGTCAACCTGGGCCGACTCGCCCGCTGGGAGGAGGCGCTGGCCGAGGCCCGCGACGTCTGCGCGGTCCGTGAGCGGGTCCTCGGACCCGACCACCCGGACACCCTCGTCAGCCGCCGTGAGGTCGCGGTCGGCCTGGGCTGGCTGGGCCGTTGGAGCGACGCGCTGGCCGTGTACCAGCAGGTGGCCGAGTCCCGCGAACGCGTCCTCGGCGCCGACCACCCCGACGCCCTGGCCAGCCGCAACGACCAGGCCCACTGCCTGGAGCAACTCGGCCGGGGCGGTGAGGCGGTCGAGCTCTACCGCCGCGTCGCGTCGCTCCGCCGACCGGGCGGGGCGAGCTGACCGCCCTGCCTCCGGGGGCGGGCGGACTGCCGGCCGGGCGGATCCTCGCCGGCGGGCCGCCGGGCCCTCGGCCGGCGAGCCCGCGTGACCGGTGCGGCGGCCGCCGCCGGCCGCGGCGCCCGCGGCCCGCCCGGCACGTCGTCCCGCGTCGCGGCGTTCCCGCCGCGACCGCACACTGTGACCATGACGGACCTGGCCGAGGAGAGGGAACGCGGCCGCGCCGTGCGCAAGGAGGTGCCGCGGTCCTCCCACGGGCGCTGGATCCCGGCCGCCGACCGGCCGGATCCGCTCGCGGTGCTGGAGGCCCAGGCGAAGACCCGCGAGCCCGACCTGGTGCCCGTGCGGTACGGACGGATGGCCGTCTCGCCGTTCACCTATCTGCGCGGCGCTCCGGCCGTCATGGCCGCCGATCTCGCCGTCCAGCGGAACACCGGTCTCCGGGTCCAGCTCTGCGGCGACGCCCATCTGCTGAACTTCGGGGTCTTCGCCTCGCCCGAACGCACCCTGCTGTTCGACCTCAACGACTTCGACGAGACCCTGCCCGGCCCCTTCGAATGGGACGTGAAACGCCTCGTCGCCAGCGTCGCCGTCGCCGCACGGGACAACGGCCGGCCGGACGCCGCGGCCCGGCGGGCGGCGCGGGCGGCGGCCGAGTCGTACCGGCTGTCCATGCGGTACCTCGCCGGGCTCGGTGAGCTCGACGTCTGGTACGAGCGCATCGCGGCCGAGGACCTGGTGCCCCTCGTGCGCGACCTGGAGCGGGCGCGCCTCGAGGCCCGGCTGGCCAAGGCTCGGCGCCGGACGAGTCTGCAGGCGCTGGAGAAGCTGACCGAGGTCGTCGGCGGACGGCGCCGGATCGTGCAGGATCCACCGCTGCTCGAGGCCGTGGCCGGGCTGGACGCCGCGTCGGTGCGCAAGATCCTCAGCGACTACCGCAGCACTCTGCCCGAGGACCGCAGGGTCCTGCTCGACCGGTACCGGTTCGTCGAGGCGGCCCGCAAGGTCGTCGGTGTCGGCAGCGTCGGGACGCGCTGCTTCGTCGCGCTGATGACCGGACGCGACGCGGAGGACCCGCTCTTCCTGCAGATCAAGGAGGCCCAGCGGTCCGTGCTGGAGCCCCATCTGCCGAAGTCCGCCTATCGCCACCAGGGTCAGCGGGTCGTCGCCGGCCAGCGGCTGCTGCAGGCGGCGAGCGACATCTTCCTCGGCTGGGTCAGCGGTCCGGGGGGTCGGCACTTCTACTGGCGCCAGCTACGGGACATGAAGGGCTCGGCGGACGTCGCGACGATGTCACCGACGCTGTTGCGCGACTACGCGGCGCTCTGCGGCAGGGCGCTGGCCCGGGCCCACGCCCGGTCCGGGGAGCGCATCGCGATCGCGGCGTACCTCGGCGCCGCCGACACCTTCGACCGGGCCATGGGCGACTTCGCGGTGGCCTACGCGGACCGGACCGAAGAGGACCACCAGGCCCTCCTGGCGGCCATCGGGTCCGGGTCGGTCGAGGCCGCCCAGGGCGTCTGAGGCCGCCTCCCGGGCCAGCGCCGCCTCCGGGGGCGCGGCGCGTCACGCCCCCCGGCCGTTCCCGCGGCCCCGAGCCGCCTCCCGGTCCGGGGCTCCCTCCCGCATCCGGGGCAGCCCCCGCGGCGCGGTACCCGTGCCGTCCTCGGGGAGCTCCGCGGTCCGGGACCGCGAACGTGACGCCGCCCTCTGGCCCGCCCGATCATCGCGTGTTACCAAGAGGCATGTCTGCAGCCTCCTCCGAATCGTTCAGCCGGTCCGTGTACGACGCCGTCATCGTGGGCGGCGGCCACAACGGCCTGGTCGCCGCCGCCTACCTGGCCCGTGCGGGGCGCACCGTCCTGGTCCTCGAGCGCCTCGGGAACACCGGGGGAGCGGCCGTCTCCACCCGCCCGTTCGCCGGGGTCGACGCCCGGCTGTCCCGCTACTCGTACCTGGTGTCCCTGCTGCCCGGCAGCATCGTCCGCGACCTCGGGCTGGCGTTCTCGGTCCGCAAGCGCACCGTCTCCTCCTACACCCCGGTCGTGCGCGACGGCCGGGCCACCGGACTGCTCGTCGGCGGCGACCGTACGCGCGAGTCGTTCGCGGCCCTCACCGGCTCCGACCGCGAGTACACCGCCTGGGAGGCGTTCTACGACCGGACCAGGCAGGTCGCCGAGAGGGTCTTCCCCACGCTGACGGAGCCGCTGCCGACCCGCCGGGAGCTGCGGGAGCGGGTCGGGGACGACACGGCCTGGCGGACGCTGTTCGAGGAGCCCATCGGCGCCGCGATCGAGGAGAACTTCGCCGACGACCTGGTCCGCGGCGTCGTCCTGACCGATGCGCTCATCGGTACGTTCGCGGACGCACACGACCCGTCGCTGGTGCAGAACCGCTGCTTCCTCTACCACGTCATCGGCAACGGCACGGGCGACTGGGACGTGCCCGTCGGCGGGATGGGCGCGCTGACCGACGCGCTCGCCGGGGCGGCCCGGGCCGCCGGTGCCGAGATCGTCACCGGCCACGAGGCGGTCCGGATCGAGACCGACGGGACGGCCGCCGAGGTCGTCTTCCGCACGGACGACCGCGAGGGCACGGTCGCCGCCCGCAAGGTGCTGGTCAACGCCTCCCCGCAGGCCCTCTCCGCCCTTCTCGGCGAGCCCGCCCCGCCCCCGGCGGAGGGCGCCCAGCTCAAGGTCAACATGCTGCTGCGCCGGCTGCCCCGGCTGCGGGACCGCTCGGTCGACCCGCGGCAGGCGTTCTCCGGCACCTTCCACATCTCCGAGGGCTACGGCCAGCTGGCGACGGCGTACGCCCAGGCCGCCGCGGGACGCCTGCCCGAGGCGCCGCCGTCGGAGATCTACTGCCACTCGCTGACCGACCCGTCCATCCTCGGCCCCGAGCCGGCCGCCCAGGGCTACCAGACCCTGACCCTGTTCGGGCTCCACACGCCGGCCCGGCTGTTCACCGACGCGCCCGACGCGACCCGTGACGCGTTGCTCAAGGCGACCCTCGCCGAGCTCGATGCCCATCTGTACGAGCCGATCACCGACTGCCTGGCGTTCGACGAGGCGGGGCGGCCCTGCATCGAGGCGAAGACCCCGCTGGATCTGGAGCACGATCTGCGGCTCCCCGGCGGGCACATCTTCCACCGGGATCTCGCCTTCCCCTGGGCGGACGGCTCGACCGGCCGCTGGGGAGTGGAGACCGCCCACGCCAATGTGCTGCTCTGCGGCGCGGGAGCCGTGCGCGGCGGCGGTGTGAGCGGCATCCCGGGCCACAACGCGGCGATGGCGGCACTGGGCCGCTGACCTCCTTCGCCGTGGGTGGGCGGCCGGGATCCGGCCGCCCACCTGCTGTCCCGCGCTGGTCAGAGCCCGGCCGTGGCCCGGCCGGGGGCAGCCGCGGTGTGGAAGGTGCGCCGGTAGGCGGCGGGGGAGACGCCGACGAGTTCACGCATGTGCTGCCGCAGCGAGTTGGCGCTGCCGAATCCGGCGCGGTCGGCCACCAGGTCGATCGACAGGTCGCTGGTCTCCAGCAGTTGCTTGGCCACCTCGACCCGCTGGGCGGTGAGCCACTGGCCGGGGGTGACTCCCGCCTCCTCGCGGAACCGCCGGGTGAACGTCCGCACGCTCATCCGCGCGTGCGCGGCCAGCTCGCCCAGCGTCAGCGGGCGGTCCAGCCGCTCCAGTGCCCAGGCCCGGGTGGGCGCGGTGGTGGTCGTCGTGGGCTCGGGCACGGGCCTCTCGATGTACTGCGCCTGGCCGCCGTCGCGCCACGGCGGGACGATGCAGCGGCGGGCCACCTGATTGGCGAGCGCGCTGCCGTGGTCGCGCCGCACCAGGTGCAGGCACACGTCGACGCCGGCCGCCGCGCCGGCCGAGCTGAGCAGGTCGCCGTCGTCGACGAAGAGCACGTCCTCGTCGAACCGCACCCGCGGGAACAGCCGACGGAAGTGCTCCGCCTCCGCCCAGTGGGTCGTGGCGGGCCGGCCGTCGAGCAGTCCCGCCGCGGCGAGGACGAAGGCGCCCGTGCAGATCGACACCGTGCGGGTGCCCGGCCGGATCCGTGCGAGGCCCTCCGCGAGGGGCGCGGGCAGCAGACCCTTCCCGGCGATGCTCCCGAGCCGGTGCGTCGGTGCGACGATCACGGTGTCGGCGCTCTCCAGCGCCTCGGGGCCGTGGGCCACGTCGATCGAGAAGCCCGCCTCGGTGCGGACGGGCCCGCCGTCCGGGGTGCAGACGACGACCTCGTACAGCGCGGTCCCGTCCGAGGACCGGGCGCTGCCGAAGATCCGCGCGGGGATGCCGAGTTCGAAGGTCATGACCCCGTCGAGGGCCAGGACCACCACGCGGTGGGGGTCCGGTCCGGGCGGTACGACGCAGCCGTCGTACACGTCCCACTCACCGCTCGCCTTCCGCTGCCCCGCCGTGCGGTCCGGGGTGCGTCCCGTGTCCCGTCCCGAAGTACCCATGGCCAGATTCTGTCACATCATGGCCATCCGGCCAGTTCTGGGCGGGGTCGCGAGCCCCGATGGTGGAGGCGTACCGAGAACGGAAAGGACCTCTCATGCACGACACCGACACCGGCACCACGATGCGCGCGATCAGCCCGGCCGCCTGGGGCGGACCCGAGCTGCTGCGCGAGGTGACCCTCGCCCGGCCCGCCCCGGGTCCCACCGAGATCCTGGTGCGAGTGCACGCGGCCGGGGTCAACCCCATCGACTGGAAGACGCGCGCCACCGGAGGCTTCGGGATGCACGGCGAACCGCCGGTGCTCGGATACGACGTCTCCGGCGTCGTCGAGGCCGTGGGGCCGGGCGTCACCGTCCACCGCCCCGGCGACGAGGTGTTCGGCATGCCGGAGTTCCCGCGCCAGGCCGGCGGCTACGCGCAGTACGTCACCGGCCCGGCCCGGCACTTCGTGCCCAAGCCCGCGGCCCTGAGCCATGTGGAGGCGGCCGCCCTGCCGCTGGCCGGCCTCACCGCCTGGCAGTCCCTCGTGGAGACCGCGGGTCTGGCCCCCGGCCGGCGGGTGCTCGTCCACGCGGCGGCGGGCGGCGTCGGTCATCTGGCCGTCCAGATCGCCGCGGCCCGCGGCGCGTACGTCATCGGCACCGCCCGTGAGGAGAACCACGCACTGCTGAAGGAACTCGGCGCCGACGAACTCATCGACTACACCCGGCACGACTTCACGGCCGTGCTCGGGAACCAGGCCGTCGACGTCGTCCTGGACTCGATCGGCGGGGACTACGGGCACCGGTCCCTGCGGGTGCTGCGCGAGGGCGGCACGCTCCTCACACTGCCCTCGCCCGACGAGGTGCCCGCCCCGGAAGAGGCCGCACCGAGGGGCATCCGCACCGGTTTCACGCTCGTGGAGCCGGACTCCACCGGGATGCGCGCGCTCGCCTCGCTCGCGGTGGAGGGAAGGCTGCGTCCCGTCGTCGAGACCGTGCTGCCGCTGGAGCGCGCCGCCGACGCCCACCGGCTGGGCGAGACCGGACGCACCCGGGGGAAGATCGTGCTCACGGTCGTGGACGCCTGATCCGGACCCCCGTCGATGCGAAATCCCCGTTCCGCGTCTGTGTCCGGGTCGGTGTCCGTCGGTCGGGCCGTTCCTTCCTCGTTCCTGCTGCGTGAAGGGTGACCGGCCGTGGGAGGCGCGTGCGGGCCGGGGCACGGACTCCGGCCGCGCCCGGCCCCGCGGCCGTCCGCCGTGGCCCCGGGGAGGGGTGGCCCGTAGACCGCGCTCGAGCCCGTCCGCGGGACCTCAGTCGGCGGACGGGCTCCAGCCCGCCGCCTCGATCCGCGCCGCGTCGCCTGCCCGGGACTCGTCGAAGAGGGTCCCGCCGCCGTCGTCGATCCGCAGGCCGTCCACGTACGCGCCGCGCCCGACGTACAACCGGTCCGTCGTGTACCGCCAGCGCAGCCGGAGCGGCCGGGCGTGCCAGGCCGACAGATCCGCCTCGACCTCGTGCCAGACCCGCCCCGACCACCCGGTGACCCAGCCCTCGTGGCGGGTCTCCGCATGCTCCCCCCGGCGCCGCGTCTCGAACGGCAGCGCCCGCCAGGTCGTCCCCCCGTCGGCGGACGCCTCCAGGAACACCTTGGCGGAGCCGGGTTCGGTGTCCCACCACAGGGAGCACCGCAGCCCGGCGCGCCCGGTGGAGGGGGTGACCTCGGGCAGCGCCAGCGTCGCGGTGGTGGCCGGGGCCATCCCGGAGAACCAGGCGGTTCGCCCCAGTGCGGGACGTACCGGGACGGCGCGGGCGAGGTTGTTCGCGGCGGTGACGCGCGGCGCGCTGCCGGAGCGCCATGTGCGCACCGGATGGACGGAGTTGCCGAGGACGACCAGGAACGAGTCCGTCGATGGGTCGAGCACGAGACTGGTTCCGGTGAAACCCGTGTGTCCGGCGGTGCGTGGCGTGGCCATCGCGCCCATGAACCAGTGCCGGTAGAGCTCGAAGCCGAGCCCGTGCCCGCCGCCGGGGAACGCGGTGTTGAAGTCGGTGAACAGCAGTTCCACCGACTCCGGGGCGAGGATGCGGGCCCGGCCGTACGCGCCCCCGTTGAGCAGGGTGCGGGCGAGGACCGCCAGGTCCCAGGCGCGGGAGAACACCCCGGCGTGCCCGGCGACCCCGCCGAAAGCGTGGGCGTTCTCGTCGTGTACCTCGCCCCACACCAGCCCACGGTCCAGACCCGACCACGGCGGCCGGGCGTCCTCGGTCGCCGCGATCTCCGGACGCCAGGACGCGGGAGGGTTGAACCGGGTGCGGTCCATCCCGAGCGGCTCCGTGATGTCCTCCCGCAGGAGGGCCTCCAGGCCCCGGCCGGTGATCTCCTCCAGGACCAGCTGAAGCGTGATCAGATTCAGGTCGGAGTAGAGGTACCTGGTGCCCGGGGTGCCGATGGGTGCCTCGTTCCACAGCAGCCGGAGCCGGCCCGCGTGCGTGGGCTCCTCGAAGAGGGGAATCCAGTCCCGCAACCCCGAGGTGTGGGTGAGCAGTTGACGTACGGTGACGTCCTGCTTGCCCGCCGCCCCGAACTCCGGCAGGTACGACGCGACCCTCGCCTCCAGCCCCAGCGCGCCCCGTTCGATCTGCTGCACGGCGAGGATCGAGGTGAACAGCTTGGACACCGACGCCAGGTCGAACACCGTGTCCTCGGCCATGGGGATCTGCCGCTCCGGCGGGAACTCCACGCCGGTGTCCGTCTTCTCGTCGTAGGCCGAGTAGCGCACGGCCCTGCCGATCGGGTGGTGCAGCGCCACCGTGCCGCCGCGGCCGGCGAGCAGGACGGCCCCCGCGTACCAGGGCCGCCGGGGCGAGGGGGACAGGAAGGCCTCCGCGTCCGCGACCAGCCGGTCCAGATGCCCGGCGACGAGCCCGGCCCGCTCGGGCGTCCCGCGCCGCAGCGTCGTACGTCGGCGGCCCGCGCCGCCGCCCCCGCCCGCGGCCGGTGCCGCCGCGGCACCCGGGACCGGTTCGATCACCTGCGGACACCTCCAGTGCGAAGCTCCGGGGGAGTTCCTCCCGGTGCCGGCGGCGCGCCGCCGAACCGGTGCGGGCCGATCCCCCTGCGTGCCGACGCCTCCGTCATACCGCACCCTCCCAGAGGGAATCCTTGGGGTGGCCGTGCAACACGGGAAACCCTCGTGCCGAGGCGAGGGGGCGTCAAGACCGCTCAAGAATCTGACACTGCATCAGAAATCCTCTTCCCTCGGCCGTTCCGCTGCGGCATCCTGCGCCCATGGAGACGGAGCTGAGCAAGAGACTGGGAATCGAGCACGCCATCTTCGGCTTCACCCCGTTCCCCGCGGTCGCCGCGGCCATCAGCCGGGCCGGGGGCCTCGGCGTCCTGGGCGCGGTCCGCTACGCCGTGCCCGGCGACCTCGCCCGGGACCTCGACTGGATGCAGGAGCACACCGGCGGCAGACCGTACGGACTCGATGTCGTGATGCCGGCCAGGAAGGTCGAGGGCGTCACCGAGGCCGATGTCGAGGCCATGATCCCCGAAGGGCACCGCCGCTTCGTCGAGGAACTCCTCACCAAGCACGGCGTACCCCCGCTGCCCGCCGGCGAGGCGTCCGGCTGGCGGATCACCGGCTGGATGGAGCACGTCGCCCGCAGCCAGCTCGACGTCGCCTTCGACTATCCCGTCAAGCTCCTCGCCAACGCCCTCGGTTCGCCGCCGCCCGACGTCGTCGACCGGGCCCACGGCCACGGAGTGCTTGTCGCGGCCCTCGCCGGCAGCGCCGCGCACGCCCGCCGTCACGCCGAGGCGGGCATCGACATCGTCGTCGCCCAGGGCTACGAGGCGGGCGGCCACACCGGCGAGATCGCCTCGATGGTGCTCACCCCCGAAGTCGTCGACGCCGTCGGCCCGCTACCGGTGCTCGCCGCCGGAGGCATCGGCAGCGGCGAGCAGATCGCCGCCGGACTGGCCCTGGGCGCCCAGGGCGTCTGGCTCGGCTCGGTCTGGCTCACCACCACCGAGGCCGATCTCCACTCCCGCGCGCTCACCGCGAAGCTGCTCGCCGCGGGATCCGGCGACACCGTCCGCTCGCGCGCCCTCACCGGCAAACCCGCCCGCCAACTGCGCACCGAGTGGACCGACGCCTGGGACGACCCGGACGGGCCCGGCACCCTCCCCATGCCCCTCCAGGGCCTGCTCGTGGCCGAAGCGGTCTCCCGCATCCAGAAGTACGGGACCGAACCGCTCCTCGGCACCCCCGTCGGGCAGATCGTCGGCCGGATGAACTCGGAGCGGAGCGTCCGGCAGGTCTTCGACGAGCTCACCCGCGGATTCGAACGCGCCGTGGACCGCATCCAGCGCATCGCCGGAAGGAGCGCATCATGAGCGAGCGGCCGTCGGGAGCACCGCTGACGGAGACCCCGGGAGGCTTCTGGGCCCAGGCCGGGGTCGATCCGGAGCGGACCGTGCTGATCGCCCCCGGCGGCGAGGAGTGGACCGCGGGACGGCTCCACGAGGACGTCAACCGCCTCGTGCACGGGCTGCGCGCGGCGGGGATGCGACGGGGCGACGCCCTCGCCGTCGTACTGCCCAACGGCGTCGAGTTCCTCACCGCCTACCTCGCCGCCACCCAGGCGGGCTTCTACCTCGTCCCCGTCAACCACCATCTCGTCGGCCCGGAGATCGCCTGGATCGTCGCCGACTCCGGCGCCGAGGTCCTCATCGCGCACGCACGCTTCGGCGCCGCGGCGACCGCCGCCGCGGACGAGGCGGGGTTGCCCGCGGACCGCCGCTACGCCGTCGGGGACGTGGACGGCTTCCGCCCCTACGCCGCGCTGTTGGACGGACAGCCCGCGACGCCGCCCGGGGACCGTACCCTCGGCTGGGTCATGAACTACACCTCCGGCACCACCGGACGGCCCCGGGGCATCCGCCGCCCTCTGCCCGGCAGACCACCGGAGGAGACGCACCTCGGCGGGTTCCTCGGCATCTTCGGCATCAGGCCCTTCGACGACAACGTCCACCTCGTGTGCTCGCCGCTCTACCACACGGCCGTGCTCCAGTTCGCGGGAGCGTCGCTCCACATCGGCCACCGGCTGGTGCTGATGGACAAGTGGACGCCCGAGGAGATGCTGCGGCTCATCGACACCCATGCCTGCACCCACACCCATATGGTTCCCACCCAGTTCCACCGGCTGCTGGCGCTGCCCGAGGAGGTCCGTGCCCGGTACGACGTCAGCTCCATGCGGCACGCCATCCACGGCGCCGCGCCCTGCCCCGACCACGTGAAGCGGGCGATGATCGACTGGTGGGGACACTGCGTCGAGGAGTACTACGCGGCGAGCGAGGGCGGGGGCGCCTTCGCCACCGCCGAGGACTGGCTGAAGAGACCCGGCACGGTCGGCCGGGCCTGGCCCATCAGCGAACTCGCCGTCTTCGACGACCACGGAAAGCGGCTGCCACCCGGTGAACTCGGCACCGTCTACATGAAGATGTCCACCGGAGGCTTCAGCTACCACAAGGACGAGGCCAAGACCCGGGGGAACCGCATCGGCGACTTCTTCACGGTCGGCGACCTGGGTCTCCTCGACGAGGACGGCTACCTCTTCCTGCGCGACCGCAGGATCGACATGATCATCTCGGGCGGAGTCAACATCTACCCCGCCGAGATCGAGTCCGTACTCCTCGGTCACCCCGCCGTCGCCGACGCCGCAGCCTTCGGAATCCCGCACGCCGACTGGGGCGAGGAGGTCAAGGCCGTCGTCGAGCCGGCCGAGGGCCACACCCCGGGCCCCGACCTCGCCGCCGCGATCCTCGCCCACTGCGAGGAGCGCCTCGCGGGCTACAAACGGCCCAGGAGCGTGGACTTCACCGCCGCCATGCCCCGCGACCCCAACGGCAAGCTCTACAAGCGCCGGCTGCGCGAACCGTACTGGGAGGGGCACGAACGCCCGGTGTGACGGCCTGTGGGATCCCTCCCCGCAGCCGCCGGTCCGGCTCCGGACGCGGCCCCGGTCCGCCCGGCGGGAGCCCAGCCCCGTAGGGGAGCCGCCCGCAGCGTTCTCCAACGTGCGCGGCCGGGGCCGCCCCGGACCTCGGAACTGGGACCGCGAACCCCGGACCCTCGGACCCCGTGGTCCCGTTGGCCCACCAGACCGCGCGAGCCGCCCGGCCTCCTGGCAGCGTGGCGCGCATGAAGACCGGCACGAAGGCGCTGGGCGCGCAATGGACCACCTGGGTGCCGGTGGCCGCTGCGTTGGCGCTCGTCGTCGGCTGGGGCAGACACCTTCCGGGCTTCGCCGTGACCGTGGTGGGACTGTGCCTCGTCGGTGCCGTGCTGGCCGCGGTGCACCACGCCGAGGTCGTCGCGCACCGCGTGGGCGAGCCGTTCGGCTCCATCGTCCTCGCCGTCGCGGTGACCGTCATCGAGGTAGGACTCATCGTCACCCTGATGGCGGGCGGCGGGGCCAAGGCCTCCACCTACGCCAGGGACACCGTCTTCGCGGCCGTGATGATCACCTGCAACGGAATCGTGGGCCTGTCCCTGCTCGTCACCGCCCTGCGCAAGCGGATCGCCGTCTTCCATGCCGAGGGCTCGGGCGGGGCGCTGGCCACCGTGTGCACCCTCGCGACCATGACGCTGGTGCTGCCGAGTTTCACCACCGGCCGCCCGGGAGGCGAGTTCACCGCGGCCCAGTTGGCCTTCGCCGCGATCGCCTCGCTCTGCCTCTACGCCATCTTCATCGCCGTGCAGACCGTGCGGCACCGCGACTACTTCCTGCCCGTCGAACGCGAAGGGCGAGGGAGCGACCCCGACGAGCACGCCCCGCCGCCGGGGATGCGCCAGACCTGGTGGAGCGTCGCGCTGCTGTTCGTGGCGCTCGTGGCCGTCGTGGGGGACGCCAAACTCGTCTCCCCGACGATCGAGGGCGGCGTGGAGTCGGCCGGACTGCCCAACTCCGTCGTCGGCGTCGTCATCGCCCTGATGGTGCTGATGCCCGAGACCCTCGCCGCCGTCCGTGCCGCGCGCCGGGACCGCATGCAGACCAGTCTGAACCTCGCCTACGGCTCCGCCATCGCCAGCATCGGGCTGACCGTCCCGGCGATCGCCCTCGCCTCGGTCTGGCTGCCCGGTGCGCTGATCCTCGGAATCGACGCCACCCACCTGGTGCTGCTCGCCCTCACGGCCGTGGTCAGCGCCCTGACCGTGGTCCCCGGCCGGGCCACCCTGCTCCAGGGCTTCGTCCACCTCGTGCTGTTCGCCGCGTTCGTCCTGCTGTCGTTCAGTCCCTGACCCACGAGCCGGGCGACGGTTCCGCACCCGGCGGCCGGACCGGAGCGGCGCGTCGCCTTTCGGGCGGTGCGGCCTGCCACCCGGCGGTACGTGCCTAACCGCCGGGCGGGAAGGGCTGAGCCTGCTGCGGGGGCATACCGGCCGGCGCCACACCCGACCGGATCACCTGCTCCAGGCCGCGCAGGGTCTGCTCGGCCTCCCGGCGCACCTGAGCGGGCACATCACCGCGTTCGGTGACGAGCCGGTCGTAGATCGGCGCCTCTTGCCACACAGCCAACCAGCCCTTTCCGCAGACGACTTCCCCCGGTTCCGGAGGCGGCTGCCGAGCTTAGCCGGTCCCCGGAGCGGCGCCGAAACCGGCCCGTCGAACCGACCGCCCGCCCCGACCGTCCGCCGAACCGGCCCGTCCTGCCCGCCGGGGCCGGCGCCGGCCCCGGCACCGGGTCAGCGGTGCCGGGAGGCGAAGGCCGCGGTCGAGGTGTCGTCCAGGTCCACACAGCAGCCGTAGCCCCAGTAGACGTAGTAGTGCGGGGTGGCGAGCCGGCGGCGGCACTCGACGCACTGCACCTGCTGGTGCGGATTGGCGCGGATCACGGCGGTGTCCTTGAGCGCGAACACCGCCCGGGTGGCCTCGAGACCGTGTTCCTCGATCCCCTGCTTGACGAACTCGAACGCCCCGTAGACGTGGCCCGAAGGGCACTTGATCCGGTTGGAGTAGGCGGATCCGCACGCCTCGGCCCCGAGTTCCGCCGTGATCCTGGCCATCTCCTCGTCGGACACCGGCTCCAGACCGAGCTGCTTCATCCGATTGGGGGTCCAGTACCAGGCGTTCACGGCGTCGAACTGGGACCGGGTCAGATAGAAGGTCGCCGTACGGCCGCTGCGCACGGTCTCCTTGACCGCGTCCACGACAGCGGTGTCGTCGGCCGCCATCACGGCTCTGCCGCGCTTGACGACCGACTCGATCCCGGCCAGTGAGGATGTGTCCACGGTGTATCCCTCCGCGGGACGGACAGGCCCGGGTGGCCTGTGGCAGGAGGCTTCCGCAGTGATGGTCCGTCCGGCGCGGCCGCACCGCAAAGCGTGGCGGGCGTTCGGGTGGACCGGCCGAGGGCGGTGGGGCGCGCGGTGCGAGGTCCCCGTGGCGAGGGCGGCGGGGCGCGGGGGCGGGCGGCAGGCAGCCGCGCCCCGCCGCCCGGCCCGGTCCTCAGGGCCTGGTCAAGTCGACCGCAGGTCGACGATCCGCTTGATCTTGCCGAGGGATCGCTCCAGCGTCTCCGGATCGACCACCTCGACCGCTACGGACACGCCGACCCCGTGCGCCCGGCATCGACGGGAGGGACGGCACCGACGGCCCGGCCGGATCGCCCGGAGTGGACGGTGCGCCCGGGGCCGACGGCCAGGACGGCGCGACCGGTCCGGCCGGACCACCGGGACCACGAGGCGAGCCGGGCGCCACAGGGCCGCAGGGACCAGCTGGCCCGCAGGGTCCGCCCGGCAAGGACGGCACCGGCTGCCCGGCCGGGTACAGCTGGCAGCCGAAGCCCGGCGACCCGGACGCTGTCGAGCGCCGGCGGGACGGCGCCCCCTCACCGTCGCCTGAGCGGCGCGGTCTGCTGCCCATGGCACTCGATCCGCAGCGCCGCCAGTACGCCTGATCCGAGCCCCCTCCCACGCTGCTGTGGGAGGGGGCGCTTCGCCATGCTCCTGCAGACGTAGGCTCGAAGCGTGATTGAGACCATCGTGTTCGACGTCGGTGAGACTCTCACCCGTGACGACGGCTACTGGGCGTCTTGGGCGGAGTGGCTTGGCGTACCCCACCACACCATGTCCGCCCTGGTCGGTGCCGTCGTAGCCCGGGGCCTCGACAATGCGGAGGCCCTGAGACTTCTACGCCCTGGCGTTGACATCGAAGCGGAGTACGCGGCGCGTGAGGCCAGTGGCCTGGGCGAGCAGTTGGACGAGGAAGATCTCTACGGCGACGTGCGCCCGGCACTGTCCGCGCTCCGCGAACTCGGAATCCGTGTCGTCATCGCGGGGAACCAAACCTCTCGGGCCGGCGAGTTGCTGCGCGCCCTCGAGCTGCCTGCGGACCTGGTCGTCATGTCGGGGGAGCTCGGTGTAGCCAAGCCCGACCCGCGGTTCTTCGCCCGGGTGCTCGAGACGTCCGGTGCTGTGGCTCACGAGACTCTGTACGTGGGCGACCACCCGAAGAACGACGTCTACCCAGCGCGACGTGCCGGGCTGCGTACCGCTCATTTGCGGCGCGGGCCCTGGGGGTTCCTGTGGGCTGACGACCCGGATGTCGTGGCGGCTGCGGACTGGAGCATCGATTCCCTCACTGAGCTCGTCGGCATCGTGAAGGTGTAGAGCGTCAGCGGCCCTGCCCGGCATAGCCGGGCAGGGCCGTTTCGGTATACCGCGCGTCGCCGCACGGGTACCTTTCGGAGTGGACGCCCCGAATGGAGCAAGTATGCCCGCCGACACCGCACGGCAGGTAGGTCAGCGCATCGCGGCCACCCGCCAGTCCCGCCGCATGACACAGGCCGACCTCGCTCGCGCCGCCTTCGTCTCCCTCGCCATGATCAAGGCGATCGAGCGCGGAGCCCGAACCCCCAGCGACGCCACCCTCGACGCCATCGCCGGTGCCCTCGGAGTCGACTCTTCCAGACTCGTCACGGGCCACTCCGGCACGGAGCGCCGGGTGCACGCCGCGCTTCCCGAACTCTCGGCTGTCCTGGCCGCGTACGACATTCCGCTGGGTCCGCCGACACGCACGACCGC
Organism: Streptomyces sp. WMMC940; assembly: GCF_027460265.1. Classification (NCBI taxonomy): domain Bacteria; kingdom Bacillati; phylum Actinomycetota; class Actinomycetes; order Kitasatosporales; family Streptomycetaceae; genus Streptomyces; species Streptomyces sp. WMMC940. Next base: position 7,141,938 of record NZ_JAPZBC010000001.1, read on the forward strand.
GGAGTTACGTCACGACGTCGAGCGGGCCGAGGCTTGGCGGCTGGCCGCCCAGTACAGCCGCATCGCTGAGCGCGTGCCCGCTCTGCTGGCCGACACGCTCAGGCAACTGCACACCAGCCACGCGCCGGACGCCGCGCGGCTCGTCGTCTCCGCGGCGCGCACCGCGGACGCCGTGGCGTACAAGTACGGAGCGCACGACCTCTCGGCCCGGCTCATCGATGTGATGCGCTGGGCCGCTGCCCAGGCGGAGGACGCGTTGCTGTCGAGCACGGCCGCCTACGTACGCACCGAAACCTTCTTCGCTGCCCAGGCCCACGAGGCTGGCCTCCGCGCGCTTGAGGCAGCGGTCGATGCTGCGCCCTCACCAGACGATGCCCACGGCTTCGCGGTCCGTGGTGCCCTGCACATGCGGGCCGCCGTCATCGCCGGCCGGGCAGGAGACGACAGCGCCGCGGACCTGCACCTCACAGAGGCCAAGCAGTTCGGGGACCGCGTCCAGGAAGACATCTACCAGGGCACCGCCTTCGGGCCCGACTCGGTCCGCATGCACGAAGTGTCCGTGGCCGTGAGCCTGGGCCAGGACCACGTAAGCCGAGCCCTGGAGGTTGCCCAAGACTGGAAGCCGTCGCAGGACCTGCCGGCCGAGCGCTGCTCCGGCTTCTACATCGAGCTCGCCCGGGCACAGCTTTGGTCGGGCTTGGCCGACGACGCGTTCGAGTCCCTGAAGGTCGCGCGTCACATCGCACCCCAGCACACCCGCGAGCACCCTTGGGCGAAGCACGATGCGGCAACGCTGCGTCGGCTGAAGAGGGCTGACGCCGAGTCGCTCACGAGTTTCGCCGAATGGATCGGGGCAGTCTGAGCTCGTTCGATGTCGAGGGCTACAGGGGATACAGCCTGTAGCCCTTGTGCCCCTTGCCGTCCCCCATCATCTGTCAGACCACGACGAGGTCAGGCAGATGGAGTGACGGGATGGCCCAGGAATCGCACGCACCGGCGCCGCTCGCTGAGCGCCCCGTGAGTATCGCGCGGCTCCACGGTATGGCCTGCTTCTACTGCGGCGCAGTCAGCCGCAACCTCCGTGCCGCCGGGCACATCAGCCTCCCCGGAAGAGAGAGGCGGTGGCCCATCGTCACCTGCGGGTGCGAGGCCCCGAGTTCGGGCGGTGGCACAGGCCGACCCTCGTCGTTCCCGCCTGAGACCCCGGCGACCGTCCAGCACACGGCCCCCGGGGCGCTTGCCAACGCTGCGAGGAGCGTCGACATGAAGCACGGTACCGCCCCGGCCGAGCCGTCGTCCGGGAACGACGAGAACAGACCACCTGATCTCGCCACGATGCGCGAGACCGGCCGCCTGGTCATGGCCATGGGCGAACCGGGCCCCGAGCTCGAGGACCTCACTGCCGAGATGCGCGGCTTCGTCCAGCTCCTGGTCCCTGAGATCCGCGCGCTCATCGCCGCGAAGCCCGCCGGTGACCAGCCCGCGCAGGTTGCGCAGGTCGGCGTCGACGAGGCGTGGCGCCGACTGCACACCACACCTGGCTTCGGCCCCGACGCCGCGTACCGCCGCGCCCAGAAGCTGGCCCTGTCGGTGTTCTCCCTCTGCGACCACTACGAGAACCTGCAGCCACCGGCGGCCGCGGCGTCGTGACCCCACACCCATGGCGACCGAACCGGGTTAAGGGTCGCACCCCCTGAACGCCCGCCCCGCCGGTGATCCGGAAGACGCCGGCGGGGCGGGTTTCCAAACGCCCGCTCCCGCAATCCCAACGGTGACAGGTCGAGTGCGCGGGGGCGGGTTCCACAACCGCACGAATACCAGAGAGGTACAGCTGTGGGAACCATCAGCAACGGCAAGACGACGAAGGCCTACGAGAACGAGCAGGCCCCGGGCCTGGACTGGCGCAAGGCGAGCCGCACCGACCTCGACCCGATCCTCAAGGACTGCGTCATCCTCGCCGCAGCCCCGGACGCCACGGGCCACCCGCACCCCCACGTCCCGGACGGCACCCGCATGGTCGCGCTCTCCGACGACAAGGACCCGGGCAGCCCCGTCCTCTACTTCACCCGCGCCGAGCTCCGGAAGTTCCTCGAGGGCGCGAAGGCCGGCGAGTTCGACGACCTGATGGCCACCGACGAGGAACTGCAGCAGGCCGCCGCGGTGGCGGTCTGACGATGGACGCGCAGCAGGTGAACACCGCGTTCGCGACAGTACGGCAGCGGTACGCGCGGACGCCGTGCCGGTCCTGCCGTAGCCGTGAGACGGACGCGCTGATCGCCTACGGCGAGGTGCTCGTCTCCTGCAGCAACTGCGGCACGGCCGCCAACAAGGGATCGGCGCAGGACCTCCCTGCCTCGCGGTGAAGACCGCCCCGGTCCTCAGGGCCTGGTCAAGTCGACCGCAGGTCGACGATCCGCTTGATCTTGCCGACGGATCGCTCCAGCGTCTCCGGATCGACCACCTCGACCGCGACGGACACGCCGACCCCGTCCTTGACCGCCGCCGCGATCCCCAGGGCCGCGGCCTCGCGCTGCTCCGGCGACACGCCCTCGCGGGCCTCGGCCCGGACGGTGAGCGCGTCCATCCGGCCCTCCCGCGTCAGGCGCAGCTGGAAGTGCGGGGCCACGCCGGGCGTGCGGAGCACGATCTCCTCGATCTGGGTCGGGAAGAGGTTCACCCCACGCAGGATGATCATGTCGTCGCTGCGTCCGGTGACCTTCTCCATCCGCCGGAACACCCGTGCCGTCCCCGGCAGCAGCCGCGTCAGATCCCGCGTCCGGTACCGGATCACGGGCATGGCCTCCTTGGTGAGCGAGGTGAAGACCAGCTCGCCCTCCTCGCCGTCCGGAAGCACCTCGCCCGTGAAGGGGTCCACGACCTCCGGATAGAAGTGGTCCTCCCAGATGTGCAGACCGTCCTTGGTCTCCACGCACTCCTGGGCCACGCCCGGCCCCATCACCTCCGACAGCCCGTAGATGTCGACCGCGTCGATCGCGAAACGTTCCTCGATCTCCCGCCGCATCTCCTCGGTCCACGGCTCCGCGCCGAATATCCCCACCTTCAGCGAGGTGGAGCGCGGATCGACGCCCTGCCGCTCGAACTCGTCCAGCAGCGTCAGCATGTACGAGGGGGTCACCATGATGATCTCGGGCCGGAAGTCCTGGATCAGCTGCACCTGCCGGGCCGTCATCCCGCCCGAGGCCGGGATCACCGTGCAGCCGAGCCGCTCCGCGCCGTAGTGCGCGCCGAGCCCGCCCGTGAACAGGCCGTACCCGTACGCCACATGGACCTTGTGCCCCGGCCTGCCGCCGGCCGCGCGGATGGAGCGGGCCACCACGTCCGCCCAGGTGTCCAGGTCCCGGTCGGTGTACCCGACCACCGTGGGCCGACCCGTCGTGCCGCTGGAGGCGTGGATGCGGCGCACCCGCGACTGCTCCACGGCGAACATCCCGAACGGGTAGTTGTCGCGCAGGTCCGCCTTGGTGGTGAAGGGGAAGCGGGCCAGGTCCGCCAGGGAGCGACAGTCCTCGGGCCGCAGCCCGGCCTTGTCGAACGACTCCCGGTAGAAGCCGACGTTGTCGTACGCGTGGCGCAGGGCCGTCCCCAGCCGCTCGAGCTGCAGGGCCCGCAGCTCGTCACGGCCGAGGCGCTCACCGGCGTCCAGCAGGTCCGCAGGCTCCGTCGGTTCCGTCAGGTCCGTCCGATCCGTCATACGGATGACTCCCCTGTCACTCGCAAACCGGGCGACCGATCATTCGGTCGAGGTGTCCGGGATCAGTAATCCAGCACCCGGGCCGGGCGTCAAGACACGGGTACGGCCCGGTCGGCTCCGTCGGGCGTGCGGCGCACCGCGGGCCGCACGATCCGTTGGCGCGATCGCCGCAGCCCGGAGAGGATCACCGTATGCCGACCTTCAGTGCCCACGACGGCACGGCGCTCGCCTACCACGCCGAGGGCGAGGGCGAGCCGCTGGTGTGTCTGCCCGGCGGCCCGATGCGTGCCTCGGCGTACCTCGGCGACCTCGGCGGACTGACGGCCCACCGCGGGCTCGTACGGCTCGATCTGCGCGGCACCGGCGACTCCGCGGTCCCCGGCGACGACGCGACGTACCGCTGCGACCGGCTCGCCGCCGACGTCGAGGCGCTCCGCGAGCACCTCGGACTCGACCGCGCCGACGTCCTCGCCCACTCGGCGGGCGGCAACCTCGCCCTGCTGTACGCGGCGGCGCACCCCGGGCGGGTGCGCTCCCTGACCCTCGTCACCCCCGGCACCCGCGCCCTCGGAATCGAGGCCACCGCGGAGGACTGGCGCGGCGCTGTCGCGCTGCGCCGGGGCGAACCCTGGTACGGGGCGGGCCGCTCGGCATGGGAGGCGTTCCTCGGCGGAGCCGAGCTCGACGACCTCTGGCCCGACATCGTGCCCTTCATGTACGGCCGTTGGGACGCCGCCGCCCGGGAGCACGCCGCTGACGACGCGCACCAGACGAACCCGCACGCGCGCGGTTGCTACTACGCCGAAGGCGCGTTCGACCCGGGCGCCACGCGGAAGGCGCTCGCCGCACTGGAGGCGCCGGTCCTCGTGCTCGCCGGCGAGTACGACGGCGCTCCCACACCCGCCCGGGCGGGTGAGATCGCCGCGCTCTTCCCGCACGGCACGGCAGCCGTGCAGTCCGGCGCCGGCCACTATCCGTGGCTCGACGACCCCGGTGCCTTCCGCCGTACGGTCGCCGCCTTCCTGGAGGCGGACGGACGACCCCCGTGAAGCTCTGCTGTCGGCCCGCTTAAGAAGATCTCGATGGACTGAACGCCCGAGGCTCGGCAGATTGGTGCGCATCACCGCCGGCCGGGTCGTCATGCCTGGTCAACCCCTCGCCACGCCTGGAGCCGCACTCATGAAGGCACTCGTCAAGCAGCACGCCGAGCCCGGGCTGTGGCTCATGGACGTCCCCGAGCCCGAGTACGGTCCCGGAGACGTGCTGATCAAGGTCCTGCGCACCGGCATCTGCGGGACCGATCTCCACATCCGCTCCTGGGACGGCTGGGCGCAGCAGACGATCTCCACGCCGCTCGTGGCCGGCCACGAGTTCGTCGGAGAGGTCGCCGCCGTCGGCACGGACGTCGAGGACGTGGCCGTAGGCGACCTGGTCAGCGGTGAGGGCCATCTGGTCTGCGGGAAGTGCCGCAACTGCCTGGCCGGCCGTCGCCATCTGTGCCGCAGCACGGTCGGGCTCGGCGTCGGCCGCGACGGTGCGTTCGCCGAGTACGTCTCCCTGCCCGCTTCGAACGTCTGGGTCCACCGCACCCACGTGGACCTCGACGTCGCCGCGATCTTCGACCCGTTCGGCAACGCGGTGCACACCGCGCTGTCGTTCCCGCTCGTCGGCGAGGACGTCCTGATCACCGGCGCGGGCCCGATCGGCGTCATGGCGGCGGCCGTCGCCCGCCACGCGGGCGCCCGCAACGTCGTGATCACCGATGTGAGCGAGCCCCGCCTCGAACTGGCCCGCAAGGTGGGCGCCACGCTGGCCGTCAACGTCGCCGAGACCGGCATCGCCGAGGCGCAGCGCTCGCTGGGCCTGAAGGAGGGCTTCGACATCGGCCTGGAGATGTCCGGCCGTCCCGAGGCCGTCCGCGACATGATCGACAACATGACGCACGGCGGCCGGATCGCGATGCTGGGACTGCCCGCGCAGGACTTCTCCGTCGACTGGTCGAAGATCGTCACCTCGATGATCACGATCAAGGGCATCTACGGCCGTGAGATGTTCGAGACCTGGTACGCGATGACGGTCCTGCTGGAGGGCGGGCTCGACCTCAGCCCCGTGATCACCGGCAGTTACGGCTACCAGGACTTCGAGGCCGCCTTCGACGAGGCCGCCACCGCCCGCAGCGGCAAGATCATCCTCGACTGGACCGCCTGATCCCCGGCCCGGCGCCCGCGCCGGGCCGTGCGGCGTCCTCCGCCACTCGCCCGCAGCCACATCCCAAGGGAGCACCCCGCATGTACGCCTCCGTGCGCGACGACCTCCGCGCCACCCTCGACGAGATCCGCGCCGCCGGCCTCCACAAGCCCGAGCGGGTCATCGGCACCCCCCAGTCGGCCTCGGTGGCCGTCACCGCCGGGGGTGCCCCCGGCGAGGTGCTGAACTTCTGCGCCAACAACTACCTCGGACTCGCAGACCACCCCGAGGTCGTCGCCGCCGGCAAGGAAGCACTCGACCGCTGGGGCTACGGCATGGCCTCCGTCCGCTTCATCTGCGGCACCCAGGAGGTCCACAAGGAGCTCGAGCGGCGCCTGTCCGCGTTCCTCGGCCAGGAGGACACGATCCTCTACTCCTCCTGCTTCGACGCCAACGGCGGTGTCTTCGAGACCCTCCTCGGCCCGGAGGACGCCGTCATCTCCGACGCCCTCAACCACGCCAGCATCATCGACGGCATCCGCCTGTCGAAGGCCGCCCGCTTCCGCTACGCCAACCGCGACATGGCCGAGCTGGAGGCCCGCCTCAAGGAGGCGGCCGACGGCGGAGCCCGCCGCAAGCTGATCGTCACCGACGGCGTGTTCTCCATGGACGGCTACGTCGCGCCGCTGGACGAGATCTGCGACCTGGCCGACCGGTACGACGCGATGGTCATGGTCGACGACTCGCACGCCGTCGGCTTCGTCGGCCCCGGCGGCCGCGGCACCCCCGAGCTGCACGGCGTCATGGACCGCGTCGACATCATCACCGGCACCCTCGGCAAGGCCCTCGGCGGAGCCTCCGGAGGCTACGTCGCGGCCCGCGCCGAGATCGTCGAGCTGCTGCGCCAGCGGTCCCGCCCGTACCTGTTCTCCAACTCCCTCGCCCCGGTGATCGCCGCCGCGTCCCTCAAGGTCCTCGACCTGCTGGAGTCCGCCGGCGACCTGCGCGGGAAGCTCGCCGCCAACACCGCGCTCTTCCGCCGCCGGATGGCCGAGGAGGGCTTCGAGATCCTGCCGGGCGACCACGCGATCGCCCCCGTCATGATCGGCGACGCGGCCGAGGCCGGGCGCATGGCCGAGCTGCTGCTGGAGCGCGGCGTCTACGTGATCGGCTTCTCGTACCCGGTGGTCCCCATGGGCCAGGCCCGCATCCGGGTGCAGCTCTCCGCCGCGCACTCGACCGAGGACGTGGAACGGGCCGTGGGGGCGTTCGTCGACGCCCGGGCGACAATGGCGGGGTGATCGACCCTCGCAGGCTCCGCATTCTGCGCGCCGTGGCGGACCACCGTACGGTGACCGCCGCGGCCGCGGCGCTGTATCTGACCCCGTCGGCCGTCTCCCAGCAGCTCGCCGCGCTGGAGCAGGAGACCGGCCACACCCTGCTCATCCGCAGCGGCCGGGGCGTGACGCTGACTGCGGCCGGCGAGATCCTGCTCGGCCACGCCCACGCCGTGCTCTCCCAGCTGGAACGGGCGGAGGCGGAGCTCGCGGCGTACGCGGGCGGGGCGGCCGGCGAGGTCACCGTCGCCTCCTTCGCCACCGGGATCGCGGAGGTCCTGGCCCCGGCCATCGGACGGCTCGCCCAGGACCACCCCGGGATCCGGGTGCGCGTCCGCGACGCCGAGGGCGACGAGAGCCTGCCCATGGTCCTGGACGGGGAGGCCGATCTCGCCCTGGCCGTGGAGTACCGGGGTGCCCCGCGTGAGGACGACCGCCGCCTCGCGCGGGTCCCGCTCTACGCGGAGCCCTTCGACGCCGTGCTGCACTGCGGCCACCCGCTCGCGGATCGCGGCCAGGTGGAGCTCGCCGCCCTCGCGGACGGCGACTGGATCGGCCAATACCCCGGCAACCCCTGCCATGACGTGATGCTCCTGGCCTGCGAACTCGCCGGGTTCCAGCCGCGCCTCACCCACTCGTCCGACGACTTCCGGGCCGTGGTGGCCCTGGCCGGCGCGGGCGCCGGAGTGGCCCTCGTACCCCGCTCGGCCCTGCGCGGCATGGAGCTGAAGGACACCGTGGTCCTTCCCGTCGCCGGCCCGGCCGCCACCCGGCGCGTCTTCGCGGCGGTCCGGCGCGGAGCCGAGAGCCATCCGCTGCTCAGCCCGGTCCTGGAGGCCCTGGCGCGCGCGGCGGCGGGTCTCTCCACGGGCTGAGCACCCCACCGGGCCGGCCGGGGCGGTGTCACCCCCGCCGCTCCGTCGCCTGCGGCCGGTACAGGAACGGCGTCGTCGTGCCCAGCGCGGTGAATCCCAGCCGCTCCAGGATCGGCCGGCTCGACGGCAGTGCGTCCACCTGGAGGAAGCGGTGGCCCCGCTCGGCCGCGATGCGTGCGCGGAAGGCCACCGACGCGCGGTACAGACCCCGGCCGCGCCACTCCGGCACGGTGCCACCGCTCCACAGTCCCGCGAAGTCCCGGCCCGGGGCCGACTCCAGCCGCGAGGAGCCCACCGGCTCCCCCTCCGCGGTCGCCACCACGGCCACCACCGTCCGCCGCTCCGAAACCAGCTGCTCCAGCAGGTGCTCCCGCAGCCAGGAGCCGTCCGCGCCGAACGCCCGCTCGTAACCGCGCACCGCGAGCTCCACCCCGGCCGTGTCCGTCACCTCGCGGAGCGTCACCCCCGAGGGGAGCTCCACCTCGAGGTCCCGGAGGGCGCCGACCGGGGCGGCCATCAGCGTCTCCGCGGGCTCCCGTACGAACCCGGCGGCGAGCAGCCGGTCCGCCAGGTCGGCCGGCCGGTCGTGTCCGTACAGCTTCCACTCGAATTCCCGCCCGAGGGAGGCGAAGTGGTGCACCTGCTCCGCGACGGCCGCGTCCGCCGTCGCCCCGTCCAGGTCCGACCAGAGGACCCCGTTCCATCCGCCGTCGTGCCCGGCGGTCTGCCGGACGACCCCGCCCACGTGCTCGACCCGTGCACCCGGCCCGTCCGCCACCGCGCCCCGCCGCATCTGCCGGTCGTACAGCGCGAGTACCGCCTCATCGTGATCCATCCGGCCAGTCCAGCACCGGGGCGGGGCGGCGGCAACGGAGTTTCACCGGGACCGGAGGGCGGTGGCCGCCGCCCGGGGCCGGGTTCAGGCGCCCTGCACCAGCCGGTCCACCGCCGCCGTGCCCGAGGCGTACGGCAGCGCGTGGGCCGGGTCCGCGTGGGCGTGCATGGGCATGGGGCCGGGATGCCGGCCGGCCGGCACGAGGGCCTGGCCGGACAGCGGGGCCTGGCCGGACGTGTGGGGCGTCCCGTACAGCGTCCGTTCCAGCCCCGCCACCAGTCGCTGGACGTCCGGCTGCGGCCGCACCACCAGCCGCAGGTACCTGCTGGAGCTGCCGATCTTGTTGCCGCACTCCCGCACCAGTACCCCGTGCTCCTCCAGCAGCCGGTCCCGCAGCAGCGCGCCGTCCGCCCCCTCCGGGAGCCGCACGTACACGAAGTTGCCCTGCGACGGGTACACGGTGAGCCCGGGCAGCCGGCTCAGCTGCCAGATCATCTCCTGGCGGTCGCGCTGCACCAGCCGCAGACTGTGCGCGTACTCCAGCCGGTGCTCCTTCAGCATGAACACCACGGTCTCCGCGAAGGAGTTGAGGTTCCACTTGGGCAGGGCGGCCCGCACCCGGCCGGCGAGGCCCGGATTGGCGACGAGATAGCCGAAGCGCACCCCGTGGAGCCCGAAGTTCTTGCCCAGGCTCCTCAGCACGATCGTGTTGGGCCGCAGCACCGCGTCGCCGACGACACTGGCGTCCGACTCGGCGTCGGCGAACTCCAGGAAGGACTCGTCCACGACGACCAGGTCCAGGTCCTGGAGCTGGTCGAGCAGGGCGAGGACGGCGTGCCGTGGCAGCAGACCGCCGTCCGGGTTGTTCGGATTGCAGATGACGGCGGTGCGGGAGCCGCGCGAGCGGACGAAGTCGACGAACGACGCCGGATCGAGCACGAAACCGTGGGACTCCGGCAGCGGGAACATGTCCACGCGCTTGCCCGTCTCCATCGGCTGGTCCGTCCAGCGGCCGAAGGTCGGCACCGGCACCGCCAGCGACTCGCGCACCAGCAGGTGGTCGATCCAGGTGATCAGTTCGGTGGAGCCGTTGCCCATGGCCACGGTCTGCGGATTGAGCCCCAGCACCGAACACAGCTCCGCGGTGATGGTGTCCGCGCTGCTGGGGTAGTAGGTGAGGATCTCCCGCAGCCGGTCACCCAGTTCCTCGAACATCTCGGGTGTCGGGAAGTACGGGTTGCAGGGGATGCAGAAGTCGGTGATCGGCTGCTGGTCACCGGTCGCCCGGCTCAGGGCGGCGTACGACGGGCTGTGCGCTGTGGACGTGCGGAAGAGCTCGGTGACGTTGCTGCCGGCTTCTGCCATGGGGGTCCTCCGGAGGTGGCTCGCTGCTCCCTGCCGGGGAATACGTACGGGCGCGCGACCGTGCTCAACGCGAGTGGCCGACGAGGTGCCCGGGGACGGGTGGGACGGGCGCAGCCCCCTGACCGCGGGCGGTTCGCCCCCGCCGGGCCTGCGGGGCACCCGGCGAGGGCTCACTGCGTCCCGGTGTCGCCGGCCGCCGCGGCGACCGCCCGTGCCCAGCGGTAGTCCGCCTTGCCGCTCGGAGAGCGCTGGATGGCCGGGGCGAGGACCAGTTGCCGCGGGATCTTGTATCCCGCCAGCCGGCTGCGGCAGTGCGCCTGGACGGACCCCAGGTCCAGCGCGGGCGCCCCCTCCCGCAGTTGTACGACCGCGGCCACGTGGTTGCCCCACTTGGCGTCGGGAACCCCGGCCACCAGTGCGTCGTAGATGTCCGGATGGGCCTTCAGCGCCTGCTCGACCTCCTCCGGATAGACCTTCTCCCCGCCGGTGTTGATGCACTGGGAGCCCCGTCCCAGCACGGTGACCACGCCCTCCTCGTCCACCGTGGCCATGTCGCCGAGCAGCACCCAGCGCTCGCCGCCCCGGCCGAAGAAGGTCTCGGCGGTCTTGTCCGGGTCGTTGTAGTAGCCGAGCGGCACGTGGCCGCGCTGGGCGATCCGGCCCGGCTCGCCCACCGCGACCGGCTCGCGGGTGACCGGATCGACCACCCGCGTACGGTGGTTGACCCGCAGCCGGAACCCGTTCTCCGGACCCGAGTCCTCCGTGGCCGTGCCGTTGAAGCCGGACTCCGACGAGCCGAAGTTGTCCAGGAGCATCACATGCGGTGCCAGCGCCTTGAACTGCTCCCGCACCGTCTCGGACATGATCGCGCCGGAGGACGACACACTGAACAGCGACGAGAGGTCCGTGCCCTTCAGCGGGCCGTTCAGGGCGTCGACCAGCGGCCGCAGCATCGCGTCGCCCACCAGCGACACCGACGTCACCCGCTCCCGCTCGATCGTGCGCAGCACCTCCTCCGGTACGTACTTGCGGTGCAGCACCACGCGCTGGCCGAAGCCGAAGCCGATGAACGAGGTGAGCGTCGACGTGCCGTGCATCAGCGGGGGGGTGGGGAAGAAGGTGATGCCGTCGCCGCCCGCCGCGACGCGCTCCGCCAGTTCCTCGGGCCGCTCCACCGGCTCACCGGTCGGCGCCCCACCGCCGAGCCCGGCGAAGAAGAGGTCCTCCTGGCGCCACATCACACCCTTGGGCATCCCCGTCGTGCCGCCCGTGTAGATGATGAACTGGTCGTCCGCAGAGCGCGCCCCGAAGCCGCGCTCCGGCGAGCCGGTCGCCTCGGCGTCCGTGAACACGGTGCAGTCCAGGACCGGCGCGTCCGGCTCCGGTGCGCCGACGCGCACGAGGTGCCGCAGCTTCTCCGTCCGCGGCAGCGCGGCCGCCACCCGCCCGGTGAACTCGGCGTCGAAGACGAGGGCCGCGAGATCGGCGTCGCGGTAGAGGTAGACGAGTTCCTCCTCGACGTAGCGGTAGTTCACGTTGACGGGGACGACCCGTGCCTTGAGGCAGCCGAGGACCGTCTGCAGGTACTCGACGCCGTTGTAGAGGTGCAGCCCGAGGTGTTCCCCGGGCTTCAGTCCCGCGTCGGCCAGGTGGTGGGCGATCCGGTTCGCCGCCGCGTCGAGCTGAGCGTAGGTGAGGCGGCGTTCCGCCCCCGTCCCGGGGAGGTCGAGGTAGAGGAGCGCCTCGCGGTCCGGCACCACGTCGACGACCGACTCGAACAGGTCGGCAAGGTTGTACTCCACCGTTCCTCCTGACCCCGGCCCGTACGGCGCAACCGCCTCGGAGCGGTCATTAGAGCGCCGCCGCCCACAACTGGGAAGGGTTACCGCAGAAGAAATCTGACTGTCTGTCAGAAAACTATTGAACTGCTCCCCGGGCTCCTGCAACCTGTTCTAGGTCTTGAGACGGGAGGACGGTCATGACGGGTACGGAACACCTCACCGTGCTGCGCGAAGGCGCCACTCTGGTGCTCACGCTGAACAGACCGGAGGCCAGGAACGCCCTGTCGCTGCCCATGCTGGTCGGGCTGTACGACGCCTGGCTGGAGGCCGACGCGGACGACGGCGTCCGCTCGGTCGTGCTGACCGGCGCGGGTGGCTCGTTCTGCGCGGGAATGGACCTCAAGGCCCTGGCCGGGAAGGGCATGGAGGGCGAGGAGTACCGCGACCGTCTCAGGGCCGACCCCGACCTCCACTGGAAGGCCATGCTCCGCCACCACCGCCCCCGCAAGCCGGTCGTCGCCGCGGTCGAGGGGCCCTGCGTCGCCGGCGGCACCGAGATCCTCCAGGGCACGGACGTACGGGTCGCCGCGGAGAGCGCCGTGTTCGGGCTGTTCGAAGTCCGCAGGGGGCTCTTCCCCATCGGCGGCTCGACCGTCCGGCTCCAGCGTCAGATCCCGCGCACCCACGCCCTCGAGATGCTGCTCACGGGCCGCCCCTACACCGCCGTCGAGGCGGAGCGCATCGGCCTCGTCGGCAGCGTCGTCCCCGACGGCACGGCGCTGGAGCGGGCCCTTGACATCGCGGGGAGGATCAACGCCTGCGGGCCGCTCGCCGTGGAGGCGGTGAAGGCGTCCGTCTACGAGACCGCCGAGATGACGGAGGCCGAAGGGCTCGCGGCCGAACTGAAGCGCGGCTGGCCGGTCTTCGACACCGCCGACGCGAAGGAGGGCGCCCGCGCCTTCGCCGAGAAGCGCGACCCCGTGTACCGCCGGGCCTGACCGCGTGACCGTCCGGCCTGACCGCCCCGCCACCCGCCCGCCCCGCCTGACCGGCCTGCCACCCGCCCGTCCGGCCCGCCCGCCCCGCCTGACCGGCCTGCCACCCGCCCGTCCGGCCTCGCCGTCCCGCAGCCTCACGGCCGAGCGCCCTCCGGCCGGAGGCCCGCGCGGGAGCACCACGGCACCCCGGGGACCCGCAGGGTCCTCCGTACGCAACCGGCAGAAGGAGTCCCATGACCGCCACCCCCGCATCCCGGGTGCCTCCCGCACCGGAGGTGCTGCGCGCCCCGCTCGCCGTGGAGTTCCCCTTCACCCGCTCCCTCGGTCCCGTGCAGTCGGCCTTCCTCACCGGCCTGCGCGAACGCATCGTGCTCGGTGTCAGGACCACCGGCGGCCGGGTCCTCGTCCCGCCCGTGGAGTACGACCCCGAGACCGCCGAGGAGATACGCGAACTCGTCGAGGTCGGCACCGCCGGCACCGTCACCACCTGGGCCTGGAACCCGCAACCGCGCCGGGGCCAGCCCCTCGCCACCCCCTTCGCCTGGGTGCTGGTGAGGCTCGACGGCGCCGACACGGCCCTCCTCCACGCCCTCGACGCGCCCGGCCCCGACGCCGTGCGCACCGGAATGCGGGTCCGAGTCCGCTGGGCCGCCGAGCGCGCGGGAGCCATCACGGACATCGCCTGCTTCGAGCCGTACGAGGACCGCGGCCAGGGGGTTCCGACCCCGGCCGGGACCGACGGGCGTGCCGCGATCGGACACCGCCCCCACAGCGGGGAGTTCGACGACCCCGTCACCGGAATCGTCGCCCCGGCCCGGCTCGACTACACCTACACGCCCGGGCGCGCCCAGACCCGCTTCATCAACGCCCTCGCCGAGCGCCGCACCACCGGCGAGCGCTGCCCCGCCTGCCGCAAGGTCTACGTACCGCCGAGAGGCGCCTGTCCGACGTGCGGTATCGCGACCTCCGAACAGGTCGAGGTCGGTCCCCGAGGCACCGTCACCACGTTCTGCATCGTCAACATCAAGGCGAAGAACCTCGACATCGACGTCCCGTACGTGTACGCGCACATCGCGCTCGACGGTGCCGGCCTCGCGCTCCACGGCCGCATCGGGGGCATTCCCTACGACCGGGTGCGCATGGGCCTGCGCGTCGAACCGGTGTGGACCGAGGGCGGCCGGCACCCCGACCACTACCGGCCCACCGGCGAACCCGACGCGGACTACGACACCTACAAGGAGCTGCTGTAGCCATGCGAGACGTCGCGATCGTCGCCTTCTCCCAGACCGACCACGTACGCAGCAGCGAGGAGCTCTCCGAGGTCGAGATGCTCATGCCCGTGCTCCACGACGTCCTCGGACGGACCGGGCTGCGCACCGGCGACATCGGCTTCACCTGCTCCGGCTCCTCCGACTACCTCGCCGGCCGGGCGTTCTCCTTCACGATGGCGCTCGACGGCGTGGGCGCCTGGCCGCCCATCCCGGAGTCGCACGTGGAGACGGACGGTGCCTGGGCGCTGTACGAGGCCTGGGTCGAGCTCCTCACCGGCGAGACGGACACGGCCCTGGTCTACTCCTGGGGCAAGTCCTCGCCCGGCTCCGTCCGCGACGTCCTCACCCGCCAGCTGGACCCCTACTACCTCGCCCCGCTCTGGCCCGACTCGGTGGCCCTCGCCGCCCTGCAGGCCCAGGCGCTCGTCGACGCGGGGGAGACGGACGAGCCGGCCCTGGCCGCGATCGCGGTACGCAGCAGGGCCGACGCCGCGGACAACCCGCACGCCCAGCTCCGCGGTGCCCGCGCGCAGGGCGACTACGTCGTACGGCCCCTGCGCACCGGCGACTGCCCACCCGTCGGCGACGGCGCGGCCGCGGTGGTCCTCGCCGCCGGGGACAGGGCACGGGAACTGTGTGACCGCCCCGCCTGGATCCGGGGCATGGACCACCGCATCGAACCGCACTCCCTCGGCGTACGCGATCTCACCGACTCGCCCTCCACCCGGCTCGCCGCCGAACGGGCCGGAGCGTTCGAGCGGCCCGTGGACACCGCCGAACTGCACGCCCCGTTCACCTCCCAGGAGGTCGTGCTGCGCAAGGCGCTGCGCCTCGACGGCTCCGTGCGGATCAACGCCTCGGGCGGTGTCCTCGCGGCCAATCCCGTCATGGCCGCGGGCCTGATCCGCATCGGCGAGGCCGCCGCCGCCGTCCACCGGGGCGCCTCGGACCGCGTCCTCGCCCACGCCACCTCCGGCCCCTGCCTGCAGCAGAACCTGGTCGCCGTCCTCGAAGGAGAGCCGCATGTCCGCTGAGGAACCCGTGGCCGTCGTCGGCGTCGGCCAGACCAAGCACGTCGCGGCCCGCCGCGACGTGTCGATCGCCGGGCTCGTCCGTGAGGCCGCGCGGCGGGCCCTCGACGACGCCGGACTCGGCTGGGCCGACGTCGACGCCGTCGTCATCGGCAAGGCCCCCGACTTCTTCGAGGGCGTGATGATGCCGGAGCTGTACCTGGCCGACGCCCTCGGAGCCGTCGGCAAGCCGATGCTGCGCGTGCACACGGCGGGCTCGGTCGGCGGATCGACGGCGCTGGTCGCCGCCAACCTCGTGGCGGCCCGCGTCCACCGGACGGTCCTCACCCTCGCCTTCGAAAAACAGTCCGAATCGAACGCGATGTGGGGCCTGTCGCTGCCCGTCCCGTTCCAGCAGCCGCTCCTCGCGGGCGCGGGCGGGTTCTTCGCCCCGCACGTACGCGCGTACATGCGCCGCAGCGGCGCACCCGACACCGTGGGATCCCTGGTCGCGTACAAGGACCGCCGCAACGCGCTGAAGAACCCGTACGCCCACCTCCACGAACACGGCATCACCCTGGAGAAGGTGCAGTCCTCGCCGATGCTCTGGGACCCGATCCGGTACTCGGAGACCTGTCCGTCCTCCGACGGCGCCTGTGCGATGGTCCTCACCGACCGGGCCGGGGCCGCCCGTTCGCCGCACCGCCCGGCATGGGTGCACGGCGGCGCGATGCGCAGCGAACCGACGCTGTTCGCGGGAAAGGACTTCGTGTCCCCGCAGGCCGGCAAGGACTGCGCCGCCGACGTCTACCGGCAGGCGGGCATCACCGACCCGCGCCGCGAGATCGACGCCGTCGAGATGTACGTGCCCTTCTCCTGGTACGAGCCGATGTGGCTGGAGAACCTGGGCTTCGCCGCCGAGGGCGAGGGCTGGAAGCTCACCGAGTCCGGCGTCACGGAACTGGACGGCGACCTGCCGGTGAACCCGTCCGGCGGGGTGCTGTCCACCAATCCCATCGGTGCTTCCGGGATGATCCGCTTCGCCGAGGCCGCCCTCCAGGTACGGGGCCGGGCGGGCGCGCACCAGGTGGAGGGGGCACGGAAGGCCCTCGGCCACGCCTACGGCGGCGGCTCGCAGTTCTTCTCCATGTGGCTGGTGGGCGCCGAGCCCCCGGCGACCTGACTCCGTGCCCCCGGTTGGCGCGGGTGTGCCCACCGGGGGCACACGGGCGGGCGGCGGCTGCGCACACCCGGGCCGGGAACACGAATGGGGCCCCGCGAGCGGCCCGGCCGGCATCCCGGAAGAGGCCCGCGAGTCCTCCTGCGGCGGCCTGTCCGCGACCGGCCACGATCGCTACGCTGACCCCGGACGACGAACCGGGAGGAGTAGGGACGTGGCCGAGAGCATCACCACGGAGCAGCCGCTTTCGGGTTGGGACAAGCCGGAGCTCGACCTCAGCCAGGCGGACTGGCAGTCGGGGAGCCAGGGGGCGGGTGACGTACAGATCGCCTTCGTCGAAGGCTTCATCGCGATGAGGAACGGCGGCCGTCCCGGCGGCCCGTCACTGATCTTCAGCCCGGCCGAGTGGCGCGCCTTCGTCATGAACGCCCGGCACGGGGAGTTCGACCTCACCTGATGTGCCTCCGGCGGCGGCCCGTGTGCGAGGCGCGCCGGGT
Organism: Streptomyces sp. WMMC940; assembly: GCF_027460265.1. Lineage (NCBI taxonomy): Bacteria > Bacillati > Actinomycetota > Actinomycetes > Kitasatosporales > Streptomycetaceae > Streptomyces > Streptomyces sp. WMMC940. The sequence goes on from NZ_JAPZBC010000001.1 coordinate 7,158,986, forward strand.
CGCCACCCCGGCGCCGACCTTCGAATGAAAGGTGGGCGCCCCCAGAATCCATGGGTCCCTGGTGTTCGGTTGCGCCCATGAGGGATCGTATCGATGAGAGGTGGGAGAACCCGCCGGCCCCTAGGCTGACGATCATGAGCCCAGAACGCGACCTCGGCCGTCTGCTCACCGGCATGCGTCCCGAACTGAACCCCGGCCGCTACGTCTTCACCACCGTCGCCGGGGCGCCGCCGCCCGGCCCCACCCCCGTGGTCACCGTCGCCGAGGCCGAGGGCCTGACCCTCGTCGTGCGCGAGGAGGAGGCCGACGCCGCCGGGCTGGCCCACGACTACGTCGCCGGCTGGATCACCCTGCGGGTGCACTCCGCACTCGACGCCGTCGGGCTCACCGCCGCCGTCGCCACCGCCCTGGCCGACGCGGGCATCAGCTGCAACGTCGTCGCCGGCCATCACCACGACCATCTGTTCGTCCCCTACGAACGCGCGGACGAGGCCGTCACCCTCCTGCAGGAGCTGGCGGGCCGCGCCGGCTGAGCCCGCGGGACGCGGCGCGACCGGCCGTCCGGCCCGTTCCGGCGTGTCGCGCCCGCGAGCGCCCGGTCGGCGGCACGGCCTGCGGGGCACGTACCATGTCGGCATGTCCTTCCTCCGCCGCCGCAGCGCCTCCACTCCCGCGGGCCCGGACTTCGACGTCCTGGCCATGGACCCGGGGGACTGGCCCGGAAACCTCGGCGCCGGGCTGCTGCCCGCGCCCGACGGCAGCTGCCAGGGCGTATTCCTGCGCTACGACCTCTTCGGCGGCCGGGGTCCCGCGATGATCATCGGCAATCTGCCGGAGGGCTCGCCCGCCCGAGAGGTCGGCGAAGGACAGGCCCCCTTCGAGGTCGCCCAGCTGCTCGCGGCACTGGAGAACGACGAGGACGTCACGGTCGTCGGCACCGAGGACGTCCCCGTGATGCAGGGCGACAACCTGCTGATCGTGCGCCGGATCAAGCTCTCCGAGGGCCGGATCTCCT